>VXMH01000016.1 GCA_009841235.1 Caldilineaceae bacterium SB0661_bin_32 | reverse complement strand
CTCATCCCCCGGTGCCCCAGCCCCCTCCGAGTCTCCCTGGACAAAGGTTATAGGAAGTTCTCCGCGTCCTCCGCGGACAAAAAGAGCCGTTCTTCGTGGCCCTTAGTGGCCCTTCGTGGACAAAGGTCTTACGAAGTTCTCCGCGGCCCTCTTTGGACCCACTGGCTATCTTCGACAATACTGGCAAACCAGAACAGATGCGACTGCAGTAGGAAAAAACCCCAAAAAGGTGACAAATTGTGCCAAATGCCTTCAGTGAGCGGATTGCATTCCGCGCGTCGCCGTTGTATATTCAGGCCGCACCGACAAGCACGACCATTCCAATAGCCCGAAGGCCCGCAACAGGAGAGAGGCGATCTGTCATGTCCACTGACACGACCCGGTCGGGTGATAACGCGTCCAAGGCCGGCGGCCAAACTGAAGACGCGGTCGTTGAAGCCTTGGGGCATATCCTCTCCCGCTCGGAAGCGGCCCGCAGCGCGCTGGCGAGCACCCTGCGAGAAGGCGGCACGGCGGTCGGTACCATTGCCGGGGTGCGCAGCGAGGATACTGACGTGGAAGGGGAGCGCCCGGGCCTTGCCGGCTATGACGGCGAGGGTGTTGTGCGGGCGTTGATTCAAGTCGTGTGCTGGGCGGACCTTACTCCAGGCCAACCGAACGCATATTTCAAGGGGCTGCCGCTGGACCGGCCGGCCGCGCTGCTGTTTATTGCGCCGGCGGCGCGACTGGCCGCGCTGTGGCCGGAGCTGTGCCGGCGGGCGGATGAGCAGTTTACGATCATCGGCGCGACCACGCCGGGCGATCTGCGTGCCGCGACGGTTTCGGGCGGGGAGCGGCGGTTGATGTTGACGAGTTGGAATGCGCTGTTGGAGTTGATGGAGAGGGTGGTTAGTGGGGCAGGGGATGTGGAGGCGGAGGCTGGCATTGGTCAGTTACTCGGGGAACTCGACCGTATGGGCCAGGGATCCTATCGAACCTGATGTCCCGACGTTGCGGAATAAAAATGCAGGCGAGTAACCCACAACACGAGAGAGGCCATCTGTCATGTCAAATGAGACGACGTTGTTCGCTCAGATTGTGCCAAAGTTCACCGAGCGGACCGAAGATGTGGCTGTTGAAGCGCTAGGGTATATCCTTTCCCAGTCAGATGCAGCGCGCAGGGCGCTGAAAAAAACGCTGCGGGAAGGAGGTACGACGGTTGGTTCTATTGCCAAAGTGCGCACTCAAGCTACAGGAGGTAAGAGAGAGCGACCCGACCTCGTCGGCCTTGACGATGAGGGGGCTGAACGCGTTCTGATCGAAGCTAAGTTCTGGGCAGAGCGTACCAAAAACCAGCCGAACGAATATCTCAGGCGGCTGCCCAAAGACAGGCCTGCCGCGCTTCTCTTTGTTGCGCCCGCCGCGCGGCTCGAAATGCTATGGCCGGAACTGTGCCGAAGCGCAGATCAGCAATTTATGGTAACCGGAGCGACGACGCCGGGAGTCTTACGCGCCGCGACCGTATCAGGAGGTGAGCGTCGTCTGATGTTGACCAGTTGGGCCGCGCTGCTTGACCTGATGGAAAGTGAATCCAAGTCTGCTGGGGACGTCGTTGCCGAAAGAGACATCCAGCAACTGCGCGGCCTAACCGACCGCGCGGAACCTGCCCCATTTCTTCCTTTGCGTCCAGAAGAAATGGGGCCGGAATTTGCCCGACGGATGGAAGGCTTGCGAAGGCTTGTTGACGATGCAATTAATCACGGTGAGAACGCTGGATTCTTGAATCCAGGGAATGTTGCGGCAGGGGGAGAGGGTGGCTACGGCCGGCAAATCCAGCTTGGCAGTGTTGGGGCGGGATTTGGCATTGAAATTTTTGCTTGGGCGCGGTATTGCAACACGCCCCTATGGTTACGATTCGGTCGCGATAAGCTTGGCCAATTGAAACAGGCCGGACTGACCGATGAAGTGTTTGACCCTGGCCCGACCTGGGACTTTCGTATTCCGATCAAGTTGCCAGCCGGAGTTGACTATGACAAAGTGCTGAGTTCTGTTGTCAGTAGACTTGAGAGTATCGCACGACTGTTTGACCCAGATCCTATCGCTTACGAAGCCGACGATTTCGACATCGGACTGCTAAGCGATAGGTCTGACCGAATGGACCCGTTCGCTTTCCTCCCATGGCGTCCGGAGGAACTGGAACCGAAATTCGCGCAGAAGATTACTGGCTTGCATAGGCTTATTGACGCTACTATCAGCCGCGGCAATATTGCCGGATTTTTGCAACGTACAAAAGTCGTCCCAAAGCAGGAAGGTTACGGCCAAGCCTTCTTACTCGGTGACGTGAAAGCTTGGTTGGGCATTCATTTTGGTGGTTGGGCGCGACACAGCCATACGCCCTTGTGGCTCACATTTGAATACATTGAGCAACCTAAACAGACCAAAATGAACGTAGATGTAATTGAAATCGGAGGGAGACATTGCATTCCGATTAATGTTCCGGCTACCGCCGAACATGATGAAGTATTGGAGTCCGTAGTCGACAACCTGAAGGATATCGCAATTCAACTTGAAGCTTCGAACGCCTAACAACCAACAGAGCGTGCCTTCTGGGAAGATAACGACAATTTCGTCATCCCCAAAGCCGTGGGGCAGGAGAACCTAGATGAGGTGATCGACGCGATCCGGGAGTTCCTCAAGGTCAACCACAGCGATCCGAAAACCTGGTACCAGGCTCCCTTAAACCCCGCCGAGACCTGCGCAACCGGTTTGACAGAATACGCCGATTGCATAAAATAGCCTCTATCAATGCAGGATAGATCACTGCTTCGCAAGCCACTGTCCACTCTCTTTGGCAGGGGACATCGGACGCAACCTGGCCTGGCCCCCCACAGGCCTTACCCCAATATCATAACCACACGCAAAGGAGACCCACATGCAGTCGCACAAGTTGAGCAGACGTCGTTTCTTGCAACATTCGGCCCTCCTTACCTCCGGCACGCTGCTGGCGGCGTGCGCCGGTGTAGCGGCCCCGGCGGCTTCGGAACCGGCCGCGTCGGGCGATGATGCGATGGCGGAGCCGACCGAGATCGAATTTACCGTCTGGGGCTCCTGGGACGCCACCTACGGCCTGCTGATGGACGAGTATAAGAAGACGTCCAATACCAACGTTACGATTATTTCGGCGCCCTTCGGTCAGTACCACGACCGGCTGTTGACCCGCTTCGCGTCGGGCGATCTGCCGGACGTCGGCATGATCGTCGATTTCGACTTCGCCCGCTTCCAGAACCGCGGCTTCCTGACCGACCTGACCCACTATGTCGAAGCGCATCCCACCTGGGACATCAACGAGCCTGGCTACGGCCATTTCTATGATGTGATTACCGACTTCTTCAAGTCGGAGGGCAAACCGTACGCGATCCCGGCCGAAGTGAACCCGATGGGGATCGGCTATAACATCGACATGTTTGAAGAGTTCGGCGTCACCACACCCTACGAACACTTCCAGAACGACACCTGGACGTGGGACACTTTCGTCGAGACGGCCAAAGAGATGATGCGCGGCGAAGGCGACGAGAAGATCTGGGGCTGGACGAACGGACCGGTGCGCATCTGGAATATCGTCAACCGCATCTGGCAGAACGGCGGCAATATCTTCAACGAGGACAAGACCGAGGTGCTCGTGGACCAGGAGGCTGCAGTTGAGGCGATCCAGTGGAAGTTCGACCTCTACCTGGTGCATGAACTGGGGCCGGCCAACCTGCGTTCGGCGGATGCCGGCGCCGGGGGCCTGTTCGATCAGGGCCGCCTGGCCCTGCGCGACGTGGGCACGTGGACCCGCAAGGGCATGGAAGGCTCGGACATCAACTGGGGCGTCGTGCCGCAGCCCAAGTCGGTGCAGTACGCCACCTGGACCGGCGGCTTCTCGTATACGATCCCGGTGGGCGCGCCCAATCCCGACGCAGCCTGGGATATGATCCAGTACACGGCCTCGCTGGAAGGCGCGAAGTTCCTGCTGCGCAACGGCCACGCCGGCAGCTCGGTGAAGGCGGCCATGGAGTCGGACTCCTTCCTCTTCGAACCGCCCGCGCATCCCGAATCGTACCTGTTCATGATGGATACGGTGCACCCGCAGCCATTCATCCGGCGCAACCAGGAGTTCCTGGAGATCTGGGACCGCGAGATGGACCTGGTCGCCATCGGCGAGAAATCGGCTGAAGAAGCCGCCATCCAGATCAAGACCGAGACGGAGCCGCTGCTGGAGGCATAGGCGCTAGAAGCAAGAAGAAAGAAAGGGTTTAAAGGAGAGAAGCAGGGAAAGAGAAGCGTTCCCGCTCCCTGCTTCTCTCTCTTCACTACCGCTCTGTTGGAGAACAACGATGGCGACCGGGCAAAAGGCGCAGACGGTATCTGCTCCCTGGTCCGTTTTGCGGCCCAAGGGGAGACGTCACAAGGACCTCTATGTCGCGCTCCTGTTTCTGGCGCCCAGCCTGCTGGGTCTGTTCCTGCTACAGGTGCTCCCCATCGGCACCGCCCTGGTGCTGGGTGTTTCCGAGTGGAACATCATCGATCCGATCAAGTTCGTCGGTCTGAGTAATTTCGTCGAAGTTGCCACCGACGCGACCTTCTACCACACGCTCGAAAACACGCTCTACCTTACGGTCGGTCTGGAGGTGCTCAATACGCTCCTGGGGCTGTGTGCAGCGCTGCTGCTGAAGAACGCCATGCGCGGCATCGACCTGTACCGCACGATCTATTTCCTGCCCCTGATCACCACCTGGGCCGCGGTCGCGATCGCGTGGCGCTACATGTACAGCCTGGAGGGCCCGATCAACGCCCTGCTGGGGCCGCTCGGCATCGACCCGATCCCGTGGCTGTCGCGGCCCGAATGGGCCATGCCGGCGGTCATCATCACCATCACCTGGAAGACGCTCTCCTGGAAGACGATTATTCTCCTGGCCGGTCTGCAATCGATACCGAATGAGTTTTACGAGGCGTCAAGCATCGACGGCGCTTCAAGGTGGCAGCAGTTCTGGAAGATCACGCTGCCGCTGCTCTCGCCGGCGATGTTCTTCGCCCTGATCATCGGCATCATCAACACGCTCCAACTCTTCGACCCGATATTCATCATGACCGACGGCGGTCCGGCCGATTCGACCCGGACCTTGAGCTACTACATCTACACGCGCGGTTTCCAGAACCTGCGCATGGGGTACGCGGCCGCGCTTTCCTGGGTCCTGTTTGCCATTATTCTTCTCTTTACCCTCATTCAATGGGTCTTGCAAAAACGATGGGTCTTCTACCAGTAGGCGGCGCGAACAGGCTTGGAGAGTTTCAATGAAGCTTAGGCGCAGAGAGACCGTCAGCCTGCAGCTGGTCACTGCCCTGGGCGCCGCGGCGCTGTTGTTCCCGTTCCTGTGGATGATTTCGGCGTCGCTGCAGACCTTGCAAGAGGTTGAAGCGTTCCCCCCGATCTGGATTCCGGAAGTGCCGCAGTGGACCAACTACGTCGAGGCTGTGGTCAACTACAACATCGGCCGCGCCCTGCTCAACAGCGCCATTGTTACCACCGTCTCCGTAGTCGGCCAGTTGATCGTCTGCTCACTGGGCGCCTATGCCTTTTCCCGTCTGCGCTTCCCCGGCCGCGACGCCATCTTTCTGCTCTTTTTGGCGACGATGATGATCCCCCACTACGTGACCATCATCCCGTTATACACGATGGTCTGGTCTGCAGGGCTGATCGATACCTATACCGCCCTCATCTTTCCCGGCCTTTTCAGCCCGTTCGGCACTTTTTTGCTGCGCCAGTTCTTTAACCAGATCCCGATCAGCCTGGATGAAGCGACCCTGATCGACGGCGGCAACCACTGGCATATCTACCTGTACGTGATCATGCCGCTCTCCCGCGCCGGCCTGGGGGCATTGGGTATCTTCAGCTTCCTGGGCATCTGGAACACGCTGTTCTGGCCGGTCCTGGTGATCAACTCCAAGGAGCTGTTCACGCTGCCCCTGGCGCTGGCGATGGCGCAGGGCCAGTTCATTACGCTGATCCATATCCAGATGGCCGGCTCGGTGATCGCCTGTGTGCCGGTCATCGTCGTTTTCCTGATGCTGCAGAAGCAGTTCATCTCCAGTATCGCTTTGAGCGGCATGAAACAGTAGAGAAAGCTGTCAATCTAAAGGAGACTGACTATGACGGATCAAAGCTGGAGCAGACGGCATTTCCTGCAGGGTTCGGCGCTGGTTGCAGGCGGCGCGTTGATGGCGGCCTGCGCTCCCGTGGCAGGGGACCCGGGTGCGGCTGCGGCCGACGAAGGCGAATCGATGTCGGAAGAGCCGGTCGAGCTGGTCGCCCAGTATTGGGGCACCCGCCCGGAGTTCATCGAAGACCGTGAGATCCTGGCCCAACGAATGACCGAGAAGTTCCCGAATGTGACGGCCAGCCAGAACTCGGTACCCGGCGGACAGTACGGTGAGAAGGTGCTGACCGCGATCGCGGCCGGGACACCGCCGGACACGATGCAGCTGAACCACAGGTGGGAGCCGTTCTTCCGGGGCCAGGAAGCGCTGCTGAACGTGATACCTTTCGCCGACGCGGACGGCGAGTTCAGTTTCGACGTATTCTACCCGCGCATCATCGAACTGGGCACGACCGAAGGCCAGCTGGTAACCGTGCCGCGCGGTTGGAACCCGTTCGTAATCTACTACAACCGGGCGCTCTTCCGCGAGGCCGGCCTGGACGATCTGCCCACTTCGTGGGAGAACGATACCTGGAACTGGGACTCGTTCCTGGAGACGGCCCAGGCCCTTACGGCCGATAGCGACGGGGACGGCAGGACGGACGTGTACGGCATGTTCTTCCCCTACTGGTATCCGTTCCTGCGGCTCGGCGGCGGGGACGTGCTGTCAGACGACCAGCAGTCTTCCGGTCTTGGCAGCCCGCAGGCGCTGGCTGCGCTTCAATGGCTGGCGGATTTGCGGCTGACGCACGGTGTCTCCCCCACCCCGGCTGAAATCGAGGGGCTGGGAAGCGCACAGGACCTGTTTACGGCCGGGCGGGTGGCGATGTTCACCGCCGGCGCCTGGGGGATCGGCGCCCTGACTCGCGTTGAGGGGCTGGACTGGGATGTCGGGCCGCTGCCGCGCGCGGCGGGCCAGCCTCCGGTCGGCTATACCCAATACTACGGACACGGCATTCCCAAGGGCACGCAGAGCGCGGACTGGTCTTGGGAGTACCTCAAGATCATCAGTGACGAGGAAAGCAACATCACTGTCGCGCAGACGATCGGCGACGTACCGGCGATGCGCCATATTGCAGAGAGCGAACACTTCGCGGGGCTGCCCAAACCGCCGACGCGGCAGGTGTTTATCGACAGCGCGCCGCACATGCAGGTCTGGCCCACGATCGCACCGATCACGGAGATCATGTCGAGGGCGATCACGCCCGAGTTGAACCTGGCGTTTCTGGGGGAAAAGTCGGTTGAGGACGCGGTCGCGGCGGCCGGACCCCAGGTCGACGAGATCCTCGCCGCATTCTGGGGAAACTAGCATCGTTGCGTTGAGCGTTCCCCGTTGCCCGTATGCATCCGGAGAGGAGAGGACTGTTTCCTCTCCTCTTTTGGTTTAGAACATACATTAACAGCTGGCAGTGCGCGCTGTGCCGCCAGCCGTTGACCACTGTTTTTCAGAAAGGGAGAGGTGATGCGCAGCAGGCAAGCGCAGGTCGGTCAGGCCGCAAACGAGCTCGCGGCCGGGAAACGGCCGCGTATGAGCGGCATCGCGCGCAAGGAGGCGATCGCCGGCTACATCGCGATCTCGCCCTGGCTGCTGGGGTTCCTCATCTTTCAGCTGGCGCCCATCCTGGCGGCCTTTTATATCAGTTCGACCGAATGGCGTATCCTGTCGGCCCCGGAGTTCATCGGCGTGCGCAACTTCGACAAGCTCCTGTTCAAGGATGATCTCTTCTGGCAGAGCATCAAGGTGACGGTCATTTATGTCATCTTCCGCGTGCCTGTCTCGGCCGTACTTTCGCTGGCGCTGGCGTTGCTGATGAATCAGCAGCTCGCCGGCCGCCGCCTCTTCCGCACGATCTACTATCTGCCCGCCGTGATTCCTCTGGTGGCGGTCAGCATGATGTGGATCTGGATCTTCAACCCGGAATACGGGGTGCTGAACTCGTTCATCAGGCTGTTTGGCGTTGAAGGACCCCAATGGATTCATTCCTCGCGCTGGGCGCTGCCGGCGCTGATTATCATGAGCCTGTGGCAGGTGGGGACCGGCATGGTCATCTTTCTGGCCGGCCTGCAGGGCATCCCGGCCCATCTCTACGAGGCGGCGACGATCGATGGCGCCAACACATGGCAGCGATTTCTGAAAGTCACGTTGCCGATGTTGTCGCCGGTGGTGTTGTTTGCGCTGGTGATGAACGTTATCGGAAGCTTCCAGATCTTTACGCAAGCCTACATCATGACTGCGGGCGGCCCCGGGAACGCGACCCTTTTTCTTGTTCTCTACATCTACCGCAACGCCTTCGAATGGTTCCACATGGGCTATGCTTCGGCGCTGGCGTGGGTCCTGTTCGTGGTGGTTCTGGTCATCTCGCTGGCGATGCTGCGTTCGTCGGAACACTGGGTGCACTACGAAGGTAGAATCGGAGGCGCTTGAGAATGGCCACCGGTAATCCGCCGCGAACGATGAAAAACACGATCGGTTTGCCGTCCAATCGATATCAGCTGTTGAACTGGACCACCAGGACTTTAATACACCTGCTGGCCCTGGCGGGCGCGGCCGCCTTCCTGGTACCGTTTCTGTGGATGATCTCCACTTCGCTGAAGCCGATGGAGAAGATCTTCCAATACCCGCCGCAGTGGATGCCGGACCCGATCCTGTGGCGCAACTATATCGAGGCGCTGACGGTGATGCCGTTCGGCCTCTACTTTCGCAATTCGATCTATGTCACGGTGCTGAGCGTGGTGGGGCAGATACTTTCCTCCGCGGTCGTCGCCTATGGCTTTGCCCGCCTGCGCTTTCCCGGGCGAAATATCCTCTTCATCATATTGCTGGCGACGATGATGCTGCCCTGGCAGGTGACGATGATCCCGCTCTTCATTCTCTATCGCAGCCTGGACTGGATCAACACCTACTATCCTCTCATCGTCCCCAACTTTCTGGGCGGCAGTCCCTTTTTCATCTTTCTGCTGCGCCAGTTCTTCCTGACCCTGCCGCTGGAGCTGGATGAGGCGGCCAAGCTGGACGGCTGCGGGCCGTTCCGCATTCTGTGGCAGATCCTGCTGCCGCTGGCAGTTCCGGGCCTGACGACGGTTGCGATCTTCTCCTTTCTGTGGAACTGGAATGAGTTTCTGTGGCCGTTGATCGTCCTGAACGACATCGACAAGTGGACGATCCCGCTGGGGCTGAACGGTTTCCGCGACCAGTACGGCACCGATTGGAACCATCTGATGGCGGCCTCGTTTGTGGCCTCGCTGCCGGTCATCATTATCTTTTTCATCTTTCAGGGCTACTTCATTCAGGGGATCGCCACGACCGGGGCGAAGGGGTAGGGGCGAGGAGAGAGTAAAGAGGAGTGAGGAGAGAGAAACTTCACTCAGTTCCGATTGGCCTCTTTCGTAATTTCTTGGAGAGTTCTTCGATGAGCGCGGAAAATGTGCTTTTCATTCTTACGGACCAGTGGCCGGCGTCGGCTTTCAGTTTTTGCGGGGCGGATACGCCGGCGCTCAAACAGCGAAGCGGTAGCGCATCGACCATCGCGACGCCGAATATCGACCGGCTGGCGGCTGCGGGGACGGTGTTCGGGAATGCTTTTACGACCTGCCCGCTGTGTACGCCGGCGCGGGGAACGCTGCTGACGGGGCGCTGGCCGCACGAGACGGGCATCACCGATAACTACGCGGTGGGGTATTCGCAACAGTTTTCGCCGCCGCTGACGGAGCGCACCTGGATCGACGAGGCAGCGCGGCTGGGCTACCACGTCGGTTATTTTGGCAAGTGGCATCTGGGGCCGGTCAACCCGGAGGCGCGCGGGGCCCACAGCTTTGACCCCAATGCAGAGGTACAGCGCCGGCCCTATGATCCGGAGACGAGCAACTTCTCCTACCAGTTCGCCAAGGACAACTACGACCGCCAGACGCAGGGTCTGATTCGGGGCCGCGCGCCGTTCTGGGGCGATACGGCGCAGCCCAAAGAGGCGTGTCCCCCGTTCCCGGTGATGGAGAACGGGGTCCGCTTCCTCGAAGAGTGGGCTGCAAGCGATCGCAACAAGCCGTTCTTTCTGACCGTCTCCTCGGCGGAGCCGCACTTCCCGCACCACCTGCCCGAGCCGTACACCGGCATCGCGCAGGAGCTCAGGGCCAAGGTGGAACTGCCCGTCAATCTGCACGATAACTGCGCGGGCAGGCCCTGGTTTCACGCGGTGGCGTGGTGGCCCTGCATGGATACATCGCCGCTGGACGAGGAGGAGTGGCGCACGGTCGTGGCCTACTCGCACGCGCATATCATGATGGTGGACGAGGCGATCGGGCGGGTGCTGGATGCGCTGGAGCGGCTGGGGTTGCAGGAGTCGACGACGGTGGTCTTCGTGGCGGACCACGGCGACATGGAGGGCGCGCACAACCGCTTCGACAAAGGGGCCTATTTCTACGAGGAGGTGTGGCGCATTCCGCTGATCATTCGTGCGCCCGAAAGAGAGCCGGCTGCCCAGGATGCCTTCGTTTCGCTGATCGACGTGGGCGAAACGCTTTTCGGCCTCATCGACGCCGCGGCGACGACAGAGCGGCCGCGCGCGGGGCGGGACCTGCTGCCGCTGGTGGGCAGGGGCACACGGCCGGCGGACTGGCCGCAGACGGCGTACGGCGTCTACAACCTGTACAACGGCATGAACTTCGCGGTGCGCGCGATACGAGACGAGCGATACAAATACGTGTGGAATCCGCAGGCGATCGACGAGCTCTACGACCTGGAGGCCGACCCGCACGAGATGGAGAACTTGACGGCAGAGCCGGGCCTGGCAGCCACCCAAGACGACCTTCGTCGTCAACTTATGGACTGGCTGGCAGAGGTTGGCGACGATCTGCCCAGCCGGGCTGACGTTCTGCCAGCGGCGGGCACGATCATGGCGACAGGCGAAGCGGGGCCGTAAGGGCAGTTTCTAGTTTTTGGTCTTGGTGGCCCTTTGCTGTCAGGTGAACACCAGTTGCTGAAGACACCGATCCGAAAGTCAAAATCAATAGGGAACAGACCACCCATGAATCGCACGATTTCACTTGACGGCAACTGGCAGGTCATCTTCGATGAGGACAACAAAGGCCGCACGCTCAACTGGCAGCATCGCGAACGGTTCCACAGCTACCACGCCATCGAGGAGGTTGCAGTCCCCGCCTGCCTGGAGGAGTTCAGACAGGACTACGAGGGCGTTGCGTGGTACGGCAAGAGTTTCGAACTGCCGGCGGAGTGGAAGGGCAAGACGGTCCGCGTGCGGTTCGAGGCGGTCAACTACCGGGCGGAGGTCTGGGTCAACGGTGAGGCCGCGGGCGCGCATGAAGGCGGCTACACCGGCTTCGAGTTGGAGGTCGGTGATCTCCTGGATGCGGGTGGGGAGAACTTCATGGCGGTGCGCGTAATCACGCCGCTGATCACGCGTGACGTCGTGATCGACGGGCTGGGGCGCGACGATATGCCCCACTGGCGCGGCGCCATCGCCGGCGGGATCTGGCAGCCGGTTTCGCTGATCGCCACGGATGCCGTCTACATTGAGAGCGCATTTGTAACGGGCGACGTCGGGTCCGGCGACGTGCGGGTGGAGCTGGCGCTGCGCAATACCAGCCTCAAGACACAGAGAGCCGAAATTCAGTGTACGATCACGTCCTGGGCAGACGGCGGGCCCGCAGGCTGGGTCAGTGCAGAACACGACCTGCGGCCGGGCAGAAGCGAGGTGGCGCTGGATCTGAACGTGGCCGGCCACAGGCTGTGGCAGCTGGACGATCCCTTCCTCTACCTGGCGACGACCGGCGTGCAGCTGGCGGATGGACTTTCGGATCTGGTGGAGACGCGGTTTGGTTTTCGCGAGTTCACCGCCGAGGGCAAGAGCTTCTATCTGAATGGCAAGAAGATCGTCCTGAAGACTACCTTCAACGAGGCCTTCTACCCCCATTCGCTGGCCTATCCGCGGGATCTGGAGCTGCTCCGGAAGGAGTTCAGGCTGATCAAAGAGGGCAACATCAACATGGTGCGGCCCTGGCGCAAGCCGCAGCCGCCGGTGGTCTACGATATGGCGGATGAGATGGGCGTGCTGTACGTGGGCGCGCTGCCGGTCGAGTGTATGGACAACTGGCCGCAGATTACACCCTACACGCGGCAGCGGATCGAGAACGAGGTGTCGGAGATGGTGCTGCGCGACCGCAACCATCCTTCGATCGTCATCTGGGAGATGTTCAACGAGATCCTGCGGGACGGGCTGAAACGGCTGCGGCACACGACTTCGCTGAAGGCGCGCGAGCTCGATCCCACCCGGCTGATCATCGACGAGGCGGGCGGCTTTGCGGGTCTGTGCAGCGTCTATCTGCCCGGTTCGTATGAGCCGACGCTGATCAACGACGTCCACGACTACCCGGGCACGCCGTTCGCGCAGGAGAACTACGACAACCTGATGCTGCTGGGCAAGACTGAAGAAGAGCTGGCGGCGATGGGGCGCACGAGTCTGGGCCGGCATACACGCAGCCATATCGAGCCCGGCCTGCTGACCAACATCTCCGAGTTGGGCTACGGCAGCATCCCCGACCTGGAAGCCAACATGGCCCAATACCGCCGCGAGGGCAATCCCATCACGCCGGACTACCGCATCCATGAACGCCTGCACGACTCCTACCTGGCGGTCTATGAACGGACGGGGCTGGAGGAGGTTTTTCCGACGTTCCACGACTTCATGCTCGCATGCCAGGAGATCCACTACACCGGCAACAAGCTGATGGCTGAGGCCTGCCGCATCAATGGCGACATCGCCGGTATTGGCATCCATTCGCTCAACGACGGCGACTGGATTGTGGGGGCGGGGCTGATCGACAATTTCCGCAACCCCAAGCGCGCCTATTATGCGATCCAAGAGACCTTTTCCGACCGCTATATCGCGATTCGCCCCAGCGCGCAGAATGTCTACGCGGGGCAGGGGGTGCAGATCCTGCTGACGTCGGTCAATGACGAGGAGGCTGTGGCGGGGACGCTCTCGCTTCAGGTTACGGCCGGCGACGGGCGGCGGGTGCTCGACCACAGCGAAGAGACGACGCTGCCGGCGGGCATTGTCGATCTGGGCGAGTACGGTGTCGCCACCGACGGGTTGGCGGGGCGCTGCCTGGTCGAGGTCGCGTTTGGCGCCGGCGCTGAGACGGTTGCGCGTAACTGCTCCAGCTTCTATGTGCTGGAGCAGGCGGGATCGGCGCTTCCCGGGCAGGAGGTTGCGCTGATCGATCTCGACGGCGCGCTGGGCGCGTACCTGGCCGGCTCTGACCTGCGGTCCACGACGTTTTCGGGGGACACGCCGCGCGGTCAACGGACGCTGGTGAATCTGAACGGTTGGGGCGGTGAGGAGTTGCCGGTCTTCGCCGAACTGGCGCAGTGGGTCAGCGGCGGCGGGACGGCCGTATTCCTCGGCATGCCGCCGGAGAACACCCTGACGACCAGGTATCGTATGGAGAAACTCCTTCCGAAGGATCTTCTGCTGCCATTCACGGTCACCTATTACAGCGGCAAGGGGCTGTGGACGCCGTGCAGCCACGTTGTGCGCGAGCATCCGGTCTACGACGGTCTGCCGTCGGCCTGCCTGATGGGGCAGGAGTACCGCGACGTGGTATCGCGCTGGTCGATCGTGACGCCGGAGACGGACTGGATCAGCGGCAACGTGACTTATGACTGGCACGCCGGCCTGAAGCACAAGCAGAACTACACCGGCGTGACCGCTGCCTTCCACGGCGCCGACCTGACGCAGATCGCGCACGGTGAAGGCAGTTACATCCTGTGTACGCACCGGCTCGTTGAAAACCTGGGTAAAGATCCGGTGGCGGAGCGGCTGTTCAGCAACCTGGTGGGCTGGGTTTTGGGGTAGTCAGTTTTTGACTGTGATTTTGGGGGATTCTTGGGATTAGGGGGATTTGTGCTGCGGCGATCCACGAAGGGCCGCGGAGAACATCCTTTTGTTGATCCACTAAGGGCCACGAAGGGACGCGAAGAACTGCTTTTTTTGATCCGCGGAGGACGCGGAGAACACCTTTTTTTATCCACGAAGGGACACGAAGGGGCGCGAAGAACACCGAAGGCGTAGCGTTTCAGCTTCAGGAGACAGTATGGACAGATCAGCGCATGATGAGATTCCGTTCGACCTGTTTGCGAGTTTCGAACGTATCGGGGAGGGCAACCCGGTCTTTTTCTGTGAGCCGCCGGAGTGGGCTGCGGCCGCGCATGCGATCGTTGTGGGCGAGACGGTCCACTACCTGTGGGGCAGGCGCAGGAAGGACAACTTCTGGGTGCTGATGCACAGCACGGCGCCGACGAGCGACCCTGCGGCCGTTACCCACGACCCGAGGAATCCCGTCCTGGTGCCCTCGGATGCCGGGTTCGACGATTTCACCACCGAGTACCCTTTCCCCTTCCTCAATCCGGCTGACGACAGGTTTTATGTCTACTATCTCGGCCGGCGGCTCAAGCCGCCCAAGCAGACGGGGCTATTGGTGGGCGACGGGGATTTCGGCGCGTGGACGCGCGTGCGCCAAACGCCGGTGATTGCGGCGGACACGGCGTTCGAGAGCGCAGGCTCGTCGCACCCTTCCATGGCAATCGACGGCGATACGGTCCACATCATCTACACGGGCGAGTCGGAGGGGCCGCCGGTCATCTGCCACGCGACCGCGCGGACCAGCAACCCCGCGGCCGTCACCAAGGACGCGGCCAATCCGATATTCAGCGGCAGCGGCCTGGCGTGGGACAGCGGCGGCGTACGCGAGGCGGAGATCTTCAAAGGGCCGCGCTACTTCCACATCCTGTACGGCGGGCGGGCGGACGACAGCGAGGTTTGGCAGATCGGGCACGTGCGCACGCGGGATTTCCGCAGCTTTGAGGCGAACCCGCACAACCCGATCTTCACGCCCGCCGCGGCGCGCGGGGCATGGGACTGCGACGGTATTCTCACGCCGCAGGTCTTTGAGGCCGGGGACGCCTACTACATGCTTTACGCGGGGCGGAAGGGCAGAGAGTGGCAGAGCGGCCTGGCCAGAGCAGGCAAACCGCGCGGGTTGTCTGAACTGTGATTTGTGCCGCCGCGATCCACGAAGGACCGCGGAGAACACCTTTTTGTTGATCCACTAAGGGCCACTAAGGGACGCGAAGAACTGCTTTTTTTGATCCGCGGAGGACGCGGAGGGACGCGGAGAACACCTTTTTGATCCACGAAGGGACACGAAGGGGCGCTAAGAACACCAAAGGCGCTAAGAACACCGAAGGCGTAGCGGGTTTTCTTTGCGCGACGGCGCGGGCCTGGGCGGATCAATCGCACTTTGCTCCCGCAAATCACTTTTCTGACAAACGTCAACGAGCCCTAGTAACTACAGCACAATATGCCCTTCTTGCCTTGGTATTGGTCTTGCTGATCTTTCCCGTTTACTGGATGGGAATCACCTCGTTCAAGACACAGGACGAGGTGTATATGCTGCCTCAGAGCTACTGGCCTCAGCATTTCACTCTCGAGGGATACCCGCACCTATTTCGCCAATTGAAGTTCGGCCTGACACTGATGAATAGTGTCATTGTTGCAGGCTGTGCTGCCCTGGGCAGCACCATCATGGGTGGGTTGGCAGCGTACGGTCTCAACAGGTTCGAACTTCCCGGCAGGGGGCTACTCTTTGCCGTTTTGGTTGTCAGCATTGCTTTGCCGGGGATGACCACCGTGGGGCCAATTTTCTTAGCATATCAAGGTCTTGGTCTCTACGACACCAAGATTGGATTGATCCTTGTCAATCTATCGTTTGGCCTATCCTTTGCCATCTACTTCTTGTTTGCCTACTTTCAGACTATACCTCGTGAGCTGGATGACGCGGCACATATCGATGGATGCACGTGGCTGGGTATTTTTTGGTATGTGATCCTTCCCATCGCTCGGCCTGCGGTGGTTACTACTTTCCTTATCGGGTACATCGGCGTATGGAATGAATATCTCCTTGCTAACATTCTCACGGCGAGCGAAAATGCAAAGACACTCACTGTCAGAATCCTTGAAATCGCCCCGGCTGCTCGTATAGAACCCTACCAACTGTACGCGGTAGGTGGGATCATGAGTCTTATTCCTGTCATCCTGATAGTTATGTTGGGGCAGCGGCACATCGTGGGAGGGATAGTTAGAGGCGCCGTAAAGGGCTAGTAGCCGCCGTGAACCGGCACTAGATTACCTCAAGTTGTGACCTGAAAGAGGAGGATTGGGGATAAATGAAACTGCTGACATACGACTCAGGAAGCGGGCCACGTTGTGGGGTTCTGATTGACGACCAGATGGTCGATTTGACTGCCCTGCCAGGCGCTGACCAAACCTTGCCCGATGTCCGCGCGCTACTTGAACTTGGCGACTCGCCCATCGACCGCGTGGTCGACGCCCTGGCGAGGACTATCGCGCCCCCCCTTCTATTCTTTCCTCAATGAGCCCCCTGGGACTCGAACCCAGAACCCACGGCTTAAAAGGCCGTTGCTCTACCAATTGAGCTAGGGACCCGCGACAACGGCCCTCAATTCTAGCCTACGGGGTAGATGAGGGCAAAATCTGACCCCGTAAAAACGAGGCGGCTGCAGATTCAACAGCCACGGTCCAGGCTAAAGGATCGGCGGCTCATCCGTGTAGTATTCGTCGCGCAGAGAATCGGCCTGGACGATCCAACTGACGAAGTCGAGCTCTTCGCCTGCGAGGTGGGCCGGGATGATGCGGGCCAGCTCGTCGGGCGTGCGCTCGGCCAGCTGGCGGTATGTAAAGATGCCGGCGGCGTAGAGCGCATCTTCGAACACCTGATCGACGCCGGCGATGCGGGTCAGGTCTTCAGGCAGCGGCCCATCGTAGACCGCGCCGATGCGGTTGTTCGCCTGGGCCAGCTCGCGGGCCTGCTCAGTCCAGGCGCGGGTGTCGCTGCCCGGCAGCGCCCTGGTAATCTGTTGCAGCGATTCGGCGTCGGCGCGGGAAAGCTGGTCCCAGGTAAAGATGCCGACCTGATAGAGGCGCCGCTCGTAGAGCCCGCCGATGCCGTAGACGGCGGTGAGGTTGTCCGGCCGGTTCGACAGGTCCTGCCCCGGTTGGGCATCTTTACGGCCGCGGCGGCGTCCCGCCTTCGCGGTCGCATCAGCTGCCGGCCCCGGCGGCGCGCCGTAGGTCTGCGCGGGCGGCCCTTCGGGCAGCGGCTGAGATACTCTCGCGGCGGACGACACCGCTGACAGATCGAGACGACGGCGCCGTCCACGATACCAGACCCATTCGACCAGGGTCGAGCTTACCCAACCGAAAAGCAGGCCGACCAGAATATACCCGAGCAGGCTTGTCAGATCCATACATTCCCCCGTGCGCCCCGAAGAAGAGAGACACAGTGAGAATTAGTGTATCCCGCGGCAAAATGGTTGTCAAAGGGACTTATATACGACGGGTGCGATTCAAAATGGGGGCGAGTTTCCGGCTGCCTCTGTCCAACTGCACAGGCTGCGGGCGAGACGCCCGCGATCCCATGAGGCGCCCCCTAATCTGGGGTGCACCTTCCCCCGGCGCCCCTGCGCTGCCGCGCGGCCTCGAAGAGAATGACGGCGCCAGCGGCGGCAACATTGAGCGATTCGGTGGCGGCGGCCATGGGAACCGCTACGGTTTCGGCCCGTTCCCGCATCTGTGAACTCGCGCCGTGCGCCTCGCTGCCGAGCGCCAGCGTCGCCGGTTCGCCCCAGTCGACTTCATCGTACGGAATGCTGCCCTCTGCGCTTGCCAGGTAGAGGGGCTGGCCGGTGGGCAGGGCGGCCCAGACCGCGTCCCATTGCGCCAGGATACGAATTGGGACGCGGAAGTGCGCGCCCATCGCCGCCCGCAGGACTTTGCCGTTGAACGGGTCGACGCAGCCGGGCGCGAACAGGACCTGATCGACGTCGGCGGCGGCGGCCGTGCGCAGTAGCGTGCCGGCATTGCCGGGATCCTGCACGCCGTCCAGAATGAGGGAGAGCGCGGCGGCGGAAGGCAGGGGCAGCTCCGGTATGGCGACCACGGCCGCGATGCTCTGCGGCGATACGGTCTCGCTTATCTTGTCGAGAATGGCGGGCGGTACCAGGTAGAGCGGACAGGCCCGCTGAAGCTGCGCCGTCAGGTCCGGCTGCGCCTCTGCTGCGGCGGCGGTGATGAAACAGGTGTGGAAGGCTGCGCCCATGGTCAGGGCGTCCTGCACGAGGCGCGTTCCTTCCAGCGTACAGAGGCCGTGGGCCTGTCGGTGGCGGCGGCGGTGCAGCCTGGCAGCCAGTTTGACCTGTGGATTGCTGGCGCTTGTGATCTCTTTCATCGGCTGTCTGAAACGCAGGTACTCCGAGGAGAAAACGGCGGCGACTTCGGGAGAGTGGGGGAGGTTGGGGGATTGCGGACGCTGTTATCCTCCCGGTCACGGCAGGGCGCGGGCCCGGGCAAAATCAGACAAAAAAGCAGAGACAAACGTCTCTGCAATCTGCACTCTGAGTTGTCGGGCGGCCGGACGGGCGCTACGAAAATGCGTTCACTCGGTGAAACAACAGCGAACTGTTCAGTTCACGTGGCTCTTGGCCAGGTCAGCCAGTGCGCTGAATCCGTCGGCGTCGTTTGCGGCGATATCGGCCAGCACCTTGCGGTCCACCTGTACGTCGGCCTTCTTGAGTCCGTAGATCAGGTGACTGTAGCTGATTCCGTTGAGCCGGGCCGCGGCATTGATACGGGTAATCCACAGCCGGCGGAAATCGCGTTTGCGGTTGCGGCGGTCGCGATAGGCAAAGGCAAGTGATCTGATCATCGCCTCGTTGGCGCGTTTGAAGAGCTTGGACCGGCTGCCGAACTGCCCCTTCGTAAACTTGAGTACCTTCTTATGGCGCCTGTGCGCATAAACCTTTGGTCTGGAACGTGCCATTGGTTGAATCCTTGTATCTGACGGTTGCGATACCTATGAGCGGGGCCCCACCGGGCCTGAACGCGCGCATGGACGGATAGGCGATAATATCTGTAATCAGGCCGGGAACGAAAGCGCTTTGCGTTCTGTCAGGCTCCCGCGCCCGGGCGAGACAAACCTAGGAAACCAGCTTCTTGGTCGCTTTGGCCTGACCCTTGTTCGGGCTTGTAATCTTGTGACGATAGTCGCTGACCTTGCGTTTCTTGCGGCGCAGGTGGTTTCCGCCCTGTTTCCGGCGCAGCAACTTGCCGTTCTTCGTCACACGGAAGCGCTTTTGCGCGCCCTTGTGGGTCTTCATCTTTGGCATGAGTCTTCTCGGTTGTTCCCGCGTCCCTTACAAAGCAAGGACACATTGAGACTGCATAACGGGATGCAATGACTGAGCGAAAACTGCGCCCCCTTAAGGCGGGGGCGCATTGAACAAGATAACTCCCCTCCGCACAAGCGCAGCAGAGGGCGTCGTGCAAGCCTGAATGTTAGCACAGCCAGCTGCCAAGCCCAAAAATTTGGAGGTCGGCAGCGAAAGACGGCTGTAAGATTCGTGTCAGACGGCTGGGGCGAGAAGCATCACCATGCTGCGGCCCTCAAAGCCCGGGCGGGATTCGACGACCGCTTCCTCCGCCAGCTCTTCCGTCACCCGTTTCATCAGATCGAGGGCAATGTCCCGGTGGACGATCTCACGGCCCCGGAAGCGGATGCGTACCCGCACTTTGGCGCCATCCTTCAGGAACTTTCTCGTCTTGTTGAGAACGACCTGAATGTCATGCTCGCCCGTTTTGGGCCGCAAGCGCACTTCCTTGATCTCGATCTGCTTTTGGGCCTTGCGCGACTCCCGCTCCCTTTTCTGTCTCTCGTAGAGATACTTGCCGTAATCCATAAACCGGCAGACCGGCGGATTGGCGTTAGGCGCAACTTCTACCAGATCCAGATCCTTCTCCTCGGCGGCCTGCAGAGCGGCCTGCACATCCATGATGCCGAGTTGCGTGCCAACTTCATCGATGACCCGCACCTCACGCGTACGAATCCGGTGGTTGATTCGTGTTGTGTTTCTGCTAATTCCTGGTCTCCTTTGGGCGTTTTGCCCACAACACCGCAGATGTAGACACCCTCTCCCCTTTTGCGTAGATAAATCCTTGCGCCCGAATGCTAAGGTGGTAGCGCAATGAACAACCTATTTCAAAATGGGGGTACTGTCAGAATACATCTGTGGAAAATGATCGCCTGTAAAATCCGTGAGAGTATAGCACTACGGGAATGTTACGTCAAACCTGAAAAAAGGACATGGACGCGCCCCCAATAGGTGGACAACTGCTGTCCCGACGCTCTGTCTACAATGTCTTGGCACGGCTGGCGATACGCTCGACGACAAGCGAGACGAACTCCGCCGCCGGCATCCCGTTCTGGCGGACGCCGTCGCGCCGGCGCAGCGAAACGGTCTCTTCTTCCACCTCGCGATCACCGACGATCAACATATAGGGAACCTTCATGCCCTGGGCTTGGCGGATCTTGTTGTTCATGCGGTCGCTGCTCAGGTCGGCGGAGACCCGCGCCCCGGCCTCAGTAAGGCGCTTCTCAATCTGCGCCGCGTATTCATTGTGGGCCGACGTAACGGGAATGACCCGCACCTGTTCGGGCGACAGCCAGACCGGAAAGTTGCCGCCGTAATGCTCGATGAGAAAGCCGATCATGCGTTCGTGCGTGCTCAGCGGCGCCCGGTGGATACACAGCGGGATCTCCTCTTCGCCGGCCGCGTTGATATAGGAGAGGTCCAACCGTTCCGGCTGCGCGAAGTCGACCTGATTGGTGGCGAGGGTGAACTCGCGGCCGATGGCGCTCCAGATCTGCACGTCGATCTTGGGGCCGTAGAAGGCGGCTTCGTCCGGCTCCTCTTCAAACGGCACATTGCCATCGGTCATCGCCTGGCGCACCATCTCCTCGGTCTGCTCCCAGAGAGAGCGGTTGTCGACGTACTTTTCGCCCAGCTTTCTGGGGTGATGCGTGCTCAGACGCATGACAAAGCGCTCGATTTCGAAGAGGTCGAAGTAATACTTGTACAGATCGACGACCCGCATGAACTCCTCGGCAAACTGCTCCTGGGTGCAGTAGATGTGGGCGTCGTTCATCTGCATCGACCGGACGCGCATCAACCCGAAGAGCTCCCCGCTCTGTTCATAGCGGTAGCAGGTGCCGTACTCGGCCAGCCGCACGGGCAGTTCGCGGTAGCTGCGCAGCTTGGAGCCGAAGATCTTGTGGTGCATCGGGCAGTTCATCGGCTTTACGTAGTAGGTGACGCCTTCCATCTCCATCGGCGGGTACATGCTGTCCTTGTAGAAAGCGAGGTGTCCGCTGCGCAGGAAGAGGTCCTCCTTGGTGAGATGGGGCGTGCGCACGCGATCATAGCCGGCCGCATCCTCGGTCTCTTTGGCCAGGCGTTCGAGCTCTTCGATGATGATTGCGCCCCGCGGCAGCCAGAGGGGCAGACCCGGCCCGACCTCCTCTTCGAAGATGAAGATCTCCAGTTCGCGACCCAGCTTACGGTGGTCCCGTTTCCTGGCCTCTTCGAGTTGATCGAGATGTTTCCTCAGCTCTTTGCGGTTGCGCCAAGCCGTGCCGTAGATGCGCTGCAGCATCGGGTTTTTCTCGTCCCCCCGCCAGTAGGCGCCGGCGACGCTGAGAAGCTGAAAGCCGTCGGCGACGATCTGACCGGTATGCTCCACGTGGGGTCCCCGGCAGAGGTCTTCGAATGTATCATGCTTGTAGGTGCTGATGACCGGTTTTTCAGCCGCTTCGTTGCCGTATTCGTCGATTTCGCCCTCGACCAGGCCATCGATCAGTTCCAATTTGTAGGGCTGGTCGGCGAAGAGCCGGCGGGCCTCTTCGGCGCTGACCTCGCGATAGTCAAACTGGTGCTTGCCGCCGATAATCTGGCGCATGCGCTTCTCGATCGTTTTCAAATCCTCGGGCCGGAAGGTACGCGGAGAGCCGTCCTGGTCAACACCGAGATCAAAGTCGTAGTAGAAGCCGTTGTCAATCGGCGGGCCGATCGCATACTTGGCTTCGGGATATAGTTCCAGCACCGCCTGCGCCATAACGTGGGCTGCGCTATGGCGAATGTTATACAGGCCATCGATTTTACTAGCCATCTCCGTTGCTCCTGTGAACTTCAGTGGTTGTACTGCTGGGCGCTGCCACTTCGGCCTGTAAATCCGAAGTGAACTGTGGCCCGTGGATTGGAACACCACGGGCCGCCAGGTTCTGCCGCTACCCGCGGCTAGTCAACCACGCAGCGCTCCACCAGGTCAGGTAGAGCAGCTGCTGCATCCCCTTTACCAACGGCAATGGGTCGATCCATTCGCTCAAACGGTGGGCGTCGCCGCCGTCGGTAAGGCCCACACAGACGGCGGGAATGTTACGGCTGAGGGGCACATTGGC
This sequence comes from Caldilineaceae bacterium SB0661_bin_32, assembly GCA_009841235.1. Lineage (GTDB taxonomy): Bacteria > Chloroflexota > Anaerolineae > Caldilineales > Caldilineaceae > Bin5. The sequence goes on along the minus strand of VXMH01000016.1, from coordinate 100,420 downwards.
ATCTGTGCTGCTGATGCGCGCATCACTGCGTTCCTTAACGCCGAGCTCCTGCAGAATCGTGGAGGCGGCCTGTACGAGTGGATGCTGAAAAGGGAGCCCGCCCGGGGGCCGGTCGCCGATCCGTTCATGTTGTAGAGTCAGGCCGTCGCCGTGCGCGCGATGCGTCTGCGCGTGACGCTCTACGATCTTTCCGATCTCACCGTCCAGCCAGGCCAGCGTATCGGGGGATTCGCTCCGCAGGTCCAGCTCCATCCACGCCTGCTGGGCGATGGTATTGATGGAGGTGCCGCCACCGATGCGGCCGATATTGAAGGTTGTACGCGGTGTCTGCGGGACCTGCAGACGCGCCATCTCTTCGGCCAGCGATACCAGCCCGTGCACAGCGCTGGCTGCGCCGAAATCTCCCCAGCTGTGGCCCCCCGGCGCCGCCGCGGAGGTGCGGTAACGCCGCACGCCCAGCGCCTGATGGACGATGCGGCCCAGACCCATGCCTTCGAGCACGATCACAGCGCCCAGGGCGCCGCGCCCGTTGCGGGAAGGACCCGCATTGCGGTTTGCCCCGTCCGTATCCGCGGCCAGCCGGTCCACGACCCGGCGCATGCCGCGCAGGTCGCCCACGCCCTCTTCCATCGAGTTGGCGACCAGCCAGATGTCCACGGGCGGCGGGGCAAGTTGTGTCAGGGTCTCGGCCAGAGTGAGCAGGCCGGCGACGCCTGTCGAATTGTCGCCGATGCCCGGCCCGCGGATCAGTCCATTGTCCAGGCGGCGCAGGCGCAGGTCGGTCTCAGACGGAAAGACGGTATCGGTGTGGGCGGACACGAGCAGGGCGGGGTGATCCTGCGCCCGCGGGCCGCGCACGCGGCCATAGACGTTGCCCAGCCGATCCCGCGCCACGTCGGCCAGGCCGATCGCCTGCATACGGCTCTCGATCCACGCGGCCCGCTCGGTCTCGGCGCCGGTCGGAGAGGGGATCTGCTGGACGGCGACGCAGAGATCGATGAGCTGTTCGAGCCGGCCGGCGTAGGCTGCGGCTGCGGCCTGCACTGCGCTTCTGTGGGAGAGCCCGTCAATCAACATGAAACACCTGTAACAACTGCTTATGCGCGTCGCTGCCCGCACGCAGTCCAAAGAAGAACAGGGGCGCCCGGTCGAGCGCCCCTGTATTGCTGGCCTGTCACCGCGCCCGGAGGGCACCCATCAAGGGTCTATTCATACCAGCCGGAGCCAATGAGCAGTCCGTCGTGGCGCACGGTCCAGGAGTGCTTGGTCTGCTCGGCGCCGGTGGCAGGGTTGACGAACACATAGTGTACCCACAACCCCTCCTCCGTCGCTGTCAGCATGTCGGTGCCGAAATGATAGCCGGTGGAGTCCAGGCCCAGATCTTCCTTCAAGTCCTGACCCAGCAGATCCGGGTTGGCGTGGGCGATTAACTGATCATTCTCGTCGAAGATGTAGACATACCACTCCCCATCCACGCTTTCCGGCGTGTTGTAATGGGCCACGGTTGCTTCCCGGCCATGCGCCTTATAGTAGCGCAGCGCCTTATCCACCATGGCGACAGTATATTCAGCCGGTTCCGCCTTGGTAACGGCCAAAGCCAGACTGGGCAGAACCTGGTACCAGCCAGAGGCAAAAATTAATCCATCGTGGCGCACTACCCAGGTATGCTTGTACTCCAGGTTGCCGGAGGCAGGGTTGAGGAAGATATAATCGACCCATTTCCCCTCCTCAGTCGCGCCGGCAATCTCCTCGCCATGCCGGTAGCCGGTGATGTCCACGCCCAAAGGACCCATCAGGTCCTCTCCCAAAAAGTCGGGATTCGGGTGGGCGATCAGGTCATTGTTCTCATCTGCGATGAAGACATACCACTCGCCGTCCACGCTCTCCGGGGAGTTGTAGTAGTCAACCGTGGCTTCCCGGCCCTTGGCGTCGTAAATCCGCAGGGCCTTCCCTACCATGGACACCGTGTAACCCGCACGATCGGCCTTGGGCCAGCCCTGCCTGACAGGGGGGCGATCTGAACGGCTCGCTCTATCCATTCGCGAATCAGGCGGCATCCAGCCGCGGGGCGACATCCAGCGATGGCAGCCGGACAGAAATATGGCGGCGGCCACCAGGACGGCGGTCATTCTGATGAAAAAAATACGATTGCGCATTGGTCTTCCTCCTCTAGCGCTCCTCTTTGAGAGCCGGTGCCGCTCGGCCGAACAGTTGAACATGCGGATTTCACAGAAATATACCGAACATACCTGCACCGAGCCATCAAGTGAGGTGTGTTCGGTAGAAGGAAAACATTCGCTCTCCACCCTGAACTCCGAAGCGAAGAGGGTCAAGCATACACCTCTGCTCAGAAGAGGCTCGTATGCTTAATGGCACCACCGATTTCATCCTTAACGCGAAACCTGCCCATGTTGGGCGGGTCGCGGCCGATTTACCACGTCACCGCCAGATGTCCGGAATTTCAGGACCGGCGAAAATCTGCCAAACGCCGTCGTTCAGCAACGGCCAAGGTGGGAGATACTGGACTTGAACCAGTGACCTCTACGATGTCAACGTAGCGCTCTAGCCATCTGAGCTAATCCCCCGGAAACTGGATCTCAACTATAGCACACGGCCGTAGCAGCCACAAATTCAGGCAAGGCCAGGGCAATCGCATCTTATCGCGTTAATTTCTTGGAAGGCTGCCCGCAACACATGGCCGGGCCGTGCCCCTGCCCACGCCCCCCATGCATACCCCTCTCTCCTCAATGTTGGCAAACCAGATTTGGATGCGATTGCCCTGGATCGTCAAGAGAAAACTATGCTGGGCCCATGCCATTCTGGTGTATAATGACAGGACCTCAGTGGTTCGTGAATAGCAGCCCCACTAACCACGATTCACCTTTCACGGCAGAGTCCAGCCTAACGACGGAGAGCACAATGAAAGTTCTGTTAACAGCGCAGTGGGTTATGAGATTTGTGGACGGCTTCCGGGAGGACTTTCCGCAGGTGGAGTTCGTGTTTGCGGATACGGCCGCAGAGATCGCGGCGAAGGCCGCCGACGCGGAAGCCGCCTTCGGCCCGATGAACAGCAGCCAGCTGCAAGCTGCGCCGAACCTGCGCTGGATCCAGTCGCCCAGCGCAGGCGTGGAATGGATGCGCAACGCGCCGGAGCTGGCGGAACGGGATATTACCGTCTGCAATACGCGGGGCGCGCACGCCGCGACGATTGCAGAGCATACGATGGGTATGCTGGTGTTCCTCACGCGCCAGTTCGGCCCCCTCTATAAGGCGCAGCAACGGCACGAGTGGGGCGTCCCCGAGGGCGCGCGGCTGGTCGGTCTTGTCGGTCTGAAAATGGGCATCATCGGCCTGGGGAATATCGGCCGCGAGATCGCAAAGCGGGCCGCCGCTTTCGAGATGGATGTCATCGCGGTCGACGTCAATCCCATGGAGAAGCCCGACCATGTCTCCGACCTGCAGCTGATGGACGGTATGCCGGCGCTGTTGCGGGAATCGGACGTGGTGGTGGTGACGGTCCCGATCACTGCCGAGACGCGGGGCATGATCGGGCCGGAGGAGCTGGCGCTCCTGCAACCGGAGGCCTTCTTCATCGTCATCTCGCGCGGGGGCATCATCGATGAACCGACTCTGATCCGGATGTTGGAGGAGGACAAGCTGGCCGGCGCCGCGCTCGATGTGGCGGCCACGGAGCCGCTGCCGGCGGACGATCCGCTGTGGGACGCGCCGAACCTGTTGATCACGCCGCACAGCTCCCCCTCTTCGGTGCAGACCTCGGCCAATGTCGGGCGCATTGTGAGCGGCAATCTGCGGCGCTTTTTGAACGGCGAACCACTGCAGAATACGGTAGGTATCGAACGCGGATATTGATATACATTTACACTAAGAACGAACTTTCCCCGAACTGCTTTTTGCCCAAGAGCGGGCAGGAGTCCCGCTTACCCAGGTTGCAGCCTTCGCATCAGCTCCTGGTATCAAAAGAGTCCACATCTTAAGGAGACCATAGTATGCAAGTCGTTGACGTTATCGCCCACTGCCTGAAAGAGGAGGGCACGGAGATCCTTTTCGCCTATCCGGTAAACTATCTTATCGAATCGGCGGCCAAACTGGACATTCGCACGATCATCGTGCGTCAGGAGCGCATCGGTCTGCACATGGCGGACGCCATCAGCCGCCTGAGTTCGGGCGACAAGATCGGCGTCTTCTGCATGCAGTCGGGCCCCGGTTCGGAAAACGCTTTCGGCGGCGTGGCGCAGGCATTCGGCGATTCAGCCCCGATCGTGGTTCTGCCCGGCGGCTATCCGCGACCGATCAACCAGGTGCAGCCCAACTTCAACTCCGCCCAGAGCTATGCTTCGGTCACCAAGTCGAGCGAACAGCTGACGACGCCGGAGATGACCGCGGACGCGATACGGCGGGCGTTTGCGGCGGTGCGCAACGGGCGGCCGCGGCCGGCGCTGGTGGAGATCCCTGCCGATATTGCCTCTGCCGAGGTCGAGGAATTCAGCTACCAACCCGTGAAACGGCTCCGCTACGGGCCGGACCCGGCGGATGTGGAACGGGCCGCGGATATGCTGGTGGCGGCGGAAAGGCCGGTGATCTATGCCGGCCAGGGCGTCCACTACGCCAAGGGATGGGATGCCCTGAAGGAGCTGGCCGAGCTATTGGAAGCGCCCGTCACCACGACGCTCAACGGTAAGAGCGCCTTCCCCGAAACACATCCTTTGAGCCTCGGCTCCGCCAACCGCTCCCACACCCGCGCTGTGGGGGAGTTCCTGAATAGCGCCGATGTGATCTTTGGCATTGGCTGCAGCTTCAGCTTTACAAATTTCGGTGTGCGCATGCCGACCGGCAAGACGATCATTCACGCCACCCTGGACCCGGCCGACGTCAACAAAGATGTCGTCAGCCAGCACGCTCTCATCGGAGATGCCGAGCTTACGCTGCGAGCGTTGATCGCGGCTGTGTCGGAACGGCTGGGCGGACAGCCGCGCGGCCGCCAGGCCGGTATCGCCGCCAAAATTGCCGAGATCAACGGCAAGTGGGAGGCCGAGTGGGCGGCCAAGCTCAACAGCGACGAAGCGCCTCTCTCGCCCTACCGGGTGATTCGCGACCTCTACGACAGCGTCGACGTGGCCAACACGATCATCACGCATGATGCCGGCAGCCCGCGCGATCAACTGTCCCCCTTCTGGAAATCGATAACACCGCTCTCCTATATCGGCTGGGGCAAGACGACACAGTTGGGCTACGGGCTGGGCCTGGCGATGGGGGCCAAACTGGCCTGCCCGGACAAGCTCTGCATCAACGTCTGGGGCGACGCCGCCATCGGCTTCACCGGCATGGACTTCGAAACCGCGGTGCGGGAGCGCATCCCCATCCTGTCGGTCCTGTTCAACAACTTCTCGATGGCGATCGAAATTCCTATCATGCCGGTCTCTCAGGAGAAGTACGGCGCGACCGATATCTCCGGCAACTACGCCAAAATGGCCGAGGCGTTCGGCGGCTACGGCGAGAGAATCGAGACGCCGGACCAGATCATCCCCGCGATTGAGCGCGGCATCCGCAAGACGGAGGAAGGCGTGCCCGCGCTGCTGGAGTTCATCACCGCCAAGGAGACCGAGATCCCGCAACATATGTAACGGCACTGGTCGGTGGTTAGCGGTCGGTGAACTGTGGATAGCAAATAAGGACAGTGGCAGGTTGCCGGTGTTTGTTGCGTTTACCGGTCGCCTGCCGGTACATTTGAGGACGGACCGATGAGCCGGAACAGTGAACGAGTTCCCATCTGCGTGGTCGGCTGCGGCGGCATGGGCCACCGCCACACGATCGCCTACCACACGCTGGAAGAGACCGGCATGTCGAATGTCGAGTTGATGGCGGTCTGCGACATCAACCGCGACAATGCCGGGCGGATCGCAGGCGAGGTGGAGCGCCTGTTTGGCCGCAAGCCGCTGATCTTCACCGATCTGGACCGCATGCTGGCCAACCCCGATATCGCCGCCGTCGACGTGGTTACCGACGGCTCCAGCCACCACGAAATCGCAACCGCGGCGCTGGCGGCCGGAAAACACGCCTTGGTGGAGAAGCCGCTGGGCATCACCATAAGAGCCTGCCGCCGCATCATCGACGCGGCCGAACGCAGCGGCGCCGTGCTGGCGACCGCAGAAAACTACCGCCGCGATCCGGTCAACCGGATGGTGCGTGCGGTGATCGACGCCGGACTCCTGGACGACCCTTTACTGATGATCCAGACGTCGCTCGGCGGCAGCGACGTGATGGCCGCCACGCCCTGGCGGCATCTGAAGGAAAAAGGGGCCATCGGCCTGGACATGGGCGTTCATTACGCCGATATCATCCGCTACTATCTCGGCGAATACGCGCGCATCTTCGGGCGGGGGTTAATCGTGGAGCCGGTCCGCCGCCGTCCCATCACCGAGAATCACCCGCTGATCTCTTACCGCGAGCAGACGCCCACCTACCCGGAAACGATCGAGGCTACGGGCGAGGACTCGATCCTCGCTCAATATCTGATGCAGTCGGGCGCGACGGTGCAGTTCTCACACCTGGGCGGGGGCAGGGGAAGCAGCCGTTTTGAACGCAGTGTTCACGGCCGCCGGGGCGCGCTGGACATTCCGCGGGACCGGACCGGCGGCGCGGTGCGGCTGCGGCTGGAGGAACGGACGCTGGAGGGCAAGGAGATCCTGGGCCTGCTGCCCGGCTTCTCTCTGAACGCCGTCACCGCCCGGTTGTTCGGCGAAGACGGCGTTGTCTATGACCTGCCCGACGTACCCCACGCCGAGATGGCGCTGGACGCCAGGCTGCTTGCGATCGAATATCACGACTTCGCTGAAGCGGTTCTGCAGGGACGGACGCCGGAGGTCGACGGCCGCGACGGCATGATCGCGGTGGCTGCTATTCTGGGCGCCTACGAATCCGCGGCTGTCGGGCGTGCCGTCGAGCTTGAGGAGTTGTTGTCGGGCGCGGTGCGGACCTACCAGGAGGAGATCGACGACGCGCTGGGGCTGTAATGCAAACAGGGCAATGCAAACGGGGCGGCGGAGCAGGTCTGGAGAACAACGTTTACATGCGCTGCCCCGTTGCTATCTGAGTACATTGCCATCTGAGTGCGGGCGCCTTTCGCCGCTTCACGACCGCTATTTGCGCTGCGTAGCCAGCGAATCCGGCGATACGACTTCGAGAAGCATCGGGTCTCCGGGGACGTCCACCAGCCAGCCGGCCACCCATCCCAGCTCCTCTTCTGCCGAAAAAGCGTCGGTCTTCGCTACGTAGAACCAGCCGCTGTCAATCGTGCGTCCGAGCAGGCGCAGTCGTTCGTCTGGCGGGATAAGCCCCAGCGACTCGTAGGTCTGACCGGGCCCCCGGCGGAGATTCACCACAGCAGAGGAGCGGGCATAGAGAGGAGCGCCCTCTGCGGCAGCGGGGGTCGCCGCGGCGGTGTCAGTGGTGAGGCCTACCGTCGGTTCACCGGCTGCAGCGGCAGTCGCCGACTGCAGCCGGGCCCGGATGGCCCGCTCTTCCTCCAGGCGCATCGCCACCCGCGCCTCCACGGTCGCCTCAAGCGCGGCGGTGGCGGCGTATTGAGGTTGATTCTTGGACCACTCTTCGGTCAGGCGCATCGCGACCCGCGCCTCCACGGTCGCCTCTTGTACCGTGGAGGGCGTGTTCTGGGAGCGAATCGCCAGCGCTGAGAGCGCAATAAAGGTGATGACCAGGGGAACGGCCGCTGCGCCCAGCCAGACAAATCGCCGGGTCCTGTTGACGGGCGCGGGGATCTCGATGATGACTTCCGGTCTCAACACCGGCATCTGACGCCGGTGGGGCACGAGCGCGTTTGGTTCATGCCCTTCTGCTTCCTGCTCTGCGCCTGTGCGTGTACTGCCCGTGTCGGCAGAATTCGGTCCGGCGGAGGAGGACGCTCCCTGGACCCAGCCGCCATCGTCAGCGGGGTTTGTCGAATGTACTCCTTCTCGGGAGGAGTGGGGCGAGTTGTGGTTAATCACTTTTGCAACGAAGATCAGATAAACTGGATCGCATGTCGACGGCGGTTGTCGACGCCAACGGTTCCAACGGGCAAGGACGGGCAATATGACCCGATATTTGAGTGTATCACATGCACTACCGCTTCGCTATACCAAAGCTGAGAACGGGAACGCCTGCTGCGCAACATGCCGACGCCCCTTATGTCATTCTGACTTGAAAAATTACTCAACATCACTGTGACGACGAGGCCGCTCGTCCTAAAGGAGCCCCCATGCTCATCTCAATACAGGAAAACCTGCTGCCCGGCGAAACGCTGAATGAAAAGCTCGACTGCGCCGAGGCGCTGCAGATCGACGGTGTCGAAATCCAGGGCCGCTCGCGACTCTATGACCGCATCAGTGAATACGAGGCCGCCTTCAACAATCGCACCGTGCGCATCTCGTCAATTTGCGGCCAGTCCACCTTCGACTGGCTGGACCCGGATCTGGCCAAACGCCAGGCCAGCATCGACGAATCCCGGCGCAACCTGGAAGCCTGCGGCCATTTCGGTGCGGCCGGGCAGATTGTGCCGCCGATCTTCGGTCCCCCGCGGCTGCCGGACCTTTCCCCGCTCAAGGATGCGATCGCGTTGGAAAAGGAGCTGCTGGTCGAGATCACGCGCGAACTGGCCGCCTTCGCACACAGTCATGGCACACTGCTGTTGTTGGAGCCTCTCAACCGCTATGAGCAACACCTGCTGCGGCGGCAGGAGGACGGGGTGGAAATCATCCAGAAGGCGGGGGACCCTCCTGGCGTGGCTCTGCTGACCGATTTCTTCCACATGCACATCGAGGAAGTCGACACACCGGCGACGGTCCGCAAGATCGGCCGCTACATCGGCCATGTCCACGTGGCTGACAATACGCGTGTCCAGCCGGGCATCGGTGACATCGACTGGCAGGCGGGCATTCAGGCCCTGGCCGACGTCGATTTCAAGGGCTATCTGACATACGAGTGCCGCGTCGCCGGCGAGCCGCAAGCGGCCCTGGCGCAGTCGGTCGCCTTGCTGAGAGAAACGATCGCCAGCGTGCAGGACGGCTGATTCGGCGGCGCCTCGACGCAACGCATCTGCATATTCTTGCAGGGAGATCATATCCCAGGAAATTCCGGTTGGTCAATCGGTTCCCTGGGCAGGATCTGTCCCGGAATGAAGCTGTTTTCTTGACAGATCACCAGACAATTACACTGGTGCGCGGCTGTTTTCGGGGCCCAAAATGCCTCTGAAATCGACCTGGGATCTGTTCTGGGCAGTATGTGTACGAACCGTCTACGATCCGACTGCCCTGCTCCACTTAACGCGTTCCATCAGCGCCTGCATCCCTCATCCTCTATCCTCTGAAACCTGCGCAGTTCTGCAGCGAAGCATCGCGCCGGCTGCGCAGCGAAAGCGCCCTCCCCAATTCCTCTGCTTCATCTCCAGAATTTTTCCAGATTTTGACAGTACACTGTAGAGAGTCAGGACGATGGCTGCGATTCAGCCAGTCGTATCACCCGAACTGCAGCTCACTGTTTTACCCGTGCAGGAGACAGAGGAATGGCCGTTTCTTCAGCGCTGATCGACATGCAGAACATATCGAAGGTCTATCGGATGGGGGAGACGGAGGTAGCTGCTTTGAACGGCGTTTCGCTCTCGATAGAAGAAGGAGAGTACGTAGCGATCGTCGGTACCAGCGGTTCAGGCAAGAGCACGCTGATGAACATCGTCGGTTTCCTGGACAGCCCCACGGAAGGTGTCTTTGCGATTCACGGCCAGAAGGCAAGCGGCCTGACCGGCAGACAGCTGGCGGACCTGCGCAACAGGGAGATCGGATTCGTTTTCCAGCAGTTCAACCTGCTGGCGCGGGCGCCTGCCTGGCGCCAGGTTGAGCTGCCGCTTTTCTACGCCAACGTCGCTCGCGGTACTGCACGCAAGCGGGCGCTGGAAGCACTGACGCAGGTGGGACTGGCCGAACGCGCAGACCACAGACCGGAGGAGCTCTCCGGCGGCCAGCAACAACGGGTGGCCATCGCCCGTGCGCTCGTCAACCGGCCCAGCCTGCTGCTGGCGGACGAACCGACTGGAGCGCTCGACACCCGAACCGGCGAAGAGGTGATGGCGCTCTTTGAGAAGCTGCACGAGGAAGGATTGACGCTTGTCATCATTACGCACGACCAGGAGGTCGCCGAACGGGCCCGTCGCGTGATTACGATGCGAGATGGGGTTATCATCTCCGATTCAGGCGGGACCGCTGGCGCGGCCCATCACGATAGAGCAAGTTGAGGGAAAGGTATATGAAGCTGGTTAGATATTTTCCGGTTGCAGTCGATAGCATCACTGCCAACAAGATGCGGGCCGGCTTGACGATGCTGGGCATTATCATCGGCGTGGCCGCGGTCCTGTCAATACTGGGTGTCGGACGCGGCGCGTCGGCAAACATCCTGGACGAAGTTGCCAGCCAGGGCACAACACGCTTGACGATCAGCCCGAGTACAGAGAGCGAAGGAGAGGGCGCCGGCGCCCCTGTTCAGACGTTGACCATGGGCGATGTAAAGGCGCTTTCCGACCCCGCCTTCCATCCGGACGTCGTTGAGGTCGTGCCCCAATTTGCAGGCAACATCCAGCTCGTCGCCGGCAGCAACAACAAGCAGACCCGGGTGACAGGTACGACTGCTGACTATGCCGGGGTTCACGGACTGGAGATGGCAGAGGGCCGCTTTCTGACGGAGGAAGAGATCGCCCGGATGAGCAATGTAATCGTCATCGGGACGGCGGTAGCGACCGATCTTTTCGAGCGCACGCAGGTGGTAGGCGAGAGCGTGCGCATCAACGGCGAACCGTTCACAATCGTCGGTGTGCTGGAAGAAAGCGGCAACGCCGGTTTCGGCAGCAATGACGACAGTGGGTTCATCCCAATCGGCGTGGCCCACGGGCGCATCTTCAACGTTCCCCGCTATCGGGGCGAATACATCGTTACATCTGCATCGGCGAATGCGGTGAGTGAAGAGCGGGTGGAGGCAGCCGAGCTGCAGATCGAACAGACCTTGCGTCTACGCCGCGGACTCGGCGCGGAAGACGACAATGACTTTACCATCAGCACGCAGGCCAGCCTGTTGGACACGATCGGCGCCGTCACCAGCACGCTTACACTGCTTCTGAGCAGTATCGCTGCCATCAGCCTTGTGGTAGGCGGAATCGGCATTATGAACATCATGCTTGTATCGGTGACCGAACGCACCAAGGAGATCGGCCTGCGCAAGGCACTGGGCGCACACACCAGCGACGTGTTGCTGCAGTTTCTGATCGAGTCGCTGGTGCTGACCTTACTTGGGGGCCTGATTGGAATCGCCGTCAGCTACGGCTTGGCTCTGCTGGTGCAGAGAATCCCCAACTTCCCCATCGACATTCTGATTGGGGTCGACGCGCTGATCCTGGCTGTGGGTGTCAGCGCCGGTTGTGGGCTGATATTCGGGCTGTACCCGGCGATGCGTGCGACCCGGTTGGACCCGATCGAGGCGCTGCGATATGAGTGACGAACATGTTGAGAAAGAAGGTGAAGGAACGGCCCTTGAAGGCGCCGGCTGAAAGCAGGACAGGTTCTCCTGCGGTGACACATCGTATACAGCGGATTTCGGAACCGACGACAGATACCTGCGTCAATTGGAAGGAGCATTCATATGAACTGGAAACATACTTTGATTATTCTGAGCGCCGTGGTAGTTGGCGTCGCGTTCGGCGTCGGCTTTGCAGGTTTCTCCGGCCGGATTGGGCCGGAACAGACGGCAGCCGCAATGGAGATGGCAGCTGTAGCGGAGCCGGCAGCTGAAACGGAACCGGCAGTCAGCATCGGGACCACGCTCATCCGCCCCGCGGACTCGGCGGTAGACCGCGTCACCGCGGCCGGCAATATCGAGCTTGTAGACACACGGCAGGTGGTTGCACGGGTCAACGGTTACGTGGACGAGGTGCCGGTGGAAGTTGGCGACGTGGTCGGCAGCGGTGATCTGCTGGTGGCGCTGGAACGGACCGACCTGCGCCGCGCGGTGGACCAGGCCCGCATCAATCTGACGTCAGCTGAACTACAGCTTGAAAGTCTGTTGGCGGACGCCAGCGCCGCCGAACTTGCCGCGGCGGCCGCGGACCTGAAGTCGGCCGAGGAAAATCTGGCCCAAGTGCAAAACGGCGCCAGCGAAGGGGAACTGGCTGCAGCGCGCAGCAACGCCGCCTCCGCATGGGCGAGATACGATGACCTTCGGAATGGAGCCAGCGAGAATGAACGGATCCAGCTGGCGGCGGCGATGGAAAACGCGCACGTAACCATGCAGGAAGCCCAGACTGAGTATGACAAGGTGGCTTGGCGTGAAGATGTGGGTATGACCCGGCAAGCGGCCCAATTGCAACAGTCGACAATCGCCTACGGGTCGGCGCTGGCGGCCTATGAGGAGGCGGTTGCGCCGGCCTCACAAGCCGATTTGCAGTCGGCGCTGAGCCAGGCCCAGACGGCGCAGCAGCAGTTGGATGATCTGTTGGCAGGACCGACGGCTGTGAACATTGCGGCAGCAGAGGCGCAGGTCGCCGCGGCCCAGTCCAGACTGGACACACTGTTGCGCGGTGCGGATGAAACGGATATCGAATTGGCGCAGCTGGCGATTGACCAGGCGCAACTGACCCTGCTGGAGGCGCGGCTTGACCTGGTCAAAGCGGAGCTGGTCGCCCCGGCTGCGGGTACCGTCCTGCGGGTCAATGTGAATGAAAGTGACCGGATTTCAGCGGGAACCGTCGCGATTACGTTAGCGGACCTGAGCCAGCTGCAGCTGACGATCGATGTCGCCGAAGTCGACATTCCCAAGATCAGCGTCGGCCAGCTGGCGGACGTCACGATCGATGCCTTTCCCGAAAGAATGTTTGCAGGGATGATCAGCGGCATCGAACCATCGAGCAGCGCCCAGGAGGGGGTGATCGACTACCCGGTTACGGTGCGGCTGATCGATGAAGCCCTGACGGGGGTACGGCCGGGCATGACGGCTGTTGCCGCCCTGCGCAGCGAAACCGCGGACGCCCGCTGGCTCGTACCCACGACTGCAGTTCAGGAAGCCAACGGAGAGACGGTCGTGATGAAGTCGAGAGACGAAGACGCGCTCCCGGTCGCCGTGGTGGTGGAAGGCGTTCAGGGCGAATGGACTGTTGTTCGTTCCACGCAACTGCAGAGCGGCGATGAAGTATTCGGCGCCACCACCTTCGTCAAGCAGGAGGATGAATGGGTTCCCTTCTCCGGGCCACCCCCGGGCGCTCCCGGCGCCGGCGGCAGGTCCCCTTAGTAGGCGAGGGAGAAGTGGGCTGGGAGCGGCGCAGGCAGCAGGAACGGATTGCGCTGGATCCACCGTGGCTTGGATACTGGAAACCTGGGCCGTACAGACGCGAAGGACCCCGACCCCATGCCGGTCGAACAACTTGCCCTTGCAGGAGGAACCGGTTATAACGGGCCTATGCCGGAAGAACGCATTCTGATTGTTGACGACGACCGCGAGATCGCCCGCCTGCTGCGGAGCTATTTGCAGCGGGAGCGGTACGCCGTATCTGTCGCCTATGACGGCGAGACGGCTCTCCAGGTATTGCGGCGGGAGGCGCCGCAGTTGATGCTGCTGGATCTGATGCTGCCGGACAGGGATGGTTGGGAGGTCACACGTACAGTCCGCGGCGACGAGAGGCTTGCGAACACGCTGATCATCATGCTGACGGCGCGGGTCGAGGATACGGACAAGATCATCGGCCTGGAGCTGGGTGCGGACGACTATGTCACCAAGCCGTTCAATCCGCGCGAGGTGGTAGCGCGAGTGCGGGCGCTGTTGCGGCGTACCCAGCGGGCGGCGCCGCCAGTGACGGCGCTGGTTGTTGGTGATCTGCGGATGGATGTAGAGCGCCGCGATGTGCACGTGCGGGACACAGCCGTGGAATTGACGCCTACGGAGTTCAGTCTGCTCCAGACGCTGATGGAAAGCCCCGGCTATGTCTTCACACGCACCGAACTGATGGATAGGGCACTGGGTTACGACTACAGCGGCGTCGATCGGATGCTGGACAGCCACATCAAAAACCTGCGCCGCAAGATCGAGGCCGACCCGCGTAAGCCGCAGCTTGTCCGGACAGTTTACGGCGTTGGCTACCGGCTGGCTGGAGAGCGGGAATGAACCGGCTTTGGGTGCGTTTGAGCCTGGCTTTCGCGGCGATCATCGTTATCACCTTTGGCGCTATTTCGTTCACGGCGCGACGGTTCTTCAACGACAGTAATCTGCGCTCGCTGGCTCTCTCCTACTTTGAGAGGCCGGCTGGCTTAGTGAATCTATTGGAAGAGCACTATGCCAACCATGGCAGCTGGCAGGGTGTCTCAACATTGATGGAGGGAACCGACTCCGCTCTCTTTTTCACTGCAACCCGCAGAAGAGTCCTGATACTTACTGACCCGGAAGGGCAAGTTCTCTACGCAACCGCGGGCACAGAGAGACCAGACCATCTGGAAACTTACCAGTTGCAGCAGTCTCTACCCATCCGTTCCCAAGGGCAAACCGTCGGCTTCCTCGACCTGGTCCTCCAGGAACAGCCGCTTGGACCTCTCTTCTCTTTTTCAGCGCCGGACGACATCCCGGCAGGTCTTGCGGAACAGTCCAGCGATTTTATGTTGCAGATGCTTCTTATTGGCGCCATACTGGCGATCGTCTTCGGCGTGCTGGTCAATCGCTGGCTCTCCGCGCCTCTCACCCATCTTGTAGACGGAACGCAGGCCATCGCCAGGCGCAATCTCAGCTTTCGCGTGGCCGAACAGGGCAGCGCCGAAATGCGGGAGGTGTCACTTTCCTTCAACAGGATGGCTGCCGCCTTGGAAGACGCGGAAACGCTGCGCCGCAGCATGCTGAACGATATAGCCCACGAGCTGCGCACACCCCTCTCTGTTTTGGAAGGCAATCTGCGGGCGATCCTGGACGATGTCTACCCTCTCGAAAAGGCGGAGATCGCCCGCCTGTACGACCAGACCCGCCATTTGCACCGGCTGGTAGACGATCTGCGCCTATTGGCGCAGGCGGAGGCCCGCCAGTTGCCGCTGCAGCGCTATCCCAGTAATCTGGCGGTTTTGCTGAAGGAGGCGGCAGAACTCTTTTCTCCTCTGGCGGGAGAAAAGAGTATCTCTCTCAATACCAATTTGCCGCGGTCGTCCGTTCTTGTTGCCGTTGACCGCATGCGGCTCGCCCAGACTTTGCAGAATCTCCTTGCAAACGCATTGCAACACACGCCGGCCGGAGGGGTCATCACACTGTCATTGCAGACGGAAGAAGAGACGGCCGTGATTGCAATAGCCGATAACGGTGAGGGCATTGCTGCAGAGGATATTCCCCATGTTTTTGACCGCTTCTACCGGGGCGACAAAAATCGGACCCGTGACACCGGCGGAGTTGGGCTGGGGTTGGCCATCGCGCAGGCGCTCGTCAAAGCCCACGACGGAGAGATTGAAGTGGCCAGCGCAGGAGCGGGGCAGGGCAGCACATTTACCATTCGGCTGCCGCTTGCGCAGGCCGGGCATCCTCAGGATCTTGTACCTGCACAAGGTGAAGATGGCCCCGACAGCCGGACCGCGAGCCAAAGTCTATGATGGAGCCACTCCCCCAGCCCGCCTGCCCCGGCCACCCCTGAGAATATCCCTCAGATCCATCGTACACCCTCCTGTCCTGTTACCGGCAGACCTCTCTGCGCCATCCCCCGCACTCCCCGCACGCGTCGCCTCTCCCCATCCACCTCAAAACCCCGGTAGGAGCAGGCCTTGTGCCTGCCCTCACGCCTCCCCATGCACTCCTCGCTCCTCTCCACTCTCTCCTCGCCTTTGGGCTGCACTCCGCGCAAGAGCATTGACTTTTCCGTTACCGATTCTTATAATCAGGGTACCGCATCCGCTGATCGACAGCGGATTTGTTTTCGCAGACCGAAACCGGCAATGACAGATCAAACCTCCCATAAAACCGCCGCTGACAGCTCGCCCCACTCCGCAACCACTCTGGCTGTCGTCGCTATCGGAGGCAACTCCCTCATTGCCGACAGCAGCCGGCCGGAGATCGTCCACCAGTGGGACGCGGTCCATGAGACCACCGGGCAGATTGCCCGGATGCTCGAAAGTGGCTGGCAGGGAGTCGTAGTCACCCACGGCAACGGGCCGCAGGTGGGGTTCATCCTCCGGCGCAACGAACTGGCCCTCGGCGAAGTCCACACCATCCCCCTCACTCTTGTCGTCGCCGACACGCAAGGCAGCATCGGCTTTATGCTGCAACAGGCGCTCAACAACGACTTCCGCCAGCGGCAGATCCCACGCGAGACCACAACCATCATCACGCAGACGCGCGTCGACGAGAACGACCCGGCCTTCCACAACCCATCCAAGCCGATTGGCGGCTTTCTGGATGAAGAGACGGCCCGCAGCTTTGAGAGCAGGGGCTGGCACGTTGTCGAGGATGCCGGGCGCGGCTGGCGGCGGGTTGTTTCCAGCCCGAGGCCGGTGGAGATCATCGAAATCGAGGCGGTTCGTCAGGCGGTGGATATGGGCTGGGTGGTTGTCGCCTGCGGCGGGGGCGGCATCCCGGTTGTGCGTGACGCCGGTGGTCAACTGCAAGGTATCTCCGCAGTGATCGACAAGGACATGGCCAGCAGCCTGCTGTCGGTCGATTTGGGGGCCGACCTCTTTCTGATCAGCACCAGCGTGGAGAAAGTGGCCCTGAACTTTGGCAAACCCGAACAGATCGATCTGGACCAGCTCACCGTTGCCGAGGCCAAACGGTACCGGGGGAAGGGGCATTTTGCCGCCGGTAGTATGCAGCCCAAGATCGATGCCTGCATCGAATTCCTGGAAAACAGCGGCAACCCCCGCGCCCACTGCCTGATCACCAATCCGCAGAATCTGCACCGGGCGCTGGCAGGGGAGACGGGAACGAGGATAATTCTATAGTTTTTCGTAGCGCCGCGCGTGGACGGTGGCGAAAGCCCTGCGTGAACGAGTGGAGTTGCAGTTACTGAAAATTGGATACGAATTCCCTAACGTAAGATGAGGAGCAGGCTCGAATGCAAACCGATTTGCGCGGTCGCGATTTTATCAGTGATATGGACTTCTCGAAGGAGGAGATCGAGACGGTCCTGGACGTTGCCCTTACGCTCAAACGGGAGCGTGCGCTGGGAATCGGTCATCCGCTCCTGCGCGACAAAGCGCTGGCCATGCTCTTCTTCTTCACCAGCACGCGCACCCGCTCCAGCTTCGAGGCCGGCATGGCCCAGCTGGGAGGGCACGCCGCGTTCATCGACCACGAGACAACACAGATCAGCCATGGCGATACCGGCAAGGAGATTGGTGAAATCTTTGGACGCTACTATGACGGCATCGCCATCCGCCAGTGCGACTGGGGCATAGGCAACGGCTACATCAACAGCGTTGCGGACGCCAGCCGCGCGCCGGTGCTGAACATGCAGTGCGACGTCTACCACCCGTTCCAGATCCTGGCCGATCTGATGACGATCGTCGAAAAGGTCGGCGATCCCCGCGGCAAGACGATAAACGTCAGCTGGGCTTATGCGAGCAGTTACCAGAAGCCGATCTCAGTGCCCCAGAGCCTGGTCCTGCAGATGACCCGCTTCGGCATGAACGTGCGGCTGACCCATCCGCCCGAATACAAGCTCATGCCGGACATCATCCAGCAGGCCGAAGACAATGTCGGGCGGCACGGCGGCAGCTTCGAGATTCTCGACGATTTCGACGCCGGGTTCGAGGGCGCCGACATCCTCTACCCGAAGAGCTGGGGCGCGCTGCTGACGACCGCTGACGACGAGGAAAGCGCGCGCATCGGACGCCAGTACACCGACTGGATCACCGACGCCCGCCGTATGGCCCTGGCCGGCGACAACGCCCTGTACATGCACTGTCTGCCGGCCGACCGCAACATCGAAGTCACCGACGAGGTCATCGACGGGCCCCAGTCGATCGTCTACGATGAGGCGGAGAACCGCATGCACGCCCAGAAGGCGGTCATGGCCCTGACGATGCGGTAAAATTGCAGTGATTGGTGGTCCGAAGCCCGTACAGACAGATAATGAGAAACTTCGAGATGAATGGAAATGAGAGAGGCCCGGCCCGGCGCGTTGTTGTCACCGGTATTGGGATGGTGACGCCCCTGGGCCACGATTTGGAAAGCTCCTGGGCCGGGTTGATGGCGGGGAAATCGGGCACCGGCCCTATCACCCACTGGGACGCGACCGGATTTCCCACGCAGATCACCGCCAGGGTCAACGATTGGGAGCCGCGCGCCTACATGGACCGCAAAGACGTGCGCCGCACCAGCCGCGGCACGCAGCTGGCGTGGAAGGCGACGCAGGAGGCGCTGGACCGCTCCGGTCTCGACCTCTCGCAGGAGGATCGCTCCCGCGTCGGCGTGGAGATGGGGCTGGCCTTCGGCGGCTGGGATATTGTTGAGGAGGAGGGCCGCAAGCTGGAGGAAAACGGCCCCAAACGTTTCAATCCAGCCAGCGCCACCGCCGCGCTGATCAGCAGCGCACCGACATTTATCGCCATCAAGTACGGCATCACCGGCCCCACCAACAGCCAGGTGACAGCCTGCGCGACCGGCATCACCAGCATCGGCGAAGCCGCGCGGCGCCTCCAGCGCGGGGAGGCGGATATCATGCTGGCCGGCGGGGCCGAGGGCTATCTGACCAAGATGGCGATATCCACGTTCAGCCGCCTGGGCGCGGCCAGCACGCGCAACGACGAGCCGGAAAGCGCCTGCCGCCCTTTCAGCGGCGACAGGGACGGTATGGTCGTCGGCGAGGGCGCGGCTGCATTTGTGCTGGAAACGCTGGAACATGCGCAGGCGCGCGGTGCGCAGATCCTGGCCGAGTTCGCCGGCTACGGGCTCAGTGAAGACGCCTTCGATATGGTCGCTCCGGAACCGGGCGGCCATGGCGCAACCGAATGTATGCGCATCGCGCTGCAGGAGAGCGGGCTCGGCGCCGACGAAATCGACTGGATCGTCGCCCACGGCACCGGCACAGTTTTGAACGATAAATCGGAGACCGCTGCCATCAAACGGATCTTCGGCGAGGACGCCTACAACATCCCGGTCACCAGCCTCAAAAGCAGCATCGGCCACGCCATGGGCGCAGCTGGCGCGCAGAGCGCGGCCGCGCTCGTGCAGGCGATGCAGACGCACCGCATTGCGCCGACCATCAACTACAATGAGCGGGACCCGGACTGCGATCTCGACTATGTGCCCAACGTCAGCCGCGCCTGCCAGGTCGATGCCGGTCTCTGCAATGGCTTCGGTCTCGGCGGCCAGAACGCCTCCCTGATTCTCAAGCGTTTTACGGCAGAGGACAGTGATTAGTGGCCGGTAACTGCAATCCTGGGAGAGCGGGGCAAGGTCTGCTATCCACGCCATGGAGATGAAATAATGCGTATCGAAAATCCCTTTCGCAAGGTCGAACGTCTCAAGCGGGTCAAGAATCTGCCTGCCAATCCCCGCGAAGAGCGGGTGCCGCCGGGCCAGTTCGTGACCGAACGATTTCCGGTGCTTACCTACGGCCCGACGTATCATTACGCCTCTCTGGATGGTTGGGACCTGAGCGTCTTCGGACTGGCCCGGGAGAAGAGCTTCTCGTGGGAGGAGTTGACGGCCCTGCCGTCCAGGACCCAGACCGTTGACATCCACTGCGTCACCCGCTGGAGCAAACTGGACACCACCTGGACCGGTGTGCCCTGGCGTGAATTCCTGCGCCATATCGAAGTCGATCCGGCGGCCACGCACGTGATGGCCCACTGCGACGGCGACTATACGACAAATATCGCTCTGGATGTTCTCGACGACGACGACACGATGCTCGCCTACCTCTATCAGGGCAAAGCGATCGAGCCGGATCACGGCTATCCCCTGCGGCTGCTGGTGCCGAAGAAATACTTCTGGAAGAGCGCCAAATGGCTGCGCGGGTTGGAGTTCATGCGCAGCGACCGGCCCGGCTTCTGGGAACGCTACGGCTACCACATGGAGGGGGACCCCTGGCTGGAGGAGCGGTTCAGTTAGCTTTCAGTAAACCCAAACAGATGTCGGATACAACCGTTGCGGGGCGCCCCCTGGGCTCCGCTGAATCGAAGAATGGCCCGCCGCTTCACTTGCCCTCGGCAGTGGAGCGCACGGTCACGGCCCGCATCCCCACTGCGGACGGCGCCTTCTACCTGCATCATTTCCGCAGCGCAGGGGACGGAAAGAACCACCTGGCCCTGGTACTCGGCGACGCTGAGGGCGAAGATCTGCTCGTCCGCATCCACTCGGAATGTTTCACCGGCGACGTGCTCGGTTCCCAACGCTGTGACTGCGGTGAACAGTTGACGCGGGCGATACAGGCCATCGCCGCCGAAGGGCGGGGCGCGCTCATCTATCTGCGGCAGGAGGGGCGGGGCATCGGCCTGGAAGAGAAGCTGCGCGCCTACAATCTGCAGGATGAGGGTTACGACACGGTTGACGCCAACCTGCTGTTGGGCCATCAGGCCGACGAACGGGACTACACGGCCGCCGCCCTGATCCTGCAGGAGTTGGGCGTGCAGTCGGTGCGGATGCTGACGAACAACCCGGCCAAGATCGAAGGGTTGTCCGGGTTGGGCATCGAGGTCCGGGAGCGGATCCCCTTGCAGATGCCGTCGAACCCGGAAAGCCGCGCCTACCTGGAGGCAAAGGTCGCCCGGATGCGCCACATCATCCGGCTTAACGGACAGAACGAGCCCGAGAAAAGAGAAGAGAGTGCAGAGAAGAGAGAAGACCTCGCACATGGCCGGGCGGAAGCGTATCGGCCGCAACTGGACGGATTGCGCGCCCGTATTCACAGCCACAGCCGCGGTGTGGAAAGAGGACAAAGGGGAAAGAAGGCATCTTCTCCCTCTCCTCCCTCCTCTCTCCTCTCGCCTCGACCTTTCGTCACGCTCAGCTATGCCCAGAGTCTCGACGGTTGCCTGACCGCCCAACAGGGAACGGCTGCCCCCATCAGCGCACCTGCCTCCCTGACGATGACCCACGCGCTGCGGGCGGCGCACGGCGCGATTCTGGTCGGCATCGAAACGGTGCTGGCCGACGATCCCGCATTGACGGTGCGGCTGGTTGCCGGTGACAACCCACAGCCGGTGATCGTCGACTCCCAGCTGCGCACGCCGCTGGACGCCCGGCTTCTGCAGGGAAGCGGCAGCGCGTGGATCGCCACCACCGCCCAGGGAGCGCAGTCGTCACGCCGGCAGCGGCTGGAAGAGGCCGGCGCACGTATCCTGACTTTGCCCGCCGGTAAAAAAGGTCGCGTGGATCTGGCCGCTCTCCTCACCTGCCTCGGCGCGGAGGGCATCGGGGCGTTGATGATCGAAGGGGGGGCGCGCATTCTGACCAGCTTCCTGGAAGAAGGCTTGGCGGACTATGCCGTGATCACGATCGCGCCGGTCTTTCTGGGCGGCTATCAGATGATCCAGCCGGCGGGCGCGGGGCACGAGCTCCGCGCAGTGATGCCCCGTCTACAGAATGTCGAGCAGGTGCAGCTGGCGACCGACACAATACTGTGGGGGGAGTTTGAGAAGAGAGTCGCCCGTAACGGCAGGTCGGCGGCGTGAATTCAGCTTCCAATCGTGCGGAGCGGCGCACGCTGCTGTTCACGGCGCCGGGCACGGTCGAAGTATGCACGGAGGAGCTGGCCCCGCCGCAAGGGGACGAGCTGCTGATCGAAACGGTCGTCTCCGCCATCAGCGCTGGCACGGAGATGCTCTTTTTCCGCGGGCAGATCCCTCCCGGCATGGCAGCCGACAGCTCGATCGCCGGTCTGACCGACACGGTAAGCTACCCGCTGAAATACGGTTATGCCTGCGTAGGCCGCATCTGTGATACTGCCAGCCCGCCAGCACGACAAGCGGAAACGACGGAAGCGGATGGGCCGATAGACGCAGCAGGCAAAGAGGACAACCGCTACTACTTCGCCTTCCATCCCCACGAAAGCCACTTCTGCGCCAGCCCGCAGGCGCTCCTGCCGGTGCCCCAAGAGATGGCGCCGGCGCAGGCCGCGCTGTTGCCCAATGCCGAAACGGCCGTCAACCTGGTGATGGACGGCGCGCCGCTTGTGGGCGAGCGGGTGATGGTGATGGGGCTGGGGATCGTGGGGTTGCTGACAACCGCGCTGTTGGCGCAGTTCCCGCTGGCCGCGCTGATTGCGGTGGACCCGCTGGCGCAGCGGCGGCGGATTGCCCAACGGCTGGGCGCGTGCCAGACTATCGATCCCGGCGGTGCGGACGGCGCTGAAACATTGCAAGAGGCGCTGGTCGATGCGGGAAAGCGGCGCGGCGTCGATCTGATCTACGAACTCTCGGGCCAACCGTCAGCCCTGGACGCGGCGGTCTCGACGGCCGGATTCGACAGCCGTATCGTGGTCGGTTCCTGGTACGGGACCAAGCCGGCGGCGCTCCAGCTGGGCGGCTCTTTTCACCGCAACCGCGTCCGTCTGATCAGCAGCCAGGTGAGCACAATCGCGCCCCGGCTGCGCGGTCGCTGGACAAAGGCCCGCCGCATGGAGAGCGCCTGGCAGCTGCTGGCGATGCTGCCGGCAGAGGAGCTGATCTCGCACCGGTTCCCGCTGGAGCAGGCCGCTGAGGCCTACAGGCTCATCGACAGCTGTCCGGAGCAGACTTTGCAGGTCATTCTCAACTACAGTTCTTAGTGGCCATTTCTTAATTTTCAGTCGAAGTGGCGGCCGCGCTTCTGAAGGCTGACCGCGACCTCAAACGGAGGGACCGATTCGATGTACAAACTGGCAGTACAGCGGGACTTTGTGGCCCAGCATTTCCTCATCGGCGGCGATTGGGGGCCGGAAAACGAGTGGCACTCCCATCACTACCGGCTGGAGTTCCAGTTGGAGGGCGCGGAGCTGAATGAACACGGCTACCTGGTGGATATCGTGCATGTGGAGGCGTTGCTGGAAGAGCTGGCGGGCCGCTATCGCGATAAGACGCTCAATGACCTGCCGGAATTCGCAGGCCTCAATCCAAGCATCGAGCATTTTTGCCGCATCGTCGGCAACAGCTTTTCCGACGGACTGAACGCGGCCAACATCAGCGCGGTCACCGCCCGCATCTGGGAAAACGAAATCGCCTGGGCCTCTTACCGGGTGGAGCGCAATTCCGGCCGCTGACCGCCAGCCACTGCAGTTCATGCGCATCGGTCTGCTCATTTACGGCTCCCTGGATACGCTCTCCGGCGGCTATCTCTACGACCGCAAGCTGGTCGAGCATCTGCGTGAGGCCGGCGATTCCGTCGAGATCGTGTCGCTCCCCTGGCGCAGCTACCCGGCGCATCTGGCCGACAACCTCTCGTTGCGCCTGTACCGGCGCCTGCGCGACCTTCCCGTGGACATTCTCCTGCAGGACGAGTTGAACCATCCATCGCTGGCGCTGGTCAACTGGCGGCTGCGGCGGCTTCAACCGCGCTGTCCACTGATCAGCATCGTGCACCATCTGCGCAGCAGCGAACGGCACCCGCGCCGGCTGCTGCCCCTGTACCGCACGGTGGAGCGCGCCTATCTGCGCACGGTGGACGGCTTTATCTTCAACAGCCGGACGACCCGGCAGGCGGTGGCGGCGCTGCGAGGAGAGAGTGAAAACCTCGCTCCGCTGGGCGGCGTGATCGCGTACCCGGCCGCTGATCATCTGCCGACGCCGGATGAGCGCGCGGTGGAAAAGCTGATCAGCGCCAGAGGGAGCGGTCCCGGCCCGCTGCGCATCCTTTTCGTCGGCAATCTGATCCCGCGCAAGGGGTTGCACAATCTGATCAACGCTCTTTCCCGTCTGCCGGAATCCGACTGGATGCTGGACGTTGTCGGTGATGAAGCGGTCGACAGTGCGTACGCGGCTGCGCTGCGCAGGCAGATCGGCGCGGCCGGGTTGAAGGACAACATCCGCCTGCACGGACGTGTGTCGGACGAAGAGTTGGCCCAGCGGTATCGCGCCGCGCACCTGCTGGCGGTGCTGTCTTACGAGGGATTCGGTATCGTGTACCTGGAGGCGATGGCCTTCGGGCTGCCGGTTCTGGCCGGCATTCACGGCGGCGCCGGTGAGATCGTCGATTCCGGCGTCAACGGTTTTCTGGTCGAGCCGGCAGACGCGGCCGAAACTGCCGCGCATCTGTCCGCCCTGGCCGGGGACAGGGAGCGGTTGGCCGCCCTGGGCCGAAACGCCCGGCGGCGCTTCGCTTCCCACCCGCGCTGGGCGGACTCGGCGGCGGCGGTCCGGGCGTACCTGGCAGCCATTGTTCAGTGACCACCGGAACCTGATATGACAGACGCTTTTGATTTCACCCGCTACCTGGCCTCCAAGCGCACCGTAGACGACCGCGCGCTCAACCGGCATGTCTGGCAGACGCTGGCGGATGCGGTCGATGGCGAACTGCCGCCTGACCGTCCGTTGCGCGTGCTGGAGGTGGGCGCGGGCATCGGCACGATGGTCGAACGGTGTGTGGAGTGGGGGCTGTTTTCTCGCTCAGGCTTTGACGTCGATTACAGTGCGATCGATAGCGAGGAGAGCAATGTCGAGGTTGCGCGGCGGCGGTTGGCACACCTGACGTCTGGCGGCGAGGCGGGGCTGCGGGTGCGGTTGGAGACGGCCAACTTGTATGAATTCGCGGCCCGGCGGGAAAACCGGCATCGCTTCGATCTGATTATCGCCCACGCGCTGCTGGACCTGCTCCACCTGCCGGCGGCGCTGCCCGTTCTGTTACAGATGGTGCGTCCCGCCGGCCTGTTCTATTTCAGCATCAATTTCGACGGCGCAACGCTCTTTCTACCGGAAGTCGACCCGGAGCTGGATGGCCGGATCGAGGCGCTCTATCACCGCTCAATGGACACGCGCACTGCGGACGGGCAGCCCTCCGGCGACAGCCGCACCGGACGCAGACTTTTCCACGCGTTGCGGACATGCGGGGCGGAGGTGCTGGCGGCCGGCGGCTCGGACTGGGTCGTGCATCCGGTAGGCGGGGATTATCCGGCTGATGAGGCCTATTTTTTGGGTTGTATCCTGCATTTTGTGGATTCGACGCTACGCGGGCATCCGGAACTGGACGGTGGTGAGTTCGGGGAGTGGCTGAACACGCGCCGAGGGCAGGTTGTCAACGGCGAGTTGGTGTATGTGGCGCATCAGTTGGATTATTGTGGGCGCGCGGGTGGGTGAGGGTTATTGGTCTTAAAGGCAGGCACTCCAAGTCCATGCCGGGATAGACGCCACCTGCCAATTGTCGGATTGACAGTCAGATCCCCAATAACCCCACGCTCGATCATCAATCCCTTTCCCCTTGCTCTCTACTCATATGAGGCTGCCACGGCCCGGCCGCGGGCCAGTAAAACGCAAATGTTTCGCCTGCCAGGATGCTGACGTACACAGGTTTCAGAAAGTACTGCAGCCGCCTGCCGACTTCTTCGAAATCCTTGGGCGGAGCTTTGAACAGCTCGCCCTGGTGGCCATAGGCTTGCCACAGGTCGCGTCGGGCTGCGTTAGTGTAAAACGCCATCGCAAACACATCTGGTGTTTCGGCGGAAAACTGGGTTCCGCGTCGCTCAAAGCAACGGGTGACCGCCTGTTGCAACTCAGCCCCATCAAAAGCGAAGGTTTCGGACAATGCCCATATGTCGTAAAAGTCCTTCATCCGGCTGTTTACAAACCCCAATTGCACCATCGTTTCAAACTTCTCGGCAATGGTGGTCACCTGCGGATATGCATAAAGAACCGGAGCGGGAACACCGTCTATGAGGGTAGGCAACCGAGCCTTTACCGGTCCAGGCGTGACTATGTCGCCAAAACCGAAGTCGACCTTTACGGAAATACGGGCCGAACCCAGAAGAGCGCGTAGATAGGCCCTTTGGCCGCCGTACAACTGATTATCACGAATGGGAAAAACCTGCAGGGTCTCAAGCTCGAAGACCAGCCCATCATCAGGACATGGGACACTACAGATCGTTGCAATCAACTCTCGAACAATATCTGTATCGCTCTCCCCAAAGGCCAAAAGGTCTATGTCACGTGTAGCTCGGTATGGTTCCTCCATCCATAGAGCCAACAGGGTTGCCCCCTTCAAGATGCACCGCTCCCGCTCGATGGATTCTCCTAAACGGTAGAGGAACCGCTCGCAAGCGTAGCGGACGAGAAAAAGTTCGAACTCACTTCCAGTGTTTCTTGCCTTGTTGAGGAGGCGCGCCCTGATTGAGGCGGCAACGTTGGCCGTCATAGCACGCCCGCCTCCAGTATTGCTCTGAGACGACGCGAGGGTAGCACCTCAAGCGTCCGCGCCAGCGCGGCAGTGGTCACTTTCCGATCCCGTAGCGCCTCGCGCAGGGCTTCCTGTGCGGCCTCCCTGCCGACAAGACGCTCAAACCGGAAACAGTCAACCACGGTGCGGGCCGGCGAAGTGATGCGAGCGGGTACTCCTTCGAATTTCGTCTCCTGGATACCATAGGTCCAGGCCGCACCACTGAATCGGAGCAGACGAACGCCGACATTGGTCAACACAGGAGGCTTTGCCTTATGCGGAATGGCTATCCAGACCTGGTGCGGGAGTTGTGTGCCGATCCCATGTACCTGGAGCGCCGAAAGGAGGCAGACGATCGCGTTGGGGACGCGGGCGCAGACAGAGGCTATCGAATAGCGTTCCGTGGGCTCGGCGCCAGCCAGCCGGTAGAGGCCCCAACCGACGCGCTCGACAGCCTCATCCGCCTCAAGCTGTCGCAGTCTGTGATAGGGAATCCCCAGCGGCGCCAGTTGACTTGGACGAAAGAAGGCCCCGATACCGGCTTGGTGCAGGATCTCCTCATTGAGTTCGGCGGTCATTGCGTGGCAGTCCTGTTATCCCTGTGATGGCAGATGCCAGCATCCTAAAAGACCGCAGTTTTCCTGTCAATTTTAGTCGGCAACCTAGATCAATATGCCAACTTTTTTCAGAAGCTGGACAGCAGATGGGGAAGGACGCCCACGACCGCCGACAAGTCAGGTACAGACACGCAGTCTGGGCAGCAGCAGCCGACCTACGTTCCGCCCAACATGGGGGACTTTCTTCTCGCCGATGTATGCTCTCGTCATGGGCGTTAGGCTCTACACCGGAGACCTGGCTGGGCATGCAGACGGCTTATGACCTGTGGCATGTCCGCGAACGAACTAAAAAGATCAAGGTTGAACGGCTCACCGCGACAAGCTCCTGACCGGCGCCCGGTTGGCTAGTCGTGGGAATCTCCCACTGCGCGTGGACATATCCGGCCAAGGCTGTGGCAAGAGCGTCTTCGGCCATCATTAGCGCTTCGGTCCGGTCTTTGCCGCCCGTGATAGCCTCTGGGACATCAGGAAAGGTGACTGTAAGATTCCCCTCTTCATCGGGAGTGAGTTCACACGGATATGCGTAGATCATGGTTCCATTGTCACGCCCAGCAATGCGAACGGCAAGAACAGACGGTTATGGAAGTCCTACCTCGCAGTCCAAGACTTTGATTTCACGCCGCCTATTATGCTACTGTCATACCATGGCTAATCTACAGATCAGAAACATCCCCGATACACTGTATGAGCGGCTGCGTCGCCATGCGCGTGAGAACAACTCCACCATGCGGGCGGTAGCGCTCACAGCGATAGAACGGGAGTTGGCGCGTTGGGAGTGGCAGAAGCGTTTGGCTCAACGCCCCGAGACCGATCTTGGCGTAGATGCGGCAGCCCTGCTCAAGAAAGAACGCTCGCGTCGCGACAACGAGATAGGATAACGAATATCACGACGCCCCTCAAACCTGTGCACCCTCCCCATCCAGAACCTCCACAATCTCATCGACAATGTCATACGCGGCGCGCGGACGGCCAGCTTGCGGGCGCGCGTCATCGAACTAATGTAGATCCCAATTGAAACCTGGAGTTTGCGTATTTCGTAAGCAAAGGCCGTGCTTCTGTGCTTCTGATCTGTTGTTGGCACGAATAGTCGTGGTTTCATATTGAACTTACATTAGGTCGCAAAGGCAGGTCAATCACGAGTCCTTGATACGACCTCTGTGTAACTGGGCTTGTTTCAATTCGTTTACATCTCAAGGAGAGACAGAAACTGAGAAGCGTTTGATGATCTGCACGTTCCTGTAGGTCTCAAGGGGCAAAAGATGCCGACGGTCGCCGGTGATCAGGTAGTCGGCGGAGGCCTCCAGCGCGCACGCCAGAATCTGATTGTCGGCTTGGTTTTTCTCAATTACTGACAGGATTCGTTGGGGCTCAACAACGACGGCCGTGCTCTGCAACATTCGAAGAACCTGAGTTGAACGTTCCTCAGACCACCCAAACTTACGTGTCAGCACACCGGCGGCCTCTTGTAGGATAAAGAGGGAGAGATACAACTCGAACCGCCCCCTGCGCGCTAATTCGAGAACAAGACGCTCATTCCCGCGAAAGTTCAGGCCAGAAATGATGACATTGGTATCAAGAACGACCCTCATGCCCGCGATGACCCGGTGTCAGCCCGGTACTCTTCCACCAGGCAACTGACATCCTCGGGGGTGATCTTCAGGTCACGTGTCCGCTGTTCGCCGTAGCGAAGGAGTTTTCGCCACTCATTCTCCTCCAAATAACGGTACAGAGCTTCGCGCAGAAGCGCGCTCCGGGAACGGCCTTCTTGCTTCACCACCTCTTCCACCCGGTCCGCCATCTCACGAGGCAGAGAGAAAGTGATTGTCGTGGTTGTTCGCGGCATATACACCTCTCATTCCTGTATCTGGTCAGGATTCTGCACCTTTCATGGCCCTCTGTCAACTATCTCCGGCCACCGGGGAATCCCCATCCAGAAGCTCCACAATCTCATCGACAATGTCATACGCGGCGCGCGGCCGACCCAGCTCGCAGGCGTGGGCGGACATCTGGGCCAGTTGACCGCCGCCGGCCCAGTCGTTGATAATCGCGGCGATGCCGTCGGGTGAATCGCAGTAGGCGCCGGCGCCGTTATCCACGACATACGCCACGTTGCCCTCTTCCTGCCCGGGAATAAATCCGCTCAGCAGGATGGGAAGCCCGCAGATCAGCGCTTCGGCGATTGTGCCCGGCCCGGCCTTCGTGATCACGCAGTCGCTGGCGACCATCCATTCCTGAATGTTGTCCACAAAGCCGCATACCTGCACCGGAATCGGCCAGTCCGACCGTTGCAAAGACTGGCGCAGACGCTTGTTGCGGCCGCAGATGACGACCAGTTGCGCGGCCGTCCCCGTCTCCGCCAGACGGCGTGCTACCGCATGCGCAGTCGCCGCAACCGGGCCCATGCCCTCGCCCCCGCCGAGCAGCAGCACGGTAAAAGCGGTGTCTGCCAGCCCCAACCGGGCGCGCGCCGTCTCCTTTTCCGGCAAGGCGCCGGCAAAGGGGGCACGTACGGGCAATCCCAGCAGACGGACCTGGCCGGCGTCAAGGCTATGGCGGCGGGCTGTCGCGGCCGCGGGCTCGCTGGCGACAAAACAACGCACGGCATGCGCATGAAACCAGCCGTGATGAAACGATGCCAAATCCGTGACGACCGTCATAAAGGGGACCGCGGCGCCCTCCTGCTCAAGCAAACGCAAGACGATATGCTGCATGAACGGGTGTACCGATATGACCAGATGCGGGCGGTGGGCCTGCAGGACCTTGCGCAGTTCGTTGCGGCTGATCAGATAGACCAGGCGCAGGGCGGCAGAAAACGCCCGCTCGTTTTCAAAAACGGCCCAGAGCAGCTTCCAGAACCAGAGGCCGCGGGCAACGATCGGGCCGTACAGGCGGGGCATACGGTTGATGGGCCAAGGGGTATAGTCGGTCCACAGATCGACGATCTCCACCTGAAACCGTCCGGGATAGCGGGCGGCGAAGGCGGCCTGCAAAGCCTGGGCGCTGGCACGGTGCCCGCCCCCGGTATCGCTCATCAGAATCAGAATTCGGCTGTCGTTCATATGATGGGGAAACTCTGCCTGGCGCTGTAAACCGGACTGCGGGGAAAAGTGCCTCATGACACTGGCAGGGAAACTGTCCCCTGGCGGCAAGGATAGTTCGCCGCGTATGGGAATCGATTATACTGTAGACGGTAACACAGAGCCATATCACCCGCTTTCAGGGGCGCTATGAAATCCAAGCTGGCGGTACTCATTTCGGGCAGCGGATCGAATCTGCAAGCCATCATCGACGCGGAAGCGGCGGGCAGCCTGGACGCGCAGATTGCAGTCGTTGTCTCCAACCGCAAGAAGGCTTACGGATTGGAAAGGGCGCGCCGGGCGCGGATCCCCGACCGTTACTTTCCTCTGAAACCCTACCGCGACGCGCAACGCAGCCGCGCCGAGTACGACGCCGATCTGGCCGCGCTCGTCAGCGAGTACGCGCCGGACTGGGTGGTACTGGCCGGTTGGATGCACATACTCAGCGAGAAATTCCTGGGCCGCTTTCCTAACCGGGTTGTAAACCTGCACCCGGCTCTGCCCGGACAGTTTCCCGGCGCGCATGCCATTGACGACGCGCTGGCTGCCTTTGGCCGCGGTGAAATCGACCATACCGGCGTGATGGTCCATCTCGTTCCGGATGCACGCGTGGATGAGGGGCCCGTGCTGGCGGAGCAGGCCGTCCCCATCCGTCCCGGCGATACACATGAAACGCTCGCCGAACGCATCCACGCGGTGGAGCACAGGCTGCTGGTAGAAACCCTGCGAAAGCTGGCCGGATAACCGCTGCAGCCGGCAGAAGGGACGGCAAAAGAGAGTTGGCAAGACCGCAAAACTGACGGGCTCTGGCCCGTCAACCCAGCTTCTGGAGACTCTGATGCGACTGGGACTCAACACAGGCTATTCCGGCGGAAAGATTGCCCTGCCGATGGAGCTGATCCGCGAGGCGGACCGGCTGGGCTACTACGCGGTGTGGACGGCTGAGGCCTACGGTTCTGACGCGGTAACGCCCCTGGCGTGGATCGGCGCGCAGACCGAACGGATTCACCTGGGCACGGCGATACTGCAGATGGCGGCCCGCTCGCCGGCGATGACGGCGATGACCGCCATGACGCTGGACCAGCTGTCGGGCGGGCGCATGCTGCTGGGGCTGGGCGTGTCGGGCCCGCAGGTGGTCGAGGGCTGGCACGGGGTCGGGTATGCCAGACCCCTGACCCGCACGCGCGAGTATATCGAGATTGTGCGCCGCATTTTCGCGCGTGATGAGCCGCTGTCCTTTGAGGGCGAGTTTTACCAGCTCCCCTACCGCGGCCCTGACTCGTTGGGGCTGGGAAAACCGTTGAAAAGCATCCTGCACGGACGGGCGGATCTGCCGCTCTACCTGGCGGCCATCGGCCCGCAGAATGTGGCGCTGGCCGCAGAGCTGGCCGATGGCTGGCTGCCGATCTTCTTCGCGCCGGAACATTACGACGCGACGTTCGCCGGGGCGGTAGCTGCCGGGCGGGCGCGGGCCGGGGAGGAGGGAAGGCCGGACGGGTTCGACATCGCGCCGTCGGCGGCGGTCGTAGTGGGGGACGATCTGGCAAGCTGCTGGATGCAGCTCAAGCCGATGCTGGCCCTCTACATCGGCGGGATGGGCAGCAGGGGCAGGAACTTCTACTACAATCTGGCCTGCCGCTACGGTTTTGAAGAGGCAGCTGACAGGATCCAGACGAGCTATCTGGCCGGCGACCGGGCCGGCGCCGTCCTGGCTGTGCCGGATGCGCTGGTCGATGCGATCGCCCTGTGCGGCAGCCGCGCCCGCATCGCCGATCGATTACAGCTCTGGCAGACAGCGCCGATCACGACTCTGACCGTGATGACCGACAGCATCGAAACTGTGCAGATGATGGCTGAGTTGGTGCTGTAGAGGACAGGAGAATCAGTATTCGGCCCCGTGTGCCTGCCTGAGCGGCACACGGTTTGCTCTCCTCTTACTTTCTCTTCCCTGTTTGTTATTGCACCGCGCCCCGGGCTGCAACCATTGGCGTGGGCCTCTTCAACGTCCCCCACATGATGAAGACGCCGACAATGGAAAGGGACACGCCCAACGTGAAGAGGCTGGTATAGCCCCATTTCTCAATGATCTGGCCGCCGCCGAAGCTCATCAGCGTAAAGCTGAGACCCATCGCAGCGTTTACCGCTCCGTAAGCCACCGTACGCCAGTGCTTCTCGATCATCTCCATCTGGTAGACCTGAAGAGCGGGCATGCGCACGGCCGAAAGGACCATGGAGGCGAATTGGCCGATAGCGGCGGCAAACCACTGGGGGATGAGGATGAGCGGGACCATGCTGATGACGCCGCCGACTGTAGTGACCAGGAGCGTCCAGCCGTTGCCGCGGCGGCGGGCGAGCATCGGCAGCAGCATGGGGGCGAAGATGGAAGCGAACTGCCCCGCGCTGGAGATGATCCCGATCGTAAAGGTGGACATTCGCAACTCCGTGTCCATAAAGGCGTTGCAGAAGGAGTAACAGGTAGCGCCAGCGGCCTGGCTGAACCAGACGAACAGGATCAACAGGCTGACGGGGACGACGGGAAAGGAACCAGCCAGAGTTGGTTTCTCTTCGTGTTTGCCGCTCCTCTCTGCGTCGCCGATGCGCAACAAGGGGATAATGGCCAGCAGCAGAACCGCAGGACTCAGCCAGAGTGCCAGTCGGTACGGCGCCGGGCTGTCGAGTCCGACGCCGATCATGGATGCGACAAGGCCCGGTAGCAGGCCGGCAAAGGGGGTGCCGACGAAGGCGCCAAGGCCGCGTATGACGCCGGTCGCGGCATAGGCGCTGTTGCGGTTTTCGTCAGAGGTCAGCCCCATGAGGGCAGGCACCATGTTGATGCTGAAGAGGGCGTAGCCGCCGGAGACAACCATCATCGAGAAGACAGGCCAGTAGTAGCGGAAGATCACCGGCACCGATTCGGTCAGCGGCAGCATCGCCATACCCAGGACGGTCACGACGATGCCGAGGCGCATGGTGAAATTCAAGCCGAGCCGGCTTCCCAGGACGCCGGCGGGCAGACTCATCACCATGTAGCTCAATGCGCTGGCTGAGTTAAACACGCCAAAAAAGACCATGCCATAACCCAGGCGCAGGACGTAAAAGGTCTTCAGAAAGGTCTGGATGCCGAAAAAGCTGACCGCCACAAGTCCGACCACAATCAGGAGCATATTGACATCATGATGGAAGCGGGGGCGGTCTCTCCACAGATACAGGAGTTTCGTCATGGGAGTACTGTTTCGGCTGAAAAACTGAATCGGTTCAGAAGTCTGTGTCAGACCAGTATGTTACACCAGGAACGGGTTGAAGGGAAACCTGAAATGGGCGCGGGCTGTGTGTTGAAATGGAACGCTCTGCGGGCAGTTACACTGGAATTCAGAGCTGTCTCTTTCGGCGAACGAGCGTGCGTTTGCTTTGCGTAGTGTCCTGGGCAATATAGGTACGATCCGTCTACGAATTCGCGCACTGCGCGGCGCAGAGGAGACGGCCCAGGTTATGCTCAGCCCTCGATCGGCTTGGAGGTGTAGGGCTCCTGGCTTATGAGCTGGGCGGTCATGCCGCCGTCGGCGTAGATGTTGGCGCCGGTGATGGAGGCGCTGCGGTCGCTGAGCAGGAAGGCGGCCAGCTCGCCGATCTCCTCCGGGGCGATCACGCGGCCGATGGGAATGTTGGTGCGCCAGAACGCCAGGCACTCCTCCGGGCTGGGCGCGGCGTCCTGCAGGTCCTGCCAGATCTGGGTATCGAGCAGCCCGGGGGAGATCGCGTTGACGCGAATATTGTTCGGGGCCATTTCGAGGGCGAAGCTCTTGCCCATCATCACGACGCCGGCTTTGGCTGCATCGTAGGGGCCGGCGCCGGGCAGGGCGGCGTGAGCGTGGACGCTGGCGATGTTCACGACGCTGCCGCCGCCGGGGGACTGCGTGAGCATCTGCCGGCAGACCTTCTGGGTCAGGAAGAATACGGCGCGCAGGTCGACGCGGATGATGTGCTCCCAGTCCTCGGCGGTCGTCTCCAGGAACGGTTTGGCGAAGTTGATGCCGGCGTTGTTCACGAGGCCGTCGACCCGCCCGAAGGCGTCAACCGCTTTTTGCACCAGTTCGGCCTGGGCGTCGTCGTCGCCGACGTCGCAGTGGACGGCAAGGGCATCGCCGGGCAGGCTGTCGGCCACGTCGCGAGCGGCATCACCGCGGATGTCGGCCACCACCACGTTGGCTCCCTCACGGCTGCAGACGGCAGCGATGCCGGCGCCCAGGCCGCCGCCGGCGCCGGTGACAATGACGGTTTTCCCTGTCAGTAGCATCAGATTCTCTCTCCGTCCTGCGCGACTGTTTGTCCGTTGGCATAGACCGGTCCGGCAACTGCCGCCAGCGCGGCTTTGCGGTCGCGGCGCACACGTGCAAGGTAGTCGCGCATCGTCTCGAGGCCGAACTCCTCTATCAACTGATCGCTGGAGAGGCCCGGCACCTGTGAACCGAAGACTAGATGGCAGTCCTGTTTGAGCCACTGGGTGAAGGCTGCGGTCGGCCCATAGCGTTTGAAGAGGGCCTTCAGGTTTTCCAGGTTATAGTCCGGATGGAGAAGGCGGCGGTCGAGGTCGATGCGGGCGGTGACCACGGGCGAGCGGCCGGTGCGGTCTCTGGCCTCGCGTTTGACGGCGAGAAGCTCACGGCCGGCGATGTCGACGAAGGTGGACTGTTCTTTCCAGACAGCGGCCATATTGAAGCCGAACTCCATCGCCCATTTGCTCAACATGCGCCCGCCGGCCCACATGGAGGGCCAGATCACCAGTTCGGCGTGGTTCTGGCAGAGGCCGGAGCCGACCTCCCAGTAGTTGAGATCGAAGCAGATGCAGAGCCCGACACGGCCGAAATCGGTCTCGAAGACGGGTGTTTCGACGCCCGGGGTGACGCCGGCTTCCAGCTCGGGGTGGGTGGGGAAGTTCTTGCGGTAGACACCGACGATTTCACCTTTGCGGCCGATGAGAACGGCGCAGTTGTAGCGCCGCCCCTCTTCGCTGACTATGAGCGGACAGACGACGTACAGCTCATGCTGGCGGGCGGCCTGGGAAAGCGCGGTCACGGTCGGCCCATCCAGGGGCTCGGCCACGTCAGATGGGTCGGCGGTGTCGAGGCAGTTGCAGATTTCGGGGAAGGCGACGATATCGCTCTGCTCCTGGGCGGCATCGTCCACGTAGCCGCACATGCGGTCCAGCGTCTTTTGTAAGCGGTCGGGCTCGTCCGGGGGCAGGGTGGGGAAGTTGACCAGGCTGATGTTGGCAAAGCGGCTCATGGGATGACTCCTGTCGGTGAAGGGGCAGGGTGCAAGTCGCGCTCTTGATGCGATCATTTTCGCCGGGAGGGGCTGCTGTGTCAACCGGGGCGAAAGGGAGTTGTGCGTGTCAAATCAGTTCACGAAGAGCACGAAGATATCCAGCCTGACTGTCGGTGTTGGCGGACGGTGATTGCAGCATGGCGCCGGTTCAATGTAAGATGCGGCGAGGGATTCTCTCACGATTCAACGCTCCACTGAAAGGCCGCTCCATGTCGAACACACAGTCGCGCCCCAATATCATATTCGTGCTGACGGATGACCAGGGTTACGGGGACCTGTCCTGCCTCGGCAATCCCATTCTGAAGACACCTGCGCTGGACCGTCTGCACGCTGACAGTGTACGTTTGACCGACTTTCATGTGGCTCCCATGTGTACGCCGACGCGCGGCGAGCTGATGACGGGCCAGGATGCGTTGCGAAACGGGGCGACGTTCGTCTGTATGGGACGTTCGCTCCTGCGCGCGGACCTGCCGACGATGGCCGACATCCTGGCTGACAACGGTTATCACACCGGCCATTTCGGCAAGTGGCATCTGGGCGACAACTATCCCTACCGGCCGCAGGATCGCGGTTTCCATGAGACGATCCATCATCCCGCCTTCGGCATCACCTCGGCGGCCGACTACTATGGCAACGACTATTTTGATGACCACTACCGCCATAAGGATGAGATCAGGCAGTACATGGGCTACTGCACCGACGTCTGGTTCGAGGAAGCGATGTGTTGGATGCAGGGCTGCCACAACCGGAATGAGCCATTTTTTGCCTATATTGCGACGAATGCGCCGCATGGCCCGTATTGGGTTCCCGACGAATACCGGCGTCCGTATCTGGACGGCATCCAGCGGGATGAGGCCAGTTTTTTCGGCATGATCGCCAACATTGACGAGAATATGGCGCAGTTGGAAAAATTCCTGCTGGACAACGAAATCCGTGATAACACGATCCTGATATTCATGACCGACAATGGCACGGCGATGGGGGAAGGGATCTACAATGCGGGAATGCGGGGCAGGAAGACTTCGCTATACGAGGGCGGCCACCGTGTGCCCTGTTTTATTCGCTGGCCGGCGGCAGGACTTGAAGGAGGCCGCGACGTGGGCGGCGTGACGCGCGGGGTGGACATCCTGCCGACCTTGATCGATCTGTGTGGTCTGCATGCGCCGGACGGCTGGACGTGCGACGGCTTGTCGCTGGCTGCGCACATGCGGCGGCCGGACAAGGCGGTGGCGAATCGGACGTCGGTCGTGCAGTATGGGCACGCCAACGAAGGCGCCCGCACCGGCTTTACGGGCCGGGACCGGGCGGCGGTGATGTGGGGGCGGTGGCGGCTGGTCGATGGGCAGGAGCTGTACAACATTGGCGAGGACCCGGGACAACAGCAGGACGTAGCCGCGGCCAATCCGGAGCTGGTCAAGCAGCTGCGAGGGCAGTACGGGGCCTGGTGGGATAGCGTAAGCGATACCCTCACGAGCTATCAACCCCTGGCGATCGGCTCCGACGCGGAGAACCCGGCGCGCCTGTGCAGCTGCGACTGGGCCTGGGTGTATGCGGATAACCAGAGGGGGATGCGCGGGCCGGTGATGGACAGCGGCACCTGGCACGTTGATGCGGCGCGCGCCGGTCTCTACAGCTTTACGCTGCGCCGCTGGCCGGAGGAATCCGGCCTGGGCATCTCCGACCCCGCGCCGGTGATGCAGGGCGTGGACGGCAGTTGGCCCGCGGGCAAGGCGCTGCCGGTTGCCTCAGCCTGGCTGCAGGTGGGCCGCAGCGAGCAGACGCTGCCGGTGCCGCCGGACGCGACCGCGCAGACCTTTGAGATGGCGGTGGAACGCGGGCCGACCACGGTGAAAAGCTGGTGGCATGACGAGCAGGGAAGCCCGCTGGCCGGGGCGTACTATCTGACCGCTGAACGGCTGCGGGAATGAAACTGCAGTGGTTCGTGGTCGGTAACAGCGATGAATCTGAGCTTCGTTTCGCGGGCCGTCGGCTATTGGGATTGAGGCAGGTCGCGGCCGTTTGTGAAGCCGGGACCGCCGGCAGCCATGTGCCCATAGCTGGCGCCGTTGGGGTCATCGGTCACCCAGAAGGAGAACAGCTGCCCCGATTGCAAATGGAACTGCAGCCTGCATGGTTGACCGGCCAGCGCGGCGAGGTCGGCGCCGGACGACCATTTCACCTCGGCGCAGGTGCTGTCCACACTGAGCGCAACGCACGCATCGGCGCCCAACCCTTCCATAGCATCCCCGTTACCGTCCAACACGGACACCCTTAGCTCGCCCTGCGGCGCATTGACGTTGACGAAGAGGCGGTCCCCGGTGAAGGTAACGGGTCGCGTGGTCAGCGTACCGCCGCCCGCGCCGGCTTCCATGCTCGCGAAGCCGTCACGCCGGAGGGTTGCCAGCCCGGTGCTGGCGCCGGCGTACATGACGCGCCGCGACAGGCCGGTATCCCCTACGTCATTGGGCCCCATTTTTGGCGACAGGCCGGAAAAGCCGGCGAAGTAGAAGTAGATGCGGTCGTGAACGACCAGGCAGAGGCCGCCGCAGGCATGAAGGTAGGCGCGATTCCAGTCGCCTATCTTGCGGCTTGAGGCCAGGAAGGGCGTGCGGTCCGGGCGGCTGAAGTGGAAGCCGTCGCGGCTGTAGGTCAGCTCCAGGTCCATGGTTTTGGGAACGCCTTCGGCGGCGCAGATGTCATTTTCGGGGCCGCGGAAGATGGCGAAGAGGCCCAGCATGAGGCTCTCGTAAGGGGTCACGTTCACGTCGTAGAGAGCGACGCGATGGTCGGGGCGGGCGGGGTCGGGCAGGTCGAAGTGGTCGATACGTTGCCAGAAGACCTCGTCGCTATCCATGTCCCACTGCGCGCCTTGCAGGAAATCGTCCGACTCTCTGTAGAAGCGGGCGCGCAGACTGGTGGTCTCGTCGATGCGGCCGGAGCGGCGGATGCTCATGCACCATTTGCGGCGGAAGGGGTTGTAGAAAAAGGTTGTGTTGTCGCCGACCTGCGTGGTGATGACGGGGTCGCTCCAGTGGATGCCGTCGGGCGATACCTGGGCCCAGCCTTCGGAGACTATCTCCCCCCTGGCCATTTGGGACGGCCAACTGCCGGGTGGAATCGGGGGCTGACCCGGCCTCGGTTTGTAGTGGCGATAGTATTGGAACATCTTGAAACGCTGCGCGGGGTCGGGTGTGTCGCTGTCCAGCCAGACGAGACAGCCGTCGCGGTCAGATCCATCGTTGTTTGGCCACACCAGGTTGGTTCCGGGCGTGACGTCGAGCTGCGGACGTTCCCAGTGGATGCCGTCGGTGCTGGTGGCGAGGGCGGTGCTGTGGAACCAGCCGGGCATGTACCATAGCTTGAACAGCTTGTCCTGCGGGTCGTACCAGGCGCCGTCGTTGAAGGGCGCGGCCATCGGGCAAAAGCCTGAGTCCATCTCCTCGTCGGTTTCGGGGCTGAGCACCGGGCTTTGCGGGTGAATTTCCGGTTTGCCGTAGGCGCGTGTCAGGGAGGTCTCTGTGATCAGAAAGTCGTCCACGAAGAGCTGGCGGCCCAGGTCGATAGGGATGACCTGCGGGGGATGGGCGAGATAGGGCACGGGGATCGGCTCGCGCGAGCTTTCGACCACATTGCGCGGCGGCCAGGTCTGCGGGAGGGTGATGCCGTTGTAGAGTGTTTCGTTTGCCATGTCCTGATCTCCGAGAGGGGTGGACTACGGTTGGGTTGGCGCCGTGGGTGGCGAGAATAAGCCAAATAGACTCCTTATAGACCCCCAATCTGATCTCACAGCCGCTTCCAACGGGTCTGTTCCATGTCCGCAGATACGACCAGGGGGAGAGTTCGGAGGACTCCTCGCGAACGCCAGTTCATCTGAGGTCGCTGGCGTAGACGAGTTCGATGTCGCCGTGGACGGCGTAGAGGCGGGCATGGTAGAGGCGCACGTCGATCCGGAGCGGTGTGCCGACCTGTTCGGCCAGGCCCTCTTTGTCTTGCCATTGGGGCTGCCAGGCTGTCGAGTCGCCGCGGAATGGTTCGCAGCGATCGAAGGTGTAGCCGGGCAAAGGGCGGCCTTCCAGGTCCGACAGCTGGACGCGCACCTCCCCGTAGGGGGCCTGGACGTTGAGCAGCATGCGCTCGTCGTTGAGACGCACCCAGCGTGTCGTCAGGTAGCCGGCGCCGGCCTTTGATTCGAGATAGACGAAGCCGTCCTGCCGCAGCCGGTGCATGAGGATGGCGGCATAGTCGGGCTCATCGCGGCTGAGCGTACGCGCCTGGAAATGCTCTCCCTTGGTGCCGCCGGAATAGATGCGGATCTGCCCTTCGTGGTCGACGGCCATCGAACAGGGATAGATGTTGCCGCCGCCGTATTCGCCCGGCTCGTTGAGGCCGACAAATGGCTGGCGCAGGGAGCGTTGGAAACGCAGGCCGTCGTAGCTGTAGACGAGTTCACCGTAGATCTTCCCTTCCAGCTTCTGCCGCCACTGGTCGAGCGGGTCGGTCTCGAACATCCAGAGGATGCCCACGTAGATGCCCTTATAGGGAAGGACGGCGATACCGTAGAACTGGCACATGGGCGGATCGAGAGGATCGGGGTGGAAGATGACCTCCGGTTCGCTCCAGGTGCGCCAGTCGCGGGTCTCCATGAGGGCGATGCGGCGGTCGCCGTGGCTGGGGCGGGCGAGGGTGACATGGCTGTTGCGTTCGGCGTGGCGGTAGGTGAAGAAGCCGGGGTCGGGCGTGCCGGGATGCCAGCGCGAGGCGTGATCGATCTGCCAGTTGTAGCCGTCGGCTGAGAAGGCCAGGCGCGAGGCGCGCTGGCCGTCCTCGTCGATAGCGAGGATGGGCCATTTGAAGCGGGCTTCGGGCGAGCTTTCATCGAGGAAGACCGAGCCGCCGGTGGCCATCTGCTGCCGGTCGAAGATTTCGTGGGGCCTCATGCGGGAGGGCAGAGCAACTTTCTCGGTCAGGTCCGGGCGTTCCCAGTGGATGCCGTCATCGCTTTCGACGGTCAGAAACCACTCGTCCTTGCGATAGAGCGTCCCCGGCATCGTCTCGCGGCCCAGGTAAAACATGCGCCACAGTTTGCGCTGGTCGTCGTAGAGCACGGTTGGATAGCTGAACGGGTTTTCGGTGGGGTCGGCGTAGGTGGCTTCCCGCACCCTTTTGGGCTGCCCCAGGCGGCGGGCGATGTTGTCGCGGCGGGCCAGACACCAGTCGTCAAAGAAGAAGAGGGAACGCAGGGTCACGAGAACGATCCTTGGTGTTGGAAGCGCCGATCGGTTGCCAGCGGCAAGTGAAGCTGCAGGCCATCAGTTGCTGGCAGTCGGTGTGTCAAATTGCGGGGCAAATATCTCTTCGCTCAGGTCCAGCTCTTCGGCGAAGTGGCAGCGGACCCAGTGCCCATCTCCCATATCACGCAGATCCGGTTCTTCAGCTGAGCATTGCTCCTGGGCGAAGGGGCAGCGGGTGGAGAAGTGGCAGCCGCTGGGCGGGTTGAGCGGGCTGGGCACCTCGCCTTCGAGAACATAGCTCTGCTCGCGGTGCGTCGGGTCAGGGACGAGGACGGAGGCGAGCAGGGCCTTGGTATACGGGTGCTTGCACTCCTCAAAGACCTGCTGCGTTGTGCCAAGCTCGACCAGCCGTCCCAGGTACATGACGGCAATGCGATGGCTGATGTGCTTTACGATGCTCAGGTCGTGAGCGATGAAGACATAGGTCAGATTCATCTGACTTTGCAGGTCGAGCAGGAGATTGATGATCTGGGAGCGGACAGACACGTCCAGGGCCGAGACGGGTTCGTCGGCAACCACGAGTGGCGGGGAGACGATCAGGGCGCGGGCGATGCTGACGCGCTGGCGTTCACCGCCGCTCAGTTCATGGGGGAAGCGGTCGGCGAAGTGCGGACCCAGCCCCACGGTCGGCAGGATATCAAGCACGCGTCTGCCGGCTTCGCCCCGGCCGATCTTCTGGGCCATCAGCGGTTCGGCGATCACATCCGTAACGCGCCAGCGCGGGTCGAGGGAGGAGAAGGGGTCCTGGAAGATGATCTGCATCTGTCGCCGCACGTCCAACATCTCTTTGCGCGAGGCGGACGCGATATCAAACGTCTGTCGTTCGCCGTGCAGCAGGATGCGGCCCTGATCCGGTTCGACCAGGCGCAGGAGGCAGCGCGCGACGGTGGTTTTGCCGCAGCCGCTCTCGCCGACAAGGCCCAGACATTCCCCTTTATTGACGGTGAAAGTTACATCGTTGACCGCCTTGACGTGGCCCACTGTGCGTCGCAGGAGGCCGCGCTGGACCGGGAAGAATTTACTCAGATTTTCGACCTGCAGGATAGGTGTGTCAGGCATATAAATCGGGCAGTCAGTGGTCAGGAACTGTCTTGGACGCTATTCGTCGACGTAGAGCCAGCAGGTTGCTGAGTGCTGCGGCCCGAACTCAACGACCGGTGGATCCTCGACGCAGCGGTCATGCACTGATGGGCAGCGATTACGAAAGCGGCAGCCGCTGGGCGCGTTGCGCGGGTCGGGTACGGAGCCGCTGATCGAGTGGAGTTGCTCGCGCGGCGGAGTGTCCGGCCGCACGATCGAACGCAGAAGGGCCTGGGTGTAGGGATGCTTGGGATCCTGAAACAGTTCGACAACGGGCGCCTTCTCAGCCATCTGGCCCAGGTACATGACGACGACAAAGTCGGCCAGCTGGGCGATGACGGACAGGTCATGCGTGATCATGATCACGCTCATGTCCATGTCCTGCTGCAGGCTG
Organism: Caldilineaceae bacterium SB0661_bin_32; assembly: GCA_009841235.1. Taxonomy (GTDB): domain Bacteria; phylum Chloroflexota; class Anaerolineae; order Caldilineales; family Caldilineaceae; genus Bin5. The sequence goes on along the minus strand of VXMH01000016.1, from coordinate 58,290 downwards.
CGGATCAGGCGCAGAATCTGGGCCTGGATGGTCACGTCGAGTGCGGTCGTCGGTTCGTCGGCGATGAGCACACGCGGCTCGCAGCAGAGGGCGATGGCGATCATGACGCGCTGGCGCATGCCGCCGCTCATCTGGTGGGGATAGTCGCCAAAGCGGCGTTCGGCGTCGGGAATGCCCACCTTGTTGAGCATGGAAATGGCCAGGTTCTGCGCCTCCTCCTCGGACAGATCCTGGTGCTGGCGGATGCTCTCCATGATCTGCTCGCCGATGGTGTAGACCGGCGTCAGCGAGGTCATCGGCTCCTGGAAGATCATGGCGATATCTTTGCCGCGGATGGCGCGAATGGCATCCCCTTTGGCGTCCAGACTCACCAGATCGATGGGCTCATCGTCACCATCGGGGTGATAGAGGATCTGCCCTCTTGTATCGCTGGAGGGGAGCAGGCGCAGAATCGAGCGCGCGGTGACGCTCTTGCCGCAGCCGCTCTCGCCGACGATGCCCAGGCAGCGCCCGCGTTCGACGGTAAAGTCGACGCCGTCCACCGCGCGCACGATGCCGGCCAGCATCTTGAAATGTACGTGCAGGTCGTGGACTTCGAGAATCGGTTGCGAATCGGGCATGATCAGATACCGGTTGCCACTGCCAGTCTTAGGAAAGAGAACACCCCTCGCACCTCGCCCTTCCTCACTCCTCGTCTGTTCCCACTATCTGATCTCGGAGTACGGGTCGAGCGCATCGCGCAGCGCGTCGCCGAGAAAGTTGACGGCCAGCACGGTCAGCACCATGAAGACGCCCGGGGCCAGCAGCCACGGGTGCTTGGTGAGGACCTGCACCGACTGCGCGTCCTTGAGCAGGGTGCCCCAGCTTACGAGCGGGGGCGTAATGCCGATTCCCAGGAAGCTGAGCGAGCTTTCGGCCAGGATCAGACCGGGAATGGAGAGGGTGGCGACGACGACGATATGGCTGAAGCAGTTCGGGATAAGGTGGCGGAACAGAATGGTCGGCGTGCTGGAGCCGGCCGCGCGCCCGGCCATGATAAAGTCCGACTCTTTGAGCGCCAGTGTTTTGCCGCGGATCTGGCGGCAAAGCCCTGCCCAGCCAATGAGTGCGAGTACGATGGTGACGCCCAGATAGCGATGGAGAGACGAGAGCTCGGGCGGCAAGGTAGCGGCCAGGGCCATCCACAGGGGGATGCGTGGGAAGGACATCAGTACCTCGGTGAGGCGTTGGATGAGAATATCGGCCACACCGCCCCAGTAGCCGGATGCCACGCCGATGGTTGAGCCGAGGATGACGCTGATGAGCATGCCGATTATCGGCACTGAGAGCGAGATACGTGTGGCGGTCAGGACGCGCGAGAAGACATCGCGGCCCAGCCTGCCCGTGCCGAAGAGCGCGACCATACCGCCCTCTTCAACGCCGAAAAGGCGCCGGTTGCTTGATATCAGGCCCCAGAGCTTGTAGGGCTCCGCCTCGACGAAAAAGAGGATCGGGTAGACCAGTTCCTTGTCTTCGGTGTAGGTGGTGAGAAAGGTACGCGCGTCTCGTTCGCTCTTGTAGCCGTAGACGAAAGGCCTCACAAGCCTTCCATCGCGGAAGATGTGCACGCGCTGCGGCGGCGCGCGCAGCGCCTCTTCGTGGACATAGTCAACGGTATAGGGTGCGAAGAAGTCGGCGAAAAGCGCGATCAGGACCGTAATCACCAACCAGACGATGCCGATGATCCCCAAGCGATTGGCCATTATGCGCGCGCCGAGAATGCGACCGCGCGAGGCAACCTGCTCGGAGGAAGTTACATCGACATCAGCAGCGGGAGGACGCGGCGCGCCCGGTTGCAGTGGGGTCTGTGCCTGTTCTGAAACGACGCTCATAGAAGACTCTTATCGTTTCGCCGGCCGTCTTGGAGGCCGCCGGCTGTTTCAGTCTAGTCAAAACGAACGCGCGGGTCGACCCATGCCAGCAGCAGGTCGGCGACCAGGTTGCCCAGCACGAGCAGGACGCTGAGGAGCATCAGGATGGCGGAAGCGACGTAGACATCCTGGGCCTGGAGGGCAGAGTTGAGCGTGGGGCCGATGGTGCGCAGCCCCAGCACGATGGCGGTGATGACGCCGCCGGAGACGATCTCCGGAAACTGCATGCCCAACAGACTGATAAGCGGGTTGATGGCGACTCGCACAGCGTGTTTGATGACGACGATCTTTTCGGCCATCCCCTTGGCGCGGGCGGTCTCGACATATTGGCGCCCCAACTCATCGAGCAGATTGCCGCGCATGATACGCATCAGGGAAGCAATGCCGGGAATGCCGCCCACGAATACCGGCAGCCAGATATGGGCGGCAAGGTCCTTGACCCTTCCAAAGCTCCAGGGCGCGTCGGCATACTCCGGCGAGTAGAGTCCGGTCAGCAAGGGCAGGTCGAGAACGAAAGTCATGTAGACCAGTATCGCCAGCGCCAGCAGGAAGCCGGGCATCGAAAGACCGATGAAACTCAAGACGGTAAAAACGTTGTCCGACACGGAGTACTGGCGCGTGGCGGAATAGATGCCGACCGGCAGACCCACGGCCCAGGAAAGACCGAGGGAGAGCGACGCGATCAGCATCGTGTAGCCCAGGTTGGTCCAAATGACTTCGGAAGCGACGCGATCGTAGGTGACGAGTGAGACGCCGAAGTCACCCTGTAGAAAGGCAAATAACCAATAGAAGTACTGTATCGGTATCGGGCGGTCCAACCCGTACTCGCGGCGGATATTGTCGCCCTCTATTCTCGCTTCCTCTTCACCCCAGCCGCGGTTGCCTACGAGGTTTTGCTCATAGGTGGTGATAACGTCTCCGGCGGGGAGGTTGATGACGATAAAGCAGATGAAAGAGATGAGCAGAAGTGTGGGAATAGCTATCAACACTCTGCGTATGACGTAATCCAGCATGTGGACCCCGGGACTGCAGTGATTTGCGGCCAGTGGCCGTCAGAGGAGAGAGTGAAGAGGAGTGAGAAAAGAGAGAAACCTCTCGCTCCTCACTCCTCAATCCACTCTTTTAATACTTGATGTAGAACTGCTCCGGATAGGCGTAGGTGAAGTCCTGCAGACCATTGGCTACTTCGGGGCAGTTGCCGACGCGGTTGGCGACCAGGACCATGAGCGGCACGTCGGCGATAATATGGATGTCGAACTGCCAGTCGACGTGGTACTTGAAGAGTTCCTTGTGCAGGCGTTTGCTCTCCACAGGGTCGATCTCTTTCTTGATCTCATTTTGCAGGGCGAACATCGCTTCGCCGCCTTCCGGCGGCCCGAGTTCTTGCAGCCACTCGGGGTCGTCATTGTAGTGCACCGGCAACATGTCAAGCCCATGACCCTTGGGGGTAAAGATCGGCTGGAAGGGCCGCATCAAGGGAATTTCATTGGCATCCGTGCCCCACATGTAAGTATGGGACTCGCCGGCACGCCAACGGGAGAACAGGACCGAGCGCTGGATCGCGTTGAGGCGGGCGTCAATGCCGGCGTCGCGCCAGTCGGCCACTACCATTTCCGCGACCTGCTGATGCACGGTGATTTCGGTCGCGGCATCCAGGATAATCGTCACCGGCTCGCCGCTGGGGAATGTACGCATACCATCGGCGCCCTTTTCCAGACCCAGTTCATCGAAGATACTGTCAACCTGTGCCAGGTCAAACTGCCCATTGATCATGGTGATGGAATCCATGTCATCGTCCCAATAAGGAGATGAGGAGGCCAGGGCATAGCTGGCTGGCCGGCCGGCTCCGAAGTAGAGCGTTTCGTTGACCTCGTCCCGGTTGATTGCCATTGACAGGGCATTGCGGAAGGACTTGTTGCGGAAGAACTCGGCGAGCTCCCTGTCTTTTTCGTTCTGGAGGCGGTAGTTGATGGTGATGTGGTTGCCGGTGGTAAAGGAGGTGCCAGGCCAGAACAGCAGCTGGTAGTCGCCGCGCTCCTCGTTTTCGCGCAGTGTTGGCAGGCTCTCGAACAGCTGCATGTTGCGAATACCGACATCGATCTGGCCGGCAATTGCCATCAGGACGGCGTTCTCCTGGGTGCCGGCGTAGGGGAAGAGATAGTTGTCGCAGTAGGGGAGTTGGTTGCCGGCAGTATCTACGGCGCAGAAGTAGGGATTGCGTTCCAGCCGCAGCCCTGATTCGTCATAGCCCTTCGAGATCCAGGGCGTTACGCCGGGGAAATCGGGATCGAGATAGACGTCGTTCTCTCTCAGATCCTTATATTCAGCCCCATCGGTGTATCTGGGATGCCACTGCATGAGGTGATGCTTGGGCTTGGTTGCCAATGTGCGCCCGCGGAAAAGGAAGGGGAAGGTGGGATAGGGAGCCGGGAACTTGAAGACCAATGTGTAATCGTCCGGCGTTTCCAGGACCACCGGCTCGCCGTCCACAAAGCAGCGAGTAGGCGCTATGGGCGTGTACTCTTCGTCGAACCACATATCCTCCCACAGGAAGAGAACGTCCTCGGAAGTGAACGGTTCGCCGTCCGACCATTTCATGCCCTCGCGCATATTGATCGTGAGCTGGGTGGCGTCACCGTTCCACTCGAAGCTCTCGGCTAGGTATGGTTCCCAGCCGCCTGTCGGCAACCCGGCGCCGAATCCGTCCAGGTCGGTGGGAATGTCGATAAAGCCGCGGTTGACGATGTAGGCGGGCGCGGCGCGGTCGGTCTCGTTGAGGGTGAAGCCCCGAATCGATTCGCTGTACGTTCCGACCTCATGGATAGGGGTGACGATGCGGGGATTGACCGGCAGGCGATCGTCCACCGACGGCAAATCGCCGGCGTCCACCATGGCCTTTAGCATTGGGGCTTCATTGTACTGGGACGAGGACTCTGCAGCCTGCGCCGGCGATTCGGCGGGCGCCTCCGCGGCCGGTTGATCGGCGGCAGGTTCTTCGTCGCCTGCGCCGCAGGCAGCCAGCAGTGAGCCTGCCGTCATAGCCGCCGATAGCTGCATAAACTTACGCCGGGTGATCGTACGTCTTGCCATGACCTTTCTCCTTAGACTTGATGCAAGGAACGGTTTGTCCCTTGACAAAATGAAAAGGCTTATTGCGCGCTGTTTGAGGCACGACATTACGTCTGGCACTGCGGGGAACGATCGAAATGATTCATCTGAGGCGAATGCCCTCGAATGCGCCGCATTGTACTGTAGCCATTATATGCTGTCAACCAGCAAAAATTGGCCGGGCTGCAGGACGTAGAGGACGCGATTGCAGTCCGAAAAAGGGACAGGTATGATCCGAAGCGGGCAACACGCCTTGTGCTGCCGGCGCAGTCCTCGGCGAGGGGCGCATATTGTTCAGGCCAGGACAAGTGGGCATCTGATAGAGCCCGCGCAACACTCAGTTTACGATTGAAACAGGAGATTCCACGATGGTCAGTTCCCGATTTCTTTTGCAGGCGCACGTGGACGCGGTGTACGAGGCTGCGCCGCGGAGGCTGGCGTTCCATGCCCGGACGCCCGCTGAATTTGGCGCGTGGCAGGCGGCGCTGCGCGGGAAGACGCTGGAACTGCTCGGCCTGGCCGGTCGCACGCCGCCCGAGGCGGTGGCGGCGGAGAAGCTGCAGGCGGTGGAGCGGGACGGCTATGTGGAGGAGAAGTATCTCCTGAACGCGGGCGAGGGCGTGAGCATCCCCGCCTATCTGCTGGTCCCCAGGACGGCTCCGCCTTACCGGCCGGTGCTGGTCTTCCACGGCCACAACCCGTCGGTGCAGTGGATCCTGGGCAACTATCCGAATGCGGAGGAGCGGAAGATCAGGCTCAAGGCGGACAACAACTATGCCCAGGCGCTGGCGCAGGCCGGCTATCTGGTCTGCGCGGTGGAGCAACGGGGCTTTGGCGAGCGGCAGACCGAGGACGGGCGGGGCAGCGTGCACGAGAACTCCTGCCGCCACCTGGCGTTCGCCTACCAGATGGCGGGCCGAAACCTGGTCGGCGAACGCTGCTGGGACGGCATGTGCGCCATCGCTTTTCTGCAGAGCCGGCAGGATGTTGTGCCGGGCGTTCTCGGCTGCACCGGCAATTCGGGCGGGGGCACGACCGCGCTATGGCTGTCGGCGATCGACGAGCGGATCACGGTTGCCGTGCCGGGCTGCTATCTCTGTTCGTTCCGCGAATCGATCTACAACCTGCGCCACTGCGAATGCAACTACGTGCCCGGCATCCTGGAATGGGCGGAGATGGGCGACCTTGCCGCACTGATCGCGCCGCGCCCGCTGCGGGCGATCGCGGGGGAGCGGGACGACATCTTCCCGATTGACGGGGTACGCGAGCAGTTCGCCCTCGCGGCGCAGGCGTACGAGTTGCTGGGGGTGGGAGAACGTTGCTCGCTGGGCGTGCATCCCGGACCGCACGCCTACAATCACCGCTTCAGCCGCGAGTGGTTTGGGGAATGGCTGGGGGCGGATTAGGGCGTATTGGGAGGTGCATGTGGCGGGGACGCGATGGGGCTGCTGGAAGGTGCAGGCGGCATGAAATGTACTCAGATGCTCTTGAATGCCCGCATTCGATTGGTGTAGGTGGCTTGGGGAATGGGGCCTTCGAGAAGGGGATCGCCTGTCTCCTCCATCCAGTCGCGCAGACGCCGCGCCAGGTCGTCTCTTATGCCGGCATAGCTCGGGTCTTCGGCCAGGTTGTTCTGTTCCAGTGGGTCCTGCTCCAGGTCGAACAACTCGAAGAGCGGGTGGTACATCTCGGTGTAGGGTATGTCCAGGGCTATGCTGGTCTCAGGGTACCCCTTGGCGTTGCTGAGGTAGTCGGGCGGCGTCTCGATCGTCGGCGCGAATTCGAAGTTGGCGATCAGTTTCCAGCGCTCCGTCCGGATTGCGCGCATGGGATCGTAATAGGTGTGATAGGTCTTTTCGGCGAATACGTATTCGCTCGGACGGTATGTATCTCCTCGTAGCAGGCTCCAGTAGCTGCGCCCCTGCAGATTCTGCGGCTTTTCTATCTCCAGCATGTCGAGCACGGTGGGCACGAAGTCCACGTGGGTGACGAACTCCGAATAGCGCCGGGCCCCCGCCAACCCCGGAATGCGCATGAGCAGCGGCACCTCGATGCCGGCGTCGTAGAGGCTCATCTTCGCCAGCGGGAAGGGGATGCCGTGATCGGCGGTGAAGACAACGACGGTTTCGTCTGCCAGGCCCGCTGTCCCGAGCACTTCGAGAGCCCTGCCGAACGCCTTGTCGATCGAGGCCACCGAGGCTTCCATATCGACCATATCCTCGCGCACCTCGGGAATATCCGGCAGGTAAGGCGGCATGGCGACCGCTTCTGCGTCAATCTTCTCTACGTCATGCGGGAAGGGGCGATGCGGCTCGGTAAAGCCGATCTGGGCGAAGAACGGGGCTGCACTCTGTTCGCGCTGCGTCAGGAAGCTACAAAAGGCCGTTACCAGCTCGGCGCAGCTTCCCCTAGGACTTGCCTGCATATATCCGCACCGCTCCGGGCTGTTGGCCTCGTGTTGAGTGCCGAAAAGACGGGTTTCGTACCCGTTCGAAGAGAGCATCTGGGCCAGGTGCCGCTCGCCCGGCTTCAGGTCATTGGCGAAGCCGGAGTGGGCCAGCCCGACGACGCCGTTGGCGTGCGGGTAGCGGCCGGTCCAGAGAGCGGCTCGCGACGGGCTGCACTGGGGCGCGACGCAAAAGCTGTTCTCGAACTGAATAGACGCGGCCGCGAAGGCGTCGATATGCGGTGTGCGGACGCCGGGGACGCCGTAGCAGCCGAGGTAGCGCCCCAGATCGTGGCAGATGAAGACGAGGATGTTCGGTTTTTGCGTGCGCATGGGAGCAGGCCTTAAGGAGAAGGGGCCGTAAGACCAGCAACTGGAAACTATGAATTCTTAATGGTACGGGTCGGCCGCGTCGCGCAGGCCATCGCCGAGGAAGCTGAGCGCCAGGACGGTGATGATGACGAAGAGGCCGGGAATCAGCAGCCAGGGCGCCAGCGCGACCGAGCGCAGGTTCTGGGCCTCCTGCAGGAGGACGCCCCAACTGATAGCGGGAGGGCGCAGCCCCAGGCCCAGGAAGCTGAGCGATGTTTCGCTGAGGATCATGGTTGGTACGGCGAGGGTGGCGGAGGCGATGAGGTGACTGAAGAAGGAGGGCACCATGTGGCGCAGGATGATGCGCATTTCGCCGGCGCCGGCGAAGCGGGCTGCGAGGATGAACTCATCTTCGCGCATGGAGAGGAAGCGGCCGCGCACGGCGCGCGCCAGAAATGTCCAGCCGATCAACGAAAGGATGATGGTGATGCCGAAGTAGACCCTGACGCTGGACCAGTCCTGTGGCAGGGCGGCGCTGAGGGCCATCCAGAGTGGGATGGAGGGCACGGAGCGGATGAACTCGATGAGGCGCTGGATCAGTACATCGACAACGCCACCGTAGAAGCCGGAGATGCCGCCGAGGACGACGCCGAAGATGAAGCTGAGCGCGACGCCTATCAGGCCGATGGAGAGGGAGATGCGGGAACCGTAGATGATGCGGGTGAACATGTCGCGGCCGAGTTTATCGGCGCCGAGCAGGAATATTATAGAGAAAGGCGCCTCTGCGCTTTCCCCGGCGGAGGCGTCGTAAATGGGTTCGCCAATGCCGAAAAGGTGGCGGCTGTTCGGAAAGAGGCCCCAGAGCTTATAGGGATCGCCCTCAGTCCAGAACTGGACGGGGTAGCGCACGGTTTCGTCGATCTGGAACTCCATGCGCAGGGTATCGGGGTTGCGGGCCTGGGTGAGACCGTAGACGAAGGGCCTGCCCTGGAACTCGCCGTTATGGAAGAGGTGAACCGATTGCGGCGGCGCGTAGGTGAGGGCGACTTCGTAGGTTTCAGGGTTGTAGGGGGCCAGGAATTCGGCGAAGATGGCGACCAAGTAGAGGAGTATAACGATTACGCCCCCCACAATGGCCATTTTGTGTTTGAGGAAACGCCACCACATCATCTGAAGCGGCGAAGCGACGTAGATGCGTTCTTCCTCGACGGGAAGATAGGCGCCGGTCTCGTTCTCCTCTTGCTCATCCGGCGCCTTTGGCGCAGCGGATGCGGTCGGCTCAGCGTTCGCCGCCTGCCGGGAATCCCCCGCCTGTATCCTTCCGGTGGTCGGCTGTTCTGCGGCCATGTCAGCCTCCCATCCGGATGCGCGGATCGAGCAGCGCCAGCATAATATCGGAAACCAACGTGCCGATGATCGTCAGTGTGCTGAGCATGAGCAGGAAACTGGAGGCCAGGTACATGTCCTGGGTGAGGAGGGCACGCAACAGCAGCGGGCCAGTGGTGGGCAGACTGAGCACAACGGAGACGATGATCGAACCGGAGACCAGTTGCGGCAAGGCCCAGCCCATGGTGCTGACGAAGGGATTGAGAGCGACCCGGGTAGGATATTTGAGCACGAGCCTAGTCTCGTTCATGCCCTTGGCGCGTCCGGTCTCGACGTAGGGTTTGCTCAATTCGTCCAACAGGTTGGCACGCATGGTGCGCACGAGACCGGCGGAGCCGGCGGTGCCGACGATGATGGCCGGCGCCCAGAGATGTTTGAGCATATCGACGAACTTGGCGATGCTCCAGGGTTCGTCGACGAACTCTTGTGAGAAGAGGCCGGAGATGTCGAGGCCGAACTGGGAGAAGGCGATCCACATCAGGATCAGGGCGAGCATGAAGTTGGGCGTGCCGAGGCCGATGAAACTGAGGGCGGTGAAAATATAGTCCGCGATCGAATACTGGTAGACGGCGGAGAATATGCCGACGACAAGGCCGATGATCCAGGAAAACATGAGCGCGGCAAAAGCGACCATCACCGTAAGGCCCAGGCGATCCCAGATCAGATCGCTCACAGGCAGCTCCCACTCAAAGGAGAAGCCGAAATCGCCCCGTAAGGCGTTGCCCAGCCACTTGGTGTAGCGGACCGGGGCCGGCTGATCCAGCCCGTACCGCTTGATGAGCGCGTCGATCTCATCCTGGCGCACAGCGTCACCCATCGCCATGCGGTTGGCGATGTAGGAGGTCACATAGTCGCCGGGGGGCAGTTCGATGATGACGAAGGAGATCAACGAGATCAAGAAGAGCGTCGGCGCCAGCAGGAGGAGACGGCGGAAGATGAATGAAGACATGGCGAAAGGCTGAGGAGTGAAAATAGAGGTGAGAGGAGTGAGAGAACGTCTCACTCCTCTCGCCTGAATGTTTGTTAGCTCTTGAAGTAGTACTGCTCGGGTACGGTGCTGCCGGGTGTCTGCAGGTGCCAGGAAGAGACCCCCTCGCGTGGGACGTTACCCATGTTCTTGCTGAGGACAACGGGCGCAGGCAGACCGACCGCCATGCTGAACGTCCACAGATTCTCCTTGTTAAGATCGAGGATCTGCTGGAAGAGGCGTTTATGCTCTTCTACGTCCGGCGTGGCCTTGATTGCCTCGTAAAGGTCGATGACGGTGCGCAGATCGCCGGTCGGCTCGACCCCGTTGACGCCGTTGGAGGTGTACCAGAGGGCATGGCAGGCGGCGTGATGCGAAGCGCCCTGCGAGAAGGGCAGGAAGTGCCGCGGGTCGATCAGCGGGTTGAACTCGGCGGAGCCGGTCCAGACGGTCATGTCGTGCTCGGAGGCCTGGACGCGCTGGCTCCAGAGCGGGCGGGCTTCTTCCTTCAGCGACAACTGCACGCCGACGTCAGCCATGTACTTCTGCATCAGTTCGCCGATGCTGCGCCAGGAGCCGAAGACGGGCGCGTAGTTGAAGACGATGCTGAGCGGGTCGCCGTCCGGGCGCAGGCGGATGCCATCGGCGTTGGTTTCGGTGAGACCCATCTCGTCGAGCATGGAGTTGGCCAGATCGGGGTTGTAGTCGATGGCGTTCTTGGCCTGCGACTCATCGTAGAAGGGGGAGGAGGCGAGCGGCGCCGGCTGTCCCGGCTCGCCCTGGCCGAGGTAGACGGCCTCGATGACCTCATCGCGGTTCATGGCATGGGACATGGCGAAGCGGAAGCGCTTGTCGTTGAAAATCTCGTGCATCACCGGGTCCGGATGGCAGAGATTGAAGGAGATAACGGAATCGCTCGTCTCGCCGAACTTCCAGAGCAGGATCTCGTAGTTGCCGACCTCCTCATTCTCCTTGAAGAGCGAGAAGTTCTCCATCAGGATATGGCGGTGCTGCATGTCGATATCGCCGGCCACGGCACGCAGATTCAGAACCTCGGAGTCCTCTACAATGTCGGTGGAAACCCGGTCGATGTAGGGCAGCTGGTTGCCGGCGGTGTCCACCTTCCAGTAGTAAGGGTTGCGTTCCAGCACGACCGGAACATCGGGCGTAATCTTGGTGAAGCGCCAGGCGAAGAGGACCGGCACGTCGGTGTTGAGGCGGGGGGTAAGCCGGTTGTTGAAGTATTGATGCCAGGACTCAAACTCACTTTCTTGCACCTGCGCGTTCAACTCCTCTTCGTCGGCGTAGTTGCGATGAAACTGGGTCATGTAGTGCTTGGGATACCAGGTCATCGAAGCGCCGTTGGCCCCGGCCATCAAGGTCATAAAGATTCCGTGTGCGCCGGGGAAGGTGAAGCGGATGGTAAGATCGTCGGGCGCGTCCATGACGACAGGCTCGCCGCCGACGGTCAGCCAGACGGGGAAGCTGGGGGCGAGGTCTTCATCGCCCAGGACATCCTCATACCAGAACATGAAGTCCCCAGAGGAGTGCGGCGCGCCGTCCGACCATTTGACGCCTTCGCGCAGGTGGAAGGTGTAGGTGGTGCCGTCATCGGAGACTTCCCAGGATTCGGCCAAATTGGGGCCAATATCGGAGCCGTCCATGTTGAAGCGCACCAGCTGCGGGTACATGAGGCGGAACCGGAAGATGCCGGCGTCGCCGGGGCCTACGCCGATGCGGCGCCAGGTGCCGCCGTATTCACCGACCTCATTCAGAGGTTCGATCACCATTGGGGTGGGTGGGAGCCGCTCATCCACGGGGGGAATTTCGTCGTTGGCGACCATTTCGGCCAGCATGGGCGCTTCGTTGTACTGGGATGCGGGCATCGCGTCGCCGCTGTCGGCCGCGGCCGGCTCTTCGGCAGCGGGCGCCTCCGCGGCGGGCGCGTCGCCGCCGCCGCAGGCAGCCAGCACCGCGCCGGCGGTGGCAAAGGCGGATACCTGCAAGAACCTTCGTCGTGAAATGTGCCTCTGGGTCATGGAATCTCCTCCAATGGTTTGATGGAATGCCAAACTACAGTTTTTCAGTGCAGCGAAAATGGAAAATCAGATAGAGCTCCGCAATGACAGGCTAAAGAGAAAACAACGGAATTCGGCTGCCAGGACAGAACACGTTGCCTATCCAGAGCAATCGTACAAACCCCGGCCCAGTTCTTTTCAAGGGACGCGTACCATTGATGCGTCCCTGTTCGAAACAGGGCATTATAGGGGCAGCCTCAACATCGGGGGAAGGGATAGAGGGCTTTGCGATGACCGTTTTGGCTTATGCCGTTGCGGTCAGGGCCAAAGTCAGGACTAGGTTTAACTCTTCAAGCTAGTTTGGCTGGAATGGGATTGTATACAAAACAGTGGATATGGGCAAATCGGCCGGGAGGCGGCGCGCGGCCTCGCAGAGGCCAATGGATCGGAGGACGCCGCCCCCGCGGGAGGCCCGTCCCCGGCCCCTGCGATCAACGCAAGACTTCGCGGACCTGGTGCTCGCCGTTGCCGGGCACGTTGTAGGCAAAGGTGTTGGCCCAGCGGGGGTGGGGCGACGTGTTGGGCGCGGAGCCGTGGATGACGAGGGCGGTGAAGAAGATGCCGTCGCCCGGCTCCATCGGAATCGTCACGCCCTCTTCGCGCTTGTAGTAGCGTCCGGGCAGGAACCTGCCGAAGGTCTCCTGGTGCTGCTCATGGTCCTGCAAGCCCCAGCGGTGGCTGCCGGGGATGAACTCCAGGCAGCCGTTTTCGAGCGTCATCGGATCGATGGCGATCTGGCAGTTGAGCATTATCGGCTTGTTTTCGTCGGTCTGCCAGTAGGCGTAGTCCTGATGCCAGGGCGTCGCCGCGCCGATGCCGGCCTCTTTGGGCAGGAGTTTGCTGTGGTAGAGCGCGACCTGCGGGTGCATCAGCTCGGCGACGATATCGACGAGCGTGTCGCTGCGCAGGATGCGGTTGAGGGTGGGGCTGACCAGCTCGCTGTGCATCAGCTGGCGGATGATCTTGCTCTCGTCGGGGGCGCCGCGCCCCTTTCGAGCAGGGGCGCATTCAACACTGTCGTCCTCCCAGGCAACGTGGACTTCGGGCGGGGGATCGGCCAGCATGCGCCGGTGGATGTCTGGCAATTCCTGGCGTATCTGCTTGATCTCCTGCCTGGAGACGAGGCCTTTTTTGAGCAGATAGCCGTTGGCTTCAAAGGACTCTTTTTCCTGGATTGTAACGCTCATCGGATTCCTCGATCTGTGTGTCGCCTGTTCAGGTTCTTTGCGCTATTTTGCTTACGGCGAAAACTACTATTCGCGGCATGGGTCCTGCAAGGCCCCTGTTTTCACCTCTCTACAAATATATAACGGACCACGGATCGAAGCAATCACTGTTCATATATACAAGCCGGCGTTTGCGCCCCCGGGAAGTGTCAGCCTGGTTGCCCCCGCCGCGGGACTGTGATGAGGGTAAGGCTGGTTGGCTGGTTGGCTGGTCTCATTTACCGCAGTGGGAGATCGAACCGCACGGTCGTCCCCTGTCCAAGCCCGTTGCTGGTAACCCCAATCGTACCATTATGGGCCTCGACAATGGCGCGGGCGATGGTCAGGCCCAGCCCCATGCCACCTGTACGGCGATTACGAGATTGGTCGGCGCGGTAGAGGCGGCTGAAGATATGGGGCAGGTCGGCTGCGTCAATCCCTGCCCCATCATCCCTTACTGAGATGTCCACGACTCCCTGCTTCTCCATAGTCGCCGCAACCGTGACGCGGCCGCCCGCCTCCGTATGCTGGAGCGCATTATGAATGACATTGCCTAATGCCTGGCTCATCCGCATCCGGTCGAGATTGAGCTCGGGCAGTTCAGGCGGCAGTTGCAGCGATAGGGTGACCTGACCTATCTGCGCTTGGGGCTGCCAGCGTTCCACTTCAGCGGTGAGCAGTTGATGAATCAAGTACGGTTCAATCGAGAGCCGCAGCTCGTCTGACTCAGTTTCGGCCAGCCAGTTCAGGTCACGCGCCAGATTGCGGAGCAGCTTCACTTCTTGAATGATCTGGCCGGCTGCTCGTGCGGGTGTTTGCAACCCTTGGCGCAGCCCATGCGCTTCCAAACGAATGACGCTCAGGGGCGTGTTCAGTTCATGTGAGATATCGTTGAGCAACCGCTGGCGCAGGTCGCGTTGCGTTTGGAGGTCTGTGGTCATCTGGTTGAATGCCGCGCTCATCTGCCCAAGCTCGTCGGAGGAGGTAACCGGGAGCAGAACGGTATCATCGCGTTGAACTAAGGACTGGGCGGCCTGGGTCAGCGCTGTGACAGGAGCAGTGATGCGCCTGGCGAGCCAGAAGGCGAGCAGGAGAGCTAAGGCGACAGTCAACAGTCCGCCAATGGTGTTGGTGTAAAGCAAGTTCCGAAGAAATCCGTGCGACTCGGTTGCCCAGAATTCACGATTTACATCAACATAGGCATATCCCACAGACTGGCGAGTGCGCAGATCGAATATATCGACGCGCTGTCCACCCAATTCCGGCGCGGCCTCACCCCTTTGCAGCTCGGAAAAGTTATCTTGTAAGACATACCCATCGACATCGGTAATGACAACGCGTATAGGATCACTGTCAGACTCTCTATGGAAGAGTTCAGAGGACTTTTCTTCAGTTTCCTCGGCGCGCTCTTGTTCCGCGCCGCGCTCGAAGAGGTACCCTGACTCAGAGAGAGCGGCCTCCAACGTTTCCCAGCCATCTGACGAAGTGTAGGCCTGACTCAACTTGCGAGCTAACTCATTGGCCTCATCGCTACTGAGCTCGCCAATAAATGTATCCAGTTGCGCCTGTGTCGTATAGTATCCGACGCCCAGACTAAGCGAGACAACAAGAAGGATGAGCAGGATAAATGCGCCCAGAAAGCGCCAACGCAACGACATCAACCATCCTCCGTGACAAATCTGTAGCCAGCGCCATAGACGGTTTGAATTGGCTGGCGGCCGTCTACGGCAATTTGCCTGCGCAGACGGAGAATGTGGTTGTCAATGGCGCGATCATATCCATCATAATCGTTGTTGAAGGCGAGAGCGATCAGCTGGTCGCGTGTGAGTACTTGATTCGGATGGCGCATGAAGACAGCGAGCAGGAGGAATTGCGCCTGACTGAGGTGGACCGGTTGCTCGCCAACTGTCACACGCCGGGTCGTTTCGTCAATCGTGATGTTGCCACAGGTCAGTGCTTGTTGGACTTTGTCATTGACGCGGCGCAAAACGGCTCTGGCGCGTGCCACGACTTCCTCGGGGTCAAACGGTTTGACGACATAGTCATCTGCACCGCTGTCCAAGCCGGTAATGCGGTCGGAATGGGCTTCCCTGGCGGTGAGCATGATGATGGGAACATCTGACTCGCGGCGCAAAGTGCGGCAGAGCTCGATCCCATCAAGGTGGGGGAGCATCAGATCGAGCACGATCAGGTCGGGGGCAAGGGCGCGGGCGAGGTTGAGTCCGGCCCTGCCGTCATGTGCGACTTCGGCCGTGAATCCCGCCTCCTCGAAGAAGATCTTCAGCCAGTTCGCGATCCGGGTATCATCTTCAACGATCAGAATCATGCGACTCATCATCACTTCTCAACTGAAGCCATTCAGATGCAGCGACCGGTATGGCCGCCGCATCTGAGTATCGTACATCTCCGCCAGTGAACAAATGTCAGCTTCTTTCGTCCCGCTCTTGTTAGCCGCCGCTACTGTGTTCGCCGCCGCCTTCTCCGCCCTCTTCGCCGCCGGGTCCGTGTTCCCCGGCCTCGCCGCCGCTTCCCGGCCCTACTTCAGCGTGGGGCGTCCACCCGTCGAACGCCTGGTCCGTTGCTGGGAGAGAAACGTCCACAGTTTGACCGGGAGCGAGGTCGACCGGCGTTGTCGGTCCGAGTTCGACTCCATTCGACAGGTGAACCTCAACCCGAACCTGCTGCAAGGTGCTGCTGGTGGTGTTTTCCACCGTGCCGGTAAAGGCGTTGCTCTCGGCGTCGTAGACAAGAATCAGCCGGGCGCCCTTGCGAACGGTATCGTATTCCTCGGTCAGGGTGAGGGTCGTGCCTGACTCTTCACCCTCGCTTGCGCCGGCACCTTCCTTCCTCTCACCGTTGCCTTGGCCGCCTTCACGTCCGTGTTCGCCCCGGCTTATCGTGATGCCCTCTGAACCATAATGCTCGCCGGTTGGGACAATCACTGTACAGCCGCTAATACCGATTGCCGCCGTGACGACGGTCAACGCTAACATCGTTACCAGATACTTCGTCAACACTGTCTTGTTCGCCACTGTTTCACCTCTTTACATTTCGTTCCGTTTGCCTGAGGGCGTATCCCTCATACCTGGCCATGATAGCGTCGAAATGTTGCACAATTATGTCAGACGAAAAACAGAATCGCACGGCGACCCAGACAAGGTTCTTATTGTTTTGGGAAAAGTCTCGATCTGAAAACCGGCTCTCAAATCTGGCAGAGCCGATTGGGGCATTGAACCTGCTGATGCCAACCGCAGGTCAAATTGAAGACCGGGGGATTCAGGACCTGAGCGTGAAGCTGTAGAGCTTGCTGCGATTGAGGAATAAGCGGAGTTGGACAGGGCGTTCGATTGGCAGTTCCTGGTTCTTCCACCTGACCTGCCAATGCAGGTCGTCGGTCTGCAGAGGAATGCAGTCGACGTGGGAGAATCCGTCCAGAACGCGCCCGTCGGGGCGGCACAGTTCGACGTGCAGCTGACCGCCGGCGGCATCGGCGTTCACCTCAAGCGCGCCTGCGCCCATAGGCAGGAGCAAGGGCTTGGTCGCGACCATCCCTTCGCCGGCCGCGGCGAGCGCGACGAAGCGGTCCCGCTGCCAGGTGGCGCGGCCTAGGCGCTTGACGCGCTTCTCCATGTTGACCTCGCCGTGCGAATGCTCGCAGCCGGTGTAGTACCAGTGAATTTCATCGCCCTCGATGATCGGCTCCTTGGCCGTGCCGATAATCATGCCCCGGTCGAAGGCGTCGCCGGCGCCGCGCGGCAGCGCGACGGTGCGGGCGCGATCGGCATGCTGCCAGCTGATGCCGTCGCGGCTGTAGACGAACTGGCCGTCGATGGGGCCGTCGCAGGGGATCTGGTTCTTTTCCCCCGGGATCTGCTCGCCGGTCACGTAGAGGACGCCCAGCAGACCGATATGGAGGCTCCCGTAACGAAAGGCGGACATGTTGTGGAACTCGGCGCGCAGCGCACCGTAGCGACGCCGGGCGATCTCGTCGTCCCAGTTGCCCGGCTCCAGGATCGGGTAGGAGTCCTTCCAGGGGCCGGCCAGAGAGGGGCTTTCGGAGTAGCAGATGACGCGGCGCTTCTCGCTGTCGTCAAAGCGCTGGAGCGAGTAGGCGCGGTAGATGGAATCGACCGGGTCCCAGGTCACGTTGAAGGTGCCCTCGTTGCTGCGCTTTACCACCGGCTCAAGACAGTTATGGGTGCGCCCCTGCTCAGGAAGGTTTACGGTAACGTTGTCATTCCAGTGGATGCCGTCGGGGGAGGTGAGCAGGAAGATGCTGCGGTAGCGGCGGCAGAAGCCGATCGCCTTGTACCGTTGGTCCGCGTTCTCTTCGTCGCGGTCGATGAAGACGGAGGCGCCGTGGAGGTCCCAGATGATGTTGTTGGCGGAGCTGCCGTTGAAGGGAAAAATGCCCAGATCCGGCTTGACCCAGTTGATGCCGTCGTCGCTCTCGGCGTACAGGGTGAGGTCGCCGCGGTCGTTGTCGACGAAGGGGCGTCCGTGACGGTCTGCGGTGACTCCGTTGCAGTGGAAGGGTCTTTCATCGGTGCGGGGGACATAGAGTTCGGGGATCTGGTAGTTGCCGTCGGGCACGCGCCAGTGGGGGCCCATGCGGCCGAAATACCACATCCGGTACTTGCCAACCAGATCGTCGTAAAGGGCCGTGCCGTAGAGATGGATGCGCTTGCTCATGCCGGGGCCGCAGTATTCCCAGAGTTTATCCGGGTCGGGCTCCATGACGAATGGGGTCTTGGCGCAGGGCTGGACTTCGCGGGTGATGCCGTCCTCCTCCTGGATCAGGGCTTCGTCGAGGAGAAGGACGCTCTCTCCGGCGCGGAGTTGATAGGCGTTCGCTACAGCATTAGTACTTGCTTTCATAGGCAGACACGGGCTGATTAGATTTCCTGCAGGCGCAGTGGGCGAAACAGTAGCGCATCTACGAAGTCCATTGGATTTTCATTGGCCGGTTGGTGCGCATCGACTCGAACGCGGCTTCGGCGATCAGCTGGGCCTGGTAGCCGTCCTGCAGCGAGGGCGAAACGGCCGCGCCGTTTTCGAGCGCGCTGATGAAGGCATCGAGCGCGTAGGCAAAGCTCTCCTCGCCGTAGTAGTCGGGAAAGCGGTTCTGCGTGATGCCCGTCGCGGTGAACCAGACCAGGTTCTCGGCGGGGGCGGAGCCGCCTTGCAGCATGCCTTCGGCGCCAAAAATTTCGACCCGGTCATCGAAGCCGTAGGCCGCGCGCCGGCCGTTCTCGATCGTACAGAGCGCGCCGCTGGGGAACCGCAGGACCGCCACCGCGGTGTCGACGTCGCCCATCTCACCAACGACTGGATCGATGAGGTTGGATCCGGTTGCGTACAGTTCGGTCGGTCTCTCCGCGGCGAGCCATGGGGCCAGGTCGAAGTAGTGGATCATCTTGTCGCGCAACAGGCCGCCGGAGCGCTGTAGAAAGGCGAGAGGGGCCAGCGCAAAGTCGCGGGCAATGATGCGGATCGACTCGATCCGTCCGACTGCGCCCTCCCGGACCTGCCGCTGCATGGAACTGAATTCAGGCTGGAAGCGGCGGCGGAATCCGACAAACACCGGCGGGTCGCTCGCGGACGCGTCGTCCACGAACGTTCTAACCTTCTCAATATCGAGATCGATCGGCTTTTCGCAGTAGGTCGGCTTGCCGACCCGCATCGCCTGCCGCAGCAAGTCGACGTGCGTATCGGTCGATGAGGCGATCAGGACAGCGTCGACGTCGTCCGCCTCCCAGATCTCTTGCGGGCCGCGAGGAACCTGCCCTCCGCGGGCGGCCGCGAGCCGCTGTGCAGCCGCCTGATCGACGTCGAAGATGTAAGCGAGTTCGGCGCGGGGGTGAGCGGCGATGTTGCGGGCGTGGATTACGCCGGCGCGGCCGGCGCCAAAGAGGGCGAATCGCATGGCTTCAATGTTCAGCGGACAGTTACGAGCCAAACTTTGGAAAGGCGAGACCGGCGATTCCTTCGCCAACGATTGCCCTAAGCTGGTCAATGAGCGAAGGAAGAGCATCGACTATCGTTGCCCGCACAATAACGAGATCTATGGCCTCGTAATTGTGAACCAGTCGGTGGCGCATCCCTATGACGTCACTCCATGGAATCTCAGGATGTTTGCTACGGGTCTGACTGGAAACACAATTCGCCGCCTCTCCTACAATTTCCACCAGCTTTATCAGAGCGAACTGCATCATCTCGTTCTGTTCCAACTCATCCTGGCTTGTAGTACCCAGGATTTCTATCGACTTAGTGGCATACACTCCCATGGCAACAAGACGTACATTGTCATCATTCGTTCTCATACTGAATTACGGCTGAATCGACAATCGCCTCCTTGAACAAAGGGTTAAAGCTTCTTTCGACGCCCTTATAGGTCAGCAGATGGGTTGACCGGTCAAGCGCTTTGCTTAACTCCCTTTCCATACGAGCCAGGTCCAATAACCCTACCTTCGCATCCGATTCAAACTCCACGATGAGATCCAAGTCTTCCTCCGACGAGAGACCTTTTTGTAGAAGAGCCAAGCGGCGGATTTGGTGGCGCTGACAAAAGTCGGCAACAACGTCTTTGGGAATCTCAATCTGTGCCTTCATTTGTGTACTCCTGAAAATCCACCTGACCACGGCAGCAAACCAAATGGTGCAAGCACGACCGCGTCGCTACTTGAGCGCAGCATAACGCACGCTTGAAATCACGATCTTTTGTAACGACTTCGCAACTGAAAGACAGGAATCTCGCCTTCTTTCACGAGATTCGCAAGCTACTGGCCCCGTTGGGGTTATCCCTTCGTATTATAGCACCCTACTGGCCGCTGAATTCGAGATAGTCGCCGGGTATGCGCGAGCGTTCGTACTCCCGTTTTGCGTCGCGGTTGACCAGAACATCGGGAATCTCGCCCTCCCAGTAGGCGGGGGGCTTGTCCCAGACGTCGTCCCGCCGCCGGTGCCAGGCCAGGATGAGCGTGCGGCGCTCGTCGGTCAGATTACGGCGCGCTGAGTGCAGCAGACGGGCGTCCGCCAGCACGAAGGAACGGGCGCGCACGCAGACGTCGACCTGATCGGGATGGTCGCCGAACATGACGGGGTGGTCCTCTTCAATGTAGCGCGCGCCCTGTTCGTGGGCGGGCACCAGCTCATCATGCAGCAGGATACGCTTGCGGTGGGTGCCGGGGATGACCTTGAGACAACCGTTCTCGACGCTGGTGTCGCTCAGATAGTAGGAGACAAATATCTGCTGCGGCCAGGGCGTGACGCTGATCGGGTCCTCCCAGCTCCCCCAATCCTGGTGCCAGTAGAGCGCCGGTTCGCCCGGGTCCTTGGTCAGGATGATAATTCCGCCGGTGCTCTCGAAGTCGCCGAACCCCATCTCCTCGAGCGCTTGCCGCGCCGGCTGCCATTCCAGGAGTCTCTTGATAACGTCGTTCTCCTCGCCGCGTACATTGACGTGCTGGCCCTGGTACCTGACGTCGGGCGGGGGCACGTGTGCGGCGATGAGGCGCTCAGACTCTTCACGCAGCTCCTGCAGGAACTCTTCGGTGAGGATATCGTCAACGAAGCAGAAACCGTCCTGCAGCATCTGTTCCCGTTTTGCCAGTGCGATTTCGGGTTGCATTTCTCTCTCCTGCCTGAAACTACAATGGTTGGTGACAGTTGGCCGGCGACCAGTTGATCCCTGCCGGTAAAGCCGCGGTGGAGGAGCGGAAGGTGTTTACGCTCTTCTCACTCCTCTTCCCTCACTCCTCGCTTCTTGCCGTTATAGCCGCTCCGGATCGAGCGCGCCGTCGCCGAAGATCAGCGAGTATTCATGGTTCTGGGTGTCGACGGTGGCAGCATCCATGTAACAGACGCTGAAGGCGCGACGGGCAATGGCGGTGCTGTTGACGCCGGAGCTGTGCGGCAGATAGTTGTGCAGCAGCACCGCTTCGCCGGCCTCCATTTCGAGCGGGACCGTCTCGACTTCCGCCACCAGCGCATGGGCCTGATCGTCGGTCATAAAGCCGGAAACGTGGGAAGGGTTGATCAGGGTGTGATGGCGGCGGGGTGCGATATGGACGCAGCCGTTGGCGACGGTGGCCGGGTCGAGCGCGGTCCAGATGGTGATCAGGGGATCGCGGTCGAAATAGGTCCAGCGGTCCTGATGCCAGACGAGGTGTGTACCGCCGACGGACTGCCCCGCCTGCTCGCCGCCGCCATTGGCGGGGTCGGCCGCGGGCTTGTTCATGAACATGGCGCGCATACAGGCGACCGGCGTGTCCGCGCCGTATACCATGCAGCAGATGTGGCGGAAGAGCGGCTTCTGCATATAGCGCAGGAAGAGCGGGTCGAACTCCAGATCCTGAATTTTGCGGTAGTGCAGCGTCGCCCCCTTGTGCCCTTTCCCCCCAGGGCCGGGTGCATCGGTCTTGCCGGGGATGCGGTCCAGCTGCATCATCATGCGGCTGTAGTCGACCGGCGCGGTGCCGAGCATGATTTCGTCCATGCGCTGCTGTATCGCGGCCAGTTCATCGCCGGTCATACAGTGCCCCAGGCGCAGGTAGCCTTCCCGTTCAAATTCCTGCCACTGGGCGTGGCTCAGTTCTTCCAGCATTGAAATTTCTCCAGTTTCAGCGCGCGCATACGGCGCGGGGTTGTGCTTGACCTCCGCGACCGTACGCTAGTCGATCTGGTAGCCTTCCAGGTCGCCGATATTGTCGACCACCTTGGTCACGGCGTCCAGGACCTGCTCCATCTGGTCGGGGCCGTTGGGGGCAGAGAGATGCGGCTGCAGGAAGTTGAACTCCTGGTCGACCAGCTTTTCGGTAACGGGCAGCGAGCCGATCGAGTAGTCGGCCTCGCCGGTGTAATGGGGGCACTGGAAGGGGCAGCCGTGCCCGTACACGTTCTTCTCCTGGAAAACGGCGCGATGATGGATCGGCCCGGAAGGCATCGGCTTGCCGCCGGGATGGAAGAGGAAATTAGCGCTGTTGACGTAGGTGAGGGCGGTTACGCCTTCGGCGTTGATCGCCTTGACAAACGTCTCTCTGGGCACGCCCAGTTCTTCTTCGTTGTAGAGGCTGGAAAACATGTGGTAGACATGCTTGACCCCGGGCTCGACGTAGGGCGGCGTGATCCCCTTGACCTTGCTCAGCTCCTGGGCGAGGAGATCGCAGTTGGCGATACGGGCATCGTTGGCCTCCTCGAAGGTCTCCAACGCCTCGTAGGCCACAGTCATGGCGTAGCGGTCGATGCGGTGGTTGTCGCCGTAACCGCCGGTCGACGCGTACTTGAGCAGATCGGAGTTGGTGAGGATCTTGGACAGGGTCGAGGGATGCTGCCCGCCCAGCGCGCCGCGCTCGTAGTATTCACGGCTGTTGGTCGTCATCACCCCGCCGCTGGTGGCGGCGATCGGCTTGCCGGCGAAGCTGAAGCAGGTGATGTCGGCGATGCCGCCGACGATCTCGCCGTCGACGTAGGCGCCGGTGGCCTGGGCTGAGTCTTCGATGAGGACGATATCGTGTTCGCGGGCGATGGCGAGCAGCTCTTTGAGGTAGGCGGGATGGCCGTAGAGGTCGACGGCGATGATGGCCTTGGTGCGGTGTGTGATCTTGCGGCGCACGTCCTCCGGGTCGACGGTGTATGTTTTGGGATCGACGTCGGCAAAGATGGGGACGGCGTTGTTGTGCATGATACAGCTTACGCTGGCGATCCAGGTGAAGGAGGGCACGATAACTTCGTCGCCGGGGCCGGCCTGGGCGGCGACGAGGGCAGAGTTGAGGGCGACCTGGCCGGAGGAGACGGGCAGGGCGTATTCGACCTGCATCTTTGCGGCGAAAGCCTCGGAGAACTCCTCCCAGTCGGCGGCCTTGCCGCTTTCCCACATCGGTGAACGGTGGTGGCCGACGGAATGGGGCTCGGTGGTGACGGCCTTCTCGCCGCCGAGTAGGGCTAACTTGCTCATCGTGCAGCTCCTGACTGGATTGGTTCGTGGCTCGCGGCAAGTTCAGTCTGCAATGCACTATCCACGATACCACTGGGGTTGGACAGGGTATGACGCAGCAATATCTATTCTCGGACCTTTGCAGATGCCCGAAATACGGGACAAAGGTGTTCGACGTTGGGTGGGCGTGCCGTCAATCATAGCATACGGAGTTTGCAAGTCAACAACTGAAACGAACAGGGGGGCATCCCGGATTTGGGTGGGCGCGGCAGGGGCCAGTGGTCAGTGTTCAGTGACTGCGGCAATTGATTGAGGATAGGCGCGGCGAGACTGCGCGACGTTGCGCGGGCAGGCAGTTTCCGGGAGCAAATCGCTTGTTTGACAGCGGTCAACTAGCCGTCCGATTCAAGGGCTCAAAAGTGAGTGATTTGAGGGGTTTGTCCTGTTTTGTCCTGATTTTGTCCGCATTTTAGGGGGGATGTACGATATTTTATATCTTTTTCTGCCAGATAGGACCGGACTGCTGCCTGGGCTGAAACCACCATTTTTTGCATGATCAGCGCAGAGAATCCGGAATGCACACGATTTCGCAGGGCAATGGCATCTAATCCGGTTTGCCAGCATTGCCGCCGTTTTTGGGCCGATTTTTTCTAAGAGTGATGCATCTCTATTGATGCATTTTTTTCGCACCGTTTTTCCCCTTTTTCTCTCTGGTCAGAAGCCCCAAAACCAGTAATGCATCACTTTTTGGAAAATGCATCACCTTCGCGCCCCCCGCCGCACCGCCGAAAGACCGTCCCTCAGCCATCGAAGTGATGTACCGGAGTCCCCCGCAAAAGCTGTACAAAACGGCAAAGTCCGCGCATCCCCGCCCGCCCCCGCAAGCCAACATGCACATATGAAAGCATCCCAACTAGTGACGAACTTTCATATGATTCCACCAACGACAACTCCGCGGCAAGCCCGCAATCCGATCTCCTGCAGAGTCGCCGGCAGTTCCCTTTCCTCGCCCCTCACGCCTCGCCTCTGTTCCCACCCCAAATCTGGACTGCACCCGAACAGGTCTGCAAGTAGACATTGCATGCCATTCTTGTTATACTTGCCTGCATTCTTCCATGGACACGCAGGATGGAAATGCACGACGCGAGCAGAGGAAGAATCTCCTTGCAAGCTTAAGTCGCGTTGGCCGAAAGGCGTGTGCCAGTTCAGAGTAAAGGGCGCCTTTGGGGCCCACATCCATTTCATTACTCGCAACAGGAGGATCGATTCCAGCAGAAACCCAACAGTTCCTCCGATTCACCACTGTCAGATGACGATTTTGGCTGCGGGCCTCACCGTTGACGGCCCCGCAGTTGACCAAATCCATGCCGGATCAGACCGGAATTCCTACTTCACAACTCTACAGAAAGGAAAGGAACAATGACAGACCGTGCACTTTCTCGGCGCGCATTCCTGAAGACTGCTGGTGTCGCCACTGCGGCCGTAGGGCTGGCTGCCTGCCAGGCACCGATGGCGCCGGCCGGCGATGGTGAAGCCGCGATGGGCGAAACCAAGGAGCTGGTCACCTATTGGGGCTCCTGGACGCCGACGCAGAGCATGGAGCGCACCGAAGACAACCCGCTGCCGCACGACAAGATCCTTGAAGTGCTGGACGGGTACACGGCGGAACACCCCGACGTGAGCATCGAGTGGATCCGCATCCCGCAGGGGATCAGCAGCCGTGAATGGACGATTGCGCAACAGACGGCCGGCACCATTCCGCACATCGTCACGCACGCGCACTGGCACATCAAGGATGACCTGGACAAGGGTTGGTGGACCGAGTTGACCCCCTACTTCAACCAGCCGAACCCCTACATCCCGGCCGGCGACCCCGGCAGCGAAAAGTGGCTGGACCAGTTCTTCCCGATTCCGACCGGCGAGACGCTGATGCGGGACGGATACTACAACATGGTCTTCGGCCTCGTCACCACCTTCTTCTACTACAACGTCGACTGGTTCAACGACCTGGGCCTCGAATCGCCCCAGAACTACGCCGACTTCCTCGACATCTGCCAGGCTTTCCGCGACATAGACGTGGACGCGTACGGCGGCTGGACCGGCCCGGTTTCGGATACCGACCACTGGTACCGCCTGCAGATGGGCGGCATGCTCATGGCCGGCGAGGTCGAACCGCTGGTCAATCCCGACCGCGGCACGGCCACCTACGAAGAGGTCGCCTGCGCCATCGAGAACGGCATCTACCACGCCCACCTGCCGCAGTACCGCGAGTGGATGGAGCTGTGGAAGCTGAACGTGCCCTTCCGGCCGGCGGACTGGACGACCCGCGCCACGGACACGCACACGCGCTTCCTGAACAAGGTGGAGCCGATCATGGAGAACGGCACCTGGTCCTTCCCGCGCTTGCTGCACGACCCGCTGGTCGACTTCGAGTGGAGCACCTTCTTCGCGCCGCTCCTGACCAAGGAGAGCAGTGACCTGGTGACCGATCCGCCGACGCCGGCATGGCCGAT
This sequence comes from Caldilineaceae bacterium SB0661_bin_32, assembly GCA_009841235.1. Taxonomy (GTDB): domain Bacteria; phylum Chloroflexota; class Anaerolineae; order Caldilineales; family Caldilineaceae; genus Bin5. The sequence goes on along the minus strand of VXMH01000016.1, from coordinate 32,431 downwards.
TGGCGGTCCGGTAGGCGACCAGATCGCAATTACCACCCGTTCCGAAAAGGACGGCGTGATCGATGCGGCCGTCGACCTGATGCGCTGGATCTCGGTGCCGGACAACCTGCACACGATCCAGTCCGAGATCGGCACGCTGATGCCGAACGTGAAGAACGTTCCGGTCGACCCGCGCTTCGAGGAACCGTTTGCGTTGCTGACCGAGCAGATCGGTGAGACGCAGATGTTCGTCTACGAAGAGGTCAAGCTGGACGCCGAGGCAGCCGAGCCGATCGGCCAGGCCTGGCGCTCCTACATGCTCGACCAGATGGACCTGGACACCGCGCTGAACATCATCCAGGAATCCTTCGACGCCTACGCCGACCGCTACATCGAGCGCGAAGGGTTGACCTGCTGATAGTGAGGAGAGAGTGAAGAGGAGTGGGGAGTGAGAGGTAGTTACATGCCTCTCACTCCTTTATTCCTCTTTGAGGTGCTTTGATGAACACCGAACTTTCCGCTCGACAGGCCGAATTCTATCGGGAACTCATAAGAGCAGTCGCTTCGATGCAACCGGAAACCTGAACGAGGCGAAAATCGACGGCCTGCTGGAGGAATATCCCGAGTGGAGGGAGATTGAGCCGGCCGCGATGGAGGTGAAGGCGGGGGACGGCGTCTTCATCAACGGGATGATCGCCCATGCTGCCGGCCCCAGCATGACCATCCATTCCCGGCGGGCGCTGTCGATGCTGTTCATGCCCGAAGGCTCGGTCTACAACGGCCGGCCGGCTGCGTTGCCGGCGGAGGTGGCCGAACGCCTGCGCGTGGGAGACGTTATTGCTGACGACGAACATCTGCCTTTGATCTATGTGAATGGTTAGCGATTGGCACGGTTCGCTATTCACGAAGCACTGAAGGATGAGGATGCGCTGATGGCTGTAAAAGAGATGCCGGCCCTGCCCAATACTGCGGCCCAGGCCGTGGACATACAGGAACGCAGAAAGCCGCTCGGAAGACGTATCTACGAAGGGCGCGTCGCCTACACGATGCTCGCCCCCACCTTCGTCTTTCTCCTGATCTTCATGTACTACCCCGCACTGCTGGGGCTGTACCGGTCGGCGTTCAAGTGGGCGCCCGGCCTGGATTCGGATTTTGTGGGCCTGGGCAACTTTGTCCAGCTCTTCACCAAAGACCGCGTATTTCTGAACTCGATGGACCACATGTTGCAGCTGGCGGCCTGGTATGTGGTGTCGACGGTGGGCGTATCACTGTTCATTGCAGTGCTGATCCACCGGCTGCGGGGGGGAAGGGCGCAGTACACATTTCGGTTGGGGATGATTCTGCCGGTGGTTATTCCCGCAATCGTGCCACTGATGCTGTGGAAGTTCATATATGATGTCAAGGTAGGGCCGCTGAATCTGTTTTTGACATGGATAGGCCTGGAGTCGTGGACGCGAGCGTGGCTGTCAGACCCGAACGTGGCGCTGTACGCGGTGATGCTGCGCAATTTTCCGTGGGTGGACGGGGTGGCCATCCTGATTCTGCTGGCGGGCCTGCAGGCGATCCCCTACGAAATCGTCGAAAGCGCGATGATCGATGGGGCGACAGAGATGCGGCGCTTCTGGTCAATCGAACTGCCTCTCATCGCCGGACAGATAAAGCTGATTTCGGTACTGACTATCATGTGGGGTGTGCAGGAGTTCACGGCAGTGTTCGCGATGACGCAGGGCGGGCCGATCAACAGCACAATGGTGCCGGGGATGTGGATGTTCTGGAACGCCTTCCGCATCAACAAGATGGGCTACGCTTCCGCCATCGGCGTCGTCCTGTTCCTCCTCACCCTCGTGCTGACGCTGATCAATATGAAGTACATTACGACTGAGGAGTACTAACGTCAGTTTTCAGTTTCTAGTTTTTGGTGATACCTGCTGGTGCGAGAAGAGAACGAAAAACTCGAAACGCTAGACTGCAGTTGGGAGTTATTGCCATGAGTGCGGCAGGGACGGAGATGAGAGTACCGTACAGACGGAGCAGGGGCGAGCAGGTGGGCGTCTTTCTGCGCGGGGACTGGTGGCGGATCGTGTTATTGGGTCTGTTCCTGGTCGGGGGCATCGCGCCTCTGGTGATGGCCTTCCTGATTTCGCTGAAGACGATCCCGCAGTTTGCCCGCCAGCCGTTTGCGCTGACCTTCCCGCTGCACTGGGAGAATTACGGATTTGCCTTTGAGATCGTGCTGGAGTTCATCAGGAACAGTATTATCATTAGCGGCGTGACGGTTTTGGGCGTCCTGTTGCTGGCGTCGCTGTCGGCCTATGCGTTCGGAATTTTGGAGTTCCCGGCCCGGCAGCCGCTGTTCTACCTGGTGCTGTCGCTGATGATGGTGCCTTCGGCGATGACGCTGATCCCGTCCTTCGTGCTGGTGAAGGATCTCGGCCTGATGAATACGTATTGGGCGATGATTCTGCCGTGGATCGCGAGCGGGCAGGTTTTCGCCATGTTTATTTTGCGCACCTTTTTTGAAAGCCTGCCCAAGGAGCTGTTCGACGCGGCGCGCATTGACGGCGCCAGCGAGTGGCAGGGCTACTGGCGCATCGCGCTGCCTCTGAGCAAATCGATGCTGGGCGTGGCCGCGATTCTGAACATTCTGGGCACGTGGAACAATCTGATCTGGCCCTACCTGACCATCCAACGGCAGACCCTCCTGCCCCTGACACCCGGCCTGTGGGCCTACCAGACGGAGTACTTCACACGTTACGGGCTGACGATGGCAGGGCTGTTGATCGGCTCGATCCCCTTGGTTATCCTCTTTATCTTCACCAGCCGCTGGTTTGTGGCCGGACTGACTTCGGGCGCGATTAAGGTCTGATTTGCCCGGAGCGAGATTCCGACCGGCTTTGCCGCATCGGGCGTTCTGGAATAGAATGAGCCGCACAGTGGAACGCTAGTTTCGCCATTCCTATGAATCAGGTACCGGTTCCACGCGGAACAGGACGGCGAAACTGGATGAAAAGGGCATCCACGTATGCTGACTGAAAAACGGTCTACTGATCGTGCAAGCCGGCAGGTTACAGAGGAAGCAGTCCAGGAGAGCGAAAATCTACAGATTCGCGTCGAAGAAGAACGCCCCGACGTATTCAGGCAGGTGATCCTCTACGTTCTCGACAGGGTCGAGGGCAAACCGAACATCGGCGAAGCCGTTCTGCACAAACTCTTCTATTTCATTGACTTCGACTACTACGAGAAGTTCGAAGAGAACCTGATGGGTGAGACCTACGTCAAGAACGGCTACGGTCCGACGTCGGTCAACTTAACCCGGATTCTGCGCTGTATGGAAGAGGAAGGGGCAATCCAGAAGACGGAGCAGGTCTACCACAACTACATCCAGAACAGATACCTCAATACCGGACGTTCTGACACCGATTTGTTGCGCGCGCGTGACATCGAACACATCGATCAGGTGTTGGCCCGATTTTCCGGCATGAGCCCCGCCGAACTGTCCGAGTATTCGCACAATGACATCCCCTGGAAATGTGCTCGCTACGGTGAACCGATTCCTTACGAGACTGTTTTCTATCGCGATGACAGATACTCCGTAAGTGAATCGGACGATGCACTATAACGAGCTGCGTGAATTCGAGCGAGAACGCAGAAGACTCTCCAGAAAGCACAGGTCACTCCCTGCAGATCTTCAGTTGTTTCGAGAAGTGATCGCGGCTGTACCGCCAACGCCCTCCAGGCGCGGCAGCATCCTCACGCAAACCGAGTCCCTGTTAATCGTCAAAGCCCGCTTGGCCTGCAAGTATTTGCGCAACAGTTCGTTGCGCGTAATCTACGCCTATTTCATCCATGAGCGCCGTGTTGACTTCATCGAACTCTACTTCAAGGGAGACAAAGAACGCGAGGACGGCGCACGAATCAACAGGTATCTGCGAGAGCATCAGGATGATGGGTAGGCGCAAGTGCGGCTGAACACTCAAGCCCAGGCACGTCCCCAAGAACCTCCGGCATCCGGTTTGACCCATCTCAGCCCGCGGTTACAATGGAGGATGTCTCACTGTTCACAGGCAGCTGTCCGTACCTCCTACACATGTCCCGGTCCTTGGCCTGCAGTGTAACCCTCGTCTGAATCCACGCCCTTCTTCAATCGCACAGCAGGTGTAACCGAGGAGCCTCTCCCGCCCCAGCAGATTCGAACCTTAGCGCTAAGAACTCACAAAATGACCACTTCATCCTACAATTCCCTACGCCAACTTTTCCGCCAGCCGCCCCTCGACTGCAGCGACTTTGTCACCTGGTTCTGGGAGACGGGAGAGCTGGACAGGGAGCGCATCACCTGGCAGCTGGAGGAGTTGAAGAAGAAAGGCGTCGGCGGCACCTGGTACTATCCCCGCTATCTCGACGGTGAACGCTACGGGACATGGCCGGCCTATTTCAGCGAGGAATGGTGGGAGTTCTTCCGCCATTCCGTGTCTGAGCACGAGCGCCTTGGGCTGGAAGCGTGGTTCTCAGGCTGGGAGGGGCGCGAATACTGGCAGGACCTGCTGCGGGCGGAACGCGCGGCGCGGCCGGAGTTGGAAGGCCGCCGCCTGGTCATTCACGAGGCGCGCTCGCAGGAGAAAGGACCGCTGCAGCTCGACCTCCCGCAGGGAGAGACGGTCCTGGCCGCAGCCGCATACCGGATCGGGGACGGGGAGCTGGATCCCGACTCTTGCCGGGAACTGGCACTGCCGGAGCCGGGGCAGCCGCTGGCGTGGGACGCGCCGGGACCGGGCTGGCTGCTCGCGGCCGTCGCCAGCCAGCCCCACGATCTCGATTACCTCAACCCCCATGTCGCGGCCCGCTATCTCGAAATCTACTGGCAGGAGCATGAGGAGCGGCTGCGGGAGTTTTTCGGCAGCACGCTGTCGCTCTACGGGCAGGATGAGCTCTACGTGCTCAACGGCAACATCCTCTACGCGCCGGAGCTGGTGGAGCGGTTCAAGGCGGAAAAGGGCTATGACCCCTCGCCCTGGCTGGTCGGCCTTTTCCACGACGTCGGCGCCTTCACCGACAGGATTCGCTGCGACTACTACGAAGTGATGTCGACACTGCTGGAGGAGAACCTCTACAGGCCGCTGTGCGACTGGCACGAAGAGCGGGGTTTGCGCTACGGCACGATCGCGACCTGGGGGCGGCAGGACATGCTGGGGCAGACGTGGCATTACGGCGATTTCTTCCGCCTGATGCGCTGGTTCCACGTCACCGGCAACGAGGACCCCGGCGCCAGTCTGCCCGGCGAGCGCTGTTTCATCGACGCCAAACTGTCCAGCTCGATCCTGCACATCTACGAACGGGAGCGGGCGTCGATGTGCGTCTACTGGGGGTCTGGCTGGGGCATGACGCAGGAGGAAAACGTCGCCTGGACGAATGAAAACTATGCCTACGGGCTGAATCTGTACAATCAGCACGGCGGGCTCTACAACACGCTGGGCGGCTGGTATGAGTGGGTGCCGCCGTCGATTCACTGGCGCCAGCCCTACTGGGAACACTGGCAGACCTTCGTGGACTATGTGTCGCGCCTGAGCGCGGTGATGAGCCAGGGAACGCATGTCGCCGACGTGGCGCTGCTCTACCCACTGACGACGGTGCACGCCAACTGGCTGCGGGGGGACTCGTTCACGAGCGCTGCCGACGAGTGCGCGATGACGACCTTTGCGCTCGCCCGCCAGATCTACGAGGCGGGGATCGATTTCGATTTCATCGACGACAATCTTCTGACCCAGGCCGTTGTGCGCGACGGGACGTTGGAGATCGCCGGTATCCGGTTCCGGGCCGTGCTCCTGCCGCCGATGACGACGATCCGCCTTCAGACGCTGGCGAAGCTCCAGGAGTTCTATGACGGGGGCGGCGCGGTGGTGGCCTTCCGCCAGTTGCCGGGCGCATCGCAGGAGCACGGCCGCGACGATCCCGAAGTCCGCGCGCGGTTGCAGCATATCTTCGGCATCGCTTCCAGCGAAGAGGCCGCCCACCGGACAGAGGCGCATAGCCAGGCGCTGGGCAGTATCTACCGGCAGCGCAACGAAAACGGTGGGCAGGGTATCTTTATGCCCAGCCAGGAGACGGCGCGCACGCCCCATGCGGCGCAGCGGGGGGTTGATATCGCAGCTGTGATCACGGACGCAATCGACCGGGATGTGGTCGCTTCAGAGAGGAACGTCTTCCACACGCATCAGAGGATCGGCGAGCTGGACGTCTACTTCCTCTACAATGTCGAATCGGAGCGCAGAGAGCTGACCTTTACCCTGCGCGTGCTCGGCGAACCGGAGATCTGGGACTGCTGGAGCGGCGAGGTGACGCCCTGGCACCGCTTCGCCTGCACAGATGACCGCACGACGGTACGGCTGACGATGGAGGCCAACCAGGGCATCGTGCTGGTACTGCGCCCGCCCGGGGGAAGACCGGCTGTGACCGCGGACAATCTGGGTGCCATCACGCATGTGGAAGCGGCCGGCGATACCGTGGAGGTGCGAGGCACTTTCGAAGACGGGGGCGCAAAGTCGGTGCGCGTGCGTCACCAAGGGTGCGAGTACGGAGCGAAAGCCCGCTTAGGCCCGGCGCCGGCCCCGCTGCACCTGACGGGCGACTGGTCCTTCCGGCTGCTGCCGACGATGGACAACCGCTGGGGCGATTTCCGCGAGCCGGCCGGTGATGAACAGATCGGCGCGGAGGCGCGGCAGTTCCGCTACCGGGAGGAGGAGATGCCGGGCGAAGCGCAGGGCTGGCACAGCCGCGACTATGACGACGGCAGCTGGCCCGTCTTCACCTATACCTTCGGCCCTTACTGGCGGGCCAGCGCCGCTTTCCCACGCGGGCAGACACCGCCGGAGCTGGCGGCATTGAGCGCCGGGGACGCAGATACGCTGGATGCCGGAGGGATGAATTGGGAGACGGTCTGCTATTCCCAGGAATTCGGGCAGCCGGGCACCGACGTATTTGGTGGGAGCCACGGTGTTCCGGACTCGTTTCTCTGCTTTGACATTGCCGACGAGCACGAGGAGAGGGTGCGCTACCTCTACACCCATGTGCGGGCGCCGCGGGCTGGTCGCTGGGTCCTGCATCTGGGCGCCGACAGCGGGCAGGTGGAGCAGGCGTGGCTGAACGGGGAGGCTCTGCTGCCGGACAGTTCCGCGGAGCCGGTTCCGGCGGCGCCTGAGGCCGTCCTGCAGGAGGGGCTGAATCTGCTCCTGCTCGCTTGTGTCCAGCCGCCTGCCCAGCCCTTGCGCGCGTATGCTGCTCTGCTGGAGCCGTCGACGACCCCTGCGCGGGACCGTCCCGCCGCCCGCCTGACCTGGTTCACCGAGCCTTCCGAATTGACGTATGAAATCGCGCCGCGCAAAGAGAAACGCCTCGGCTGGTTCAGGAGCGAGGCGCCGGCGGGGACGCATACACTCCACCTGGATGTGGATGCTGAGAACGTTCAGATATGGGTCAACGGCGCCGAAACGGCAGACCGGGATGGACAGATCCAACTGGATGCTCCGTTGGCGGATGTGTCCCAGGTAGCGCTGCGCCTCGAACAGAAGCCCGGCGTCTACGCCGGCGCGGCCATCCGCCAGCCGGTCCGCTTCGAATGCGCTGACGCCTCCCTTCCCCTGGGCGATTGGAGCCAGTACGCGTTGGAGAGCTACTCCGGCGGCGCCGTTTACAAGAAGAAATTCACCCTCACGGATATACAGTTGCAGGGCGAAGTCGTTCTCGACCTGGGCACAGTGAACGCGACGGCGGAGGTGGCCGTCAACGGACAGAGCGCGGGCGTACGCCTGGCGCGACCCTTCCGCTTCGACATCACGGGCCAGGTGCATGAGGGGGACAACGAGTTGGAAGTGACCGTTTACAATACGCTGGCCAACTATTTCAGTACGGGGCCCTATGAGTCCGACTATGTCTTCCCCGGGCAGACGGTTTCGGGACTGCTGGGCCCTGTCACGGTCAGCTTTCCGGCGCGGGGAATGCTCACGGCCAGGCCCGTGTGGAACACCAGTCTTTAGTTTTCGGTGACGCCGCCATCCTCAACTGCTCGCCCTGTTACTGAGGACTAATACCAACACCCTGGAATTCAAAGTCGCCACGAGGAAACAGCTATGAAGATCCGCTCAGTTGAAGCATACGCGCTCGCCTATCCGGAACCCCATTACAAGGGCATTGAACGCTACATCACCCTGGCGCGGGTCGAGGCCGATGACGGCACGGTCGGTTGGGGCGAGTGTATCTCCCAGTTTCGCGAGGCTGCGCTGGCGACGAAACTGATCATCGAGCAGGGCCTGGCGCCGCTGCTGATCGGTGAGGACGCTCGCGATGTGGAGCGCGCCTGGCACAAGATGCTGGCCCATATCTGGTGGTATGGCCCGGAAGGGATTGCGGCCTTCGGCGTGAGCGCGCTCGATATGGCGCTGTGGGACCTGAAGGGCAAGGCGCTGGGACTGCCGGTCTGCCAGCTTCTGGGGGGCAGGCTGCATGACAAGGTGGTGGCGATGGCGTCGATCATCTTCGATATGGAAGACCTGGACTGGACGTTGAACGAGTTTCGCTGGATGGTGGAGCAGGGCTACCACTACGTCAAGGCGGGATGGGGCATGCATCCGGGCGCGGTCTTCGGGCAGGACGCGGGGCGCGATATCGAGTATGTGCGCCGCATCCGCGAGGTGATCGGCGCTGAACGCGAGCTGATCGTGGATACGCCGGGCGCGCGCAATCTGTGGGACGTGCCGACCGCGATCCAGCGCTTCCGCCAGTTGGAGCCGTACCGTCTGCGCTGGATCGAGCAGCCGCTGCTGCCGAGCGATCTGGAGGGGCATGCCCGGCTGCGGGCCGCGGTGGCGACGCCGATCGGGACCGGCGAGGATGAGTGGGATGTCGAGAGCTACGGGCGCCTGATCCGCAGCGGCGGCGTGGATGTGGTCCAGATCGACCCGGGCCGCAGCCACGGCATCACCGGAAGTCGCGACGTCATCAGGCTGCTGGAGGGGGAGAATCTGCAGTTCAGCCTGCACACCTGGAGCAGCGCGCTCAACAGCGCGGCCAGCGTACATCTGCTGGCTATTTCCGACCACGGCGTCAGCATGGACCTCAAGCCGCATGAGTCGCCGATGCAACATGAGTTGGTCAGCGACCCCTGGGTGCAGGAAGGGGGCTATCTGGCCGTGCGCGACACGCCCGGTCTTGGTGTTCATGTACGGGAAGAGATCGTGCGCAAATACTCGTTTGGGTGAGACGGCAGTGATCAGTTGTCAGCTTATAACGAACGATAATCCCTTACTGCTGAGCGCTTAAAGGAGAGGAGACTGTGTCGGATATTGAGAGTGGCGCGCGGCGGGCGCTGATCACCGGTGGGGCGAGTGGATTCGGACTGGGGATTGCGGAGGCCATGCTGGCACGCGGCGCGCAGGTCGCGATTGGGGACATCGACCGCGACCGCCTGCAGGAGGCCGAACGCGGCTTGGACAGCGACGCTCTGCTGGCCATTGAATTGGACGTGACGTCGCCGGAGTCGGCAGCGGCCGCGGTGGCGGCCTGCGAGGCGCGGTTCGGCGGCCTGGACACGCTGGTCAACTCGGCCGGTGTCATCGCCTTCAACCCGCTGGAGAAGATCAGCGAGGCCGAGTGGGACTTTGTGCTCGACGTGGACCTGAAGGGCACCTTTCTCTGCTGCCAGGCAGCCGCGGCGCTGCTGTGTGCCAGCGGCCGCGGCCGCATCGTCAACATTGGGTCCGACGCGGCCAAGGTGGGATTCCCGCTGCTGGCCCACTACTGTGCGGCCAAGTTCGGGGTTGTCGGGCTGACCAAGGTGCTGGCGGGCGAACTGGCGCCGCGCCAGGTTACGGTCAACTGCGTCTGCCCGGTCGGCGTTTCGGGAACCGGGATGGGGCAGGAGATTCTCGACTTGAAGACAGCGGCCACGGGCATGCAGCCGCAGGAGATCCTGGCGTCCACGGCCGCCGACATTCCCTTGCAGCGCAACCCGACGGTGCAGGATATCGTGAATGCGGTGCTCTTCTTCATCTCCGACGAAGCCGCCTTCCTGACCGGGTTGGCGCTTGATGTCGACGGCGGCATGCTGAGCACGATTCCGGTGCCCGGCATGGAGGTATGAAGTTGCTTTGGCTGTTGATGCTTCTGATCACTGACCACTGAAAACTGAGGTCTGCGATGGAACGGGTTGCGTTTGTCATGCACGTCAGAGAGGGGGAAGAGGAAGAGTACCGGCGGCGCCACCAGGACGTCTGGCCGGCGGTGCTGGCCGACCTGGAGCGGGCCGGCGTGCGCAGCATGAGCATCTTCATGGCCGACCGGCAGCTGTTCCTGTACATGGAGGCGGAGGATTACGCCGAGGCGGTCCGCATCCTGGCGGAAAGTCCCGAGTCGGTGCGCTGGGAGGAGTACATGGCGCCGATTATGGAGGACGAGAGCGGGGACGACTACGATCCGCACGACGCCTATCCTGAAGGGATGCCGGAGGTGTTCCACTGGCAGATTGGCTGATGGTGGGGAGGGGCGCGATACTGTCTCCAAGGAGGTCAAGACATGACAGCCAGTCAAGATCATGATATTCGTCTCGTTCGTCTTGTGGATGAACTTTGCCAATTGGCGGCAGAAACAGAGTGGGTTGAGTTCAAAAGGAATTACCACTCTGCCTAGATGATAGGTGAGTACATCTCTGCTCTGGCGAACGCAGCATGCCTGAAGTATAAGCCGAAGGCATACCTTCTTTACGGCACCCAGGACGAAACGCACGAGGTTGTCGGAACATCCTTCGATCCATACACTGAAAAGGGCAAGGGCAATCAGGATCTGCTTCCCTGGATAACGGCTGGACTAATCCCGAACCCAGGTTTCGAGGTCTCTATAGTAGAACACCCACGTGGGCGGGTTGTTGTCTTTGAGATCGAACCTGCCCGCGGGAGGCCGGTCAGCTTCTACGGCAAGTTCTACATTAGGGTTGGTTCCAGCAAAACAAACTTGAAGCGGCATCCCGAAAAAGAGCGCGCGATATGGTCGCGAGGAAGTGACTGGTCAGCGGAGATATGCGAGGGCGCGACGGTGGATGATCTTGACCCAGAGGCTGTCACAAAAGCACGAGATCAGTTCGCTATCACGCATCCTTCTCAAGCGGACGATCAAGAACGGCAAGGTTTTTCTTCGTGAACTCTTGGTCGAGCTTGCGTTTGATGTGACACATGTTTTCCGCTGAGGCAAACCAGATGTCATTGAGCAGATAGCGGAAGGGAATTATGATCGCCCGGGGCGATTCACTATATCCTGCCCACTGGCTGGAAAACCACGGCGGCAGCCCGCTCCGGCAACAATGGATTGAACGCCTGGAGGAACTTGGCTTGCTGGACTCGCCTGTCGCTGCCGCCGATTGACGATGACGGGACATGCCATGGGAATGCGAATCCTCGCACAAAAGGAAGGAACGCTGTGAACAGTCTGGACGGAAAGATTGCCTTTGTGACCGGCGGCGGTTCCGGCATTGGCCGAGCTACGGCCCTTGCCTTCGCTGGCCGCGGGGCCAAGCTGGTCGTCGCTGATGTGGATATTGACGGCGGCCAGGAGACGCTGCGGCGGATCGAACTCTCAGGCGGAGAGGCGGTCTTCGTCTCCTGCGATGTAGGTGAGGCGGCCTCGGTGGAGGCGGCTATCGATCGCTGTGTGGAGGTGTTTGGACGTTTGGACTGCGCCTTCAACAATGCCGGCATCCTCGGCGATATGTCCCTAACCGCCGACTGCACGGAAGAGAATTTCGACCGCATTATGCGGGTCAATCTGAAGGGTGTCTGGCTTTCAATGAAGTACGAGATCCCGCAGATGCTGCGGCAGGGCGGGGGCGTCATCGTCAACGCGGCCTCCAATGCAGGCATGACCGGCACGCCCGAGCTCGCCGTATATAGCGCGACCAAGGGCGGCGTCGTGCAGTTGACGCGCTCCGCCGCGCTGGAGTATGCCCGCTCCAACATCCGCATAAACGCTGTTTGTCCCGGCCTGATTTCCACGCCGATGGTTGCACAACAGGCGGTCGACTACCCGGACGCTGTTGCCAATTTTACCGAGTTGGAGCCAATCGGGCGCATGGGAAGGCCGGAGGAGATTGCCGAGGCCGTCGTGTGGCTCTGTTCCGACGCCGCGTCGTTTGTTACTGGGCACCCGATGGCCGTTGATGGCGGCATTCTGGCCTAGGCGCCGAGCATCGGCTTATGGAGGAGGCTTCATTTGTGTTTAGAGAGGCAACGTTGGCGAATAAGGTAACACTGGTTACGGGAGCGGGTTCCGGGATTGGCCGGGCTTCGGCGCTGGCCTTTGCGCAGGCGCGGGCCAAAGTTGTCGCGTGTGACGTGGACAGCAAGGGCGGCCTTGAGACGGTGCGCCTCATCCGTGAAGCCGGCGGCGAAGCGCTCTTTGTACAGGCCGATGTGTCCAAGTCGAGCGAGGTCGAAAAGATGGTTCGCCTGACCGTCGCCGAATACGGTCGGTTGGATGTCGCCCACAACAACGCCGGCGTCGAACCGGCCAATGCATCCATTTTGGACAGCAGCGAGGAGGATTGGGACCGGGTCATCGACATCAATCTCAAGGGCGTGTGGCTGAGTATGAAGCACGAGATCCCGGCAATGCTTGAGCAAGGCGGAGGCTCGATCGTCAATACTTCTTCGACCGTCGGACATCTGGGTCAAAGCAATATGGCTTCCTATGTGGCGAGCAAACACGGCGTGATCGGGCTGACCAGGGCGGTCGCGCTCGAATTTGTCGACGCCGGCATTCGCGTGAACGCCGTATGCCCCGCCGTCGTGGCCACCTCCATGTTCGAACGTTTCACGCGCGGTGACGCTCAGGTGGCATCGACGCTGATCTCCAGCCTGCCGATGAAGCGGCTGATCAAACCGCAAGAGGTCGCCAACTCTGTACTGTGGCTCAGTTCGGACAAGGCAGCCTATCTGAACGGCCATGCCCTCGTGCTCGATGGCGGCCTCAGCATCCAATAGGAGGAACACGGAGAAGTGGCGCGCCGCTCTTCCCCCCAACTCATGATCAATATCAAGCGAATAGGCCATGTCGCCATCACCGTCCCCAATGTCGGGGAGACTGTCGACTTCTACGAACAAATTGTTGGCCTGGAAGTCTCCGAGCGCGGCGGCGGCGCGGTCTTCCTGCGTTGCAATGCTGAACATCACTGCCTGGCCATCTATCCGGGCGAGGAGAGAAAGCTGCACCATCTGGGCTTGGAAGTCACGGACGGCGATGCGCTGGAAGCCGCCCGGAACGCCCTGGCGCAGCGCGGCTTCCATCCGCACGAGAGGGCGTACGCTGAGCCGGGCCACGGCGAAGCCCTTTGCTATTTGGACGTCGACGGGAACCGGATCGAGCTTTATGAAGGCATGAGGAGCCTCGATCAGCCCCTCCAGCCGCGTGAAATCCGCCCGCTCAGGTTCGGCCATATCACGCTGCAAAGCATCGAACTCAAGCGCGCGGCGGCTTTCTATACCGACGCGCTTGGCTTTCGCGTGTCGGATACTGCCGAAGATGCCGTGATATGGCTGCGCTGCAACCAGGATCATCACGGGATCGCGCTCCTTAATGCCGGGCACGCCAAGGTGAACCACTATGCCTACGACCTGGCCGACTGGAACGATGTAAAGCGCATGTGCGATCATCTCTGGCGCAACGACGTGCCCATCATCTACGGGCCAAGCCGACACGGTCCCGGCCATAATATCTTCATCTATGTGCCCGATCCCGCCGGCAATGTCATCGAACTGACGACGGAACTGGACCAAATCTGGGACGAGGAGAGATACGTGCCGCTGGACTGGCCGAACGAGCCGCGCACGGTGGATGTATGGCGCGGTCTGCCCGCCCCCCCCAATCTCCTGGCCGGGGACGGGCGTGATTTCGATGACTGGACAGCGGGCTCGCCCATAATCGGCGCAGGCTGGCATGTCTTGCAGGCGGGCGATTTCACGGCCCTGGATCCGGCGGCAACGCTCACCACTCCGACCCGTGAGCGGCCCGAATTCAAAATTGATATCCCGCGTTTTACGATCGCATTCGACAATCCTCTTGACCATGTCAAGGCGATTGTCACCGCCGACCGACGTTTTGCCACTGGCAACGGTCTTTCTGTGGCGGTGGACATGGCCGTCGATGTGCATGGAACGGAGGACAATCCCTTCGCGGCCGACCCGGACGACCCCCGTTTGGGGTGCGCCGCCATCGCCCTGATCGACGATTCGACCGGTATGGTCATCAACTTCGAAATATCCAATCGCCGCGTCATGGCGCTGCGCGAGCTGTTCGTCGTTACGGCGCCAGGCGGCGTCGGCTCCGTCCTGCCGATGGCGGATCCGGCGCTGACCGACTTGGAAATCGAGCCGGGATCCTGGCATCGCTACGAGATCCGCTACGATCCCGGCGAGGACAGCGTGCTGACGCCCGGCCCTGATCGCGCCGAGTGGTACGTGGACGGGGAGCTAGTCCATCAGATAGAGTGGGTAGCGACGGTCGACCCGCCGGCAGCGCCGGTGATCAAGCCGATTCGCTTTTCGGTGAATATGGCGATCTTCACACTGCTGGACGATCTTCCGGATGGTCGCGGCGACATCTTGCCTGGTCTGGACCCGGAGTACAGGCAAACGATTTTTGGCCAGGGCGTCACTGGCCGCTGGCGTAATCTACAGGTGAGCCAAGCCGGCGAACAACAGCATCTTCGCACCTGAAGGCCGCCGAAAGGGGAGAGCAGCCCCGTATCTCATCCGACCGTTCGTTGTCGTCGAACCATGCCAGGAGGGCGTTCTGATGTCTACCAGGATCGCGTTGGGCAACGCATCGTATGGCTTTCGCGAGTACACCGTACCCGAGTTCTTCGCGGCCTCGCGTGAAATCGGACTGACGTTGGTCGAAATCGACTGCGGCTGGCTTGAAGAGGAGTCCCGCAACAAGATCGCAGTCGATGCCACCCCCCAGGAGTTGGACGCTGTGCGGCGCATGGCGGCGAATGCCGGGGTCAAAATCGCCGCTCTCGGCGGCGGGGCGGTGGTCGGGCTGTACGGGGATGTGGCCGAAGATCGCTGCGACGAACTGACTAAGGTGATCGACCATGCTGACGCGCTCGACGCGCGTGTGGTGCGGGTCTTCACCGAGCATGACTTTACACACTCCAAACACTATGTGCTGCCGGCAGAGCGGGTGACGGACGCCCTGTACGAGACGCTCAGCGCGGCCTTCAACCGGCTCGGCAGCTACGCTCAGGCGAAAAATGTGTCATTGGCGATTGAGAATCACGGAGGCACATCGGCCACGGGCGCGCGGCTCAAACGGCTGCTGGATATGGTTCCTTACAAATCGGTGGGCGTTACTTACGATCCGGCCAACTATGCCTATGGTGGTGAAGATCCCTACGAAGCCCTGCTCGCAATCCAGGACAGGGTGGTCTATACGCACTGGAAAGATGTTGCCCGTCTGGCCTGCGGTGTGGAGTATCGCGCATTTGGAGAGGGCGACATCGACTGGCCGCCGATCATCCGCACACTGCTCGATTCGTTCGACGGCGTCTGGGCGGTCGAGTACGAGCGTAAAGTTGACAGCACGTTGGAGACGTTGAAGGTCGGTTCACGACAAAGCCGGGACAATCTCCTTGCCGCCATCGAGCAAATTCAAACCGCCTGACCGCTCTCGCCGCCATTCCCTCGATTCCACGCCTGTTTACGACAGCATACGTTCCACCGGCTGCAACAGGCCGTTCTGGAATCCGCCGTCAATGACAAGCGAGCGGCCCGCAATCGTCAACATCGGGTCCGACGCGTCCAAGGTGGGATTCCCGCTGCTGGCCCATTACTGTGCGGCCAAGTTCGGGGTTGTTGGGTAGACCAAGGTGCTGGCGGGCGAACTGGCGCCGCGCCAGGTGACGGTCAACTGCGTCTGCCCGGTCGGCGTATCGGGAACGGGGATGGGACAGGAGATCCTCGAACTGAAGACAGAGGCCACGGGCATGCAGCCGCAGGAGATCCTGGCGTCCACGGCCGCCGACATTCCCTTGCAGCGCAACCCGACGGTGCAGGATATCGTGAATGCGGTGCTCTTCTTCATCTCCGACGAAGCCGCCTTCTTGACCGGGTCGGCGCTTGATGTCGACGGCGGCATGCTGAGCACGATTCCGGTGCCCGGGGTGGAGACGTGAAGTTGCTTTGGCTGTTGATGTTTCTGGCTACTGACCACTGAAAACCGGGGTTTGCGATGGAACGGGTTGCGTTTGTCATGCACGTCAGGAAGGGGGAAGAGGAAGAGTACCGGCGGCGCCACCGGGAAGTCTGGCCTGCTGTGCTGGCCGACCTGGAGAGGGCCGGTGTGCGCAGCATGAGTATCTTCATGGCCGAGCGACAACTGTTCCTGTACATGGAGGCGGAGGACTACGCCAATGCGGTCCGCATCCTGGCGGAAAGTCCCGAATCGGTGCGCTGGGAGGAGTACATGGCGCCGATTATGGAGGACGAAAGCGGGGATGACTACGATCCGCACGACGCCTATCCTGAAGGGATGCCGGAGGTGTTTCACTGGCGGGTTGGCTGATGGAGGGGAGGGGAACTAAAATATCCCCAAGGAGGTCAAGACATGACAGTCAGTCGAATTCATGATAGTCGTCTCGTTCGTCTTGTGGCTGAACTATGCCAGTTGTCTGGAGAGTGAGTTCAAGAGGAATTTCCACTCTGACCAAAGGATAGGTGAGTACATATCTGCTTTGGCGAACGCAGCATGCCTAAAGTATAAGCCGAAGGCATATCTTCTTTACGGCATCGAAGACGAAACGCACGAGATTGTCGGAACGTCCTTCGATCCATACACCAAGAAAGCCCAAGGTAATCAAGACCTGCTTCCTTGGGTTATGTCGCAGTTGAGCCCAAACCCAAATTTTGAGGTCCACATTGTAGAGCATGCCAACGGGCGTGTTGTTGTTTTTGAAATTACCCCGGCCCGCGATAGACCTGTCAGTTTTCGCGGCGAGTCTTACATCCGGATCGGCGCAAGCAAAACCAATTTGAAGAGCCACCCTGAGAAAGCGCGGGCGATTTGGACACGGGGGAACGACTGGTCAGCGGAGATTTGCGAGGACGCGACGGTTAATGATCTTGATCCAGAGGCTATCACAAAAGCACGAGAACAATTCACTGTCACGCATCTCTCTCAGGCGGACGAAATAGCTGAATGGAACGACATCACTTTCCTTAACAAAGCTCGTGTCTTAAGGCAAGGCAAGGTGACACATACTGCGCTCCTCCTACTTGGCCGCGCCGAATCGGCTACGTTACTGTCACCCGCGGTGGCAAAGATTTCGTGGATACTAAAAGACGCTGACAACCGCGAACTCGACTATGAACACTTCGGTCCGCCCTTCTTGCTTGCAGGCGACAGGTTACAAAACCGAATCCGAAATCTGAATGTGCGTGCCATGCCAATCGGGACACTTTTCCCAGTAGAGTTTACACAGTATGACTTCTGGGTAATCCGGGAAGCACTACACAACTGCATCGCTCACCAGGACTACCAGTTACGTGGTCGTGTCATCGTCGTTGAGTTTCCCGACCATGTGATCTTAACAAATGTCGGCGATTTTCTACCTGGTGATATAGAGACGGTAATTCGACAGGACGCTCCACAATCTATCTACCGAAATACATTCCTCGCGGATGCGATGGTCGAGCTGAATTTGATCGACACACAAGGTGGCGGGATCAAACGTATGTTTGAAACTCAACGTAAACGTTCGTTCCCTCTTCCAGATTACGATCTTGTCACGCCGGGCTTTGTCACTGTAAGTCTCAACGGACGGATTCTGGATGAACGTTATACTCGGCTACTTCTGGAACGGACTGATCTTGACCTTGAACAGGTAATTCTGCTCGATCGAGTGCAGAAAAAATTGCCCATCGAGAAGAGCGAACATAGCAAGCTCAAGAATGCTGGCTTGGTGGAAGGGCGCTATCCCAACCTTATAGTAGCGGACGTAGTCGCCAAAGCGACCGGAAAGATAGGTGAACACATTCTCGAACGTGGCTTCGATAATCGGTACTATAAAGACTTGATTCTGGAAGTAGTGAATGAACATGGGACAGTAAGTCGCAAGGATATCGACAATGTGCTATTGGAGAAGCTACCTGACCGACTCAACCTTCAGCAGAAACGGAACAAAGTTCACAATCTGCTACAAGATCTTCGCCTCTCAGGCAAAATCATCAATCGGGGGACGCGAGCTCGGCCGGCATGGATCTCTTTGAAAGCGCTTGCTGATTGAGCAAAGAGACGCATTCTTGGGCCAATGAAAATGAGCGAGGACTTCGTCGTCATATGACGGCCGGAGGGAGACAAATCGCTCCACCGGTCGTCTTATTCTTTGATAATTTTTGTAAGATTTCGATACACTATCAAAGGCTTTAGCAAAGAATTTAGCAATGGATTCAGCATGGAGAGGCTCTCAACACGCCAGATCTGCTAAATTGGCCGGCTCATACAGGTATATCGGCAGGAATATAGAAAGGAATTAGCCTTTTTTCGCACAGATTCGTCGGATTGCGCCAAATCTAGGCACTGTTATAGCAAAGAGTCAGACTCAAACCTCCCGACTTTATTGTTAGAAACTATGTAACTTTGTGCTGGTAACTACAAAAAGATCTATTTTTTCCCCGTGATTTAAAGTTCTCCTCTTTACAAAACAGGAGACCGTGAATTTCCTAAGATCCAAATCTTCCGGAAACGTGGCCAACGCGAATGCAGAACGACGAACAAGCAATCAGGAGCCAACCATGACCACCATTAAATTCGCCGGCGCTGCTTGGTCCTTCGTGGGCGCCAGTTTGTCGGAATCGGCCGCGATATGGCGGGCGCTGGGAATAGAGGCGATGGACCTGATGGCCGTGCCCGGCGGGCTGCTCGATTCGCGCGAGATCGAACGCGATCCGGAGGGGCAGGCCCGCCGCGTAACCGAGGCCGGCCTCCCGCTCAGCAATCTGCTCTTCATGTTCGGGGATGGATTCGACGACAGGCCGGTCAACTCTGTCGATGAAAGCGTACGCGCTGCCAACCGGGAAACGTTCAAGCGCGTACTCCAGTTCTGCAAAGCCGCACATATACCCTCGGTTCTGGTGCTGCCGGGCGTTGACCAGGCGGGCATCTCTCACGAAGATGCGGTGGCGCTGTCCGCGGCCGCGATGAACGAACTCGCCGCGCTGGCAGCCGCCGAGGATGTGCTGTTTCTGTTCGAGCCGCACGTCGAGTCGGTGCTGGAAAGCCCCTTTGAAACGTTAGCATTTCTGCAGCAGAATCCCGCGCTCAAAATTGTGCTCGATTATTCCCACTTTATGGCGCAAGGTTATGGTCCTGGGGACGCGGATCCCCTCGGCCCCTATGCCGGCCATGTCCATCTGCGCCATGCTAGCGACGGTAAGCTGCAGGTGCGCTGGGATGACGGGGAGCTCGACCTTCACGCCGTGGTAGAAGTGCTCATGGCCGCCGACTACAACGGCTACCTGACATTGGAGTATGAACACGATCCGTGGATGGGCAGTGACCAGGTGGACGTGATGACCGAATCGATCAAGATGCGGGATGAGATGAGGCACCTGCTGGCGACATATCCTTTCTCTCAAGAATGACACTGCCCACCGGACAGGATTCTGAGACTACTTTCCGTTCGAAGCAACGCCCTTCTTCACGAACTGAAAATCGCGTTGCAGACGCACTGCAGCGGGGAGAACCAAGACACTTCCTTGAAAGACCCAATCGCTGCAGTAAAGCGAAATCGGTCCTCTCAGTGAAACGGATAATTCGAAGTCTGAAGAGGAAGGTCAAAAGCGAGCCATGCCCGACACAGCCCGAATTGCCGTAATCGGAACCGGATGGTGGTCCACGACCGCCCATATACCCGCGCTGCAGGCCAACCCGGACGCCGACCTTGTCGCCCTGGCCGACATCCGCGCCGATGCGGTAGAGAAAGCGGCAAAACATTTCGGCGTGGAGCGGACCTATACCGATGTTCACGAGATGCTGGCGCGGGAGCGGCTGGACGGTGTCGTGATCGCGGTCTGGCACGCCGCCCATTACGAGGCGGCGCGGCCCTGCCTTGAACACGGGCTGCACGCGGTCCTGGAAAAGCCGATGACGCTGTTCGCGACACACGCCCGCCATCTGACCGAGCTCAGCCGCGCCAACGGATGCCAGCTGATCATCGGCTACCCCTGGAACTACAACCCGCATGTGCTACGAGTCAAGGAAGTGATCGGCTCGGGGCGGTTGGGCGAGATACGCTACATCAACAACATGTTCGCCTCTGGCGTCATTTCGCTGTACCGTGGCGATGACAGCGTCCACGACAACCTGTACCAGTACCCGGTTACCGGTCCCGGCGACGTCTATAGCGACCCTGTGCGCTCGGGTGGCGGCCAGGGTCATCTGCAGGCGACCCATTCGATAGGGCTGATGCTGCACATGACCGGGCTGAGGCCGGTCAGCGTGATGGCGTTGATGGACAACCTCGATACACGGGTGGACGTCGTCGACGCGATGATCGTGCAGATGGACAATGGCGCGCTGGCCAACGTCGGCAGCTCGGGCACGCTGCATGCGGGCGGCCCGGAGCAGGAGATGGTCGTGCAGATTTACTGTGACCAGGGGTGGATCAAAGCCGACATCATTGAACGCAGCTGTACAATTTACTATGCAGACGGCTCTGTGGAGGAGCTGCCGCCCCTGACGGAGGAACAGAGTTATCTGTCGTCGGCGCCGGCGGACAACCTGGTCGACGTCATCGTCCGCGGCGCGCCCAACCAGTCGCCGCCGGAAGTCGGCTGGCACACGGTCGAGCTTCTCGACGCGGCCTACCGTTCGGCGGCCGACGAAGGGCGCCGGGTGCAGGTGAATTCGCTGTACGAAGCTGATTCGTAGTCACTGCATCCGACCCTAGGGCGCGGCAATGCAAAGGGCTAAAAACTGACTACTAAAAACTGCCGTTAGGAGCCTCAACCGTGAAAATCTTCATGGTAACCGACATGGAAGGCGTGGCAGGGGTCGTCTCCTTCGAAGACCAGTCCTTTCCCGACGGCCGCTACTACGATGCCGGCAAGAAGCTGGTGACCGGTGAGGTCAACGCCGCGGTGGACGGACTGTTGGATGCCGGGGTGGAGGAGGTCCTTGTCTGGGACGGACACGGCGCCGGCGGAATCGACTTTGACACGCTGCATCCCCAGGCCCTGCTGCTGCACGGCCGGCCTTCGCCGCCCTGGAGCCGGTTGAAGGAGGTGATCGGGCGCTACGACGCCTTTGTCATCGTCGGCCAGCACGCCATGGCCGGCGTCGTAACCAGCAACCAGAACCACACGCAGAACAGCCGCACGGTAGACACCTACCGGCTCAACGGCAAGCCGATCGGTGAGATCGGGCAACTGGCTCTTTTCATGGGCGGGCTGGGCCTTCCGCTGCTCTTTCTGAGCGGTGAACAGGACGCCTGCCAGGAGGCGGAGGAGCTGGTGTCGGGCATTACCACGGCGGCAGTGAAAGAGGGTCTTGGGCGGGGCTCGGCCATCTCACTCTCCGCGCAGGCGGCGCGGCAGCGGATCCGCGACGGCATCGCGGCAGCCGTGGCGCAGCATCGCCAGAACCCGATCGCGCCTCTGGTCTGGGCCGGTCCCTATGAGCTGGAAAAACGCTTCTTCCACACCGACACGGCCGATGCGGAGATGAACAAAGCGGGCGCCGAACGGGTGGACGCGCAGAGCGTGCGCTTCCGCAGCGACAACATCCTCGATATCGTCTACCGGTGAACGGCAGTGGTTAGTGATCAGTGATCAGCAACTTCATGTGCCGCCTCAGTAGAGGCCTGAACCCATGGCGGGCGGCAGGGTCAACTGGCCGTCTGTCACCTGGAAATAGGCGGGGTGGGCGGCCTGTTCTTGGGGCCGCGACAGAGGCATGAACTGGCGATAGTTACCCTCGAAGCAGTCGACGTCGAGGCGCAGGTGGGCGCAGAAGTTGACGCTGTGAACGAGCGCCAGGCCGGGATTGGTGAGGTCTTGCAGCGTGAGATAGAGACCGTGCTGGCGGCCCCAGCAGTAGGCCAGCAACGAGTGGGTGTGCCCTTTACAGGTCTTCACCGCCAGCCCAGACCAGCCCAGGCGGTGGATCCAGTCGAGATTGTCGAGGTTGTCGAGACTTTCGTCGACCACCACCGGCACGCGCGCGGCCACGTCGTGGAGCGTATCGGTATAGGCTCCCAGGTCGCGGGGGGTGGGCTGCTCGATATAGTCCAACGCCGTTAGCGCCTGCGGCTTCTGCGCGGCCACCCGGTCCAGCACTTCGAGCATAATATCGGCCTTCTGGTAGGCTTCATTGGGGTCCACCGACAGGCGCGGTCCGCCCGCCACACCTGCGGTTTCCATCGCCTGGGAGGCGGCGGTGTACACCTCGATCAGACGCGCGGCGTCCTCGACCGGCGACTGACCGCGCAGCTTGAGCTTGAAAAAACGCAGGCGGTCCCGTTCGATCCAGGTCGTCAGGTCGGCGGGAAGTGCAGAGGGGTTCTCTCTTTCCTCACGCCTCTTTGCTCTCTCCTCATCGGCCGGCGTAAGAGCGTCGTTGAAGCCGACGACATGCTGCACGGACAGCGTTCCCCGCCTTGGGCCCAGGTAGTCCGCCGGGTAGCGGCCGGCGAAGTCGACGCCGAGGCCGGCGCTCAGGTCTTCGTTCAGAGTTTCCGCCGTGTATGCGGCGTAGAGCGGCACGGGCAGGGCCGCGCCCCAAGCGTCGTGGAGAGCTGCGTCGAAGGGCGCCATGCAGTTGAGCACGGCCAGCCGCGGCATCGGCGTGCTCCTTAACAGAGGCTCTTCCTCTGCCAGCTGCACGGCCAGTTCGACCGCGGCCTGTTCCAACCTGATCCCCTTCTGGATCGGATCTTCGTACTGGTCATCCTCCAGCCAGACGGCGATGGCCCTGCACAGCCGGCGCATGAGGCGGTCCTTCTCCTCGTGATCCAGGTCCGGCGCGGGGAAGGCCCACACGTCCGAGAGCAGGATCGCGCCGGTCCCCCGCACGTTGGAACCGCCGCGGGTGCGCGCATTCACCGTGACCGCGGCATAGGTGATCGCCTCGATCACGCCCTTGCTGAGATGCAGGGGAACGCTCAAGCGCTCATCGTCAAAGGTGACCTCCACCGTCTCCACGCGGATATCGGTCGCTTTCATGGCAGTGGCTCTCTTCTGTAGTTGTTGGTCGTGGATTCGCAGTTGGCGCGTTCAGGCGGTTCCGGCGACAATTGGAGCGGTTACGCAGATCCTCGAACGCGAAATCCGGTTCGGAAACTGAAAGTTCGCCATGCCCAAAGACCGTTCTTACGTCCGCGCCAGCGATATCGGCGCCTGGAGCTTCTGCAATCGCGCCTGGTGGCTGGCCAAGGTGCAAAAGGCGCCGCACGAACGGCCGCAGCAACTGGACTGGGGCGATCAGTCCCATGCCGACCACGGGCGGCTTACGTCGCGGGCGCAACGGCTGCGCAGAATCGGGATCGCGCTCCTGGCTGGCGGCCTGATTCTGATCGGATTCCTGCTGCTGGCGCAACTGTTCCTGTGACAAGCCGCTACAAACACGATGCCTGCGCTGCCAGGGATACATCGCGGCGCGCAGGCATCTCTATGACGGCTGATAGCGGCCGCCGGCCTCGTTGACGTGCTTAGAACAGATTGAGCCACCCCTCGCCGAACGCGCTGGCGAAGACGAGACTGACAATACTCATCAGCTTAATCAGAATATTCAGGGACGGGCCGCTGGTGTCCTTGAACGGGTCGCCAACGGTATCACCGACGACCGCTGCCTTGTGCGCTTCGGAGCCTTTGCCGCCCATGACGCCGGTCTCGATCCACTTCTTGGCGTTGTCCCAGGCGCCGCCGGAGTTGGCCATCATCACCGCCAGCATGAAGCCGGAGGCGATGGCGCCGATCAGCATGCCGGCCAGCGCCTGCGCGCCCAGCAGGAAGCCGATCAGCAGCGGCACCACCACCGCAAGGGCCCCCGGAATGACCATCTCGCGCAGCGCGCTCCGGGTGCTGATGTCTACGCAGGTCTTGTAGTCGGGTTTGGTTGTGCGCTCCATGATGCCGGGGATCTCGGCGAACTGGCGGCGGACCTCCAGCACAATCTCATAGGCGGCCTTGCCGACCGCGGTCATGGTCAAGGCGGCGAAGAGATAGGGCAGCATGGCGCCAACCAGCATGCCGGGGATCATGGTCGAGTCCAACAGATTGAGCGTATCGAGGTTGGCAGCCTGCACATAGGCTGCCATCAGCGCCAGCGCGGTCAGCACCGCGGAGCCGATGGCGAAACCCTTGCCGGTGGCCGCGGTCGTGTTGCCCAGGCTGTCGAGTGCGTCAGTACGGTCGCGCACCTCGTCGGGCAGGTCGCTCATTTCGGCGATGCCGCCGGCGTTGTCGGCGACGGGCCCGTAGGCGTCGGTCGCCAGCGTGATGCCTAGCGTGCTGAGCATGCCGACACCGGCCAGAGCGACGGCGAAGAGGCCGTTGTCTCCTCCCAGCCACAGCGCCAGCATGATCGCCGCGGCCACGATCAGGACTGGCGGCAGTGTGCTGTTCATACCGACGGCCAGCCCCTCGATAATCAGCGTTGCCGAACCGGTCTCGGCCTTCTGCGCGATGCCCTGCGTGGGCTTTTCGGTGTAGCTCGTAAAGTATTCGGTGAACCAGCCGATGCCGTTGCCGGCGACCAGCCCGACCAGGATGACCGCGAGGAAGTTCCAGCCGACACCGGTGTAGACGACCACGCCGGCGGCCAGGATCAGGACGATCACCGACGCGCTGTAGATCGCCCGGCGCAGCACGCCCAGCAGGTCCTCCTGGGACGCGCCCTCCTGCGCCCGCACCAGAAAGGTGCCGATCAGGGCTGCGATCACGCCCACGCCGGCGACGAGGAAGGGCAGCACGATGCCGGCGCCGTCTGCCACCACCGCGCCCAGCGTGGCCGCGGCGATGATGGAGCCGCTGTAGCTCTCGAAAAGGTCTGCGCCCATGCCGGCCACGTCGCCGACGTTGTCACCCACGTTGTCGGCGATCACCGCGGGATTGCGCGGGTCATCTTCGGGGATCCCCTGCTCGACCTTGCCTACAAGGTCGGCCCCGACGTCGGCGGCCTTGGTATAGATGCCGCCGCCGACACGGGCGAAGAGCGCGATCGAGCTGGCGCCGAACCCGAAGCCGGTGATATAGAGAATGTTGCCATTGAAAAGGAAGTAGAGAAGCGTCATGCCGAGCAGACTGAAGCTGACGACGGCCATGCCCATGATCGAGCCGCTGCTGAAAGCGACGCGCAGGCCGTCATCCAGGCTCTTGCTGGCCGCGGCCGCGGTGCGTACGTTGGCGCGTACCGCGATGAACATGCCCAAGTAGCCGGCCGCGCTGGAAGCGATCGCGCCGAGGATGAAGCTGAGCGCGGTCTGCCATGCCAGGAAAACGGCGATGATGACGGCGACGACGACGACAAATCCGCCCAGGAAGGTATACTCCCGGTTGAGAAATGCGGCCGCGCCCTCCTGAATGGCGGCGGCGATCTCCTGCATGACCTGGTTGCCGTTGTCCATGGCGAGGACGCGGCGCGCCTGAAAGACCAGGTAGATCAGGCCCAGTACAGCGATGACCAGAGCAAAGGTGATCGCCGGTGTCCCGAGCGTATCGATCCCTGCGCTCATATGGCGAAGCGGTAGCGCATACATCCCTGCGCTCATATAGCAAAGCGGTAGCGCAAACAACAACAGCATCGAGAGTCCCTCCAGGTAGTGGCGGATAGCCGGCAGCCCGCGGCGCCAGCTATGGAAGACTGAAACTAAACAATGATAACGCCTTTCTGCCAGTGGAAGAAAAGATGCGCTACCGCTTCGCTATTTTAGCGCGAGACGGCGAAGTAGGCTATTGTACTCTTAAACTGCTCACCGCCTTTACTCTCGCCGCGGTCCTTCATTCAATCACACACATCACAGTTCAGACAAGAGGAAATATATGACTGAACAGACGGTCTCCGAACTTCTGGATCTGAGCGGCAAAGTCGCGATCGTTACCGGCGCGGCCGGCCTGCTGGGAACGGCGATGAGCCGCGGGCTGGCGGAAGCGGGCGCAACCGTCGCGGTGACCAGTCGCGACGGGGAGCGGGCCGCCGAGTTTGCCGAAACACTGCCCGGAAGCGGCCATGCCGGTTTCGGACTGGCGCAGGACGACAGCGACGCCATTCCCGCCTTTGTGGAAGAGGTAGTGCAGCGCCTGGGCAAGGTGGACGTCCTGGTCAACAATGCCTACGGCGGCGGCGCGCCCAGCATCGACACGGCCAGCGCCGAAGATTTCAACCAGGCCTATCACACCGGCGTGACCGCCTATTTCCTGCTGGCGCGCGAGGTCGTGCGCCATCTGCGCAGCCGCGGCGCGCCCGGCTCGATCATCAACATCGCCAGCATGTACGGGGTCGTCGCCAGCTACCCGGAGGCGTACACCGGTTTCGGCGTCAACAGCCCGCCCAACTATCACGGCCTCAAGGGCGGCCTGATTCACCTGACCCGCCATCTGGCGGTCTACTGGGCGCAGGACGGGGTGCGCGTGAACGCGATCAGCCCCGGGCCCTTCCCGTCGCCCAACGTGCGCGAGGGGGAGCCGGAGTTCGTTGCCAGGCTGGCCGAAAAAGTGCCGATGAAACGGATGGGCGAGCCGGAGGAGTTGAAAGGGCTGGTGGTTCTGCTGGCGAGCGAAGGCAGCAGTTACATTACCGGACAGAATATCCTGGTCGACGGCGGCTGGACCGCGTGGTAGAAGGGCAGTGGTCAGTGGCTTGAACTGGCCTTTTGTCGGGAAAAAAGACAGCAACAGGAATATAGAGGAAATCTAATGACTGAAATCGGACGGGCGAAAGAGCTGCTGGATACGCCGATGCTGTGGGTGGATCTGGATGTGCTGGAGGCGAACATTGCGTTGCTGATGGACAACTTCAAGGACGCCGGCGTGAACTGGCGGCCGCACACGAAGGGAATCAAGATACCGGCGATTGCGCACAAGATGATCGATGCCGGCGCGCTCGGCGTCACCTGCGCGAAGCCGGGCGAGGCCGAAGTGATGGTTGCCGCCGGCGTGCGCGACATTCTGATCGCCAACCAGGTGGTGGGCGCGCAGAAATACGCCCGCATTGCCGCTCTGCAGCGCCACGCCAGCGTGAAGATCGCGGTGGACAACACCGCGACGCTGGAGGAACTCGGCGCGGCCGCCCTGGCGATCGGCGTCGAAATTCCGGTCGTCGTCGAGCTCAATGTGGGCATGAACCGGGCCGGCGTCGAGCCCGGCTCCGCGGCTGTCGCGCTGGCCGGCGCGGTTCACGAACAGGACGGACTGCGCCTCGCCGGGATGATGGCCTGGGAGGGGCATACACTGGACATCCAGAATGACGATGAGCGCGCTAGTGCGATCCAGAACTGCATCGGCCAGCTGGCAGCCTCGGTGCAGGCCGGCCGCGACGCGGGCCTGCCGGTCGAGATCGTCAGCTGCGGCGGCAGCGGCACGATGGATGTCACCATGCACCAGCCGGAAGTGACCGAGATCCAGGCCGGCGGCGCTATCTTCGGCGACGCCACCTACCAGATGTGGGGTGTCCCCACCGATCCGGCCCTCTTCGGTCAGGCCGTTGTCACCAGCCGCCCCGCGCCCGACCGCATCATCACCGACGCCGGCTTCAAGACGCTGCCCGGCATGGAACGGCAACCGAAAGCGGTCAGCCTGGACAACGTCGTCAACATCTCCGCCTCGGCCGAACACGGGGTGATCACGCTCTCCGAGCCGAACAAGGACGTGCAGGTGGGCGACGTGCTCGACTTCATCGTCGGCTACGGCGACGCAACCGTCTTCCTGCACGATGCCATGTACGGTGTGCGCGATGGCATTGTCGAGACGGTGTGGCAGGTCAGCGGACGGGGGAAGCTGCGATAGCAGAGCGACATGAAATGCAGTATCGAAGGCTGCCCAGGTGAATATGAGACGAGAACAATTATGCATACTGTCCGACACGATGGCCAGGTTATTGTCATTGATCATGTTCCGGCTGACGTCTGTTCCGTGTGCGGTGACGCGCTGTTGGAATCCGACACAGTTCGCAGAATTGAACGCCTGCTTGATGAGAAACGCAAGCCGTCAATGACAGTGCCGCTCTACGAATTTGCCTGAAGTGCAACAATGAGATCAGCAGACGAGATTCTCACGATTCTGGACCGTGCGAAACCTGAGCTTGAACGGTGCTTCGGTGTGCGTCGAATCGAAAGAGAAACATTGTTCGTATGAATGCAGCCGTCCGTGATAGCTGAAGGACACGGCGTCGGCAGACCGGACAAGAGAGAGGACACCCATGAACATCGACGTCGTCGAACTCGCCAGTGAACTGATCGCGATGCCCTCGGAGACGCCGACGAGCAACCGGCCGATCTCCGATTTTCTGCGCGGGGTGCTGGAGGAGGGCGGCTTTGACGTCGAGGAGGTCACCTATATCGACCCGTCCGGTGAGGAGAAGGTCAGCCTGGTAGGGAAGAAGGGCACAGGGGCCGGCGGGCTGGGCTTTTTCAGCCATTCGGACACAGTGCCGGGCGACGCCGGTTGGGAACCGTTCACACCGGCGCTTGAAAATGGGCGCCTGGTGGGACGCGGCTCGGCCGACATGAAGGGCCCCCTGGCCGCGTCGATTGCCGCGGCCTGCCTTTTCAGCGACGATGAACTAAAGCAGCCGCTCTTTCTCACCGTCACCGCGGATGAGGAGGGGGGACACGTCGGCGCGCACGACATCGTTATCCGTTCGCAGACATTGACGAGCGGCTGGCCCCAGTACTGCATCGTCTGTGAGCCGACGGAGCTGCAGCCGGTCTACGCGCACAAGGGCGGCGCCGGCATCACGGTCACAGCGCGGGGGGTCGCCGCGCATACAAGCACCGACAGAGGCGAGTCGGCCAACTTCAAAGTCGCCCCCTTTCTCGCCGAAATGGCCGATCTTGTACCGGTTTTCCGCAGCGAGAAACGCTTCCAAAACCAGCTCTTCAACCCGCCCACGAACGGCTTCAACCTGGTGATCAGCGACGGCGATACCGCCACCAACGTGACCGCGGCGCGCACTGTCGTCCGCCTGAGCATCCGCGCCATGCCCGATGCCTGCTTTGAGGAAGCGGTGCAGATGGTTGTGGGGCGGGCGGAAGCGCACGGCCTGGAGGTGGAGCATTGGAGCATCAGCCCCTTCTTCGCCTCTGCGGACGGCCCGCTGGCGCAGGCAGCCTGCCTCGCGACCGGCGCGGCGCAGGCGGTCACCGTGCCCTACGGCACCGAGGCCGAGTGCTACCAGGAGTATGCGGAATCGCTGGTGCTCGGGCCCGGCAACATCGCCCAGGCCCATACGGTCGGAGAGTGGATCGCGGTCGATCAACTGCAGGAAGCGGTGGAGGTGTACACGCGGCTGATCGAGGACCTCTGCACCTGACAGAACGGACTGCATCGTTCACGACCCCGCTGCGGTAATCTGTTTTGTCGCGGTTTAGTTGAAGACCCACTCCAGCACCCATATTACAGGCGCGCGACCTCGGCAGGAACGACAGTGAGGAGAAAAATGACGGATATCACCGCCCTCCAGGAGGCCGTTCTGGCCCTTCCCGATGACGATTACGCTCGCTTCCGAAAGTGGTTCAGCGAATTGGGCTGGGAAAAATGGGACCGGCGGATTGAAGAGGACTCGGCAGAGGGGAAATTGGACCATCTCATTGCCGAGGCCTTCGAGGCAAAAGAAAAGGGTACGCTCCGGGAACTCTGAATGTACCGGCACACCCCAGCCCCCCTGACTACGGTGACCGTACGAACCCTTCACGAAAGAAGACCTGATGGGAAAGGGCAGTGGTATGGAGATCGACGTTGTCGAACTTACCAGTGAACTGATCGCAATGCCCTCGGAGACGCAGACGAGTAACCGGGCGATCTCTGATTTCCTGCGCGGGGTGCTGGAGGCGGGCGGCTTCGCCGTCGAGGAGCTGACCTACGTCGACCAGTTCGACGTGGAGAAGGTCAGCCTGGTCGCCAAAAAAGGCGCCGGGGCCGGCGGGCTGGGCCTGTTCAGCCATTCGGACACTGTGCCGGGCGACGCCGGCTGGGATCCCTTCACGCCCGCCTTGGAAGATGGACGCCTGGTGGGCCGCGGCTCGGCCGACATGAAGGGACCCCTGGCCGCGTCAATTGCCGCGGGCTGTCGCTTCGACACCGCTGACCTGGAGCGGCCGCTGGTCATCGCCGTCACCGCGGACGAGGAGCGGGGCCATACCGGCGCGCACGATATCGTCATCCGCTCGCAGACATTGACGGGCGGCTGGCCCCAATACTGCATCGTCTGCGAACCGTCGCAGCTTCAGCCGGTCTACGCGCACAAAGGCGGCGCCGGCATCATCGTCACCGCGCATGGGGTGGCCGCGCACACCAGCACCGACAAGGGCGAGTCGGCCAACTTCAAGATCGCCCCGTACCTGGCCGAGATGGCGGAGCTGGCGCAGACCTTCCGCACGCAAGAACGCTTCCAGAACCCGCTCTTCGACCCGCCCACCAACGGCTTCAACCTGGTAATCGACGACGGCGGCACTGCCTCCAATGTCACCGCCGCCCGAACCGTCGCCACCCTCAAGCTGCGAGCCATGCCCGACGCCTGCTTTGAGGAGGCGGTGCAGATGGTTGTTGAGAGGGCGGAAGCGCACGGCCTGGACGTGTCCCACAGCAGCGGCGGCCCGTTCTTTGCCGACGCCGACGGCCCGCTGGCGCATGCAGCCTGCCGCGCGACCGGCGCGCCGTGCGCGGTCACCGTGCCCTACGGCACCGAAGCCGAGTGCTATCAGAGGTATATGGACGCCCTCGTGCTCGGCCCCGGCAACATCGACCAGGCCCACACCGTCGGCGAGTGGATCGCGGTCGAGCAGCTGCACGAGGCCGTGGAGGTGTACACGCGGCTGATTGGGGATTTGTGTGGGTAGTGGGCGTTACCCACTGACTGAAATCGTCGACATCACAGAACAGTTCAAGTATACTCATCTCTGAGCGCCTTTCTTTGCTGGTGAATCTTTGTTGTCCAACTTCTATTCTACCAGCTTGGTTAGGCGCTCATTTACTCCGAATTCAGGTTAATCTAAGGATGAGAAACACATGATAGATTATTCTGACCACAATCATCTTGAACAATTATCCGAGTATCTTTGGCAAGGGCCAAGATCACGTGCCTCAGTAATGGTAGGTGCCGGAATAAGTAGGAACGCGATCCCTCTCCACGGCGAACAGAACAGTTTTCCAGCATGGAGGGAGTTGTCGCAATTGATGCTAAAAGAATTGTACCCAGACACCCCAATTGAAGAATTCATGACAAAAACCGCAACCAGAATTGCGAGTGAGTATTCAAGCAGATTCGGAGAGGCTGGTCTCGAAGACTTTTTACGGAAGAGTATCCCTGACGATAGTCACAAACCTGGAGAAATTCACAGACTCCTCCTAAAGTTGCCGTGGAACGATGTCTATACCACCAACTACGATACTCTTCTGGAACGAACTGAAGTTGCAGAAAGAACATATAGCCAGGTAACTAAGATAACTGACCTGATGAACCCTTCTCCCCCACAGATAATAAAACTTCATGGGTCTTTTCCATGTCAAACACCCTTCATCATTACAGAGAGCCACTATCTCAGGTACGAAGAAGAATTCGCACCTTTTGTCAACACATTTCGACAGTCATTGATTGTGAACGCCCTCGTACTCTTGGGTTTCTCTGGAGACGATCCAAACTTCCAGAAATGGACCAGATGGATTCAACATCATTTTGACAATAAGAATCATCCCATTTACATGATTAGTTCATCGCATCTGCAAGATGTGGAACGTTCTTATCTTATCGACCGAGGTGTTACACCAATTGATCTAAGCCTCGTGTTTAACGCAGCCGAATCATCAAGTGAGTCACACGCAAAGCGACTGGAATCGTTTCTTCATAAGCTATTGAACGATAGGCCCGCCCGGCCAGAGAGATGGCCTCGCTCGGTCTCTTCAACCTCGCCTCTTGTCAACGATGAATCTAGTGCCTTGGATGTACTCCACCGTTGGCGTTCAGAAAGAAAAGAGTATCCGGGCTGGATAGTGCCAACTGACGACATCAGAAGAGAGTTATTCGCCGACTTGAACCAGAATTACGGGAGAATCTTGAAGGCCATAGTTGAATGGACTCCTGTAGAAAGGGCGTTGATATTTCGTGAAATACTTTGGCGCTTTGACATCTCAATGCTTCCACTTGAATCTACGCTTATAATGTAAATCCCAAATGAGATCAAGAGTATTGGTCAAGGGGGACTGATATGTGG
>VXMH01000029.1 GCA_009841235.1 Caldilineaceae bacterium SB0661_bin_32 | reverse complement strand
GTAGTGCGGGGGCGACCCCGTGTGAGAGTAGACCGCTGCCAAACTCCTCTTTCTTATATATCAGTAACTCGGAAACTCCCTTAACGGGAGTTTTTCGTTTTCTCAGGGACGCGCCTGCCCGCGTTGGCGGGGATACTGCTTCGGACTTTCACCGCTCTCCTTGCCCATCCTCAAACAGCCAGCATCTTGCCAGTTGACCATCCTCCGGTTCAAAGGCCGGCGGGCTTTCCTGTGCGCACGGGTCAAAAACCAGGGGGCAGCGCGGGTGGAAACGGCAACCCGCAGGCGGCTCGCGCAGGTCCGGCGGCGCGCCGGGGATGAACTGCGGCAGCGTGTCACCGTGAAGCCGGGGAATGCTGGCCAGAAGCCGTTGCGTATAGGGGTGGCTGGAGTGCAGCAGCACCTGATCCGCGCTGCCAATCTCGACGATCTCGCCCGCATAGACCACAGCCAGATCGTCGCACACGTCGCTCGCCAGGGCGATGTCGTGCGTGATAAAGATGATGGCCAGGTTCATATCCTGCTTCAGCCGTTTGAGCAGGTTGGTGATCTGGGTCTGAACGCTGGCGTCCAGGGCCGAAGTGGGCTCATCCATGATGACCACGGGCGGATCCAGGATCAGGGCGGCGGCGATCATGGCGCGCTGCTTCATGCCGCCGCTGAGCTCATGCGGATAGCGGTCATATACATCTGCGGGCAGCCCCACATAGGCCAGTAGTTCCAGGGCGCGGGCGCTCGCCTCCTGTTTGCCGGCGGTTCCGCTCACCATCAGCGGTTCGATGATCTGCTCTCCTACGCGCAGGACAGGATTAAAGCCGTTCTGCGCGCCTTGGGGGACCAGGGACAGCTTGCGCCAGCGAATCTCCTGCCGGAAACGGTCGTCCGTCATGCCGAGAAGCTCCTGCCCGTTCAACCAGATTTCGCCGTCATAGCGGGCCACGTTTGTGGGCAGCATGCGCATGATGGCGAGGGCGAGCGAGGATTTGCCGCTGCCCGATTCGCCCACAAGACCAAGGGCAGAGCCGCCGCTCGCGAGGGAAAAAGAGACGTTGTCCACCGCGCGCACAGCGCCGGCCCGATCGGCGTAGTGGAGGGTGAGAGCGTGGACGTCGAGGAGCGATGTCATGGGGGCGAGCGCCTCAGCCGCGGGTTCACTACCGGTTCGATTCCCAACCCAAGCAACATGAAGGTGAGAGCGGTAAGGACGATGCAGAGGCCGGGAGGCACGATCCACCACCAGTAGCCGAGATAGATGCCGCCGGTGCGGAAGCCGGCCTCAAGTATCTGTCCCCAGGTGGGGATGGAGGGATCACCGAGGCCGAGAAAACTGAGGCCCGCTTCGGACAGAATCGCGGCGGGGGCGCCGAAGATGAGTTGGGCGAAGACGTAGGGGGTGATCTGGGGCAGGATATGGCGGAACATCACCCGCCGCCGCGACGCGCCCAGGCTCTGAATGGCTTCGAGCAGCTGGTTGGTGCGCATGTGGAGGACCATACTGCGGATCTGGATGGTCAGGCCCGGCCAACCGAAGATGACGAGGATGAAGATGATCATCCACAGGCTGGGGCCGACGATGAAAAGCATGAAGATGAGCAGCGGCAACACAGGCACGTTGGCAACGATATCGGAGATGCGCTGGATGGTGATATCGGCCCGTCCGCCCAAGTAACCGCTGGCAATGCCCAGCGACGTGCCGATCGCGGTGGACATCAGGGCGGAGATGACGCCGATGAAGAGCGCGACGGGCACCCCGAACAGCAGGCCCCGGGCCAGATCTCTGCCCAAGCTATCGGTACCCATCAGGCCGAACACCGCGCCGCCCACGACGAAGCGCACTTTCCCCACACTGTCGCCCTCCTCCCGCAATGCGGCCTGGACGATGATCTCATAGTCGCCGGTCAGGGGCGCGAAAGCTTCCTCAGAGTCGCCGGTGGGGACGCCAAAGAGGAAACGATCTACGCGTCCGCCGATCTGCGCGCCGTCCAGCCGCAGATCAAACTCGTCGGCAAGAAAATTCTGCACTGCGATCACGGTTGCTTCGTCGGTGCTCAGTTGCACCCGCAACGGCGTTTGGCCATAACGCCGGAACGGTCCGCTCTCACCTTCACGGGGACCGCGCACCGTGTGGCGGTAGATGCGCAGTTGTTTGCCGTCCGGACGTTTAAGCGAGATCAGCACCAGGGGCGGGCGCTCTGCATATTTGACGTCGGCGAGGGTGACGGCGAGGAAGGTCGGAGGATGGGAAGAGGCATAGGTCAGCGGGAAACGCCAGCTATGAACCGGCCCGCTGCGGGCCATCTGCACGGTGTGCGGCTCCGTACCTTCGAAGATACGGTGGGGAGGCCGGGCCTCCCGGCGAAGTGAGTTGGTCCAGGTTGGCGGCACCGCCTTAGGGTTATCCACCCAGACGATGGGATTGCTCCACTGGCTCTCGCCGAAATCCAGTGGAAATACGAGCAATACGTAGAGAGCCACCACAATCAGCAGGCACAAGAGGCTGACGCCGCCAAAGCCCGGCCCGCTGCGCAGAAGCACCTGCAAAGCGCTGGCCCTGCTCACAGCGTCTTCCTCCTTGCGCCGGTCTTCGTTCGGGGCCCAGATGGCGCCCCAGCCGGAGGGCTGCCGTTCGGCATCAGTCCGTGTACCTCACACGTGGATCGAGGAAGACGTAGAGCACTTCCAGTACGATGCGGATCGCGACATACATCAGAGTGAAGATGAAGGTGAGGGCAACGATGACGTTTTCATCGGGCGTGCCGGCGAGGGCATCGTAGTAGAGCCGACCCATGCCCTGCCAGTTAAAGACGGTCTCCACCAGAATCGAGCCTGACAGCGATCCGGCCAGGCCGAACAGGAGGCCGGTGACGATCGGCGGGGCGGCTACGCGCAGAATGTGGCGGAGGCGAACCCGCCGTTCGGGCAGACCCTTGGCGCGGGCGATCTTGACATGGTCTTCCTGGGCGATATTGAGTGTGATGGTGCGAATCGAGTAGATCGACGGCCCAAAGCTGACGAGAACCAGGGTAATCACCGGCAGCAGAGCATGTGAGACAAGGTCGAAGAAGCGGGGCAGGGGCTCTGTAGGCGGCGGCGTGCTGTACATGCCGCCGGAAGGAAGGATTCGCAGCTGGATGGAGAGAATCAGTATGAACAGGATGCCGATCCACCAAGTGGGAATGGCAAAGGAAACGGCCGCGAAGCCGGAGACAAAGCGATCCAGCCAGGACCCCTGGCGAGTGGCAAGATAGGAGCCGCCGATGATGCCGATGATGGCGGTGATGATGAATGATGTGGTGAGCAGGAGCATGGAGTTGGGCACGCGCTCGGTCACGATATCGAAGACGCGGTTGCTGCCGTCGAAGCTGCGCAGCGAGCGGGCTTCGCCCAGGTCGAGGGTCAACACCCGCAACGCGGTGCGCGGGAGGCGATAGTACCAGGGCGTGCGCAACCCATAGAAGATCTCCAGCTCCTCGCGGCGCTTCTCAAGCACCTTTTCCATCTCGTCGGGGTCACGGATGGTCTCAGCCAGAGCGGTTCGCTCGGCGCGCAGCTGCTCTCCTATCGTTGCAGCAAGAATGCGGTCGGAGAAGCCGGTCAGGCCCAGCGTCAGCACCAGCATGAGCAGGACGACGAAGAAGACCCCGACCATGGTGAGGGAACGGACGAGGAGGGGACGAAAAAGTGACATTACAGCAGTGGTCAGTGGCTAGCGCTCAGTGGTCAGAGGGGCGTGTGAAGTTGCTATTCACTATACACTGTCCAAGAAACACCAGCCACTGCTGTTAACGTCTGCGGCGCGCGAGAAGGATGCCGCCAAGGATGATGATAATGACCACGGCGCCGACGACTGGGGTCACCGGCAGCCCGCCGGCGGGTTCGAATTCCGCCTCTTCGGATGCGGCTTCTGCAGATTCGGCCTCTGCGCTCTCCGATTCGGTTTCCGTATCCGATTCTGAGGCGGTCTCTGAGTCGGATTCCGTGTCGGACTTTGCCTCATCGGCCTCCGCTTCAGTTTCCGATTCGTTCTCTTCCTCTTCAGCTGCTGCCTCGGACGACTCCTCATCCGAGTCGGAAGATGAGGCTTCCTCTGTTTCTGAGGACTCTGTTTCTGATGATTCTGTTTCCTCCGCCGCCGGCTCCTCTTCGATGATGGCGATGTCGGCTTCCAGCTCGATGCGCCGCTCCGCCATGCGGGCCAGTTCATCGCTGTAAGCAACCAGCACCAGTTCGTATATCCCCAGCTCCAACTGGTCCGTGGTCTCAGCAGTCATTCTGATCGCAAACCAGTTGGGGTCCAGGGTGTCGGCGTCGCCCTGCTGGATGATCTCCCCGGTGGCGGTGTCGATCAGCAGATAGCGCAGGGACAGATTGCCAGGCCCGTCCAGCGTCAAGGTAACTTCATAGTCGGCGCCCAACTCGACCGGCGGCGCTTCGATTTCGGTATATTCGATCAGATCCGGCAGCCCGCGGTAGAGATCGCTGGCGGTGAAAGGATAGCTCTCGTCACGGAAGGCGACCAGCTCGGCGAACTGGGCCGGTGGATCATAGCGCTCCAACATGAAGGGGCCGTTGCTGATCACCATGTGGCCTTTTTCGTCAAACCATTCGAGCACGGCGGTGTAACGTTCCACGCCCTCTTCACTGCTGGCGAGGACCATTTCACCGTCGGCAGTGGGCAGGGTGAACACATCTGCGGGGATGGTCTCCAACCGGCGCAGGTCCAACATGGCCTTGCGCACGAGCCGGGCATCGCGGTCCAGCACCAAGCTGATCCATGGCACGTTGTAACGGGCGGCAGCCGTGTCGCTATACGCAGCCCGCCGCTGGCCGAATACCAGCTCATCCATCGCAAAGAGCATCTCCCAGGGGGTACTCAACCCGGCGGGGATGCCGTAGGAGGCGATGTAATTCTGCTCAAAATGCCAGAAGTCCACATAGGCTTCGATGCGATTTTCATCCAACACGCGGTATCCCTTGATCGTGTCAAGAAAAGGGCGCGCGGTCGTGGCGATGACCGTTTCAATCTTGGCTTTATCAGGATTGTAGGACAGGTCGAAGCCCTGGTAGATCGAATAGAGCACATCGGCCATGCTGATCGGCTGGCCATGATGCCACGGAGCCTGGAAGTACTTGCTGTAGTCGTAAACGACCTTGCTGGTGGCAGTCACCTCTTCACCTACGTTCGTCCACCGGCCCCGCTGCGCGTTCCACATGATGGCGTCCGCCGGCACATCCAATGTGCCATCGGGCCCGGCCGTCTCCACTTCATAACCGATACGGAAGGGCGCCGGGATCCCGGTGAAGGGATCGTTCCAAACGGCCGGGTCCTGCAGATGCCGCCAGATATCGCTGCTGTAAACATCGCCAAACCCGCCGACCGGGTTCCAGGTCGTGCGTTCGGTCCACACCCAAAGGTGGCCCACGGTCAGTTCGTCGCTGCCGGCTTTGTAGGCCGAACGCAGGCTCCACAGCCCGCGCGGTCCTGCGGCCAGGTCCTGGGTGATGCCCTCGACGCCGGCCTGCACGGGGAAGGCGTTCATGACGGTAGCGATCCAGATGCGGACCGACTCGTCGAGGCCGATGCGGGTCATTTCGCGATACATGTCGTCGCGCTCGGCCTGATCGGCGAACTCGCCCTTGAAGAGGCGCTCGCCCAGTTCGTCCAGCTCTTCATTTTCGTAGTGCCAGAAGCCGACCTCTTTCCAGCCGGGCATGTTCCCCAGCCAAGGGGCATAGAAGGAGTTGATGCCGCCGAAATCGTAGCGGTTGGGCGCGCCGCGGCCCCAGCCTTCGGTGTAGAGATGCCATTCAAACTGGGCCGGGTCGGTGGCATAGACGGTCTGGATGGCGGGCGCAAAGGTCTGGCGATTGGCCGCGACCGCAAAGCCGGCGTCCTGCAGGGCCGATCGAATCAGATCGCCTACGTCGCGCCGCTCGTCCTCCACGCGCATAATGAACTTCAGGCGGACCGGCTGCTCGTTGAAGTGCCACACATCGTCCACCAGTTCCGCGCCGGCCTCGGTCATGGCATCGGCGATCAGTTGGCGGGCGTATTCGGGATCATAGTCCAAATCTGCCTGCTGGATCACGTCAAAGACGGTCAGATAGTCGAAATCGGTGGAGGCCACGTTGGTGTACATCGGACTCGCCTGGCCCTGGTAGATCTCCCGGGTCACAAACTCGCGGTCGATCAAGCGCTGCATGGCCTGCCGCACCTCCTTGATCGAAAAGGGGTTCAATCTTCCTTCGGGCGCGGGCGCCGGATTGAGGATCAATGAAATGGTGCTAGCCGGAGCCTCATAGAGTTGGATGCCCTCTTTGTCGCGCAGCTCGCGAGCCGCGGCAATCTTCAGATTGAAGTAGTAGAGGTCCATCTCACCGGCTTCCAGATCCAGCGGAGCGCGGTCCACGTTGAACGCTTTGAAGTAGAGCCGCTCGACCGCCGGACCGGGTTCCTCATGAGGGGGGCTGTATTGGGCCAGGACCGAGGCGGAGAGACCGATTATGATCGCCAGGCTGATCGGGACGACTTTGAGCAGCCATGCCGGAATTTTGGTCGACCAAGTCGTTTTCATATTGCAGATCCTTTTGCCAACATCCGGGGCCTGCGGCCATCTGGTTGCCGCTTGCCACCGACCTCTTGGGGACATCCGGCAACCATAGTGGCCGTGAGCGCCCTGCCGCTGACAGCTTATCCGGTTCGCTTACGGAACGAAATCCATAGCAGACCAAGCGCGATGCCGATGCCAACGCCGCCGACCACCGGCCAGGCCGCGCTCGCCGCGGGGACGGCGGTTGTGGCGAGCGCCGTCGTTGCCGGCCCACTCTCCACCGCGACCTGGTTCGAAGCAGGCGTAAGGCCGGCTTGCGTTGCGGTTTCGTTCATCTGCTGGAGCTTCTCGTCCAAGGCATCCAGCTTCTCTTCCAGGTCCTGGACATTGTCGAAGCCGAACTCCATATAGAATGATGTGGAAGCGAAGTTGCCCGATTCGTCGACCAACACCACCCGGTGGGCGCCTTCGCCGGAGATGGGAACGAAGATCTGCTGGGTATAGCGCCCGAGCTTGTCTGTGCGGCCGGAGGCAGCGTTGGCGCCACCGACTTGCAGATAGATGTCCATATCCGGTTGGAAGCCGTGCCCCTGGACGGTGATAGTCTCGCCGGCAGCTCCGGCGTCGGGGCTGATGAAGATTTCGGGGCGGGCGATGGCGCGCTGGCGGCTGAAACCGATCTTCTGGTTGGTGGGGCCAAACTCGCCGAGGCGGGTATCGGCCCACACCAGATAGGCATCGTTTTCACTTGCAGCGATGGCGAAGTAGTCACCCAGAAAGAGCCCCCTGGGAAAGCCCTTATTGGGATTGGAGGGGAAGTCGGTCACGCGCGTGTCGCCTACTTTGAGGTCAAGCTCTTCCAGTTCGAAGCCCCAGGTCTCGCCCTGATCTTCGGAACGGGTATAGTAGATATGGTAGCGAGTCCGGACAG
The DNA here is from genome assembly GCA_009841235.1 of Caldilineaceae bacterium SB0661_bin_32. Lineage (GTDB taxonomy): Bacteria > Chloroflexota > Anaerolineae > Caldilineales > Caldilineaceae > Bin5. Next base: position 18,137 of record VXMH01000029.1, on the reverse strand, counting down.
GGTCGTCGCGCATATCACCCCACATGAGATGGATGACGCCATCAGGCCCGACGTCCATGGCCGGAAAAAACTGAACGGCGTCGGTCTCATCGGTGTTGATGCGTACGGGCCGCGACCAGCGATCGCCGCCGTTGAGTGAGCGGATAAAGTATACGTCGCCCTCATCGAGCGGATTTTCCGCCGGCAGAGCGACATAGGCTACATAGAGCTCATCTTCAGGCCCTACCGATACTTTGGGGAAGGCAGACGCCCAGTAGCGGAAGTAAGCGTTACGGGGTCGGAACCCCGGCTCAAGGAATCGGGCGATACGCTTGGGTTCGCCAAAAGTTTCGCCGCCATCCTCAGACTTGGACATATAGAATTCGGCGAGGCCTTTCATGCTCTCGTCGTCGGTGCTGTCAATCCAGGTTACGTAGAGAGTACCCTTGGAATCGACGACGGGGAAGGGCCCCTGCACGACTCGCTTGGTGCCGATCGCGTTCGATTGCCCTTCGGTGTCGTCGATCTCGCCATAGGTGCGCTTTACGGTCGGGCCGACCGGGACAGGATCGGACCAGGTCAGACCCTGGTCGAGCGAGTAGGCCAGCATGGGCGTGGTCTGTACTTCGGGCGCACCCAGGGTTGGGAGCTCGCCGATGTAAAGGATGTCGTAGATGGTATTAAATTCGACAAATGTGACATAGACCACCGTCTGGTCTTCGATCGTGGGATGAGGGCCTGTAGTCAGCCACGGTTTGTCGAGGAAGCTGAGGCTTACTGTACCCCGTATACGACCGGTGGGGTCCAGCACGACATCGCTGTCGACGTCGCTGCGGGCGCTGTCGACGGGCTCGTCCCAGACGAAGCCGCCGTCTTTCGACGCCGAGACGGCGATCGAGGAGACGAGGGCAAAGCCGGTGGCATTGCCGACTGAGTATTCTTTGATGCCGATCGAGATCGAAGCCATGTAGACATTGCCGTCGCTATCAAACTCCACCACCGGGTCGCCGCCGGAGATGCGGTCTTTGCGCAGGTATTTGATCTGCTGCGGCCCCTCCCAATTCACACCGCCATCGATGCTCACGTAGGCCGAGTTGTTGGGGAAGTTGTAGTCGATCAGGCCCAAAACGAGGTGATCGGGATCATGCGGATTGACGGCGATATCCGGCTCGGTCTGCAAGGGAGTGTTGCTGAAGTCCCGGGTCACCAGCAGGTCGCGGCTGAACGCGGGCGCCGGATCGCGGTAGGGCACGAGGATACCCGGCCCCACCGACTGCAGCAGCGGCGTATCTCCTTCGCTGCCGGGGAGGCTGCCGAGGTTCTGACGGTCGAGCGTGTTCCAGCCCGGCCGGTCGAGGAAGATCCGATTGTCCACACCTTGGGCGATGAGCCATGCAGGCCCGGAGAGCACGTCCTGGATTGGATTCATGGCATCCAGGATATCGACCGGGTTCTTGCTGATCTTGCCGCGTGTCGGCAGCTGCGGCACGGGCATCTGCGCCGCTGCCGGCAGCGGCATTGCCAGCAGCACGGCAATCAAGAACAAAAGAGGGAATCGCAGGCCCAACCTGAGGGTATTGCCGGGCCGCCTGATCTTATGCAATCTATCCATGGGATACAGATCTCCTTATGTATACGTTAAACGCCGGCGGCGGCTCAACCGCCAGCCAGCGAACCCTTTCTCAAGAGTATCTTTCCGCCGTCGCCAATCCCATCTTCGGGCAGTTGGCGGCGGGACAGGCGGGTCAACAGTTGTCCGTTTTGGAGTTGCGCGTTTTGGTAATGGACAGCCTGAATCTGGATTTCAACGGTACGTGCATCAAATGATATTATAATACCAAAATTGCGTTATCAATTTTGGTAAGCGTCAATCCCTTCATGCAGGAAACAGGCTACAAAGTGATTCGGCTCGACTTCACGGAGTCGCGGCGTCGTCAATTCACACCGGCCGGCCATGAAGGAAGCGCAACGGGGATGGAAGGAACATCCGCTTGGCGCATTGGCGGGGCTGGGCGGTTCGCCTGGAAGGCTGGGGCGCTGGCGCAGCCGGTTGGCCGGGTCCGGCTCCGGTACCGCTGCGATGAGAGCCTGGGTATATGGGTGCATCGGATTGCGCACGACATCTGCCGCCTCCCCCATCTCGACGACGCACCCCAAATACATGACGACGATCCGTTGGGCAAAATGGCGAGCCGTGGCGATGTCGTGGGTGATGTATAGAAAAGCGATGTTGAACCGCTCCTGCAGCTCGCGCAGCAATGCCAGTAACTCTGCCCGGCTGGACGCGTCAACCATCGAGACCGGCTCGTCGGCCACGATGAATTGCGGCTGCAGTACGAGGGCACGTGCAATGCTCAGCCGCTGTCGTTGACCACCGGACAACAGGTCCGGGTACTTGCCGGCGATCTCTTGCGCCGGGCGCAGGCGCACATCGTGCAGCGCCTGAAACACTCGCTCGCGCCGCTCTCCGTCGCTGCCGATGCCGTGAATCACCAGAGGCTCGGCCACGCTCTCGTAAGCCGTCATATAGGGATCGATGCTTGCGAACGGATCCTGAAAGATGGCGGCAGCCTTGCGGCGAAACGCTTTTTGTTCCTTCTGTGATAATGAGGTTATTGCCGTACTGTCAAAGTGGACATGGCCTTCCGTTACCCTGATCAGGCCCAACGCTGCCCGTCCCAGCGTGGTCTTGCCACTGCCGGACTCACCCACGACAGCGACGACCTCGCCTGCCCCGATGTCCAGTGTCACGCCGTCTACAGCATGGATCGACTCACTGCCAAAGAGACCTTTGCGAACGCTGAAATGAACTTTGACATCGTGGAGTTGAACCAACGGCCTGGACGAATTTTTTTGCGGACTGGTTTCCATTGCCATGTTCAACACAAAATTTCGCCAAAATGCGACATGTCCTGAGTATACTCATCCGCTGTCAAGTGCGCAAAGATGCGGTCGGCAACCGGCTCTCGAAGCGCCTTGCCCTGTCGAAGGTTGATGAGTGAGTGAAGTGGAGTAAGGCGCGAAAACAGGTTCCCATTGCTCACGTTTTCGTACCCACTCCACAGATGGGAGGAGCCCCGATGAAAGACCACGATCGATTGCCGCAATCCGCTGCTGTTCCTCTCCTATTGGCTGCGCTGGTCCTCATTCTGGCAGCGTGCCAACAGCCGCCCAGTCAACCCGCGGCGGCGACGCGAACAGTTCCTGCGGCATCGACGGCTACGCATACACCGACGCCTATCGTCATCCCCACGCAATCGCCGGGGCCGACACCTACGGCCACGCCGGAGCCGCTGGCCGAGCCTGATCGGAACCTGGCTGAGTCACTGAGCGCCAAGGGGAAGTCGCTGTTTGGGACGAGCGATCTGACCGGCGCTGAAGCGGCCTATATCGATGCGATAGCCGCCGACCCCAGCTATCTGCCCGCCCATCTGGGGCTGACCGACGTCTACCTCTACCAGTCACAGTATTGGCAGCAGGCGCTGCAATCGGCCCAGAATGCGACGACGCTGGCGCCGGAGGACAGCACCGCCCTCGCGTACCTGGCGTGGGCAAAGCAGGGAGCCCACCATTTTGACGAGGCGAAGGAGCTGGGACTGCGAGCAGTCGAGCTGGACGGCGAAAACCCGACCGCACACACGGCTCTGGCCGACATCCTTGTAAGCATGTATGAGGTCGACAGGGCCTATGACCATGCCGAGACCGCGGTGCGCCTGAACCCGGAATCGGCGGCGGGATGGGCGACGCTGGGGTCGATCGCGTACCAGATGCACGACTGGGACAAGGCGGGAGAGGCGTACGAGCGGGCACTGGAGCTGGAGCCGGAGTTCTTCGCGTGGCATATCATCAACGCCCGCCATGAATTCAACGTGTTTGGCGATATCTATGCGGCGCGCTCGATCGCGAAACGCGCGATCGAGCTTGTGGCGGACCATGCCTCGACTCTGTTCTTTGAGGCCGACATGGCGGCGGAAGAAGGTGACTGGGAGACGAGTGAAGCGAAGTGTATGCAGACCATCGCGCTGGACCAGCCGCATACGCCGTTCCCGGATGCGTACAGCTGCATGGCGCTGATGTTGCTGCAGCAGGAACGGAATGCCGAGACGGCAGCCTACCAGGCGCTGGCGGAGGAGCGGGCAACGGTTCACCGGCGGGACGTGACTCTGATCCGGATGCGGCTGCTGAATGATCAGGAGCTGTGCACCGAGTCGCGGGCGCTGGCGGAGGACTGGCTGGAAGCGCGGCCCTACAGCATTTCGGCGATGCGGATGGTGGGCGTGAGTTATCTTTGCGAGAGAGATTTCACAACGGCGGCCACCTATTTCCGAAAAACGCTGGACGCACTGCCGCAATCGGTGAGCGATGCGCGGCTGCTGGCAGTGGCTTATGCCCGTGATGGAAAGGCACTGGAGGCGCGAAGCGTATTGAACGAGGTCCGAGCCTTCTCGATCGACGACCCAATCTATTACCAGGCCTTGTATGAGACACATCTGATTCTGGGCGAGCTGGAAGAGGCGGTGCTCGCGGCCCAGCGGTGGGACGTTCTGCGGCCGGAGAGCCTGGATGCACGCGAGAGCCTGGCCTTTGTGCAGCTATTCGAGGGCAATATAGAAGCGGCACAGAGTATTGCCCTGGACGCGCTGGAGCGGGGCGCACGCACCTCCACGGTGCTGGCGGTGCTGGGCGAGACCTACACGCGCATGGGTGAATTCGATAAAGCGCAGCCGCTGTTGGAAGAGGCGATTGAACTGAACAGGGACCACTTCGTGGCGCGTCAGGCGCTGGCGCTGCTTTTCCTCGCGCAGGTGCGATGCCAGGAGGCGGAGCCACACCTGAACTGGTTGATCGATGAGGCCGACGATGATGAAGATAAGGAACAGCTGGCGGACGTGTTGGAGCGCTGCGAGAAGAGAGCGGCGCAGCCTACGCCGGACCCATCGTTGCAGCTTGAAAACGATGAGGCCATCTCAACTGCGGTGACGATACTGCAGGAGGCGGACGTAGAGATCCGCTACCTGGACGTGGAGGAGAATGAAGAGGGACAGCGGACGCTGGTCGTAGCCTATGCCGTCGATCTAGCGGTTGACAGCGAAGCATACTCCAATCTGGAACGTCAACTGATCTTTGAACTGTCCCGCATCCTGCCCCGCATGACCTCCGAACCGGACGGCCTCGTGGTCGTCGCCGGCACTTTCAACAGGACAACTTCCGCGACCCTGGTGGCAACGAGAGCGGCGGAGGTGTGGATCGAGGGAGAGCTGACCGATGAGGAGTTTGAAAACACCTGGCGACGCCAGGAGGTAGAACGCTCTGACGAGTAGTTTCAACGGCTGGTTGCCGACGGCCGCAACTGGCCGGCAACCAGCCACCGGTCACTCTCCACAGCAGTTACTGACTACCCCGGTTTTTGACCACCGCTACGATTGACCACTGCAATCCAGGCCGAGGGCAACGACCTTGTCGGCCAGTTCGGCGCGCTCTGCGGCGGTAAGGGGCTCGCCGGGCAGGCGCGGGCCGCCGCAGTCGATGCCGAGACGCTGGCTGAGAACGGCCTTGATGGCGCCGTGGAACTTGGAGGCCACGATCAGCGCTTCGGCGGCGGAGGATGCCTTCTCCTGGGCTTTGCCGGCTGCCGGGATGTCGCCGGCCTCGTAGGCGCGCCAGATGGCGACCCAGAGTTCGGGGGCCATGTTGGGCGGGCCGTCGACGCAGCCGGTGGCGCCGATCAGAAGGGCGGGCAGGAAGAGGCGAGAGTTTCCGATCAGGCAGGAGAGCCCCATTTCGGCAAAGGTCTTGACGTAGGGGACGTAGGGCGCGGAGTGTTTGAGCCCGGCCAGCTGGGGCACGCGCTCCTGGATCCTGGCCATGAGATCCGGCGTAATTTCGACACCGGTGGCGCTGGGGAGGTTGTAGACAAAGAATGGAAGATCGGCGGCGGCGGCGACGACGCGATAGTGTTCGACGATGCCCCTGTCGCTCTGGCCATAGAAGAAGGGAGGGACGCAGCAGATGGCTTCGACGCCGGCCCTGGCCGCGTGTTCGGCGAGGCGGGCGGAGCGGGCGGTAGTGGGGGCGCCGACGTGCATGATGTTGGCAATGCGCCCCTGATTCTGGTCGGCGGCGATCTCGGCGATGCGGCAGTTTTCGGCGTCATCCAGGAGGACGCTTTCCCCCGTGCCGCCGGCCACCCAGAAACCGTGTACGCCGGCCTGGATGTTGAACTCCATTACCTGGCGAAAGGCGTCCTCGTTGAGGCGGTCATCAGCGGTCATCGGCGTGATGATGGCCGGGAAAATCCCATTGAAACTTTTCATGTGGCACTCTCTTGTGGCTGTGACGGAGTCTTGGCACCGTCATTATCGCATGGATAGGTGCAGGTGTCGATAATGCTGTGACGAGTCGGGCCTGATTGGCGACCGAACGCTATTCGGGGATTTCAGGGCTGAACCCACTTGAGGAGGATGGCGGCGCCGCGGGGAGAGCGTTGACCTGCCGGCGCTGATGACTACTCCTTCAGCCGCGCGGCCCGCAGCCGGTCGGCGTCAATCTCTGCCTGGGCCAGCCCATTCACATCCAGGTAGCCGTCGCGGATCGTGAGCGGCTGCGTCAGCAGATCTTCGTGCAGCTTGAGGAAAAAGCTCAACTCGCAGGGCAGGTCGATCCCGGGCCTGGCGGCAAAGAGGGCTGCCAGTACCGTCCCCCAGCCGGCGCTGGCCTGGGAACCGACCATCACCGCCTTGCCGCCGACCAGGGCCTGGTTCAGCATCCGGGCCGATTCGGTGAAGCCGGTGCGGGCAGTCTTGATGTTGAGAATATGGAAGGTGTCCATGCTCAACTCCCGGCGCAGGTCGCGGGCGCTGAATACGCTGTCGTCGGCGATGAGCTGGGGGAGGGCGGAGTCGCCGGCGCGGGCACAGGCTTTGCGGACTGCGGCACGGGCCAGTATCAACTCCACCGGCAGCGGCTCCTCACAGTAGAGCACGTTCAGCTCGGCCATCTTTTCCAGGCGCTGGCGCACGTTCTGCGGCTGGAAGCATTCATTGGCGTCTACGTACAGATCGATCTGCTCGCCGAACTGCTCCCGCAGAAGGCGTAGACGTTGCAGGTCTGCGCTCCAGTCCTGACCGACCTTCACCTTTAACACACGCACGCCCTGCGCCACTGTCCGCTCGGCCTCGGCCAGGCTGTCATCGATTTCGCCCAGACCCAGAATGTAGCTCACCCGCAGATGGGAGCTGCTGGCCCCCAGGTGCTCGTAGAGGGTACGGTTGCGGCTTTTGGCGAGGGCATGGTGGAGGGCCATGTCGAGAGCGCCGCGGGCGGTCTGGTTGTTCTTGACCGTCTGCAGGCGTGCGTGGAGCTTCGACAGTGTGGAATCGTCGAGCATCTCTCCCTCGAGCCGGGGCGCCAGCTCCTGGCGGACGACGCTGCAGATGCTGGATACGGTTTCCCCGTAGATCGTGGGCCGGGGGGGCGCTTCGCCCCAGCCGACAGCGCCGTCGCTCAGCCGCACCCGGACAAGGACGTGACGGGCCTCCTGCATGACGCTGGCCGCGCCCCAGCGCAGCGGTTCCCGCAGGGGAAGGCGGAAAGGAATGGGTTCGATGGCTTCGATGGTGGTAGGCATGGAAAGTCCGGTGGTCAGCCGGCTGCGAGCCGCTCCAGTTTGGCGGCCACCTCGGCGGGGGCGTGGGTGGTCGTATCGACGACGACGGTGCGGTCGGGGGCGGCGGCGCGCAGGATCTCGACGGCGGCGTGTGGATCGTAGTTGCGGCGCTCGGCGGCGACGATGGCGACCTTGGCCGCGAGCTCGGCGCCGTCCACTTCGCCCCGGCTTACCAGCGCAGACAGATGGGTCTGCTCCGCGCGTGTAAAGATGTCGCGCCCCTCCGACATCTCCTCCCAGCAGAACCGGCCGCCGGTGTTTTCACCGACCTGGTCGAAGGCATCCTGGCGCTGCACCAGTCTCTCTACGCGTACACCATCGGGCGCGTGGAGGACGGCGAAGCGGGCCAGCGGGAGGCTCTGCGCGGCAAAGGTGACTTCGTCGGCGCCCCGCAGCCCGTCGAAAACGTTCAATACGCCGCTGCCGGACGCTGCCGCATGCTTCTGCAATACCAGCCGGCTGAAGGCGTGCGCAAGCCCACCGGGATAGCGCTGCCGGTAACGCCCCGTGTAGTCGAAGCGCCGCCGCCGGTCCGTAACCACGGCGGGCGGGTCCCCGTCCCAACCCTGAACCGCCGGGATGACCAGAAGATCGGCCAGCTTGCGCCTGTTGGGGAGGAGCGAGATCCCGCCCATGCGAGCGCGCAGGGCATCGACGGCTGTGCTTTTGCCCACACCCGTCACACCGACGAGGACCAGCACCGGCATATCGACGATGGCGACCCAGCCGGAAGGCGGGCGGCCAACGCCGAGACCCTTTGCCAGCAGTTCAAATTTCGCGTTCATGCGGATCTCGCGTTCTGGAAACAGGTGTGTCCGGCCACCGCGATTCGTTCAGCAGCGGCACATAGGGCAACATTATACGCCTCCTGTGAAGCGGCTGGCAACTGATAGCCACATTGGACAGCGGCGAATGGCCTTCACAAGACATCGGGTGCAGTCCAAATTTGGGGCGGGAACAAAGGCGAGGAGAGAGGGCAGGCACAAGGCCTGCCCCTACCGTAGTTTGAGGGGAAAGGTGGAGAGTGCGGTGTGCACGGGGGGCGTGGGCACGGCCCGGCCATGCGTTTGGGGCAGCCTCCCAAGAAATTAACGCGATAAGAGGCGATTGCCCTGACAGAACATCCATACCGACGCCCGGTATCCCGGCTGTGTGCTATAATAGATGTTCACATTGGAGCGAAAGGTTCTTCCGGCTGTCCGACTTTACCCCAGCGCGTGTAATGATATGATTTCCCAATTGTCTGCGCCGCGGCCACTGATCATTCGAATACTGCTCGCGTGCGTGCTGGCGCTGACTGCCCGTCCGGCGGCGGCGACGCCCGCGCCTTCTGAATTGCCGGATGATTTGACACCGATCTACGTCATTCAGGGCGACGGGCCGAGTACGCCCTTGTCTCGGAAACGCGTCTCTACGTTCGGGCTGGTGATTGGTGTGCAATCGAATGGATTTTATCTGCAAGACCCGACCGGCGACGACGATCCAGCGACCAGCGACGGCATATTCGTCTACACCTCCTCCGCGCCCAGGGTGAAAGCGTGGGAATGCGTCCTCGTGCGCGGCGCTGAAGCGACCGAATACTACGAAAAGACTGAGCTGACCACGCCGCGCTCGATTGAGCCGCTCCCCAGCGAGCTGTGCGGGAGCGGCTTTTCAGTTCCGCTGGCGCCCCTGCCGACACCCAACGTCGACCCGGAGTCATTGCTGGAGCCATTCGAAGGCATGCTCGTCGCAATCGAAGAACTGCAGGGCGTCGTCCAGGGGCCGACCAAGCGGTTCAGCAACGGCAACGTCGAGATCGCGCTCATCGCCGAACAGGCCCTGCCATTCGTGCAAGGCGGGCGGGTCTTCCAGTCGAATCCCGACGATGCCGCCGGGCTGATCTTCCTGGGCAACGGGCTGGGCGCGGAGCTGCCGGCGGCAGCCTGGGGGGACCGCGTGCAGGTACGCGCGGCGGAGCCGGGGGTGGCGGCGCTGGCGGTTGTCGACTACAGTTTCGGCAAATATCTGCTGCTGCCGCTGCCGGGAGAGAAGATCCAGGTTGTCTCCCGGCACGAATCGAAGGAGCAGACGGCCCAGCCGGACGCAGGCGCCTTCCGGGTCTGCTCTTTCAACGTGTTAGGGCTGGGTCGGGGACTGGACCAGTTACGCGACGCGACTGATTACGAGGCTGCGCTGCACCAGCGAGCGGCGGCTATCGCCGGCGGTCTGCAACACTGTGAAATCGTGGGCCTACAGGAGACCGGCAAGCCAGAGGACGCCGAAAACCTGGCGCGAGTTCTGACTGAGGTCAGCGGGCTGGAGTACAGCGCAGTTGCTTTTGCCGGCCCCGGAACCGCCAGCCCCGATTTTCCGCTGACGAACAGCCTGCTTATACGCGACGACCGGGTGACGGTCCTCAACGCCCGGAACGAGCAGGCATGCACCCGCTTCAGTTTCAGTGTGCGACTGGTCCCGGGGCAGTGCCCGGCGCGGCTGCTGCCGCTCTTCAGCCGGCCGCCGCTGGTCGCGGATTTGCTTGTACGCGGCCCCTGGGGAGAGGACTACCCGCTGACGGTCGTGGTCAATCACTGGCGGAGCAAGCGCGGCGATGAGTCGGTGAACGTCGTGCACCGGACGTTGCAGGCGGAACACGCGGCCTCGATTGTGCAGGCCCGCCTGGATACGGACCCCGACGCGCATGTCGTCGTGCTGGGGGACCTGAATGATTTCGAGGCGAGCAGACCGGTGGAGACCCTGCGACATGGACCGGAGCCCGCTGACGGCGCGGCTCGCGAGCCGGGGCACGTTCTCCTATGGCACGCCTTTGATTCCCTGCCGCTCCTGGAGCGTTACACTTACATCTTCAATGGGGGGAGCCAGACACTGGACCATCTGCTGCTGACCCCGGGCACAGTGCCCGATTTCGGCGGGATGGATATCGCGCATATCAACGCCGATTTTCCCATTGCGGAGCCAAACGGCACAGAGGGCGTTCCAGGGGACCCGGCTGTATACGGCTCCAGCGACCACGACCCCCTGGTGTTGACGTTGCGGCCCGGGGGCGGCGCCTGGATTGCCGGCAGTGCGCAGATTCCCAACACGCCGGTTGAACTCGTCGACAGCGCCGGCACAGCAGTCGCCCGGACGGAGAGCGATGCGCTCGGCGAGTTCCGCTTTTTCGACCTGCGCCCCGGCGCGTACAGTCTGCATTTTGCGCTGCCCGAGCAGATCACGCTGCTGCCGCCGGCGGGGGACTCCGATGGACCATCGGCGGCGGTTTTCCCGGTAAAGGTCGAGAGGGGCCGGGCGACGGTCGTAGAGCTTTCCGCGCGCGACCGGCGCGCCGACGTCGGCGCCGCCAGCGCGTTATTCAGCATATTCTATGGAGTTGAGTCCGCAGAGCAGGCGGACGGTTCGGCCCCCTGATGGAAACCTGTTGCGGGCACCCCTGCCTGCAAACAGTGCGGAGGCCGCCGCCGCCAGCAGTTGGACACCTGGCGGCAACTTCAGGGCATACGCATCTAAATCTGGTTTGTCAACATTGCTGAAGTTAGCCAGAGAGTCCACGAAGGGCAGGCACAAGGCCTGCCCCTACCGTAGTTTGAGGGGGGAGGTGGAGGCACAGATGGACAGAGTTTATTTGAATTGGCACGACGTGGAAGAGTTGATCACCAAGGTGGTGATGCAGCTCAATACCCCCTATGATGCGCTCCTCCTGATCACGCGCGGGGGCATTGTGCCCGGCGGCATGATTGCCGAAGCGTTGAAGATGAAGGACGTACTGACCGCGGCGGTCGTGTTTCAGAGCGGACCCGGCGTGCGCGCGGAGATGAGCTGGCCCCGTTTCCAGCAGTTCCCGGCAGATGCGCTGCTGAACGGCAAGAAGGTCTTGATCGTCGACAATATCTGGGATCGGGGGCGCACGATCGTCACCGTCAAAAGCCGTGTGCAGGGGAGCGGCGCCACCGCCGAGACAGCGGTGCTCCACTGGAAGCAGCGGCAGAATCTCTTCGAGAACGAGAAGCCGGACTACTACGCGGAATTGACCGAGGACTGGGTCTACTATCCCTGGCAGCGTATCGACGATTCGGACGACCTGGTGTCGCTCCGCCCACCCACGCCGGAGCTTTCCTGATGTCGGAACTTATACGCCGCCTGCGGGCCGCGCATCCGGATGCGCACTGTGCGCTGGACCACCAGAACCCGTTTCAGCTGCTGGTGGCGACGATCCTTTCGGCCCAATGCACCGACGAGCGGGTCAACCAGGTGACGCCGGCGCTGTTCGAACGTTTTCCGACGCCGGAGGCGATGGCCGCGGCCGACCGCGAGGAGCTGGAGGAGATGATCCGCTCCACCGGTTTCTTTCGCAACAAGGCCAAGAGCCTTCAGGGCGCAAGCGCTCTGATCTGTGAGGAATTTGGCGGCGAAGTGCCGCGGGAGATGGATGCGCTTGTCAAGCTGCCCGGCGTGGCCCGCAAGACCGCCAACGTGGTGCGCGGCGTCTGTTTCGGCCTGGCCGACGGCGTCGTGGTGGACACGCATGTGAAGCGGCTGTCCCAGCGGCTGGGCCTGACCGAGCAGAAGAGCCCGGAGAAGATCGAAAAGGACCTGATGGCGCTCATACCGGCTGAAGACTGGATAGACATCGCCCATCTGTTGATCTTCCACGGGCGGCGGGTGTGCGACGCCCGCAAGCCGGACTGCGCCAACTGTACGCTGGCCGACCTGTGCCCGTCGGCGGAGGTTTAGCTGGCGCGCCTCATCTGTCCACTGCTCCTTCAATCGTTCAGGGGGTTGATATGACGGAGGACAAATCACCGCCTCGTATTGAGCAACTGCGCGTTGAAAACTATCGGGCGCTTAAACAGGCGGCGCTCAGGGAGATCACCCCACTCACTGTCTTACTCGGGCCGAATGGCAGCGGCAAGTCTACGCTATTCGATGCTTTCAGCTTTCTCTCTGAATGTTTCCAGCAAGGACTCCGTGCAGCCTGGGACCGCAGAGGACGCGCCAGGGAGTTGCGAACCCGCGGGTCAACGGGGCCGATCGTCTTCGAGCTAAAATACCGGGAACGACCGCGGCAGCCACTGATCACCTACCACCTAGCCATTGACGAAGGAGAGCGCGGCCCCAACGTCGTGGAAGAGTGGCTGCAATGGCGGCGCGGCTCGCGTGGGAGGCCCTTCCGCTTCCTGGATTTTCAGAACGGCCAAGGCCAGGCGTTCAGTGGGGAGATGCCGGACGCGCAGGACCGCCGCATACCGATTTCATTGCGATCGCCGGAGGTGCTGGCGGTCAACACTTTGGGGCAGTTCGCAGATCACCCTCGGGTTGCTGCCCTGCGTGAGTTCATTACCGATTGGCACGTTTCCTACCTTTCAATCGACGATATCCGTAGTCAACCGGAGGCCGGACCCCAAGAGAAACTCTCGCGCACTGGGGACAATCTGGCCAATGTTATTCAGTATCTGAATGAACAGCACCCGCAGCGACTGGAGGAAATTTTCGCCCAGTTGCGCAGGCGAGTGCCCAGGCTGGAGCGGGTGGATACAGAGCCGATGCCGGATGGCCGACTGCTTCTGCTCCTGAAGGATGCACCGTTCGAGCAGCCGGTACTCTCCCGTTTCGCCTCCGACGGAACCTTGAAAATGTTAGCCTATCTCGTTCTTCTGAACGACCCCCAGCCGCCGCGCTTTATCGGCATTGAGGAACCAGAAAATTTCCTGCATCCTCGTCTGTTGCCCGGACTCTGCGAGGAATTCAGGGCAGCCAGCGAACGCGCGCAGCTGTTGATCACGACCCATTCGCCGGACTTTCTCAACGGCGTGCGTCAAGACGAAGTACGGGTGCTCTACAGAAACGATGAAGGGTACACTCACGCCACCCGTTGCTCCGAAATTCAGGGAATCCCTCAGTTCATGGATGCCGGCGCATCGTTGGGGCACCTCTGGCTGGAAGGCTACTTCGGCATGGGGGATCCCCTGGTGAACGCTGGAGCGCCTGAGGGTTAGGGGATCCAACCGTGACTGTGTCGACCATTGACTTCATCATCGAGGAGCCATCAATGGAAACCTTTCTACGAGCGGTTCTGCCTAAGCTATTAGGTGATACACATTTCACCATTCACGCGTTCCGAGGAAAAGATCAACTCTTAAAACGACTCCCCTCTCGTCTAAATGGATATGCAAAGTGGATTCCCCTGGATTATCGAATTGTTGTCTTGGTAGACCGCGATAACGAGGATTGCGAAAAACTCAAGGCACAACTCGAACAGATAGCCTTTAACGCCGGGCTTGCCACCCGCAGTCAGCCTTCTGACGATAAGTTTACCGTCATAAATCGCATCGTAATTGAAGAACTGGAGGCGTGGTACTTCGGCGACTGGCGGGCAGTGCAGAATGCATACCCAAGAGTTTCACCGGCCATTCCGAGGCAACAACGATACCGAGACCCCGACGCGATTCAGGGGGCACCTGGGAACAGTTCGAAAGAGTCCTGCAACGGGCCGGCTACTTCAAGAACCGTTTACGCAAGATTAAAGCCGCGCAGTCTATCGGTCCATACATCGACCCGGAGAACAATCGCTCACATAGTTTTCAGTGTTTTCGTGATGCGCTCAGGGAATTAACCGGTGGCGACTGACGTGTGCGCATGTTGAGGAGATTGACTTGAATCGACGTAGATAAACGTGCCTGTTCCTCACCGTTCGATCCGCCGCGGTTCAGTTCTCGCCGCTTTCCTCGCGGGGGCTGACGACCAGGATGTAGCCCTCTCTCCCCTCGACCTTGACCTGATCGCCGACTTCGGCCGGGGTCGCTTCAGCGGAAGACGCCCCCTGCAACTGCGCGTTCCACAGCTCGCCCGCGAGCAGGACCTTTCCGCGGCCGTTCTCGGCAAAGGGAACGCGTACGGTCGCCAGGGAGCCAACCACGCCTTCGCTGCCGGTTGCCGTGCCCATTCGCTGGGCTGCCACAACTTTGCCGCCGACGAACAGGGCGAAGGCGCCCATGGCCACGCCCAGCGAGATGATCGTCACCCACGGCACAGCCAGGCCCGGCGCGTCGAAAAGCAGCGCGCTGCCAAAGATAAAGGCGACCGTACCACCCAATGCGAGCGCGCCAAAGGCCGGCGTGAACGCTTCGGCCACCAGCAGAATCAGCCCCAGCCCGATCAGGGCCAGCCCGGCGAAGTTCGCCTCCAGCTGGCCCAGCGAGTAGAGCCCCAGCAGCAGGCTGATCAGGCCGATCATGCCCGGAATGAACGTGCCCGGATTGTAGATTTCGGCGATGAGCCCAATGGAGCCGAGGGTCAGCAGAATGGTGGCGACGGTGGGGTTGCTGATAAAGTTCAGGAACTCCTGCAGGGGCGACAGCGTTTGCGGCATTATCCGGGCATCGGCAGTGCGCAGCGTGCGCTCTTCACCCTGCACAGTGATAATGAAGCCATCCATCTGATCCAGCAGGTCGGACACGTCGGTGGCGATGAAGTCGATCACGCCCAGCTCGAGCGCGCGCGCGTCCGTGGCCGCGGCCGCCTCCTGCACGGCCGCGATAGCCCACTCGACCGCATCCTCACCGCGACGCGAGGCCAGATTCTCGATATCGGCGCTGAGGATGTTTACGACCTTCGCCTCCATCGTCTCGCCGATGTCCTCCCCCTGGCCGCCGACAGGGCTGGCCGCGCCGATGCTGCTGCCGGGCGCCATGGCGGCAACGTGTCCGGCCAGCGTGATAAAGGTGCCGGCGCTGCCGGCCTGCGCCGCGGCCGGCGCGACGTATACCACCACCGGCACAGGCGAGGCCAGCATATCCTGCACGATCTGCTTGGTCACGTCGACGCTGCCGCCGGGCGTGTCCAGGCGCAGGACCACCGCCTCGGCGCCCTCGAGCTGCGCGTCTTCGATGGCCCCGCTGAGATACTGACGCAGCACGGGCGTCACGGCGCCGCGAAAGGTCAGGACGAGGACGACGGGGGCGCCCGTCTGCGAAGAGATCCCCTTCTCCTGGGCAGCCTGGGACGCGCGGCGCGGCCGGGGAGAGCCGGCCGCCTGTACACCGTCTATCACGGTCAGGAGCATCCCCAGCAGCAGGCAGGAGAGGTAGAAGGTGCGATAGAGCGTTATCAGCACGGTTCCGTTTCGCTGATGCGTGTTTTTTCCGCGGCGTCTAAACATCTTCAGCCTTCCTAATCAACCGCCGGCGACCAACTGCGGCAGCCGGTCACGGTGCGCCGCCGTGCAATCGATCGACGGCTGCCAGCATTTCCACAACCGACTGCCGCCCGGCGTCGCTGACGGCCCCCAGCATCTGCGTCAACTCCTCGATGCGGGCCGGCCCTTCGACCGGAAGCACGTCGGTGCCGGTGCGCAGCTCGCCATCACTCTCGTAAGTCCGTTTGCGCACGGTCAGGTGGAGATCGGCAAACGCGGCCAGCTGGGGCAGATGGGTGATACAGAGCACCTGATGGCGCAGCGGGCTGCCATTCGGCTTGTCCGCCGCCCCGTCATTGGAGGCGGCGCCGGGCCGCGGCCCCTGGCCGGTCAGGTTCCACAGCTTCTCGCCGACGACAGCGCCCACACGGCCGCCGATGCCCTGATCGATCTCATCGAAGATCAGAATCGGCGTCCGGTCGGCCTGGGTAAGCGCGCCCTTGAGCGCCAGCATCAGGCGCGCGGTCTCGCCACCGGAGGCCACCCTGGCCATCGGCTTTACCGGCTCACCCGGGTTTGCGCTGATCAAGAATTCAACCCGGTCGACGCCGCGGCTGCCGTAGGCGACGCGCCGCCCGTCCGGCAGATAGGCGCCACCCTCCAGCTCTTCCATCTCCACGGCGACGGCGAAACGGGCGCGGCCCATACTTAACTGCGCCAGCTCCGCTTCCACCTGCCGGGCCATCCGCTCACCGGCCGCCACCCGCGCCTGGTTCAACTCTGCGCCCAACGCGCCGATCTCGCGCAGAAGCTGCTCTTCCTCCTCCTCCAGCGCGGCGGTCTGCGCCTCCCAGTTACTCAACTCGTCCAGCTCGGTCTGCGCTGCGGCGGCGAAGGCAAGGATCTCCGCGGTCGTGTCGCCGTACTTGCGCTGGAGATTCCCGATCAGGGCCAGCCGCTCTTCGACCTCAACCAGCCGCTGCGGATTGAATTCCAGCCCGTCGGCGTAGCCCTGCAGATCCCGCGCCAGATTGGACAACTCCTCCAGCAATCCCTGCCCGGTCGCGGCTGCGTCCGCCATGCCATCGTCGATGCGGGCCAGACGTTCGACACGGCCGGCGGCTTCGCTGAGGCCGTCAATGACCCCCGGCATCCCGGCTTCGCCCTCGTTCAGCAGGGTTGCCGCGCCGTTCGCCAGCTGCAAGAGGGTTTCGGCATTGCTCAGCCGCTTGCGCTCCAGTTCCAGCTCTTTCTCTTCACCGGCTTCGAGGGCCGCTGCGGCGATCTCTTCTACCTGAAAGCTGAGCAGGTCGAGCCGCTGGGCGATGGTGCGGGCATCGCTGCGCAGCCGCTCCAACTCTCTGCGCGTCTGCTGAACCTGATGGGCCTTGCGCGACACTCGGCCGCGCAATGTCAGCAGGCCGCCGTACCGGTCCAGCAGGTCGACGTGTGTGCGGGGACGGAGCAGATTCAGATGCTCGCCCTGTCCGTGGACGTCGACCAGGAGGGCGGACATTTCACTGAGGAGCTGCCGCGAGACGGTGCGCCCGTTGATGCGGCAGAAGTTTCGCCCGCTGCGGCGCACCTCCCGGCTGAGGATCAGTCTTTCCGGCGCATCGGGATCGTCCAAGCCTTGGGCCTCCAGCAGAGAGCGGACGTCGTCTGCTGCGGGCGGGCTATCGAGGGCGTTCTGCGGGTTTTCGGGTCCACTCGCCGGCATTCCGTCATCCAGTTGGAAGACGGCTTCGACCTCGGCGCGGTCTGCGCCGGCGCGCACCATTTCCGCGGATGCCCTGTCGCCCAGCAGCAGTCCGACGGCGTCGACTATGATCGACTTGCCGGCGCCGGTTTCCCCAGTCAGGATGTTCAAGCCACTGTGGAAGCGAAGTTGCAGCCGGTCGATGATCGCGAAGTCGCGGATCTGAAGCTCGGTCAGCGCGGCGGCCGGTTCGACCTGTTCGCCGCCTTCGGGCAGGCGTGATGGTTGGATGCGCCCCTGTTCGAGGGTGGGGGGGCGCGGTTGCGCAGTCATGGATTCAGGGCGCGTCCTTGTCGTATCCGATCTGAAACTCTGTCTCTCTCATTCTAGCACATGCGGACGGGCGGATGGAAGAGATTTTGTAGAGGGGGTAGTGGGTGCAGCCTTTGTCCACGGAGGGGCGCGGAGGACTTCGTAACATCCTTTTTGTCCACGAAGGGTCACTAAGGGTCACGAAGAACAGCTTTTTTGATCCGCGGAGGACGCGGAGGGGGACGGGGACTCGGAGGGCCGAGGGCAGGCACAAGGCCAGCCCCAGTCTCTTATAAAAAAAAACCAGCCCCCCAGACAAAAGGCCAAGTGGGATGGGGGGGTGGGGGTTT
>VXMH01000122.1 GCA_009841235.1 Caldilineaceae bacterium SB0661_bin_32 | reverse complement strand
CCCGGGGTGGCCCCGGGGGCCCCATCCCACAAACACACCCGGGGCCCGGCGGGCCCCTTGGTGTTTGGGGGGGGGGCCGCGAGGGCAGGCACAAGGCCTGCCCCTACCGGGATTTTGCGGAAGGGGGCCGGTCATGCCGGCTTTTGTGCAGGGGGCGGGGCCGGTCAGTGCAGGGACCCACAGTCCGGATTGCGCGTTTTCTCGCAGGGGGTCGATTTTTCTCCAGCAGATCGTGCGGGTATAGTATGGTTTTGCAGAGAAAACACAGGTGATAGGGGCGTCGTCTGCGAACTGCTCTATGCCGACGGCGCGTGGATATAAAGGGGGTCCGTTATGAGCTTCACAGGCAGAGGCTTCATCCGGCTTGTGCGGGGCATATCGCGGCTGTGGCAGGCCTGCGGGTGCGTGCTGGCCAATTTTGTACGGCGGCTGTCCAAAGGGAGCTGGGCCGACTATGTATTGTTCGAGCTCTCGGGCCCGCTGCTGGAACGGACGCCGCAGCGCCCCCGGTATCTGTCGTTGTTTTCGCTCGGCAAGCAGGGCCTGACTGTGGAATCTCTGCACGATGCGCTGCGGCGGATCGCGGGTGATCCTGATGTGCGGGGGGTGGTGATCCTGGTCAAGGGGGCGCAGATGAGCCTTGCGCAGGCCCAATCTCTGGCCGACCTTTTTGACCGCTTCCGGGGCTGGAGCGGCGAGCTTAATTCCGGCGCTGCGGCGAAGGAGGTGGTGGTCTATTTGGAGACGTGCGGCGGTCCCGAGTACGCAGTGGCAGCGGCGGCCGACCGCGTTTTCGTCTCGCCGCAAACGGAGTGGACGGTACTCGGTTTGCGGGCTGAGCCGATCTTTCTGGCCGAGACGTTGCGGCGAATTGGCGTCGAGGCGGAGGTGGTGAAGGTGGCTCCATGGAAGACGGCGTTGGACACTTTTGAGCGTAGTGAGATGAGTGGGGCACACCGGGAGCAGATGGAACGGCTGCTGGACGGCTGGTACGGTGAGATGGTGACGGCGATAAGCAGGGGTCGCGACAGGAGCGAAGAGCAGGTACGCGCGGCTATCGACAGCGCCCCCCTGAGAGCCAGCGAAGCCGTAGAGCTGGGCCTGGTTGACGACACTGTTTACGAAGACCAGCTGGGGAAGGCGCTGGGCGGGCCGAAGGACGGGGTGCGGATATTGCCCTATGACCAGGCGCGCAAGACACTTTATCGCCGCCCCCGGATGCGGCACCGGAAGGGGGTCGGCGTCATTTCGCTGAACGGCATGATCACAACGGGCAAGAGCCGGCGCTATCCCGGAGGGCTGCCTATCATTGGCAGCAGTACAGCCGGAAGTTCAACGGTTCAGCAGACAGTTCGGGCGGCGATTGAGGACGAGCGCCTGGCGGGCGTCGTGCTGCACATCGAATCGGGCGGCGGCTCGGCGCTGGCGAGCGATCTGATCTGGCGGGAGTTGACACTGTTAGACCGGCTGAAGCCGGTGGTGGCCTATATGGGGGACGTGGCGGGCAGCGGAGGATACTACGTGGCGCTGCCGGCGCGGCGGATTGTGTGCCAGGCGGCGACGCTAACCGGGAGCATCGGCGTGGTGATGGCCAAGCTGGTTACCAGCGGGGCGTTCAACAAGATAGGAGCGAAGAGCTTTCCGGTCCAGCGGGGCGAGAACGCCGATCTCTATGCGAGCGACGGTCCCTGGCGGCCAGAGCAGCGGGACAAAGTTGAGGAACAGATGGGGCACACGTACAGGAATTTCAAGCGATTGGTTGGAGAGGCGCGGCAGCTGGGGCCGGACGCGCTTGAAGAGCTTTGCGGCGGGCGCGTGTGGACAGGCAGACAGGCGCAGCTGCACGGGCTGGTGGATGAGATCGGCAGTTTTGCCACGGCCGTCGACCGGCTGTGCGAGATTGCGGGCCTGCCGACGGACGGAACGGTTCCCGTTGTGCCTGTGAAGGCGAACGAGAAAAGGCCGCGTCCGCCGGTATTGGAAGGCAGTCCGGACCTGGCGGCGGGCGGGGAAGGCATTGCTGATCTGACAGAGGCGCTCTGCGCGGTTATGCGAGGGGACGTTTCCTCATTGCTGGGACGGGAAGGCGTGTGGATGCTGGCCGACGGTTTGCCCAAGAGCAGGTAAAGCTCCGGTGCGCCTTGGCGCAGCGAGCATGGTGGAGAGAGAAATGTTCAGAGTGGAAGAGATTCGAATGCAGTTTCCGGCGCTGCGTGAAGAGTTCAACGGCAGGCCGGCCATCTTTTTCGACAATCCCGGGGGTACGCAGGTGCACGAGAGCGTGATTGCGGCGATGGTCGATACCATGACGCGGCGCAATTCGAATACGCACGGGTTGTTCGAGACCAGTCTGCGCACCGATGCGGTGATCGAGGGGGCGCACAGGGCGGTCGCCGACCTGCTCGGCTGCGACGCGGATGAGGTTGTTTTCGGGAATAACATGACGAGCCTGACGTTTCATCTGAGCCGGTCGCTGGCGCGGACGTTGGGGCCGGGGGACGAGGTGGTGGTTACGCGGCTGGACCATGACGCGAATGTGATGCCGTGGGTGACGGCGGCGGAGGAGCGGGGGGCGCGGGTGCGG
>VXMH01000065.1:14755-27464 GCA_009841235.1 Caldilineaceae bacterium SB0661_bin_32 | reverse complement strand
ATGCGCTTCGGGCAGCCTCCCAGGAAATTGACGCAATAAGATGCGATTGCCCTGCTTTCAACCACCAGCCGCCGCCGACGAACTTGCCGGTGTTTGGACTGCCGGTGGATTGTCTATCTGTCCTCACCTGCTGTAAACTGTGCTCGTGATCTGTCCGATCCGGCAATGCGGATGCATCATCTTTCAGCCAAGTCCCGTATGAACTGCATAATACGCCGCCAAAATCGACGACTTTGGAGCCTGGCGTACACGCTTTGCGCGCAGGATGCGTCATAATCGAGTAATCTGCCCGCCTCGCGTAGAGAACGTGCGTTACCAGAGGGCGCCTTCGCAGTGGCAAGAGTCCCGTTCACCGCGAACCTCTCGCCATGAACAACTGTCAAGAGGATAACCCATGCAAGAAGTGCAAGCCGTTGCCAATCGCATTATCGCCAACGTCGAGAAGGTCATCATCGGCAAGGACCGCGAAGTCCGCATGACCGTGGTGGCTTTGCTATGCGAGGGCCACCTCCTCATCGAAGATGTCCCCGGCGTCGGCAAGACGATGCTGGCCCGGGCAATCGCCCGCACCGTCGGCAGCACCTACCGCCGCATTCAGTTTACGCCGGACATGCTGCCCAGCGACGTTACCGGCGTCAGCGTCTTCAATCAGAAGACGCTCGAATTCGAATTCCGGCCCGGCCCGATCATGGCCCAGATCGTTCTCTCCGACGAGATCAACCGCGCCACGCCCAAAACGCAGTCCGCCCTTCTCGAAGCGATGGAGGAGCGCCAGGTCACCGTTGACGGCACCACCTATGACATGTCGCGGCCGTTTCTCGTGCTCGCCACCCAGAATCCCATCGAATACGAAGGCACCTTCCCCCTGCCCGAAGCCCAGGTAGACCGCTTTCTGATGCGCATCAGGCTGGGCTACCCACTGAAGGCGCACGAGGTCAACATCCTCGGCCTGCAGGCCCTGACGCATCCCATCGAAGATCTGGAGAGAACCGTCTCCGTCGAGGAGCTCTCAAAGGCCCAGGAGGCCGTGCGCGACATGTACGTCGACGACAGCGTCAAGGAATATATCGTCGACCTTGTCGCCACAACCCGCGATCATCCCGACGTCTACCTCGGCGCCAGCCCGCGCGGCAGTCTGGCCCTCTTCCGCGCCGCCCGCGCCTGGGCCGCAATCGACGGACGCGAATATGTGCTGCCCGACGATGTCAAACTTCTGGCCGAGTCGACGCTCGCCCACCGGCTCATCGTCAGCCCCTCCGCCCGCATCAAGAACGTAGACGCCGCACAAGTTATTGAGGACGCGCTCGCCCATACACCGGTACCAGGCAGCCGCGTAAGAGCCGGCTGAACATCAAAGAGGGAAGGGAGATGGAGTTCAGAGAGCTACTCTCTCCCCACTCCTCACCCCTCACGCCTCGCCTATGTCTTCACGCCTCATCTTCCTGCTCGCCGCTCTCGTCATCGCCTGGGGCTTCGCGCTCAACAGCGGGCGCCCCCTCGCCTTCAACCTCGCCTACCTGATAAGCGGCATCCTCGGGCTCAGCTATTTCTGGTCCTGGACCAGCACGCGCGCCATTCATATCAACCGCCATACCCGCGCGCGCCGCAGCCAGGTCGGCCAGCACTTTGAAGAAAGTTTCGAAGTGCGCAATCAGGGGCGGCTTCCCAAACTCTGGCTCGAAGTGCGAGACTTCTCCACCGTGCCCTTCCACGGCGCCAGCCGCGTCGTCAGCCACCTCCAGGGCCGCGCCCGCCACCGCTGGCAGGTCCGTACCTACTGCCAGCAGCGCGGCTACTACCGCCTGGGCCCAATGCGTCTTCTCAGCGGCGACCCTTTGGGCCTCTTCTCCATCAACCAGACGCTGAGCCAGACCAGCGACCTCATCGTCTATCCCGCAACCGTCACCCTCTCCGCCTTTCAGCCCCCCGCAGCCGACCTCGCCGGCGGCGAAGCCCTCAACCGCCGCGCCCAATACATCACTACCAACGTCTCCGGCATCCGCGAATACGCGCCCGGCGACAGCTTCAACCGCATCCACTGGCTGACCACCGCCCGCACCGGCCGGCTCATGACCAGAGAGTTCGAGCTCGACCCGTCGGCCGATATCTGGCTCTTTCTCGATCTCAACAGCCGCGCCGCGCACAGCCTGCCCTGGAGGCTGGCGCCCCCGGAGGCCGGCGTCTTCGGCCTCAGCGGGCGCAAACGAAACGATGCCCTCGAACTGGCCCCCAGCACCCTTGAGTACGCCGTCACCGCAGCCGCCAGCATCGCCCGCTACTTCCTGCTCCGCAACCGGGCGGTCGGCCTCATCTGGCACGGCAGCCAGCGCTACCTCTTACAGATCGATCGCGGCGAGCGCCAGATGCGTAAGATGCTGGAAGCCCTCGCAGTCGTCTCCGCAGAGGGCAGCATCCCCTTCGACCAGCTCCTGGTGACCGAGGGGGTTCGGCTCAATCGCAACGACATGATCCTGGCCATCACCGCAGACCCCGACCCCGAATGGGTGCGCGCCCTGCGCGAAATCCGCCGCCGCGGCGTCCATAGCGTCGCCGTCGTCGTCGACGGCTCAACCTTCGGCGCCCAGGGGTCCTACCAGGAGCTGTCCCACGAGCTCGCCCTCTCCAATATCCCTGCCTACCAGGTGCAGCGCGGCGACGACATCGGCGCCGTCCTCGGCCGCCCCGGCAACGGCGACGGCCGACCCGCCGCTGTCAACCCCTGAACCGTCCATACCTGAGGCAGCGCCGCCCGCTCGACGGCCCGCGTCCGCGGCGGCACAGCGGAAAAACTTCCGGCATTACCGATTTCAGAGACGAGGAGAACTATCGTGTAAGCGAGGGGGTTACCAAAAACTGAAGGCTAACTGCTCTCCCGAACCACCAACTGTGTCGCGCTGATGTGCGGCGATTCGATGTCAGCCTCACTGATCTGCTCATTGATCAACTGAAAAAGCGTGCGAATCGCCAGCTGCGGCTGGCTGTCCATGTCCCGGTGAACCGTCGTGAGCGGCGGGCTCGATACGCTCGCGTCGGGCAGGTCGCCAAAGCCAACCACCGCGAGATCGTCCGGCACCGAGATCCCTTCCCGCCGCGCCCCGCTCAGGATTCCCAGCGCCCGCACGTCACTGACACAAAAGACAGCCGTCGGCCGCCGGCGCAGACTCCATATATTCTGGAACGACTGGCGACCGGCCGCAGGCACGCCGCGCGCGTGCACGATCTGCACCGCCGACGGCGGCAATCCGGCATTCTCAACCGCCTGCGAAAACGCCTGCACTCTGCGTTCGATCGAGGGGATCACCACCCCGTCGCGTCGCGGCGTCATCGTGGCGATCGCGAACTGGCGATGCCCTTTCGCCAGCAAATGCTGCGCCGCGGCGTACGCGCCGCCGCGGTCGTCGATGTTGAAGGTCGGCGCCTGCAAGTCGTCGGCGCTGTCGAGCAGAACGATCGGCCGCAGCGAGCGTTGCACCGCTTCGGCCAGCGGGTGGGCGCGATTGATGCTGAACATCAGAAAGCCGTCGGCGGCAATCGAGGCCAGCCACGTAATGGGCGCCGCGTCCTCGCCGCTTTGGCGCGGGTTGCGGCGCCATGACTCGTGCATCGACGCCAGCAGAATACGCCTCTCCTCCCGGTCGCAAGCCGCGCCGACCTCACCCAGAAAGTGCGTGAACAGCGGATCATGCAGCATCCAGTTCAGGCTGGTCGGAACCAGCAGCCCGATCGCGTTCGTGCGGCCCGTCGCCAGCGTGCGCGCCACAGGATGGGGCTGGTAGCCAAGAGACTCCGCCGTGTCGAGGATGTGTTCCCGCGTAGCATGGCTCAACTGATGGGGCGCATTGTATGCGAACGAAACCGCCGTCGGCGATACGCCTGCATGGCGCGCCACGTCGCGCAACGTCACCCGCTTCCTCTTCCTGCTCAATACCCGCTTCCCCTCTACGGCGCCCGCCGCATTCCCGAACACCGCAGTTACTGAAAACTAAAAACTAATAGCCGGCCTCCGCCAGCGCGCTCTTCTGCAAGCGGAGCAGCTCCTCTATGCCCATCTCAGCCAGCAGCATCATCGCGTTGAGCGCGCCCTTGCTGAACGGTTCCCCTTCAGCCGTGCCCTGTGCTTCCACGAACTCGCCGCCGTCCGTCATCACCACGTTAAAATCGACATCCGCGTTCTGGTCCATCTGGTAGTCAAGGTCCAGAAAGGCCTTGCCGTTCAGAATGCCCACACTCACCGCCGCCACCTGCCGGATCAGCGTACCCGGTTTGGCCCTCTTCTTGCGCTCCAGCCGCTTGACCGCCAGCGCCAGCGCCACGTAGCCGCCCGTGATCGCCGCCGTGCGCGTGCCTCCGTCGGCCTGGATAACATCGCAGTCCACGATGATTTGGCGCTCGCCCAGCTTGTCCAGGTCGACCGCCGCCCGCAGGCTGCGGCCAATCAACCGCGTGATCTCCTGCGTCCGTCCCTTCGGCCGCATCGTCTCCCGGTCAACCCGCTGGTGCGTGCTGCGCGGCAGCATCGCGTACTCGGCCGTCACCCACCCGTGCCGGTGCGAAGACCGGTGCAGCCAGCGCGGCAAACGCTCCTCCACCGTCGCGTTGCACAGCACCTTCGTGTTCCCCATGCTGATCAGCACGGAGCCTTCCGGGTGCAGAATGTAATCAAGTTCAAACCGGACTGGGCGCAACTCATTCTCCGCCCGCTGTTTCGCAGCCACGCTTACACAGCGCTCCTTTCACGCGCTTCCCGCCCCTGCCGGCAGCGGCGAATGACGCGTTTACTAAACCGTTTAATTGCCGCGCAATCATACGCCCTTACAAAGTAAGGCGCAAACTGACTGGCGGATGTGTTTATGGGGCCTGTATGACAATAAGTCCGGGGATTCCACTGAAGTCCCGGTCGTGCGAGGCCGGCGGACACTGTAGCAATATTGCAGTTGCGGCAATCCAGGCGTCAGCAGACTGCAAAGTACGCCCAGCAACTTTCCGATCGGCGCGTAGTTGGGCACAAACGTTCACCAATCTATCGCTGGGCCAGATCACCGTGTATCCCTTGAGATGGTTGGCGAGTTCATGTTTGCGCCTGTGGCCCCATCCTCCGAAGTAGGCGCCGTGCCAGAGTTCCTCCAGCGTCTGGAACGAGATCAACGCACGGCTTCCTTGAGCCTGCTGGAGGTAGTACGAGGCTCTGCTGTCTTTCTTGAAGATGTAAGATACAACACTGGTGTCCAAGACTAGCAATCTGGCGACTCCTTTCCGCCTTCGTCGCGGCCGGAGTGGATAATGTTGACGAATTCATCGACGTCGAACGGCTCGCTCGCGGTGACCAAATTGTCTGGATCGAAGAGCTTCGGGGTTGGATCGTTTAGGAATTCGTCCATGTCGAAGGGCTCGCCAAATGGGTGTGTAGTTCTAATCTCCTCCACGGTGACGGGCGTCCAGCTCCCTTTCTGGTTGAACTGCCCGCGTCCCCTGACTTCCACATGCTGTCTTGCCAAACGCTGCATATCTCCGGCATGCTCCTCGCTGAAGCGCAGACGCACGAATGAGCCTGCATAGTCGTGCAGTTGGGCCGTCCCCCTGTGCCAGTTCACCTCCTTAAGCCAGCCTTGCAGAAGAGCCTCTTCACTCTGCGGTACTGAGCGGACAGCAGCGCTCGGACGTCTGATTTCCGTTTTGCGGGGCGTGTCAGCGCTGCCGAGCCAGACCCGCACATCCGCGGGGAGCTTAGAGGGTATGGCACCGAGTTTGTTGGTCACCTCTGGAGGCAGCGCTGAATCCTGGTTGCCATCCCAACCGTAGATAGCTTCGACTGCCTGCTCCCCGAGGTTTTCAAGGGACAGTTGCCCATCAGGCACCGCCAAGGTCAGTTCGGCGACCAAAGAGCCAGGCCGCACGGCAGTCAACTGTAAGCTGCTCTGCCCACGCGCCCAGCGGGGAGGTTGCCCGGGACCCGGCTGGCGTCCTCCTAGATGCTCTGCCATCAGTCGCATCGCGTCCTGCATGCCTGTCAATGCATGCGCAAAGGCTTCTACAGGCAGGCCGCTTTCGCCCACGTTCGGCCCTTCGAAAGTGAGATACAGTCTGTTCATCTCTACACCCCCCTCTCGTCTCTCAAGCCAGACCCCCGTCCACAATCTCGTCCAGCGTCGGATCACCCGCCTTGGGCAGCCTGACGCTGTCCATACTCATCACTGCGTCGATAATGTTGACCAAAAACCAGGCATCGGTCTCGCCCATCCTGAATACCTCCGGCTTCGCCCTCGCCGTATCGCGCATGATGCCCAGCCCGTCCCGGTACGGGTCAAATGACACGATCTTCTCCAGCCGCACACGGAAGCTCTTTCTGTTTCCCTTGAAATAGATATGCTTGGTCGTGATGCCGAGAATGCCCGAGTCGGTATGCTGCATCGAGCTGGTTGCGACCGAGCGGCCGCGGAACGCGCCGGGCCGGATGTAAACGCCCTTGGCCACGCGAAAACTCACGCCCAGCGATCCCCCTCGAAACTCCCGTTTGGTCACCTCTTCCAGATAGTCGGTACCGCCGAACATCCACAGCAGCTCCTCACTCTTCATCAGGTTGAAAGGCGGCCGCACCTGCCGCCGGTCGAACCGGGGCGCCACACCGTGCTCGCTCAGCGCGTTGAGCAGATTCATCATCCTGAACAGCGTAAAATGTCCGCTGCCGTCCAGATGATCAGCGCTGAGATTGTGCTGCACGCGGTAACGGTTAAGCGCCCGCTTCTCCTCGTTGGAGAGAAAGTGATCATCCATCGCCGCCTCGACAGCCTGGCCCCAGCCGCGCGCCAGCGTCTCGCCCAACGCCGCACCCGATGTATCGATATAGGCCGCCGCGCCGATAGAGCGCACCTTGTCGGTCAGTATGTTGACGTCAACCCCGCGCAGCGCCGCATCCACGCAGACCTTTCGAATCATCCCCAACCCTTGCTCATGCGACGCGGCGCACTCCTTATGCTCTTTCCGAAGGAAACCGGCAGACTTTCCGCAGTATCTGCAATCCCCCATCATCTCCCTCCTCGCTGTACGGGCGCCCGTCCAAGTTCACGAAAAGGCGGCCCTTCCCCCTACCCCCGCAACGCCTTCACCACGCCATACGCCCCCCGCGAAAATGCCGCCAGCGCGCCCCCGCGACGCCACAACGGCGCCGGCCCCGGTACGCATTCACCGCCATCCAGGTCCTCAACCGCCGTAAGCACACGCTGCAGGCCCAATTCGACCACCTGCATGCGGCGCTCGTCTTCCAGGGCCAGCCCGCCGCATGCCAGGACCATCACCAGGAGGTTGGCAAGCGAGTGTTCGCGGTACAGCCGCCAACACGCCTCGAACGTGAACCCCTTAACCCCCATCTCACCGATGATTTCAGTGTACTCTTCCAGCACTTCCCGTTCGATCCGGCGCCGCACCTCGGTCGTAACGCTCCCCACGAGGAAAAAAGCCACATCAAACAGAGGGCTCCTCAATCCGCTCACCTGCCAGTCGATGAGCGCGATCTCGTCCCCGCCGTCGGCCGCAAAGAAGATATTGTCCAACCGGAAGTCGCCGTGGCTGAGCGTCTTCGGTCCGGCGGCGATACGAACCATCTGGCTGTCGATGCGCGAAGCGTAGGTCTCGGCCAGACGGCGCATATCGTCCGAGAAAAAACCGCCGAACCTTTCGAGCGTGGGCGCAAGGTTCGCAAGATAGACGAGCTGAATCAGCATTCTGCGTCTGGTCGAAAAGGAGTCGGTAAACCTGTTCAGAGGCGGCTGATCGGTCCTGTTCCAGTAGGCGCCGTGCAGCCTGGCGATCGCGCGGATGGCGCGCCGGGTCTGTTCCGCGCTCGCGCCGTCAAAATGGCTCACCGTCTGCCAGCCCCCAATATCCTCCAGCACCAGGACAAAGCGATCTCTGCCGGCTTCATAATCACCATACAGCAGTGCCGGCGACCGCACCGGCGCCTGCGACGCGATCAACCTGTAGAAGTCGCATTCCCGTCTGTGAAGGCCCAGGCGTTTTCCCAGGCGCCGGTTCTTGGCAAGCGGGCTGGGCAACTTCACGATGGCGGTTGCCGGCGCGCAGCGACTCTGCTCCCCCGGCGTTTTCGCCTCGTCATACCTGAGTTGGCAGCGCAGGACGGTCCCCATGAAGCCGGCGCCGGAGCCAATCTCCTCCCGATCAATCTCTGAGACAGGAGAAAGATCAGGCCTGCCGCCCGCAGTCAATGCCTGTTGCATCCATTGGGCGGTGACATCCTCCGGATCTCTGGGAATTGGCGGTCTGCTCATGGCGCTGATTCACCTTCGATTGCAGCGCGCGCCAGCCATACGCGTATGGTCAACGCGTCCCCCCGGCACATCCACCACTGCATCAGCCCTCTTCGCTCCATCAACCCGCCCTACTGCCGCCAGCTCGCGACCTTCACCGACCACTATTGATCGTCCTGAAGGTGGTAATAGACAATCTCCAGCGCCTCCGCGTCCGTGATCGTCGAATCTGTGTGATGCACGATACGCAAATTACCCGTGCCGCAGTCGCCGAACTCGTCACAGGTGAGCGCGCCAATGATCCCGCTGAACGCCGCCGTGCCCGTCAACGCCTCCCGCAAACGCGCACGGTCGATATAAAGCGCATCCCCCTGCGCAACCGCAACCGCCTCAATCGCCCGCAGCAGCAACGTCGCGGCGTCATACGCATGAGCCATGTACACCGAGCCCGGCGCCTCGTTGTACTTCTCCTGATACGCCGCGGCCAAGTCGCCTCCACTCTTTCCCGTTGCCTCGTTGACGCTGCTCTCGAAATGCAGCTCCGGGCTGGCCAGATACATGCCCTCCGACTCCGGTATCGCCAGGAACTCGGAATCCACCAACGCCGCGCCGCCGATCAAGACCACCCCCTCCAATCCCGCCACCTGCCCCATCTGCCGGATGATCTCGCCAGCCTCGTCCGGGAATAACGGCAGAAACAGACCGTCCGGGTTAGCCGCCGCCACCTCCGTCAGTACGGCGATCATATCCGTCTGCCCCTTGCTGACCGTCGCGATCGTGACTCTGCCGTCCCCCTGCTCGAACGCAGCCGCAAACGCGTTTGCCAGGCCGGCAGTGTAGGGATCGCCGTCATGGAATACCGCCATGTCGTGCAGGCCGAGATCGTGGTGGGCAAATTCAGCCACCGCCTCCGCCTCGTAAAGATCGTTGTTGGACGTCCGGTAATAGCCGGCATAATGGTCGGCGCCCGCATTGCCCCGCAGGTCCGATGTCAACGAAGGCGCCGTATTCGACGGCGAGATCAACACCAGCCCGGCCTCGCTCAGAACAGGCGACGCCTTCACCGCCGCCGCCGAGCAGGATGTGCCAATCACGCCCACCACGCGCCGGTCGCCGATCACCGTCTGCGCCGCCGCCGCGCCGCCCTCCGGCGTGCACAGCGAGTCCAGTCCGGCGCCTATCGTGACCTTGTGCCCCTTGATCGGCCCGTAATCGTCCAGCGCCAGCGCTACCGCCCGCTGCATCGAAGATCCCAGCTCTCCGATGTTCGAAAGCACAAATGCAGTCCGGATCTGGATAGCCTCGCCGGGGCCCACCACAACCGTCCCCAGCGGGCTGCCCACCATGTTCTGGGGGATACATGCTCCGCTCAGCAGCAGCGAAAACAGTAGTATGGGCCAGCGCAGCAACGGACTGCTGAACGCGCTGCCATTTCCTCGCCCGGACGCGCCGCGCCGGCGGTCTATCTTCGTCATGTCCTTTCTCCTTGGTCTGCAAGAATTTCAGCTGGCCGCCGCGTTCACGGCGAATAGCGGTAGACAACCGGCAGACCTTCAACGTCGGTCATCGTCGAATCAGTATGCAGCGATATCTGCACGCGGCCGGTGCCGCAGTCGCCGAATTCGTCACAGGAAATCGTGCCGATGATGCCGCTGAAACCGCTCGTGCCGCCCAGCGCCTCGCGCAGCTTGGCCCGGTCGATATAGAGCGCATCTCCCGCCGCGACCGCCACCTCCTCGATCGCACGCAGCAGGATCGTCGTCGCGTCGTACGCGTGGGCCAGGTAAGCCGACGTCGAATGCTCACCATACCGCTCCTGGTAAGCCGCGTTCAGCTCATCGCCGCTCCGGCCCGTTGCCCCGTTTACATTGCTGCCAAAATCCAGCGTCGGACCCGCGAAATAGAAGCCCTCCGACTCCGGCAACGCCAGGAAATCGGAGACCAGCAGGCCGCCGCCGCCAATGCGCGCCAACCCCGCCAGGCCATCCACCTCGCCGCTCTGGCGCAGGATCGCCCCGGCCTCCTCCGGAAAGATCGGTAGAAACAGGCCCTCGGGGCTGGCCGCGGCAATTTCAGTGAGGACAGGGATCATGTCGGTATCCCCCTTGTTCACCATCGTCACCGCCACCGTGCCCCCCAGCTCCTCAAAAGCCGCCTTGAACGCCGCAGTCAGGCCCGAGGTATACGGGTCTCCGTCATGGACCGCCGCCATCTTGCGCAGGCCCAGCTCGTTGTATACAAAATCGGCCACCGCCTCAGCCTGGTAAAGATCGTTGCTGGCGACCCGATGGTATCCGGCATGGTAGTTCGCCCCCGCGTTGCCGCGCAGGTCAGAGGTCAGCGACGGCGAGGTCGTCGAGGGCGCCACCATCACCAGGCCCGCCTCGCTCAGAATCGGCGAAGCCGCCGCCGCCGCCACCGAACACGACGTCCCAACTACGCCAACCACCCGCCCGTCGCCAAGCGCCGTCTCCGCCGCCGCGGCGCCGCCCTCCGCACTGCAAAGCGAGTCCAGTCCGGCGCCCATGCTCACACCATGCCCCTTGATCGGCCCATAGTCGGCGACAGCCAGCACGACCCCGCGCTGGCTTGGCACACCCAGGTCACCGGCGCGCGTCAGCGTCCCCAGCGCACGAATCTGGATCTCCTCGCCGCCGCCGACCACGACCGTCCCAAGAGGGGAAGATTCATAATCGACCGGCACACACGCGCCGGCCAGGATCAGCGCCGCAAGCAGGCTGAACCAGTGCAGAACTGCAAAACGGGAACCGCGTTTCGTCGTCATCCTCTCTTCCTCCTTTGTCCGGTACGAGCGGCACAGTTGAAAGGGTTTAGTGTGACTGCCAATGTGGAGGGCCCGATCGGGCAAGTGAAGCTGCGAACCGGTTTCCCGGCCGGTCGAATCGACAGGCGGAGGCCTGCATGAGGTAGGGATCAATCGGAGGGGGGATCCTGCTCTACGGTCGATTGCATCGAGGCATGCGTTCTCTGAAGCTTATCCTCGGCCCAGTGGATCAACTCCAGTCCCTTCACTACTATCTCCAGCTGCTCCTCGTCCAGTAGATCCGCGGCTGGATCGAGTCGCTCCCGCCCAATGCGCCAGAACCGCTTGAGCGTCTCCTCTCCCGCGTCAGTTAACTTGCAGATCACGACCCGACGGTCATTTGGGTCCGAGATCCGGTCCACCAACCCTTTTTCTACCAGGCGGTCTACAACCGTAGTCGTAGCCGAAAGCGCTCGACCCAGGCAGGCAGCGATGTTGCCCATTCGCAGGGAGCCCAGGCGTTCAAGCAGGACCAGCGTCTTGATCTGGGGTATCGTCATGCCCAGACCTTCCCACTCGTCAAGACGGCCCGCGTGCAACTGGCGGTTCAAGTATTCAGCTAACGCCCTGAACCGGTCTGTCAACTCTTCTCTGCGATTTTCTCCCACGGACACTCACCCCAAATCCAGTTAATCCATCCCCGTCCCCAAAGCCGCGTGATTCTGCAAGCTCTGCTAAAAGGAAAGGGACTGCACGGCGAACTCTTCGCCGGGAGAATCTACAGGACAAAGGCGTTCAGCCCACTCCGCATGATCCTCCGGGAAACCTCCCGCCAACCGGATTACAGGCACCTGTTACGATTCAAAACTGCGAAACACACTTCTGCAAACAACGATCAATCTAACGCTTCAGCGTGTCAAATCCATCCCAACCGGGGATCGCCGCAGCCTGGCGGACCCACTCGGCCATCTGCTCCTCGTCAAACTCGTCCTCGTAGATGTCGCACCAGCGCGCGTCCTTGTCCTTGCCCGCGCCCGGCGGCTCAGGTTGCAGCAACGCCCCCTGGAGAAAGGTAACTTTGACGTAGCGCGTAAAAACATGATAGCTCAGGAACCAACCCTGGCCCTCGATGCCATAAAACGGCGAATTCCACCGCACCGCCTTGCGCACGTTGGGCGCATTGCGCACGATCAGCGCGTCCAAGCGCTGCCCAAGCTCGCTCTTCCACCCCGGCATCGCCGCAATGTAGGCCTGCACGGGCGCGTCGCCGTCCGCCTTCGCAATCTGGGGATTGCCGCCTGACAAAAGAACCGGCTTCTCGCCGGCCCGACTGTCCACAGCTTCTTCTGAAGTTTTCCCTGACTTCTTCGTTCTCTTGCCGGCCACCCTCTCCACTCCCACACATGCGGAACAAACCTCGGCGTCAAGGCTTTGGGCGCTGTCTTAACTGGTGGAGCTAAAGGGACTTGAACCCTTGACCTCTACAATGCCATTGTAGCGCTCTCCCAACTGAGCTATAGCCCCAATATTCAATTCCTTCTACCATCCCGGCCCGGGCGCACGGTCAAGAATCCCGTCTGCCTGCCGTGTGGAGCTGAGGGGACTCGAACCCCTGGCCTCTACAGTGCGATTGTAGCGCTCTCCCAACTGAGCTATAGCCCCAAACCGGGTCGCCTGCGCCCGC
>VXMH01000065.1:0-14655 GCA_009841235.1 Caldilineaceae bacterium SB0661_bin_32 | reverse complement strand
ATTGTAGCGCTCTCCCAACTGAGCTATAGCCCCAAACCGGGTCGCCTGCGCCCGCAAACAGCGCGCCGGCGATCCCCTGAACCATATAAGCTTCCGTCCCGAATGTCAAATAGATCGACCCCGGTCGTACATCCCAATGAGTCATCCCATCACCCGCAACCCAATCACCCCGCACTTACACTCATTCCGGCTTTTTCCTTCTTTCACGCTGGCGGCAGTGGTGGTGTATCATGAGAAACCTATCTCGAAAATACACCTTCTGTACAGGAAAGGGATTAGAGCCGCAATGAAATCGGCCAAACGCATCTTCGTAAATCTTCCGGTCAGCGACCTCTGCAGCTCGGTAGATTTTTTCACAGAGCTTGGTTTTACCTTCGACGACCAGTTCACCGGCGACCACGCCTCCTGTATGATCATCGGCGAAAACATGTTCGCCATGCTGCTCAGGGAGGAATACTTCAAAAGGTTCATCCCCGGCAAGGAGATCGCCGACAGCGAGCGCAGCGCCGAAGTCGTCGTCGCCCTGTCGGTCGACTGCCGCGATGACGTCGACAAAACCATCGCCAAAGCCCTCGCCGCCGGCGGCAGTGAATGTAGAGACGCCACCGACGCCGGCTGGATGTACGGCCGCGCCTTCCAGGACCTCGACGGCCACGTCTGGGAAATCTTCTCCGTCGACGCCAAGCGCATGGAAAAAGCCATGAACGGCCACAAAAGCTAGACCCCCCGTGATACCGCCCGCAAGGCCGCGCCCCGTATCACCGCAGAGCCCTGTATCACCCTAACAAGCAGCGAGGAAACAACAATGACACTCAGCATCTACCTCAACTTTGACGGCAACTGCCGCGACGCCTTCGAATTCTACCGCTCCGTCTTCGGCGGCGACTACATCCACATCTCCACCTTCGCCGAAGGCCCCGACGACATGCCCGTCTCCGACGAGGAGAAAGACCGCATCATGCACGTCAGCCTCCCCATCGGCGACAGCGTCCTGATGGGCAGCGACACCTCCCTCTCCTTCAGCCCGCCCCACCAGCAAGGCAACAACTTCTCCGTCTCCTGCCACCCAACCTCCCGGGAAGAGACCGAACGCCTCTTCACCGCCATCTCGGCCGGCGGCGCCGTCACCATGCCCCTCGACGACATGTTCTGGGGCTCCTACTTCGGCGCCTGCGTCGACAAATTCGGCATACCCTGGCAGTTCAACTACGACACCATGGACGAATAGACCCTCCGCCCGTTGCCGGGCGGGGCCGGCAACGGGCACCCCCCTACGGCGAATACTCATACACCACCGGCAACTTCCGAATATCCGTATCCGCCGCATCCGTGTGCCGCACAATATACGCCCGGCCCGTCCCGCAATCCCCGAACCGGTCACACGAAATCTCGCCTATCAGGCCCTGGAACCCCCTCGTACTGCTCAGCGCCTCCCGCAGCCGCGCCCGGCTGATGTACAGCGTCTCCCCATCCGCCACAGCAACCGCCTCGATCGCCCGCAGCAGCAGCGTCGTCGCATCATACGCGTGCACCATTGAAGGCGACGTCGGGGCCTCCCCGTACCGCGCTACATAATCAGCCACCACCTCCTCGCCGCTCTTGCCCGTCGCCTCGTTCACATTGCCGCTGAAATGCAGCTCAGGCACGACCACATAGAAGCCCAACACCTCCGGCGCCGCCAGCAGGAGCGAGTCCGGCCCGATCAGGACCAGCGTCTCCAGTCCTTCCGCCTCGGCCGCCTGCCGCGCGATCGAAGCCGCCTCGTCCGGAAAAACCGGGAAAAACAGCCCCTCCGGGCTCTCCGCCGCAATCCCGCTCAGCACCGGCGTCATATCGCTGTCCCCCCGGCTGATCTGCGCCGCCGCAACCACCGCGCCGCCCAACGCCTCGAAAGCCGCCGCAAACGCGCCCGTAAAACCGGACGTGTACGGATCGCCGTCATCGACCGTCGCCATCCTGCGCAGCCCCAGCCCGTGGTAAACAAACTCCGCCACCGCCTGGCCCTGGTGCAGATCGTTGCTCGCCGTGCGGTAGTAGCCCGCATAACTGTGCACGCCCGCATTGCCCCGCAAATCGGACGTCAGCGACGGCGCCGTATTCGACGCCGAAATCATTACCAGCCCCGCCTCGCTCACGATCGGCGCCGCCTCAACCGCCCCCACCGAGCACGAAGTCCCGATCACGCCCACCACACGCCGGTCGCCCACCACCGTCTCCGCCGCCGCCCTGCCTCCTTCCGCCGTGCACAGTGTATCCAACCCTGCCCCCATCGTCACCCTGTGCCCCTTGATCGGCCCGTAATCCTCAACAGCCAGCGCCGCCGCCCGCTGCCTCGGAATCCCCCGCACCCCAATCCCCGTCAACACCTCCAGCGACCGGATATGAATCTCCTCCCCCGGCCCCACCACAACCGTCCCCAGCGGGCTCACCACCAAATCCTGCGGCACACACGCCCCGCCCAGCGCCAGCCCCAAAACCAGCCCAAACCAGCACAGCAGCGCCCGCCGCCGACTGTTAACTGCCTTCATAGCCCCATTGCTCCTTGATTTGACTAACGCCCAATTCATTACCATGAACCACACATGTCACATCCTCGCGAATACACATCCTGACCATCCACGATCCCTTACACCTGCACCATCCAGCCTAATTCGTCTTTCAACCATCACAAAATCGCCTGCCCTCACTATGAAAAACACTCCTTTCCCTCCACCACCTCCACACCCTCGGCCGCGCCCTCCAGAAACAGACCTGACCAACCAACGGCCTTCCGACGTGAGAGTATGCCCTACCAACAAACTTGCTCACAATCCTCCAGAAACAGACCTGACCAACCAACGGCCTTCCGACCCCAACATCGCCAGCCCTGCCGCCCACCTGA
This sequence comes from Caldilineaceae bacterium SB0661_bin_32, assembly GCA_009841235.1. Taxonomy (GTDB): domain Bacteria; phylum Chloroflexota; class Anaerolineae; order Caldilineales; family Caldilineaceae; genus Bin5. The sequence goes on along the minus strand of VXMH01000065.1, from coordinate 11,774 downwards.
AAACGTAGGGGCAGCCCTTGTGCCTGCCCTCGTGTAGGCTCTATCTTTGTTCCTTGAAAATGCCCTTCGTGGATCCTCTGGCTTACTTCGGCAATGTTGGCAAACCAAATTTGATGCGCTTGCCCTGCCCTTCGTGGAAAAAAAGGTGTTCTCCGCATCCCCGGCCGCTACGTCGGCGCCGAACCTCAGGAGGACAACGGCATCCCCGTCGAAGAGAAGATGGCGCAGCTGACCGCCCAGTGGCGGGAGCAACAGGAAGAGGCGCGCAGGCTGGACGAAGCGGTTGCTGATAATTTGAAGTCCCTTGGGTTTTGGTCGTCGGTATATCATGGTGTGTATTGTGTACCCCGGTGGGGTAATTCGACGATCTCTTGAATGCAGTCGACTTGCTGGTCTCGCCACAGTCGGCATAATAGAGAGGAAAAATGGGGGAAACGATGAGTCTGAAACTCAAATCCATCAGAACAGAAGAGGAATACGAAGCAGCTCTAGCGCGAATCGACGAAATTTTTCACGCAGAGGTGGGGACTCCCGAAGGCGAGGAGCTTGACGAACTGGTTGACCTTGTCGAGTCTTACGAGGACAAGCATTACCCCATTGGACTACCCGACCCTATCTCTGCCATTGAGTTCCGAATGGACCAGGCCAACCTGAGCCAGAAGGATCTCATCCCTTACATTGGCAGTAGCGCCAAAGTCTCCGAGGTCCTTTCCGGAAAACGTGATATCACCATGGCCATGGCCCGCGCCTTGCATGAACATCTTGGTATACCTGCTGACGTGCTTCTGCAAAGGCCCGGCGCGAAGATCGATTTCACCGCTGACGAAATCGACCCGCGTCGCTTTCCACTGTAGGAGATGGCGAAGCGCGGCTGGATTCCAAAACATCGGAAACTGATCGAGCACGGGGAAAAGTTGCTGCGCGCTCTGATTGAGCAAGCCGGGGGAACTACCGCCTGCTGTCGCAATTGGTGGGCAGCGGGAAAGTCAGAATGCAGTTCAAAACCTGAGCTGTCCGACAGGATTTTGTTGAAGCGCTGGAGTAATCGATGAGCATAAACACCGACCACCTGAACCGCTGCATCAGTACGCTCAGAGCCGCCTGGGAAGGACTGCAGCAGTGTGAACCGGGCGACGTGTTGTATGAGATCTACCGCGCGGCCTGTGTGAAGGAGTTCGAACTCGTGCTGGAGCAGAGCGGCCGATTGCTGAAGAGGCGGCTGCGTCCTTACTTTGCCAGCAACCGGCAGGCGGACCAGCTTTACTTCAACGATGTCTTCCGTTACGCCGCCAAACATTGCCTGATCGGCGGCGACGCGTGCGAACGCTGGCTGGAATACCGAGCTGCCCGCAATGACACGGCGCATGAATACGGAGAAAACTTTGCTGAGAGGACGCTGGAACTGCTGCCCCAGTTCATTGTCGACGCGGAGGCGTTAGCCGGTGCGATCGAAGGGGGGCGGGATGCGTGACCGGCTGCATCTGAAGGCGAGACATCGCCGCATGTTGGAAGAGATTCTGCGCGAACATGTGCCCGGTGTTGAGGTGTGGGCCTACGGCAGCCGGGTCAGCGGTCACAGCCACGACGGCAGCGACCTGGACCTGGTCCTGCGCAGTCCTGATTTGGAGGAGATTCCGATTGGTAAACTTGTTGCCCTGGAGGAAGCCCTGCGGCTGTCTACGATCCCGTTCCTGGTGGAGGCGTGGGACTGGGCGCGCCTGCCGGAGAGTTTTCAACGCGAAATTGAGAGGGACTTTGTCGTGCTGACGGAGAGACAAAAGTAGAGTGCCATGAGTGATCATATTTCGAACAACCGGAGAAGCGAATGGCGGGACCTGTTACTCGGTGACGTCTGCACAAAGATCGGCAGCGGAGCGACGCCACGAAGTGGGAAGAAAACGTACTCCTGAACATTACTGGTGACTCGGTGGCGCGTGTGTGCTAGGTCGATTCAGAGATACTTCCCGCGCGCGTGAATCAGCACGTTGCGATTGTCCGACCGAACCCAGCAAAGCTGGATGCAGGATTTCTGCGGTATTTTCTCGTTTCCCCGCACGTTCAGTCGATACTTCTTTCCTGGGCAGATTCGGGCAGCACACGGAAGGCGGTTACGAAACAGATGATCGAGTCTTTTGAAGTCAGTGCTCCAGTTGATGTTTCCGAACAACGCGCCATCGTCCACGTCCTCGGCACGCTGGACGCCAAGATCGAACTCAACCGGCGCATGAACGAGTCGCTGGAGGAGATGGCCCGCGCGCTGTTCAAGTCCTGGTTCGTGGACTTCGACCCGGTGCGCGCGAAGATGGAGGGCCGCTGGCGCCGCGGCCAGTCGCTGCCCGGCATGTCGGCGGAGTTGTACGACCTGTTCCCTGATGGGATGGTCAGTTCAGAGTTGGGGGAGATCCCGGATGGGTGGGAGGTAAAGGCGTTGGGGGATCTAATCGAGTTGGCGTACGGAAAGGCTCTGAAGGCGGACAACCGGCGGGACGGCGCGATTCCTGTTTATGGCTCAAACGGGCAAGTTGGTTGGCATGACGAAAAACTGGTGTCGGGGCCAGGAATCGTTGTCGGTAGGAAAGGCAACCCAGGGATCGTGATTTGGGTTGATAGCGATTTCTTTCCAATTGACACGACTTTCTACGTCTTGCCTAAAGGCGGTGACCAGATATGGTTGGCCCCAATCGTTAGACCACGAAATGGGGAAAATAAGGTGCATCCGGACGGCTGCGGTCAGGGCAGATCAGGGAGCATAGCGCCGTTCGATGCGTAGACTTTTGCCCGTCTTCCAGCAGTTGCCGTTTCCAGGCCCGTATCAGGTTGGCATGAACCTCGTGCTCACTCGATAGCTGGCGAACTGTCTTGCTGTCTTCAAACGCTTCCAGCGTAACCCGGAACTTGAAGTCCGACGTGTGCCACCGCCGTTTCTTGACCACCGATCTGCCCCTCCGGCTGGGCAGTTCGCTCAATTATACACTTGAGCTCGTGGATAGTTTTTGGGACCAAGCTCAGCCTTTTGCACACACGCCGATTGTGGTATTCTTCTCCCCATTTTCTTTCTCCAAACCGACCCGGAGGATCACAATGCCGTACCGAACCGGCCTGGTTTTCGCTGTCCTTGTGGTAATTCTGACCGGCTGTGCAATGATACCAGAGTCCAGGGACGAAGTCATGCGAGAAGCTCTGGAGAGAGCCGCACCTGAACCCACACCTGAACCCACGCCTGAACCTACACCCGAACCGATACCCACCGCAACGCCCAACCTGGAGCTTCAAAGGGTCGTTAAGCCGTCGGAACACATGGCCTTCCTGTGGTGGCACTGGTCATCAGGGCAGGAATTCAGAACGCTGCAATTCGATTTCACCGTCCATAACGACCCCGGCAACTTCTCAGAACAACATGGGCTGTATCTGATGCTTTGCTATAGCACTATCTCGGATGTCGGCTTCTATTTTGGACTGCAAACGAACGTCTTTGATCCGCAGCGGGGGTTTCGCGGAAAGGGCCTGATATTTTCGAGATGGGAAACACGCGACTTGGCGAATGCGAAGGTTGCGGATCCAGAGGAAGGATGGACCCAATCATCGGGTCACGAAGGCGACTTTATAGGGGTCAGCCGCTTGTACGATTGGGGAGCGGGAGACTACCGGGCGATCCTGACCCCGGAGGGGGCCGATTCCGACGGCGAATGGTTTGGCCTGTGGATTACCGACAAGGCCTCCGGCGAGGCGACATGGATCGGGTCACTGAAATTTCCCTACCAAGATGGAACAGCTGCAATTCGTTCGCCGGTTTACACCACTTTGGAGATATATGGGCCGTCACTCCGAGCCTTCGAGATACCCGAATGGCGTGTCAGCCTCGACAAACCCCTGGGAGATGGTGAACCACCGATCCAGTTCGAAACCGGGTATTCCATGTTCACCGACCAAGTCCCAAACGCCAATGTCCGGTGGAACCGACCAGAAGATTGACATTCAGGCCGGTGCTTCTACCGAACGGACAGACCCCAAACAGTTCGCCACCTTTGACTGAACGCAGCGGCATTTTCTCGGGTCGTATATATCAACCGGTACGGAATAAGACCGCCCGAAATGTCCCGATTTCGGGTACCTGCAGCACCTCAAAAACGTCACAGCGCCTCTCGGTGGACCGATTTTCGCCGGTTTCCCGTATTACAATCTCGACCAGGGGTTCTGACGGTTAGACCTGATCCACACCGCGACATCCACGACAGCCTACCCGGTCTGCACTCTCAGAAGATCACTCGCCTGCAATGTTGTACCGGAAATTCCTTGCCCCAATCTCTCGCTAACTCTCGTACGAGAGTTCGTTGGTGATCAACGCCATCTGACCGCTGTTGCTGCGCTTCCCGGCCTTGCCGCGCCCCCGTCGCCGTCCGTCATTATCTGCCCCGCCCGCGGCCTCGCCAACATGCGCATCCCTCGCCCTTGGCGCGATCCTCTCGCCGCCGGCCGCCTCCTGCTCCTCTCCACCTTCCCCGACAGCCTCCGCCGTTCCACCGCCGCCTCTGCGTCCCGCCGCAACGCCTGCGTCGCCGCCCTCGCCCACCGCATCCTCATCCTCCACGCCGCACAGGGCGGCAAAACCGAAACCCTCTGCCAGCAGGCCCTCGCCACCGCCAAGCCCGTCTACGCCCTACCCTCCCCCCATAACGCCCACCTCATCGCCCTCGGCGCCCAGCCCATCCCTCCAGACGGCCCGTCCGCGCTCTTGCCCGACTGAGTCGTGCCGCGCTTCCAGCCCCATTCCAATAAGTTGCGACTGCCCTGGAATCATCCTATTCTGACTTGAGTTCCAGAACGGAACTGTTTTTGACTCTTCCCGTCTCTCTGTTATCGTACTTTGTTGCAAGAATGCCTCAGTCCTTGTTCTGAATAAGCGTATTCCCACACATTAACAATTGGAGTTATGGGAAATGGATGATCTATTTGAGTTGAATCGAGAGCGCTGGAATGGGCTTGTACTCGCAGGCGTACCTTTCTCGCGGCCCAACTTGGATCTAGACAAGGAGTCCGCGCGGGCCATGGTGGACGAATCGGGGCTGCTTGGAGACGTGCACAATAGCCGTGTCCTGCTGCTTGGCGGGGCCGGAGGTCAGCAGTCAGCTGCATTTGGTCTTCTGGGCGCGCAGGTTACCGTCTATGATCTGTCGGACGAGATGCTGGCTCAGGACAGGGTCGTCTCCGCGCACTACGGACTGTCTCCTGAACTGCAGCAAGGTGACATGCGCGACCTGTCCCGATTCGGGAGCAATGACTTTGACATAGTGTTTCAGCCCTATTCCATCAATTTTGTGCCTGAAGTAGGGACTGTATTTGCCGAAGTTAGCCGCGTCTTGAAGGGTGGTGGACTCTATTACGTCCAGTGGCACAACCCGTTCACCCAGACGATGAACGCTGACAATTACGAGCCCGACCGTGGCTATGCTTTGAATTCAATCTACGTTGACGGTGAGATTGACGCAGTAGCGGTCTACGGAAACGAAAACTGGAGCGTTGAATACGAAGACGGTTCGATGGCTGAGGTACCGGGCCCGCGGGAATTCAGGCATACCATACGAACGTTTATCAACGGGCTCATCGCCAATGGCTTCGAGATTCTTGCTTTTGACGAGCATAGGACGAAAGTGGAAAATCCCGAGCCTGGCTCCTGGGAGCATTACGTCGCGGTCAGCCCCCCGTACCTATCGCTTTGGACACGAAACTGTAAGTGAACCCGTGTTCAAGATAGGCAAGAGAGAACTGTCTTTCAGGATGAGACGGCTATTGAGATTCCTGCTCCTGACGGCGCTGGCCGTCTACTTGACCCTGTTTCTGTCCGGTCCAAGAATCTCAGTACAGCAGACCATCGCCCTTGCCCAAAACACAGAAGCAAATCTAAAGATCATAGAGAACCGGCTCCTGGCTCTGTCGAACGCTCTGGACTGGAGAAACATAGGGTTCAACAGAGAGAAGAGCGCAGAAGATTGGATTCTCATACTGGAAACCAGAATCCAGAAACTGGAAGAGCGGCTCTTTATCCGGTCCGATTGGAGAAACCAGGCCCAGTCACTGTGGGAACAGAACGAAGCGCAAGTCAGCCGCAGCCAAGAGGAGACTGCCAGCCCTACGCCGACAGCAATCCCAACCCCCACCAGGATCACCATCGGCAAGGTACTGGTTGTCCATGTTCAGCTGGGGAACGTTCGCACAGGACCCGGAATGGACTACGACATCATCGGCAAGGTTCAGGAAGGGGACCGGCTGGTCGACGTGATGGACGAATCGGGCGGATGGTACAGATTCTGTTGTGTGGACGGCGACACACTTGGGTGGTTGCACAGCAGCCTGGTTACGGCATATCATACCGGCGCCGGGCCGCCCCCGCACCTGAATGCAGACCCCTATTATCAGAAGTACCTGGATGCAGGCGGTATACCGATTCTGGCCCCTGAATCGGTCCCGAACGAGGAGCTGCGGCGAGCGCAGGCCACCCTTTTCAGTATGGTGACGGACCGTCCTGACCTGCTGGATGTGTTGGCAGCGCAGAACACCAGGATACTGCTATACGACAGAGAAAGGGGTGGGCCTTCTCAGTTGCCGGAATTCGCCGACTACTCTGAATCAGATGTTGCGGGACTGTTCGGCGAAACATCCTATGGCGGAGCCGTGGTTGCTCCCGCAATGACAACCTATCATTGCAACGACATACTGATTCATGAGATAGCCCACGCTCTGGACTATGCGATTCGTATCCAGGATTGGGAGACCAATCGCGAACCCGGATTCAAGCAGGCTCGCAATCAAGCCTACTTGAGCGCCATGGAGGCCGGACTGTGGGCCGGCAGGTATGAGTCTACCGTGAGCCACGAATACTGGGCCGAAATGGTCGTACACTGGCTTCGACCGGACGTGTTTCGCACTCAATTCGGACTGAGTGACCTGTCCGAGCTCGACAGCAAAGCGGCCCGCTTGCTTGAACAGTATCTGGGCAAACCGACACTGCCCGACTTCTGTAAGACCAGGCAGTTCGCCATCAGGGGCAGAGTGTTGGATGACAGAGGCAATCCAATACCTGAAGTTTGGGTCACATTGTCCGCTCTGAGCCGTGAGGGCAACGGTGCTGTGTCGCTTCGTCATTTTGCAGATGTGGTGGCGAAACGGACCGGGATGGACGGCAAATTCTGGATTGTGGAAGCTGTGGACCCCGGCCTGCTGGAAGCTGCCGATTTCTTCACTTTGGGGATATGGCGGGGCGAACCCGCCGAATGGTCGGCTGCCTGTTCGATTGCAGGACTTGCCGGCCGTAACAAGACGGTAGTGAAGGGTCTGGGTCAGGAACTCCACATCGAAGTGACGGGTGAGGACCTGAGCGGATACACTCTAACCGTACCCACTGGGTTTGACTGGTCTCCCCTGATGGAATGTCAGTAACTGACGCGGCGGACGTCCGACCTGTACGACAAGAGCCTTGTGCCGCTGCAGGCGCCTTGCAGTAGAACTGGCCGTACCACCTCCTCGCCCCGCCTCGCTCCAAATCCCTGCCGTTCCCACCCCAAATCTGGGATGCACCCAAACTAAAAAGTTCCCTTGCCACACCCACCGCAATCAAGTACAATACGCCCATATCTATCGCGACCCGCTCAGGAGAATGCCCGTTTGTCGTTTCGCCCTTTCTATCTAGGCGATGCCCTGCTTCTGCAGCGCCTGCGCAACGTTTCTACGCCCCTCCAGATCGAGCGCACCCTGCTGCAATCAAATTCGCCTGTGCGAACCGCACTCCGCTCCTGCTTTCCCTGGTACCGCCACAGCTCCTTCACCTACGTCCTGCGCCAGGAAGAAAACGGCCTCGCGCGCGAAGGACTCATCCAGCTGCGCATCCGCCCCCACACCCACGAAGCCGACGTGACCCTGCTCTCCCCCGCCCTCGACGCCCATCGCGGCCACCCCGCCATCTGGCAGAAGCTGCTGACCTACAGCGCTCAGCGCATCTTCCGCCAGAACGTCTGCCGCCTCTTCAGCGACCTGCCCGACCAGCCGCTCCTCGTCAATACATTCAGACAGGCCGGCTTCGCGCCCCTCACCCAGGTCACCGTCTGGCGCCTGGACAGCGCGCCCCGGGCCCCGTCCGATGCAGCGCTGCGGCAGCAGCAACCCGCCGACGCGCCCGAGCTTGAAAAACTCTACCAGCGCATAACCCCTCTGCCCATCCAGCAACTGGAGACCGGGCCCGCGCCCAATGAACCCGAAGAGGACCGCATCCCGCCCATCCTCTCCAACCCGCACCACGTCCACATGTCCGGCTACGTGCTCGACGACGACCGCGGCCCCGGCCTCGCCGGCTGCGTCCAGATCCTCTGGGGCAAAAGCGGCGCCTGGGTCCGCCTCTGGGTCGACACCAACGATCCCGACACGCGCAATGCCCATCTGCTGCTCGACTTCGCCCTGCAGCGTATCGCAGAGGCGCCCCTGGTCCGCCGCGCCTACATCGGCGTCCGCGCCTACCAGACCGGCCTCAACGCACCGCTCAGCGACTACGGCTTCGCGCCCTTCACAGACAGAATGCTCATGGTGCGCAACATCCTCCAGTGGCAGCGCCGCACCCTCGACCAGCGCATGCCCGCCCTCAAAACCGTGCGCGGGGCCGTGCCCGGCTCGCTCGCCATGCCCAAATTTGATGGCGCCGACGCCGTCCGCTGGACAGTTGGCGGCAACCAAACAGAGCGCCGCCCGGCCCATCGCCCATACCGGCCGCAGCCGGCCGCGACAGCCGCCGGCGCCCAGTTCCCTGGCGCCACCCGCCTCCCCGCCCCGCCACAGAACACAGCGCCCGCGGGAGGCCCTGACACCATCCTGAACCGTAGTTCACACAGAACCGTTCAAGTGAACGACCCTGTATTTGCGGGGTCACTAAAAACCAAAAACTGACCACTGAAAACTCAAATGACCCTACACATAGCAGATGACCTCGATCTCCTCCTCGCCGTCCTCCCGGAGCATATCTGCGCCTCCCTGCAGAAGCTCGGCCGCGCCAGCGATCTCATCGAAATCGTCATGGACCTCGGCCGCCTGCCCGAAGCGCGCTTCCCCGACGGCGAAGTCCGCCTCAGCCCCGAAGAGATCACGCGCGACGACCTCCAACAGGTCATCGACAACATCGGCGACTTCGGCGCCGACAACCGCGCCGGCATCGAACGCACCCTCCACCGCATCTCAGCCATACGCAACCGCAAGGGTACCGTCATCGGCCTCACCTGCCGCGTCGGCCGCGCCGTCTACGGCGTCATCGACATCATCCAGGACATCATCACCAGCGGCAGCAGCCTCCTCCTCCTCGGCCGCCCCGGCGTCGGCAAGACGACCCTCCTGCGCGAAGCCTCCCGCGTCCTCAGCGACAAACAGCGCGTCGTCATCGTCGATACCAGCAACGAGATCGCCGGCGACGGCGACATCCCCCACCCGTCCATCGGCCGCGCCCGCCGCATGCAGGTCGCAACCCCCACCCTGCAGCACGAAGTCATGATCGAAGCCGTCGAAAACCACATGCCCGAGGCCATCATCATCGACGAAATCGGCCGCGAGCTTGAAGCCGTCGCCGCCCGCACCATCGCCGAACGCGGCGTCCAGCTCATCGGCACCGCCCACGGCAATACCCTCGAAAACCTGCTCATGAACCCCACCCTTTCCGACCTGGTCGGCGGCATCGATACCGTCACCCTGTCCGACGAGGAAGCCCGCCGCCGCGGCACCCAGAAGACCGTTCTCGAGCGCAAAGCCCCGCCCACCTTCGACGTGCTCATCGAAATCCAGGAACGGCAGCGCATGATCGTCCACCACAAGGTCGCCGAAGCCGTCGACTCACTCCTGCGCGGCTGGACCCTCTCCCCCGAGACCCGCTACGTCAACAGCGACAACCAGGTCCACATCGAGTCCGTCGAAAACCAGGAACGGCCCGGCCGCATCGGCCAGAGCCGCCAGGGCCCCGAAAGCAGCGGCGGGGGCCGCCGCCGCCAGCGCGGCAAGCGCGCCGAGGAACGCGCCGCCCACATGGCGCAAGATATCGCCGACGGCGCGGCCCAGCCCAACGGCGACGGTCAGCGCAAGGCCGTCCGCGTATTCGCCTACGGCATCGGCCAGAACCGCCTGCGCACCGCCGCGCAAAACCTCAAAGTCCCGGTCCAGGTCGTCAAAGAGCTGCACGACGCCGACATCGTCATGACCCTGAAAAACTACTTCCGCCAGAAACCTCCGCCCATCGCCGACGCCGAGCGCCAGAACGTGCCCGTCTATGTCCTCCGCAGCAACACCGTCACCCAGATGGAGCAGTACCTGCTCGACGTCTTCCAGCTGCGCCGCGACGATCCCGACCTCGTCTTCGACTCCGCCATGCGCGAAACGCAGCATGCCATCCAGCGCCTCCTCAAAGGCGAAAAATCGGTCGAGCTCAGTCCCCAGGCAGCCTCCATCCGCAGCCAGCAGCACCAGCTGGCCCGCACCGCCAATCTCATCAGCCACAGCTACGGCCGCGAACCCCACCGTTGCGTGCGCATCTTCAGCCCCTCCTGAGCGCCGGTGAGAATTTGCAATGTTTATAACATTCGAAGGATCGGACGGCAGCGGCAAGACCACCCAGATCCGTCTGCTGGAGGACTATCTGCGCAAGAATGGGCAGGATGTTCAGTTGACTCGCGAGCCGGGCGGAACCGATATCGGTGAAAGAGTTCGGCAAGTGTTGCTGGATATGGAGTATGAGAAGATGCACGCTCGCACCGAGACGCTGCTCTTCAACGCCGCCCGCGCCCAGCTGATCGAACAGGAGATTCGTCCCGCGCTGTCAGAGGGCAAGGTTGTCCTGTGCGATCGTTTCGCCGACAGCACAATCGCCTACCAGGGCTACGGCCGCGAGCAGAATATCGCGGAGTTGAAGCGCCTGATCGATTTCGCCACCGGCGGGTTGAGCCCTGATCTGACCTTCTACCTGCGCTTACCGCCCGAGGAAGGGCTCAGACGCAAACTGGCCGACTACCAGAACCGGCTGGACGTGCAAGGGCTGGCCTTCTATCGCCGCGTAGAGGCTGGCTACCATGAGATGATCGCGCAGGAGCCGGGGCGGTGGGTCGTCATCAACGCCGGGCGCTCACTCGAAGAAGTCCATCAAGAGGTCGTCCGCGCAGTTCAAGACAGGCTCACCGCGCTTGCGCCCAGCCGCTGAAGCGTCTCTGGCGAGCACAGGCCTCCGGCCGCAAAGCCAAGTTGACGAAAGGGAAAGACTGTTCAAGAATGTAACAACAACAGGCCGCCAAAGAGAGAAGTGGTGCACGTCCCCGGGGGCGGCGCCCAACAACCTCCCCCGTACAAGCGGGGTGACTGAAAACCAAAAACAAGAACAATGAAGTTAGTCATCGCCATCGTCAACGAAGAAGACAGCCCCAACCTCCTCGACCGCCTCGGACGCCGCGGCTACTCCGCCACCATTTCCGGCACCCGCGGCGGCTTCCTCCGCATCGGCAACGCCACCATCTTCTGCGGCGTCGAGGACGAGCAGGTCGAAGACGTCCTCACCGTCTTTCGCGAAAGCTGCACCTCCCGCATCCAATACGTCACACCCCTGCCCCCCGTCATGGAACCCGGCGAAATGCACATCCCCACCCCCGTCGAAAAACAGGTCGGCGGAGCCACCATCTTCGTCGTCCCCGTCGATCACTTCGAAAAGATTTAACCGCTCCTCCCTAACCCCAGTAACTTATACACATATGACGCTGCCGAAGATCTAA
>VXMH01000055.1 GCA_009841235.1 Caldilineaceae bacterium SB0661_bin_32 | reverse complement strand
GCGAGGGCAGGCACAAGGCCTGCCCCTACATTCCGGGCAGCCTCCCAGGAAGTTGGCACATTCAGATGCAGTTGCCTTGAGGGGATCGGACAGCGGTTGATGATTCCACGACTATCTCCTATACTGACGCCCAGAGTTACCGCAGAACTCCCGGCGCTGGAAACTGTGACTTTGGGGGAGGCACTGAACGGTTCGCAGGTTCTCCCCTTTCGCTCCAGGACGGAGCCAGACTTTGAGAGGCAGACTGATGAACGTTCCCTACCAGTTCGCCGGCCTGCAGCGCGCCAAAGAGCCCGGCCTCAGCGTCGAGGCGTGCGCTCGGCGGATTCACCGGCTGGCCTACGTCGAAGAGCGGCTCATGTTCCTGCAGGCTGCGCATATCGTGACGACGCCGCAGAGGGATCTCAAGGGACTGCTGTCGCGTCTTCAGTACGAGGACGGCCTTCATTCAGATTTTCTGAAAACCCGGCTTACGGAACTACGCGTATCCAGGTCCAAGGGCCAGGGCGTTCCGGACGGGAGGCTCAAGGTGGTCCTGGACGAGGCGATGCATTCTGACGGCAGCGTCGAGCTGCTGGCTGCCCTTGCGAGAGTGTTCAAACCGGCCTTGCTGGAAGGCTACCGCGACTACGTGCGTCAGACGAACGGTCTGGCCGACTATGAATCGGTGCGGCTGATGCGTACCATCATTGCGGAGGAGGAGCAGGCGCTTGGTCTGCTGGAAGCGGCCTATGGCGACGTGGTGCGTTCGGCGGAAGATGAGGCGCTGGCGGAGGCGTGGGCCGGCACACTTCAAAGAATGCTCAAGGAGGCAGGGGGAATCCACGGCGGCGCTGAAGCGGCGGCCGGCGGGGTACAAGCCGTGCGCAGCGGCGATCGCTACAGAGTTGCCAGGAGACCTGCGCGGGACGATACCTTTCCCAGTGTTTGGGACTTCGTCCATGTTGACGACGACAGGACGCCGGAGCGGCTGGCACAGATGATAGCCACTCGCCTGGGAGAGATCACGATTGCCGAGGCTTTGGCCATCGTACTGCTGGAGGTCGAGGGGCAGCCCTGGGCGTTCTATGTTGCCATCTCCCGGCACATGTGGGACGAAATGCGCCATTCCCTGTTTGGTGAAGCGGCCGCTGAGCATGTATACGGCGACCGCGCTGCTCTACCTCTGCGGGACTTTGAGATCGAATACCTTTTTGAAATGTCCCCGCTTGAACTTTACGCCATGTTGGGAATCGGCGTCGAAGCGGCCCTGATGAAGTACCCGCCGGGAAAACGGGCTGAATACGAGTTCTGCCGCGACCAGGCTCGCCATCCCCTGATGACGACCTTGCAGGACTTTGACTGGGCTGACGAGGTCGAGCACGTTCAGATCGCCCGCCGGCAGTTGAAGGCGTGGTTTGCGGGTGACAGTGAAGAATTGACAAGGCTTGCAGAGAAAGGCATGCAGTTTCGGGCGCGTACGCGGAAGCTTCACCCCCCGTCGCCCATGCCGAGCTTGCCAGGCAAGTAGGAACGAGTTTCGGCTACAGCGATCCTGTAAAGGCAACATGGGCGTGGAATGACCTTCGTTCAGGGCACTCTTTTCGTTGCCTGGCATGAGGGAGCCAGTCCTCACTCCAATTTCTTTTCACCACGACTACCATTTGAGGAGCTGACAGGATGCGGTCCAATTTTGTACGGGAAAAAGCGCTCAGCGCACAGAAGACGATGGGATGTTTCCTGGGTATGGGGAGCGCGACGGTCGCCGAGCTACTGGCCCATGCCGGCTGCGAGTGGCTGTTGATAGAGATGGAGCATAACGGCCTCGACATGGCCGAGGTAGAGCGCATTCTCATGGCCATGAACGGAACAGACACGATCCCGATGGTGCGGATTCCGTCGGCTGAACCGGTATTCATCCAGAGGTCTCTGGACATTGGCGGAATGGGGATCGCGGTGCCGATGGTCAGAACCGCCGCTGAGGCCGAAGCTATCGTGCTTGCCTCTCGCTATCCTCCTCAGGGCAGACGCAGTTTCGGTCCTCTGAGGGCCTCCCATTACACGTTCGAATATGAGGAGTACTTCGAGAAGGCCAACGAGAATATCCTGATCATGTTGATCATTGAGACGCCGGAGGCGGTCGAGAACCTGGAGGAGATTGCCAGCGTTCCAGGCATTGATGTTCTCTTCATTGGCGCCTTTGATCTCTGCCTTTCGATGGGATTGAATCCATTCGAAATGCCGTTGCCGGAGATTGACGCTGTCATGGAGCGAGCTCTGGCCGTGGGCCGTTCATGCGGGGTGGCTGTCGGCGCGGGCGCGGGGACGCCCGAAGAGTTGAAAGCCCTGGCTGCACGGGGTTTTACTTTCCTGAGCTATGGACCTGACTATAAGCTACTGGTTGATGCGATCCGACCCGGGGTTGAGGCTTTCCGGCAGGTCGAACGCGCCTGAAGTGGAGGGGAAACATTCCCTGCCGGAGACTGCGCCACATCCGGCAGGGAATGACTTACCTTTATCGAAGGAGTCAGACCGCCAGCGCCACGGCCCGGACTTCGCCGAATTCGCGTTCCAGCTTCGTCCAGGAGTGCCCGCGATCGGTGCTGCGGTAGAGTTGACCGGCCACACTGTAGGCTACGATCCAGTCCGGCGAAGCGGGGTTGTGGGAGACCGCCCAGATCGTACTGTTGGCCACGCCGCCCAGGTCGGCTCGTTCCCACGTTCTGCCCAGGTCGTTGCTGTGGAAGAGGCCGCCTTCGTCGCCTGGCGGTCCGTTGCCAGCGCCGACCCAGATGCGGCTGTCTCCATTTGCGAGGTGAATGACGCCCCGGCAGTAGGGCCAGGGATAGTGATTCCTGACTTCGAGCGGCGTCCAGTTCTGCATGTCTGTGGTAACGCAGACGTCGTTGTTGGTGGCCGCGACCAATGTCTTGGGCGAGCCGGGCACAACGGCAAGGCCGTGGATATCGAGGCTGGACAGGCCCTCGCTGCCCTCTCGCCAGGTATCGCCGCCGTCGCGGCTGATGCGCATGCCGTCGATTTCGATGCCGGCGTAGACCGTCTGCGAATCTTCCGGATCGAAGAGGATGATGGTGACACGCGGCGTAATCGGAATGCCTTCGCACTCTTCCGCCAGCTCAACGTCCAGTTTCTGCCACGAACCGCCGCCGTCCTGGGAACGGAAGAGGGCCGACGGGCAGGTCCCGGCGAAGATTGTATCCGGGTTTGCGGGATCGATGGCGAGGGCCCAGATTTCGAGATCGTTCATAGGGGAATCGACCAGCGCCCAGGAGTCGCCGCCGTCACGCGTGCGGTAAACGCCGGCCTCCGTTCCCGCGTAGAGAACGGCCGGGTCGCCAGGATCAATGGCGATGGCGCGGATGTCCGACTCCATGAACAGGCCCTGGGAGGCCCGCTCCCAGGAGTCGCCGCCGTCGCGGCTGCGCCATACGCTCTGCCCGATTGTGCCAGTGTAGATGGTAGGATTTGCCGTCACTTTTTTACCTCCCCGTTTTCGTGACTGTCCTGGGTTTTGTGTTTGCATTTGTACTTCCAAGAATGTTGTCAAGCTCGCGGGTGAGCCAGGCGAATTGGCGCTCGAACCATTCTACAGGGAACCCGCCGCCAGCGGCAGTAGACAGTTCACGCAGGTGTTCTGCCTGCAAGGCATAGATCCGCAGCAGTGGAGCGGCCAGAGTCGGCAGAACCGTCGGGTCTGCAGGGTAGGTGTTGTCGAGCGCGGATAGCCAGCTCTCCGGGAAAATCTCCGACATGTGTTTTGCCCGCTTGCCGAACGAAAGACCCGCCCGCCGCCACATCAGCTTGAGCAGGTCACTTCGCGCAAGGTCGAGCGCAGTCAGCACTGAGTGAAGCTCCCCGTTGTGGAAAACGGCCGGTGTGTGCAGCATCATCAGAAGCAGGAATTTCGCCCTCTGCCAGACAGAACCCGGTGTGAGCGGTTCTTTTTCGGGCCAAACTTCGTGCGGCGGCAGGATGGGGGCCTTGCGAAAAGACGGCGCGCCAAGCGGGAAGCGCGAAAAGAGAATCTCCCATTCATACAACTCCTGCTCATCTGCCTGACTGGTAGGAATGGCCCCTGCCTCCACCAGGAGGCCGTCCGACGTCAGCGCTCGTACAAAGGTCGTTTCCAGCAGCAGGTATTCGCCCAGTCCGGCAAGAAGATCGACAGGGCCCCTGGCAGTGAACGGGTTCGATTCCGCATTCGCCTTCCTGAGCGGTTTCTGCCAAAGTTGCTCGAATTTCTCGTCAGCAATCGCGAAGCGAATATCGATATCGGAATAGGGACTGCCGCGTCCGTCGGCCAGACTTCCTTCAAGCCAGACGAGGTCAAGAGCTGGAATCTTCTTCAGGTCCGCAAGCCAGCTGCGGATCAGGGACCACTGACGAGCGGTCGCTACTGTTTCGGGCATTCTCGCCTCTGGTCTTATAACTTAGCCGGGAATCGCATGAGTTTGTGTCGTCATCGCCGCGAGGAAGTTCCCCGCAATACTGCGCATTGGAAGGAGTGGCCCTCTTCGTCGATCTGCAGCGCCTCTCGCACCTCTTCAGGTGCAGCGTCGTAGAGGGCGCGAATGGCGGAGCAGTTGACTTCCGGCGTTTCCATGCGTTCGGTCCACTCCTGGAAATGGAGAAAGATGCGATAGGGAAAGAAGAGTTCCAGTCTGAAACCGGCCGCGGCAAAACGGTTGCTCCACTCTTCAAGCGTGTAGTCGCGCACGTGGGAGGGATCCCGCAGCAGTTCGATCGCGTTCAAGTAGGTATCGCAGACGGGATCCCCGAATCCAAGTACGTCACTGAGGATGAACCGGCCGCCATCCTTGAGAACGCGTCGAAACTCGCGCAGCGCTTTGCCCGGCCTGGCCCAATGATGCGCGCTGTAGCGGGACACGACGAGATCAAACGCAGCGCTGGGAAAAGGCAGATTTTCCACATCTCCCAGGCGAGTCCTGATGTTTGTCAGTCCCCGGTCTCCGGCCAGGCGTTCGACCTGATTCAGCATCGAGGCTGTGAAATCGAGGGCTGTCACCTGGGCAACATGGGGCGCGAAGCTGGCGGCAGTGTGCCCTGCCCCGCAGCCCGCATCCAGGACGCGTTCGCCGCCCTGCAGATTGGCGGCTTCCACCATTACCGGCAGATCCTCGCCCTGTGCATGCACTGCGCTCGTGAGATAGTTGGGCGCTACGCGCCCGAACTGCTCCTGCACGGCGCTCTTCAGATCGCTTTCTCTAGCCATTGTCTTCTTGCCAAACAGGCGTCATATCGCGCCGTCCCGCCCGTACCGTTCAATTACCGTTGACATTGCCTGAAACCCAAACGCCAATGCTTCCACGGGCACGCGCTCATCGGCCGCATGGACGGTCGCGCTGAAGTTTGTGCCGGGGGGCAGTTTCAAGGGCAGGAAGCCGTAGTTCTGGATGCCCAGGCGGGAGAACATGCGCCCGTCGGTGAAGCCGCCCACCATTGAGGGGATGACCACGCCGTCCGGGTCGAGCTCTTCCACAATGTCTTTCAGCAACGGGAACAGACCCATGTCGACGCCGGCCTCGCCAGGGTCGTGGCGGATGATCTCAAACGACAGATCGTCGCCCAGCAGCTCATGCAGCTCGGAAATGAGGTCGTCGGATGTAAAGCCGGGCAGAACCCGTCCGTCCAGCTCCAGCAGGATTTCACTGGGGATTACGTTGGTCTTGATGCCGCCGCCGACGACGGTGGCATTGACGGTGTTGTGGAGGAGGGCGTCAAAGTTGCGGGCCTGGGGCAGGCCGTCCGCAAGCATCTGATCGAGTTGGGCGTCGGTGCGGTGGGGGTCCAGCAGCGCCAGTGCGGCTGGGGCCAGATGGTCGGGCGCGTGCTCGGCAAGAGCCGGAAGCATCTGCTGCATGACCGGGGTGACGTGCACGGGCAGGCGGTTGCTATTGAGGGTCGTCAGGACCTTGCCCAGCCGGGCCATCGCGCCGTCGCGCAGCGGAGTGGAGCCGTGTCCCCCCGGGCCGGAGATACGCGTGCGGAGCCAGCAGACCTGCTTTTCCGCAACCATGAGGGGATAGAAGCGCTGATCGCCCATGTACTGTGCGCTTCCGCCTCCTTCGCCGATGGCGTATTCTGCGCCCTCGAACTGCTCGGGATGTTCCTCTGTCAGAAAGCGGGCGCCGTAGTCGCTGCCGGCTTCCTCATCGCTCATTATCGTCAGGATAACGTCGCCGGCGGGCTTGCGGCCTTGGGCGGCAGCGCGCAGTACGGCGCAGGTCATCATCGTGACGCCGCTTTTCATGTCCAGGCTGCCGCGCCCCCAGACGGTCCCGTCGATCAGATTTGCGGCGAAGGGATCCTGTTTCCAGGTCTGATTGGCGGTCGTGACCACATCGACGTGGCCCTGCAATACCAGCGCCGGCGCTTCGCCGCGGCCGGGTAGCCGGGTCACCAGGTTCGGTCTGTTCGCATCTTTCGCCAGCAGAGTGGTGGTCAGACCGCCTTCCTGCAGCAACTGATCCAGAAAGCCGATGCACTCGGCTTCGTTTCCAGGAGGATTCGTCGTGTCGTAGCGGACCAGCGTGCGCAGCAGGTCGGTCGGCCGCTCGTAGATAGGCGTTGACATGGCGCTCATTTCATTTTGGGGCAAGTCCTGGAGGCACGGAAATCGGCAACTCTCTCTTCTCTGACTTCAGCAGGTGAGTCTATCAGCCGCGGCCGTTGTGCAGCGATGCGCGAGGACGCTGGCAGAAGTATGAGACTATCGCAACAAGCCTATCGTAAGCGGCCCGGAACGGCAAGACCGTTATGCGGCGATAACAGGGCAATCGCATCTAATCTGGTTTGCCAACATTGGCGAAATCAGCCAGAGGGTCCACGAAGGGCAGGCACAAGGCCTGCCCCTACCATAGTTTGAGGGGGTGGGTGGAGCGTGCGGTATGCATGGGGGCGCCAAGGCAGGGGCACGGCCCAGCCATGGGTTTCGGGCAGCCTCCCAAGAAATTAACGCGATAAGATGCGATTGTCCTGGAGGCCATAAGCAGTTCCCGCCGCGCCCTGACATCGAACCACGCACAAGGAGGGCTATGCTGGCGCGCCTAATGCAGGAACAGTTCGACAAATTGTTCAGGGCTGTTAAAATAGCGGCGACGGCTGCCCGCGTGCAGGCGGGTCGCGTCACCTCTTGTTCCGGGACCGGACGGCAGCCCTATCAGCCGGCCTTCGTCTTCCAAGCGCAAACGGAGCTTTCTTCCCCATGACTACCATCAGCGAACGGCTAGAAGAAGGGCGAACAGTTCTTATGGACGGCGCCACAGGCACAGAGTTGCAGAGTCGGGGCGTACCGATGGATGGCGTGGCGTGGAGCGGTCTGGCCGTTGCCAGCGATCCCGACGTCGTTCGCCAGGTGCACCTGGATTACATCCGCGCCGGGGCGGAAGTCATCATCACCAATACATTTGCCAGCGGCCGCAACATGCTGCGGGCCGCCGGCGTCGAGAACCGCACGGAAGAGATAAACCGGCAGGCCGCGCGGCTGGCGCTTCAGGCAAGAGAGGAGGCTGGGGAGGCCAAGAGCAGGGATCTCACCGGCAGTTGGGATGCCGCCCCCGCTTCTGTCTGGGTAGCCGGGTCGATCTCACCGATGGCAGGAGGCCTGGGCGATGAGGCAAGCCCGACTCTGGAGACAATGCGGGGCCACTTTGCAGAGCAGGCGGAGCTGCTTGCCAGTTCCGGCGTCGACCTATTGGTCCTGGAAATGATGCGAGACATTGAGTTCAGCTGCGCGGCTTTAGAGGCTTCCCTGGCTACGGGCCTGCCGGTATGGGTGGGATTCAGTTGTGACAGGGACGAAGACGGCGGCTTATACCTGGCCCCGACCATCCGCGAGAAGATACCGCTGGCGGCGGGCGTGGGGGCGGTGATGGCGGAAGGGGGATCGCTGGCGGCGATCATGCACAGCGACGTTGACGTTACCGGCGAAGCGCTGAGCGCTGTTCAAACTGTCTGGGACGGGCCTACCGGCGCCTATCCCGAGAGCGGCTACTTCACCATGCCCCACTGGCAGTTTGTCGATATCATCGAGCCGGAGACCTTCGCAGACCGGGCCATGTCCTGGATAGGCCAGGGCGTGCAGCTGGTGGGCGGGTGTTGCGGCATCAGCGTTGCACACATTCGAGCCCTTGCAGGGCGGCTACAGCCTGCCGCCTTGTAGCAGATGCTCCGGGTGGAGCGGAAACATTACACCTGAAGGAAACCTGAGAGATGGCCGCATCGCAGTGTGCGTTCCATATGAGGATTTAAGGAATGAGACATTTTCGTCATTTTCAACGAAGAGCTCGTTTTGTCGCCCTTGTCATGCTCCTGCTGGGCCTGTCCGGGCTATCAGGCGGGTGCGGTCGAGACAGGGAGGAAGAGTTCCTGTTCGCGCCGGACAGCCCGCCGGTCACACTCACCTATGTGGGGCCTGGGAATTCCATCTTCAACGAGCCGGAGCAGGTAGCCATCGAACGCTTTCAGGAGCTGGCGCCGAGCATACAGATCGACCGCAAGTCCTACGGTTTCAACGCCGGCAACTATCTGCTGGACACGCCGCCACCGGACGTGATGCTGATGTGGGACGGCAATGAACTCCGCAGCGCAGCTGCCCTGGGGCTGCTGTCCGACGTCTCGGACGTCTGGACCGAGGGCAACTTCACCGAAGCTTACGGAAGGCGGTTCCGGGACATGAGCCGTTTCGACGGCACGTTGCGCTTCGTACCGGCGGGCTTCAACTGGACCGGGATCTATTACAACAAGGAGATTTTCGAGCAGTTCGGCTTCACGCCGCCGGCTACCTGGGAGGAATTTGAACTGATCTGCGACACGCTGCTGGCAAACGGAATCACGCCCATGTCACTGGCAGGTCAGAACCCCTTTGTCAGCCTTCTGTGGTTCGACTATCTGAATTTGCGGCTGAACGGCCCGGAGTTCCATCGCGACCTGATAGCGGGGCAAGTGGACTTCAACGACGTACGAATTGCCCAAGTATGGGCGTTCTGGAAATCGCTGCTGGATCGGGGCTACTTCGTAGAAAGCCCGGGCAGCACTTCGGAGATGAGCAGCATGACTGCGCTGATCCGCGGGGACGGCGACAGTCCACTCTCCTGGGAGAAGGCCGTTATGGCTTTAGCGCCGCAATTCAGCCTGGGGGACCTGCCGCCGGTATTTGCAGAGGAGCTCGACTTTTTCCAGTTCCCGCGGATTGATCCCAACCTTCCGATAGGGGAGGTCTCTGTCGTGTTCGGCTACGTCATCCCTGCCGATGCGCAGTACCGGGCTGAAGCAGGGGCCTTCGTGGGTTTCATGGGCTCGGCCGAAGCGCACGAGTTGCAGATCGCGCGCATCGGCGAGGCTGAAACGAACATCGGCTATGTACCGGTACATCGCGAGCTTGATCGAGAGCTACTCTCGGCGGCGGCGGAGAAGGGTGACCAGGTCGTGACCGGCGCCGACCAGATCAACCCTCCTCTGTTTCTGGTGCTGCCCGACAGCATGAGGGCCAGCTTCAACCAGGTATTGAGAAGACTGTTCCTGGCTACGAGCACCTCCCTGGAGGTCGCTGAAATACAGACGCTATTGGAGGAAGGGCGCCAGAGAGCAGTTCAAAACGGTGAGTTTCCGCAGTAGAGTTCGCTTTCAATTTTCGGCGCACCGGCCTCCTGCGTACCATGACCCCCGAATCAGTTCGCGAGCGCCTCTTCCGTCTGACTTTCCAAAGCCTCCCGGATGCCGGGCCATTCCCGCCAGATATCGGTGTAGCCGGCCTTTTCGTTGCCCTCCACCTCTTTGTGCCGCAGTCGACAGATGACCGCCTGGCGAACGTTGGGCGACGCGTTGGGTCCGCCTGTGTGGAACATCAGGTAGTGGGCGAGAATCAGGTCGCCGGCCTCTGCGGTGACCATCACGGGCCCCTCCGGCAGCGGAATGTCGGGCCTGCCGTTGGCCAGTACTTCATGGCCGTTCGC
Source organism: Caldilineaceae bacterium SB0661_bin_32 (assembly GCA_009841235.1). Classification (GTDB taxonomy): domain Bacteria; phylum Chloroflexota; class Anaerolineae; order Caldilineales; family Caldilineaceae; genus Bin5. Next base: position 123,140 of record VXMH01000055.1, on the reverse strand, counting down.
CTTGAAATACGCCTCGAAGGCACGGTGTGATTTGGGCCAGACCGTGAAGTTGCCGGCATTCGTGTCGAGCAGGTCTTCCAGATACACGACGGCGAAGGCCGTGAATCCGCGATTGTAGTACCCTTTGGGCATGCCGTTTGTGCCGCTGCCGATGCCGTCTATGTGGCCGCGCGGCTCCGGTGCATCTTCGCCTAACGGGAGCGGGAAACGGGGATACGGTTTTGCCTGAACGATGGGAACGACGTTGCCCGCCCCCATCAGCTCCTCGGCGATTTCAATGACCGGGGACTTGTTGAACAGATCCAGAATGACCGGCGCCCGCAGCAGTTCGGCACAGAAGAAGGCGGAACGATTGTTTTCCATGTCCTCGCCGCCGAGTCCAACCTCGCCAATGGAGTAGTTTACGGCGCGCAGCGCTTCATTGATCAGCACTTTGGGCACGACGCCGGGTATTTTCACGTAGCCCTCTTCAAAGAACTGGCGCTTCTGGGCAAGAGTTAGCATAGGTGTCTCCTGATTTGAATGAAGTGAACTGGAGTTGAAGAAATCGTACACAAATTGGAGGCGCAGGTCAACCGCGCCCCGGCGCCGGATCTGAAGAGCTTCAGGGTTTGGCCGGTCCTTTTGAAACTGCGCTTACAGCGGCCGCGATTGGTGGTGCAGAGCCGCTGTATTATTATGCTTGACTATTATGCTTGAAAAGTGCGGCATGACTCGAAGTCAGGGTAAGGAGGGGAGCAGCGGTGCAGGAACGAGCCCCAGAACTCGGGAGCGCGCTAAACTTTGCGGGCAAAGTTGCATTGGTAAGCGGCGGCGGCCGGGGCATCGGCGCGGGGATTTCAAAGCGTTTTGCCGAGGCAGGCGCGTCGGTGGCCGTCAGCTACGTGCGGGCGGAACCGGCGGCCCAAGAGGTCGTCGAACAGATTCAGGCGGCTGGCGGGCAAGCGCTGGCAATACGGGCTGACGTTTCCCGGGCAGAGGACGTGGAACGGTTGGTTTCGCAGACAGTAGAACGGTTCGGACGGCTGGATGTGCTGGTCAACAACGCCGGCATCTATCCACTTTCGCCGCTGCTGGAGATGGCTGACCGCGAATGGGAGCAGGTGCTGGCGGCCAACCTGACCGGCGTCCACTACTGTACACAACGAGCTGCACGGGCGATGATCGAGCTGGCTGCGGGGCGGGACAATGGCGAGAGCTGCGGCTCGATCATAAACATCTCTTCGATTGAAGCCGCCTCGACCGCCTATGCGCACAGTCACTACACTGCCGCCAAGGCGGGGGTAGAGCAGTACACGCGAAACGCAGCCCTGGAGCTGGGAGGAGCGGGTATCAGAGTCAATGCGGTTGCGCCGGGGCTCATCGATCGCCCCGGACTGGCGCAGGCATGGCCGGACGGCGTGAAGCGCTGGCAGAATCGCGTTCCGCTGGCGCGGCTCGGAACACCCGAAGATATCGCCGACGCCTGCCTGTTTCTGGCTTCCCCCCTGGCGCGCTGGATTACAGGCGTTACGCTTGCCGTCGACGGGGGCGTCCTTGCGGCGCCGGCCTTCTAGAAGAGTATGCGATCAATGGACCTTGCGGCGGCCGACATCATCCGCCTCTTCGACCTGAAACCGCTGCCGGTTGAGGGCGGCTACTATCGTGAAACCTACACCGGCGACCTGCAGCTGCCTGCCAGCGTCCTGCCTCCGTCCATCAGATCGGAACGACCGGTCAAGTCGGTCATCCTTTACCTTCTGACTGCCGAGACACAGTCGCGCTTGCACCGGCTGGAAACTGATGAGGTGTGGCATTTTTATTTGGGTGACAGGGTTGACCTGCATGTGTTTGGAACTGAAATTGACTACACGCAAATTGCGCTGGGGCATGATCTCCTGGATGGTCAGACCGTTCAGGCTGTCGTCCCCGCACACAACTGGTTTGGCGCCCGTTTGCAGAGTGGCGGGCGCTGGGCCTTGATGGCCTGCTCCCTGGCTCCGGCCTACAGCGACGAGGACTTTTCTCTTCCCGACGATGCGGAGTTCGATGACCTGCTGACCCGTTTTCCCTGCCAGAGAGCAGTTCTCCATCAGTTGCGCTGAACCAACCCCGACCGAACCATAAACCAGCGAGGAGCTTCCCGCCATGCGTCCACTCGTCGAACTTGCCTTGTTTACAGAAGATGTGCCTGCGCTCGTTACATTTTACGAGGCGTTGCTTGGAGGTTCTGCAGCCCATCAGTCGGAGCAGATGGCGCTGTTTCAATTGGACGGGCTGCACATCTTGATTCATCACCGCGAGCCGGCCGACCCCGACTATGAGGTTGGCGCAGAAGGTCCCCCGAATGAAGATCACTTCGCCATTGGCGTGAAGGCGCTGGACAGCGCCTGGGACGGCAGTGACCTTAGCGGTAACCCCGCCGCGATCCCGCCGGCCGCGTACCCATGGGGCCGGTCGGCGTACCTGCGCGATCCCGATGGGCGTCTTGTCGAAATGCAGGAGAGGTAGTGTTCCGCCAGCTTGGAACGAATCCCGACGATCCGGCACTTTTGCTTCCAGCCCTTAATGTGATAGAGTGCGGTCGAAGTGGGAATGCTCCGCTTGCGACGTATAGCAAGTTTCTTCTCCATAAGAACTCAGTGAAAGGAGGCTCCATATGAGAACGGTGAACAGGAAAAAGAGTGTTACGGGTAACTGCCTGCATATGGAGCGCAGCTAGCTGATTTTCTTGCAACGCTCGCGGGGATTCCCTTTCCGTGCGAGCAAATTGACGTGAACTCCGCCTAGCTTACTTCCATCCTGCCCCTCCATTTTGAGGCTGCCGGCGTTACCTGACCGCGGCCTTTTTTGATCCCGTTCAATACAGTTCAGCGCGACTAGCGGTCGTCCGTCCGGACGTTCGGAGGCGCCAAGCGAACACGGGCCGCGCGTGTGCAGAGTTTCACGCGTCTTGAATGCTGCAGTTGCCTCCCCTCGCTGACGGAGGGAGGAATGCGGTATAAGGTATCGATTCGAGGCCTCGCGCCCCAGATCAAGGACTGATAGAGAATTGAAAGAGCAAGAAGAAAGAGACAACGACGGTTGGGATCAGTTCCAGCAGGAGGACGACAGTTCGTCGCAGGCGTCTGACAGGAGGTGGGAGGAAGAACAGGCGGAGCTGGAATACTACGAGAGGAAGTTTCGGCTGGCCGAACCTGCATTTCGCGCTGCACGCGAACCGAAAAACGAACGACAGCGGTTCGAAATGCACCGCGCCGAGGTGCAGCAGCTGGCCGAGGTCGCGGACCTGGAAAGCGTGTGGGACATCACGTACACGCCGGCGCGCTTTGAAGGCGGGTTTCTCAGAAGTTCCTTGAGGCCCTTTTACCAACAGGACCAGATCGTCGACGTAATGGCCCAGGTGAAGGGCGGAAAGGAGGCAAACGTATATCGGTGCAAGGCCCACTCTTCGGTTGGCGTAGAATGGATCGCGGCCAAGGTCTACCGTCCCCGCCAATTCCGGAATCTGCGCAATGACGCCATGTACAGAGAGGGCCGGCATCTCCTGACCGCGGAAGACGGGCGGCCGCAGGCGATCAATCCGCGCGACGACCGGACAGCAAGAGCCGTCAACAAGAAGTCGGTCTTTGGCGTGCAAGTCCGCCATACATCCTGGCTGATGTACGAGTTCTCAGCTTTACAGACCCTTCACGAAGCCGGGGCGCCGGTGCCGAAACCCTATGGGGTAGGCGACAACGCGATTCTGATGGCGTATATCGGCGACGAACAGATGGCGGCGCCGACCCTCCACGAAACGCGTCTGGAGGAGGAAGAGGCCGGACCCCTCTTCGACAGAACGCTGGAAAGCATAGCCGTCATGCTGGAGAATGGCCTGGCGCACGGCGATCTGTCGGCTTACAACATCCTCTACTGGGAGGGCGAGATCAGGCTGATCGACTTTCCGCAGGTTATCGACATACACACAAACCGAAGCGCGCAGGCCGTTCTGAAGAGGGATGTGGAGCGGGTCTGCCAGTATTTCCGACGCTACGGAATGCGGTTGGACCACAGGCTCCTGGCAGATGAGTTGTGGGAACGATACGCCGCGCCGGATCCCGACGACCTGGCCGCCGATCTTTCGAGAGTCCTGGACGTCGAGGCAGAGGATAAGACCGAAGAGGAAGAAGAGCAGGAATAAGGAAAGGCGGGGCTACGCTGAGCGCCGCTTTCACCACGGCAGACGCCGGATATCCCGGCGCATGGCCCGCCAGAGTTCGGCCGCGCGGGCGAGCGCGGCAGGGCGGAGGGTCGAAGTCCCATAGCGTTCCTGGCTGACTGCCGAAGTCAGACCGAGCACATTTCGCGTCAGTCTGCGGCGCCGTTCCGGTTCGGACTCATGACCGGCCAGATGGGCCGACAGGCCGCGGCCATACTCCAGCTCGGTCTGATGCGGCTGGTGGGGCCGGCCGATGCGCCGCCCCCACGCCAGTAGCCCGAGCCAGGGGTCTTGCGGCCTGCGTTCAAGCCAGCTTCCCAACAGATACAGAAAGCCCGCCAGCGGCAACAGCCAGAAGAGCAACTGCCAGTTCCAGGTCCGCTCGTCATCGATCGCTTCATCTGCCGTCTCTGTCCGCCCCGAACTCGTGAAGCTGTCCGGTAGGGCCTGCAGCGCTGCCTGCCTTCTGAGAGAAGGCCTCCCGGCGGTCGGCTCGAACGGCACCCAGCCGATCTCCGGCAGGTAGACTTCAGGCCAGGAGTGGGCTTCCGCTTCGGTTATGGTCCACTCGCCTGATTCAAGGTCCCAGTAGCCGCCAATGTGGCCGGTAGCAAATCGCGTGGGCAGCCCGTTCAACCGGGCCAGAACTGCAAAGGCTGTGGTGTAGTAGTCGCAATACCCTTGCCGCAGATCGAAGAGGAAAAAGTCGGCGACTTCGGCGCCTGGAGGAGGTCCGGGAACGTCGAGATTGTATGCGAATCCCCGCAGATGGGCCTCGATCGATTCGGCAATGGCAAATGGCCCCGGCTGGCCCGCGGCCAGGCGTTCAGCCAGGTCTTGCGTGCGCGGGGTGATTGAATCCGGCAGCCTCAGATGGGGGCGCATCTCGGGCGGCAGTTCTGCGTCCTCGCTACCCCAGGCGGGCAGTGCGAGCAGACTCTCGGCCGACATGGCCGGTATGAACGATATGACTTCGAAGCGGTCTACCGGACCGATGCCCGACCAGACCGTAACCAGGTCGTCGTCGGAACGCCGCTCCAATGCGTATTCCGTGCGAAACTCGGCCGGTTCGCCGGCCGCCGGCAGCACAGCGGTCGGCGCCGTCAGCCGCACCCGCTGTGTCAGGGCCACACGGCCGGGCCACTCTTCTTCACCGCGCCAAGCCCTGTTGGCGTCATAGGCTGCGTCCCGCTCCTGGCCGCTGTTGTTCCAGCCCCGTCCATCGTAGTTGACAAAGGTGCCCCGGCGCATGTAGAGCCGCGGGGGCATGTCGCCCATCTCCGTCACTGCGCCAAAGGGGTAGTTGGTAGAGACGCGCATCACCTCGTACCTGCCCAGCTCCGCTCCGCCTTCGAGGAGGAAGCGGTTTGGCAGACCGCTTCCCAGCCGGCCCAGGCCTCTCCTGCCTCCCTTGAGGTCCGGAAACATGCGCTCAGTGACGTTGTCGACGGAGTCGTACACGGGCGTCATTGTCTGGTAGACCTTATAGGCAATTGGCTTGATCACGACGTTGGGCATGAAGGCGGCAACGAGGCCGATTAGCGCCGCGCCCGCCCCGACCGACAGCAGCCGGTCCGTCAGCAACATGGGGCTGAAGTCCATCCTGTGACGGGCCCAACCTCTTTCCAGACGCTGTTGGTCGAGGAGAACGTGCAACAGAAGTGTAGCGGCAAAACCTATCAGAATCAGGAGGCGGCCCTGCCGCCCATAGAACAGGAAGGTCGCCAGCACCCAGAGCGCCGGCGCGCCTACGATCAGTCCGTTACGCGTCGAAAGCGCGAGCGCGGCTGTTGCGCCTCCCAGTAACCACAGCACGACGCCGAACAGGGATAGAAAGACGAAGTCGTCCTGGTAGGCGCCGCCCGCCTCCACACCTCGCGCCCAGTCCGAGTAGCGCAGCACAAGGCCGGTCAGATCAACCTCTACCCTTTCGACCAGCGCAAGCAGGTCGTTTGCGTTCGCCGCCCGCCACAGATCGACAGGACCGGGAATCCAGTGTACAAGCACCTGCGAAACGATCAGCACGCCCAGGGCGAGCCAGAACAGTAAACCCAAGCTGTAGATTGCGGAAACGAGTAAGCCAGGAAGGCGGCTCCTCTTGGGTGAAGTGGAGGGGCTTTCATTTTCTGATTGGTCATCGTCGGCGGGAGAAAGGATGCGTGAGGCCCATCTTCGCAGGCGGCCAACCAGCCACCACCCACTCAAGAGGCTGAGAAATCCCACCCACTCGAGAGTGACGCGGACGCGGCGCAGGTCGATCCACTCGGCTTCGCGAATGGCAAATGCGGGCAGGAGGGCCAAAGTGAGCGCGATCACCAGAGCCGTCCAGCCCAGGGTGGGGCGGTAGCGCTCCGCCGCCGAGAACAAGAGCCGGACGACTACGTGTCTTTCGTCTACTCCACTGGCAGCCGTCACCCTACCTCTTCCTCAATCTCGTGTGCCACGACGCCGCCGCTGGGGGTCGTACGCAAGACTGTACGAGTGCGGCGGTAGGTTAGCGCGGGCGTCAGTCGAGTTCCAGCCTGCAAAAACCGAAGCGGGATCTCATATCTTGCAAGAATGTCAATCAGATTCGCTTGCACATCTTCGCTGGTGAGATCGGGGCCGGTTTCAGGCTCGACCTCAAGATGGTCTTGGGTAAGGGAGTCCGCAGGCGTTTCGTCTGGCTGTATTGCCGTGGTCCCATCGCCTGCAACAGGATTGCCGCCGGCGCCTGCGGTTGCGGGTGTCACGGCAAGGACGCTGGCCGGAACGCCGGCGCGGCGAAGATGCAACAGCTCGGCGGTCCAGTCCTCGACCCCATCGCCGATGTCCGGGGTAATGGCCAGGACGGTCTGCCCGGCGCTGAACAGGCCCCGGCTGCGGCGCAAGAGCTCGCCGAGAGACAGGCTGCCGGCGGTTACCGGAGCCAGTGCAGCCAGGATGCGCCAGACCTGCCCTTTTCCCGGCTGCGGCGGTACATCTACGAGCAGCGATGACGGGGTCTGCAGGCGACTTCGTTCCCCATTTGACGACCAAGCGCCGGTATCGTTGCCGGCCGGGCTCGCTTCCGGGAGAAACTGCTGGTCGAGTGCGAACTCCCCTTCCGTCTGAACAAAAGATGCTTCAGCGGCGGGCGCGGCCAGCAGACCAACGGACCTGCGCTCGCCGCCGCTCAGAAATTCGGCTGCAACGCTTGCCGCCAGAACGATTCCCGTCTCGAGTGAACTCTCCTCACCTTTGCCAGACTGTACCAGGCGGTTGACGTCAAGCACGATCCACAGGTCTCCGCTCGGTTCCGTTTCCACGTCCGTGACAACCAACTCGCCCTGCTTTGCGCTGGTAGGCCAGTGTACATGGCGCAGACTGTCCCCCGGCTGATAGGCCCGCACAGCCTGAGAGCGCTCCGACCCTGTATGGGCGCGCCGCCGGCGGTCCTGGCCGGACAGGCTTCCTCTGGGCAGAGCAAGCGCGGGAATGTGCGCCACCCTGGGGTAAACCAGAAGCGATTCCGAACGAGAATCCACGACTTCCAAACTGAAGAAGCCAAAAGGGTCGCCTGTCCGCAGCGTATGCGGTCCCAAGCGGAAGACGCCTCTCTGCGTGCAGTGTGCCTCGGCGCGCCACTGGTAGCTGCTGCCACCGCCGCAGCTGACCACCTGCCTCGGATTGTAACCGGGCAAGAGCGACCTGTCGGCAAACTCGAGCCAGTGCAATGGGAGTGTGCTATCGTTGCGGACGACAAACCGTTCCTGCAAGGAGTCGCCTACGACCAGCATGGCTCCTTCTCGATGCCTCTCAAAAAACAGCTGCAGGACCTGATTTCGGACCCAGAAATAGCTGATTGCATAGAGACCGATCAACGAGATCAGAAGTGCAACCCAGATTGGGCTCGGGCCCAGGAGCTGCATGAAGAGCAGGAGGGGAATGAAGAGAAGCGGCCAGCCGTTACGCAACTCGATGCGCCATCCCGCGGGCAGATGGCGGTTCAGGAGCCGGTCGAGCACCCGCTGAGGATAAAGGCGGCGGGAACTTGCTGAGGGTCTGCTCAATTTGCGGGCTGTCACAGTAACCAGGTCAGAGATTGGCAGTTTCCCGATGGTATGTGAGAATGGACGCGAGAGGCGCTTGCCGGCGGCTCCTCTTTGGCGTCATCCGGCGCAGCCGGGACGGCAGTCTTTTGAATCTACTGCTCCCTGAAGGATTGCCGGCCATGTCCCCCGGGCAAAACTGAACAGATTGTACCACAAAGTTACGGTGCATCCAGGAATTTGATGGCAATCGGCAGAATCGCCAGGGTGCGCGCTCTGCATCAGGCCGGCCTGAAAAATGGAAACATCACTTGGCGCGTTAGAGCAGTCCTTTTTCCTGGCCTCAGCGGTTGCGTCAGAACTCCTTTCGTCAGTCTGGCAGATCCTCGCGATCCTGGCAGTTGCCGGACTCGTAATCGTCATGCTCCTGGCGATAATTGAGCCGGGGCCTCTCGTGAAGAGACGCCCCTTCTCCAGAAGGCAAAGAAGGCCCCGGCAGACGGCCAATGGCGCCGGTTCGACCCAACAGAAGCTGGAGCCAATGACGGGCGGTGACGGCGAACATGCCGATCAGAGTTAAAGGGGCCGCCAGCGTGCCGGTAATCGCTCCGGTGGGTTGCAAACTGACGTGACAGGTTCCGAATGGGAGCCGCTTCCCCCCCTCGTGGGACAGATCGAAAGTCTGGTTCGGCCAGGCCATCCGATTTCGGTCCGCCTGCCCTCCAGACCCGGGCCGCATTTGCAGACACTGAGCGGCCTCTACTTCCTCGTGCGTTGCAGCACGTCCGTTGGTCTGGAGAGAGGCAGCGACTGGTCCATATTTCCTCGGCAGCCTCTATTCGTTTGCGGCCGTCAAGCGCAGGACCAGGACGACCTCTGGCAACTCTATCTTCCAACCAATCCGGCAGGTTATGGAGCGCACCCGGAATCGGCGCCCGAAGCCGGAAAGCATTCCGGCGACGGCGGCCTGGAATGGCTGGAGAAGCGTGTTTCCGGCGACCTGTTGAACCTGCTTGGTCCATTTGGCAATGGGTTCACACTGAGGCCGGGCCCTCATAATCTACTCATCCTGGTTGACATAAGGGACGAGCCGTCCTGGTTCTGGCAGTTGCTGCCGTTGTGCGAACAGGCCCTGGACAGAGGCAGCCGGGTGACTCTCCTGATTCGATCCAAAGAGGACAGCGCCGTGTCCGGTCTGGTTGCGCGGCTGCCGGTGCAGGTTGAGGTGCGCACTGTCAGCAGCGAGAGGCAGTGGCTCGACCAGATTCACAGTACGATCGCGTGGTCGGATCAACTTTGTGCGGGCGTACCCCCCGAGTCCTATGGAGAGCTCCTCAACATCGTCAGGAGTACGCGGTTTCGGGTTGACGGGAACTTCGCCCAGATTCTCGTCCGCGCAGACCTGCTGTGCGGGGTTGGCGCCTGCCTTGTATGCGCCGTCCCAACAGCAGGCGGGGGCTACACTCGCGCCTGCGTTCATGGGCCGGTCTTTGACCTGACTGAGCTGGCGGAATAGCCTTCAGACACTCACTTTTGAAGCCGTTGCAGCCGTCGCCGCCGGGAGACCTTTGCAACGCGCTATGTCCAGCCCCAACACCAATGTGGTACAATGTGCCCGAAGCAAACTTCGTTTCGCGGTGTCCGTCAGTTGCGAGAGAGCAGTCCCGAAGTGTATGAACAGGAGCGGGCCCATGTCCCGAACGGGCGGGAAGGCCGAGACAGACAGTTCGTCAGCCGGAAGCGAAAGATTGGCGGAACTTCCTATACATTCCGAAACCTCATTTCCCGATTACCGGCATGAAGTGGAACGAGTCTGGAACCACAATTCCGCGTATTGGGACAGTTCCATGGGGGAAGGCAACGATTTTGTGAATGTTCTCTGCTGGCCCGCCATTGAGAAACTGCTCTCAATTCAACCGGGACAGCTGGTATTGGATGTCGCTTGCGGCAACGGCCTGACGAGTAGAAGGCTGGGCCGGCTGGGGGCCCGGGTTGTCGCATTCGACGTGGCTGAAGAAATGATCCGGTTCGCCAGAAAGCGAAGCACAGACGAAGACGGTGAAATTCGGTATTTCGTGCTTGATGCCAATGACGAAAAGGGAATGGCGAAGATCGATGAAGGGAAGTTCGATTGCGCACTGTCCAATATGGCCCTTTTTGACATGGCCGAGATCGAACCATTGTTCCGCAGTCTATTCGGTTTGCTGAAGCCGGGAGGCCGCTTCGTTTTTTCAATGATGCACCCTTGCTTCAATCAGGCCAGCTCAGCCCTCTTTGGGGAGAGAGAAGAGCTCGACGGCGAGGAAGTCATGACCTACGGCGTGCGGGTCAGCGGCTATATGACGCCCACCATGTTCAGCGGGCGCGCGCTGGGCGGTCAGCCTCTGCCGCAGCCCTACTTTCACCGACCTCTTTACGCCTTATTGAACGTTGGCCTGCAGGTCGGCTTTGTCCTGGACGGCATCGAAGAAAGAGCATTTCCGTCAACCCATCCACCTGGAAGGCGTGAACTCAGCTGGGGGCCAAACTTCAGCGAGATTCCACCGGTAATCGTCTTTCGCATGCTACGCCCTTGACCTGACGCCGCCGCAGTTCTATCTAAAGGAAATCGAGGTATTGACATGGACGAGCGAGTACATTTGTGGGAGACGCCGACCGCCAGTGAAACGGTCATGATAGCCGGTTGGCACCAGTGGGCAGACGCCGGCTCGATCTCGTCCGGCCTACCTGCCTATCTGATCGAGAAGCTGGACACGCGCAAGATCGGCGAAATCAGCCGCGACCGGTTCTTCCTCTTTCAGATGCCGGGCGCCCATCATCTTCTGAGACCCGAGGTCCACACCAAAGAAGGCGTGGTTCAGGAGATGCGTGTCATCAAGACCGAAATCTATTTCACTGAACTCGGGGACAAGGGAATCTTCATTTTTCTCGGTGAGGAACCGCACGTCAACGAGGAGGAGTATGCCGACGCCTTCTTTGACATTGTAGAGACGCTGGGCGTCAAGCGAGTCGTGGCCGTAGGCGGCGTGTACGGCGCCATGCCCTTCAACAAGGACCGCGACATTTCCTGTGTATTCAGTCTGGAAGAGATGCGCAAGGAGATGGAGGAATATGCCGTCCGATTCTCCAACTACGAAGGCGGCACGACCATAGGCTCCTATCTCGCCTATCATGCCGGGCAGCGCAACAAGGAGTACATCTGCTTCCACGGCTTTGTCCCCGCGTATGATTTCGGCCAGGTGATGCTGCCGGCGCAGAGTGTCCGTATCGAAGACGACGTCAAGGCCTGGTACGACATTATGCGCAGAGCAGACTTCATGTTTCACCTTGGAATGGATCTGTCGGAGCTGCGCATTCAGAGCGACGAGTTGATCTCTTCCATGGAAGAACAGATGGAGGAACTTTCCCGGCAGGCGCCCCAGCTCGACGTGCAGGCATACCTGCAGAAGCTGGATGACGAATTCACTGAAAATCCCTTCATGCCCCTCGATGACGTCTGGGAGCGGGAGTTGGGTGACCTGTTGGACGACCTGGAGAGTTGACGTCCTCGAACCTCTCGACCCGTAACCCGTGGCGGAAATGTCTGAACTCTCCCGAGATGAAGCCGAAAGCCTGCTGACGCGCTTGGTCGAAATCCCTTCCTTCAGCGGCGACGAACTGAAAGCCAGCGCCTACCTGGTCGAGGCGATGGGCTCCCTTGGATACGACAGGTACGAGGTCGACGCCGCCGGCAACGCAGTCGGTGAAATCGGGGCAGCCGATGCCGGGCAGACAGTGGTTCTGCTTGGGCACATCGACACCGTTTTCGGCGACATCCCGGTGCGAGTGGAAAAGGGGCGAGACGGACCCTTGCTCTATGGAAGGGGCTCCGTCGACGCCAAAGGGCCTTTAGCGACTTTCGCGGCAGCGGCCGCCCGGCTGGGGTCGGAATGGGCCCACCGCAACGATACTCGCCTGGTGGTTGTTGGCGCGGTGGAAGAGGAGGCGGCGACAAGCAAAGGGGCCCGGTTCATTCGCGACCGTTTTGACGGGAGCCAGGAGCCGGTCCCGGACTTCTGCGTCATCGGTGAGCCCAGCGGCGCCACCCGCATCACGCTCTTCTATATGGGGCGCATACTGCTGGAGATGAAGGCAGACCAGCCGATGATGCACTCAGCCGGCCCCAACCCAGGCGTCGCCACGAATGCGGTAGACCTGTGGAACTGGCTTGTCGGCTATGCAGCCTGTTTCAATCGTGACAGGAACAGGATGTTCGACCAGCTGCGTCCCAGCCTGCGGGAGCTGCGCACATGGACCGACAAGTCGATGCGCGACCTGGTATGGACCAAAATAGGCATTCGACTTCCGCTCGAATTTGACGTTGACGCGTTCCTGGGCGAGATGTGGAATTGGGCAAGAGAACGCGTTCATGAGCAAGATCCCCCGCCGGCGCCGCCCTATGTGAGCGGCGCCGATGCTTCCCCTCGGAAACTCCATTTCGGTGACGAAGATCTGCGCATGGCGTTCCGCTTCCACGGGTACGAACCGGCATGGCGAAGCGGCCGCAACAGCCCGCTTGTACGCGGCTTTCTCGCAGCCATTCGCGAACAGACCTCTGAACGACCCCGTTTTGTGAGCAAGAGCGGCACCAGCGATATGAACGTAGTTGGGCCGGCGTGGCAGTGCCCTATTGCGGCCTACGGCCCAGGTGACAGCAGCCTGGATCATACGCCCCACGAGCATCTCAACCTGGACGAATACTGGCAGGCCGTGTTGATTCTTGAATCTGCACTGAAGAGATTGGGATAGCGGGCGATGCATTCCTCTGAAGCGGCTCTCGCGTGTCCAGCGGGTCTCCGCTGGGAGGCGGAACCGCGTCAGCTTGCGATGGGCCTTGTTCATTCCAGGACGGGTCACAAGGTTTCTTCAGGAGAAGGGTTACTCCAGCGGACTAAGCCAGCGCTCTCCTTCGCGGCCATCGGCTGCCCAGCCCTCAACTTCACCATCGTCTGAACGAATCTGGTACCAGAAGTACCCGTCCGCGGCCTGGGGCCCGGCCACGACCTCAAAGACCTGGCTTGTCCTGGCGCGGGAAACAATGGTCGAACCGATACCGGGCAGGGCGCGCACGGTCAGTTCGCCATTGAGCGTGACGATGACCCGATCGCCGATGACAGGCGAGCGGTCGATAGGACGGGCTTCTCCCACCTGCGGAGAGATCCAGTCATCGATTCCCTGGCCTCCGGCTACCCAGCCAACTGTGCCCTGGTTGTCATCGACCTTCCACCAGATGTATCCGTCAGAGCTTACGGGACCTTCCAGGACCGTAATGCGCTTGCCCTGGGCAAGAAGTGTGACGGCCGGAGATCTGACCGTAGGCTGCTCGCGAACATTGAGTCCTCCGGCGACGGTGATACGCGCCGGTTCACCGATTGTCAGGGGATTTCTGACCGCGATCGTTGGTATAGGGGAAGGAACTGCCGTCTGAGTCGGGTTGGGGGTCGTTGTCGGAGGAACGGTCGGAGTCGGTTGATCCGGGACAGGGGTTTCTGCGGCAGGCGCTGCGACCGGCTGTTCCCTGGTGGGGGTTGGGCGGGGTTGAAAGCTGCCGCACGCAAGAATTGGCACTACCCAGAGGAGGGCCATCGCCAGCAGGCTCGGGGACAGGTTTTTTGCGGACCCTGCTCGCTGGCATTTGCCAACTGCCGGCGCGCCGGCAGCAGTTGCGTTCCGAGCGACATTGTTGGAATCGGTCCCTGGGCAGCGACCGGAGGGGCCAATTCTCCACCCTTTGCAATGGCGCCCTGTCTGATTTCCGAAACGACTCTCCGAGTTTGAGTCTCTGCTCATTACGATTCGCGTAACTCGACAGCTTTCAGCCAGCGAATATCCTGAATATCCGCCAGTTTCTTCAGGACCTTGGCCGGGGTCCGCTCGTCGGTGCCCAACACCATAATCGACTCTCCGCGCGGTTCTCGACGTCCTACGTGCATAAAGCTGATATTCACGTCGGAACGGCCCAGAAGGGTACCGACTTTTCCGATCATGCCGGGCCGGTCCGTATGCGACGCCAGCAGAAGGTTTCCCGCGGCCGGAAACTCCACCCACAGATCGTTAACTGCGACGAATTTCAACTCGTCCAGCAGAACGGTTCCCAGCACGGAGTTCGTTCCACTGGCGCTGGTTAGCCGCAGCGTAATCATACTCTCATAACGTTCATGTTTCGGCATCTTGCGTTGAACGATCTCGATTCCCCGACTGCGGGCCGTCAGCTCGGCGTTTACCAGGTTGACTCGTTCTTCTACGATATCCGACAGCACGCCGCGAATCGCAGATGCCACGATATAGGTCATGTCGAAGGCGGTCACGGGGCCGTGGCCGGTAATTTCCAGCCTGCTGATACCTTCTTCGTCTATTTGACGCAAAAAGCGGCCCATTCGTTCCGCTAAATCAATAAACGGGATGACAGTGTTCAGGGCCGTGGGGGGCAGAATCGGCGCGTTAACGGCGTAGAGAGCCGGCCTCCCGTGCAGAATGTCCATCACCTGCACTGCAACGTCCTCCGCTACACGGTCCATCGCTTCGACTGTACTTGCGCCCAGATGGGGCGTCAGAATGATCTTGTCATTCTCTCTCAGAGGGCTGTCCCCGGGCAGGGGCTCGGACGCAAAGACATCCAGGGCGGCGCCTCCGAGGTGGCCGCAGGCGACCGCCGCAGCCAGCGCGTCTTCGTCGATGATTCCGCCTCGGGCGACATTCAGAACCCGTGCGCCCTGTTTCAACTGCTTGAGCCTGCCGGCGTCAATGATGTTGCGGGTGGCATCCGTAAGAGGAACGTGCACGGTGAGGAAATCCACCAGCGGCAGCATTTCATCAAGGGAAATGAGCGTTACATGCCTCTGCGAGGCGTACTCCTGGCTGACAAAAGGGTCGTAGGCGAACACCCTCATTCCCAGCGAAAGAGCAAACTGCACCACTTCCTGGGCGATTCGGCCCAGCCCGACGATTCCAAGCGCCTTGCCCCTTACCTCGGTACCGACGAAGGCGCCCCTATCCCACTGCCGGGAGCGCACGTTGCGATCGGCCTGAGGTATATTTCGGGCCAGCGCCAGCAACATGGCGATCGTATGTTCGGCGGCGGCGACTGTGTTGCCGGTTGGCGTGTTCACGACGGTCACACCGGCCCGGGTCGCGGCCTCCACGTCGATATTGTCAACGCCGGTGCCGGCGCGGCCGATCGCCTGGAGCCGCTTGCCTGCGCAGATGAGATCATCCGTAACCTGCGTGCTGCTGCGAACAAGGAGCGCATGATAGGCCGGAATCAGGGAGAGCAGCTCTTCAGGTGACAGCTCGGTGCGGATATCGAGCGCAATGCTTTCCGCTTCCACCAGCGGCCGCAAGCCATTCTGCGAAAGCTTGTCACTCACCAATACCTTGAATCTTTCAGACATACAGTTCTCACATTTCTTGCGGCGCGCTCATTCCCATCAGACTCAATACCCTTGACAGTGCTGTCCTCGCAGCCAGGATCAGCAGCAGCCTCGCACGCGCCAGCGGCTGAGGTACGTCAGAATGCAGGACCTGGCAGTTTTCATAAAAGACGCTGAACGTCTTTGTCAGGTCTTCGGCATAGTATGTGAGATTGTGCGGTGACAGCCGCTCGACCGCCAGCTCGATCTGTTCCTCCATTTCCAACATACGTCGAATCAGCGCCAGCTCCGCCGGGTCGGTCAGGAGGTTCACGACTTCGGATGCGTCTTCGGGAAGCGCCTCGGGGTTTCGATGCCCGCTGTCAGCAGCCCTCTGCAAGAGTGAACAGATCCGAGCGTGTCCGTACTGCACATAGAAGACCCGGTTTTCGTTCTTACGCTGGACTGCCAGGCTCATATCGAATTCGATGCCGCTTTCAGGACTGGTCGTGAGCAGCATGAATCGCATCGCATCCGGCCCCACCTCCTCCACGACTTCGCGCACAGTCAGGAAATCGCCGGAGCGTTTACTCATCTTCACTTCCTGCCCTTCGCGGATCAACTTGACCAGGTTATACAGCAGTATCGTCAGGCGTTCCGGATCCAAGTCCAGCGCCCGCATGATCGCCCCCATGCGAGGAACGTGACCCTGGTGATCTACAGCCCAAACGTTGACTACGCGGTCAAATCTGCGGCGAACGAACTTGTCATAGTGATAGGCAATATCGCTGGCGAAGTAGGTCGGCGCCCCGCTGGACCGTACCACCACCTCATCCTTTTCGTTGCCCGGGTATTTGCTGGCCAGAAACCAGTGCGCCCCGTCCCGCTTGATCACCTCTCCCTTTTCGGAAAGCTCTTTGAGCAGCCGGTCAACCAGACCCTCGTCATACAGGCTCTTCTCGCTGAACCAGCGGTCGAAAGTGACGCCCATTGCCGCGAGTTCATCCCTGATGTCCGTCACCACGATTTCGCGGCCAATGTCGCGCAGGGCTTCCCTCGCCTCGGCGGGCTCGAGGTGGGCCAGGCGATCGCCTACCTGCTCACGCACAAGCCTGGCATAGTCGTGCAGGTAGGCTCCCTGGTAGGCGCCGTCGGGAATCTCCACGTTTCGCACAGGCGCGCCATCCAGCTTTTCGCACAGCTGGAGATAGCAGGCGTACAGGCTTTCGATAAAGAGCTGGATCTGCGACCCGCCGTCGTTTACATAGAATTCGCGCTGGACGTCGTAACCTGCCGCTTCCAGTACGTTCGCCAGCGCATCGCCGAGCACGGCGTTGCGGCCTCCTCCATAGTGAAGCGGACCGGTAGGGTTGGCGCTGACGTATTCTACCTGCCATCTCTGGCCTTTGCCCCGGTCGATGGCGCCAAAACAGGCGCCCTGGTCGATGATGGACAGAACGCTTTGCTGCAGCCAGCCCTGGTTGAGACGAAAGTTGATAAAGCCGGGGCCTGCCAGTTCGACGCTGCCAACCATTTCGTCTGCCGGTATGTTGTCAACGATAGACTGCGCGAGCTGGCGCGGGTTGGCTTTCCGGCCCGAGGCCTTCTTAATTGCGGAGGCGGCGAGGAGGGCGAAGTTGGAGCTATAGTCGCCATGATCTGGTTGATTGGGGCGCTCAATCTCAACCGGGGGGAACTCTATCTGGGGCAAATTGCCGGACGACTGTGCACTGGCAACTGCTTTTGTGACGATTTGCCGAATCTGGTCTCGAATCATTGTCTACATCCCGCATGGCCGGCATTGAGCAGTGCGCAGAGCGAAGCGCTTCTCAGCACTGCTCTGATGAACGCGACACCGGCTCACTGCACCAGTGTTTGTGAAAGTGGCAACTCCTCCATGTCGTACCAATTCGGGCCCGCTTCGATATCAACTCTTAAGGGGACATCCAGCGCAAAGGCCGACTCCATTTCCTTACGTACGAGCGGCGCAACCACGTTCAGCTCTTCGTGAGGCAGTTCCAGAACCAGTTCGTCATGGACCTGCAGAAGCATCTTCGCCTTCAGACCCTCATCCCGGATGCGCTTATGGAGGTTTCTCATCGCCAGTTTCGTTATGTCGGCGGCAGTCCCCTGGATCGGGGCGTTGATAGCCTGCCGTTCGAGCGCCTGCCTCTGATTGAAGGGCAGGTTGCCCTGAAGTTCACGGAAGATACGCCTGCGACCCAATAGCGTCTCGACGTATCCCTCTTCGCCCGCCTTTCGAATCGTGTCGTCAATGTATCTGCGCACATTCGGATAGGTCGCGAAATATTGGTCCAGAAACTGCTGGGCCTCCGCTGGATCCATGTCAGTGCGGCTGCTGAGGCCGAAGGCGCTGACGCCGTAGATCGTAGCAAAGTTGATCGTTTTGCCCAGGCCGCGCTGCTCGTAAGTGACCTGGTCCAGCGGTACGCCAAACAGCAGCGATGCGGTCACGGAATGAATGTCCTGACCCTGACGGAAAGCCTCCAACAAAGGCTCTTCCCGGGCAATGTGCGCGAGAATTCTCAGCTCTACCTGGCTGTAGTCTGCCGCCAGCAGCACGCTGCCCTCTTCCGCTTCAAAGGCCTTCCGGATCTCCCGCCCGCGCTCGGTGCGAATGGGAATGTTCTGCAGATTTGGACCGTTGCTGCTGAGGCGGCCCGTGGCGGAACCTGCCTGGCTGTAGTTTGTATGGACGCGGCCGGTTCCCCCGTTGACAAGCGAGCCCAGCGTATCGACATAGGTTCCCCGCAGTTTTTCGAGCTGGCGCTGCTCGAAAAGCAGATCCAGGAACTGGCTCTGCTCAGACGATAACTGGGTCGTGGACGCCTTCAGTTTATCCAATTCCCCGGCCGCGGTACTGACAAATCCCGACTTCGTCTTCTTGAGCCCCTTGGCCGGGAAAGCAAGCTCATTGAACATAACCGTACTGAGCTGCTGCGTACTGCGCAGGTTGAATTCGCGGCCGACGATTCCCTTCAGCAGCGTATCGATCTCTTGCAAGCGCTTGACCAGCCTTTTGGAGAGGTCCTCCAGAAAGTCGGTGTTCAGGCGAATGCCGGCCATTTCCATGTCGGCAAGAACCGGAAGCAGAGGCAACTCAATCTCCTCGTAGAGCTTCCAGACCCGGTCGCCGGCCTCTTTCAGACGCGGAGCGAGAACGTCCCACAGGTGAAGCGTAGCGTCCACGTCGGCCCCGCAGTAGGCTGTAACGCGATCGATGTCCACCTCTGCGATCGAGAGCTGATTGCGGCCCGATCCGATCAGCTCTAAAATCTCTGTCATCGTCCAGCCAAGTTCGGTTTCCGCCTGGCTCTTGAGGCCAATAGCGCGGTTGGCCGGGTCCAGCAGCCAGGCGACGGTCATCGTATCGTGGATCGGCCCTTCTACCTTGAGACCGTGCCGGCGGCAGACTACAAGATCGTACTTCCCGTTGTGCGCCACTTTCGGCAGTTTCGGGTCTGCAAAAAAGGGCTGCACTGCCTCGCGCACGTCTTCCCAGGGCAGTTGCTCACCGTCGCTGTGCGCTACGGGAATATAGCAGCCTTCACCCTTGGCCCAGGCGATGCCCAACCCCACCAGGTCGACGCTCATCGGATCCCGGCCGCTGGTCTCGACGTCGAAAGAAAGGATCTTGGCCTGGTCGAGGTCCCTGCAAAGTTCCTTCAAGTCGCCCTGACTCTGTATGCACCGGTATGGATGCTCGCCGGTTTCGCTCGCAGACGGCCGCCAGCCCGCCGAATCCGTAGCCTCCTCTAAGTCGGGAAAGAGTCCGGACTGCGTTTGCTCAGAGGCGATCAGGGCCGGCTGCCCATCCCCATTGTCGCGTAAACCGGCGTCCCCCAGCTGATCCAACTCACGCTGAAGGCTGCGAAAGTCCAGCTCTTGGAAAATGCGGCGCACGGCGGCGCCGTCGTATTGCTGCAGGAGGAACGCTTCTGCATCGAAGGAGACGTCCAGGTCACAGACAATGGTCATCAGCCTCTTGTTGCGGCGGACGTCGGCTTCGGCGTTCCTCAGATTCTGCTGGGTCTTGGGTCCCTTGATTTCGTCGATGTGGGCGTAGAGCCCGTCCAGAGAACCATACGCTTTAAGGAATCGAATGGCGGTCTTTTCGCCAACACCCGGCACACCGGGGATATTGTCGGAGCTGTCGCCGACCAGCGCCTTCATTTCGAGAAACTGCTCAGGGTCGAGGCCGCCGTAGCGCTCGGCAACCTCCTCAACTCCGTACGGCAGCGTGGTCGGGGAAGGACCGCCCGAGGTATAGAGGATCTTGACTCTATCTGCCACAAGCTGAAACATGTCGCGGTCGCCGGACAGGATCAAGACGTCGTGCCCCTGACCGGCCGCCTGGCGGGCCAGCCCGCCCAAAATGTCGTCAGCCTCGAAGTTCTCAAGCGTAAGGATTGGAATCTTGAGCGCTTCCAGGAGCTGTTCAATGCGGTCCATTTGAGGACGCATCTCATCGGGCATGGCGTCCCGGGTCGCCTTGTACTCAACAAACTCTTCGTGGCGCCAGGTGTCCCCCTTGTCAAATGCGACCGCTACGCCGTGAGGCCGGTACTCCCGCAGAACGCTGAACAGCTTGCGAAAGAAGCCGAACACGGCCGTGGTTGGCTCGCCGCGTGCAGTAACCAAGGGTGTCTTGACACCGAAAAACGCTCGAAACGCCTGGGAATGTCCGTCAATCAGAAGGTAGGTCGACACTGTCGCTCACCGTTTGAACCTGTCTGCGCCTCGCCCTTAACTGAAGGCCGGGAGCGCAAGCTGGAGAAGTTGCGCCGCAGAGGGCAGATACTTTAATCTTCGACCACCAACTGGCCGTTTGCCACTAACTCGTTGATCTGGCCGAAGTCCAGAATCGATCGCAACGTGCGCATTCTGCGGCCAGCATCAAGACGATACTGGCCGGTAGGAAGTTCCAAAATGAAGTTTTTTTCACTTCGGTTGGCAAGGACAATTACGTCCTTCGGATCTTCCAGCCAGGTGATGTCGTCATAGCTTCGTTTTGACACGGCCACCTTCCTTTATCCAGAATTCGGCTCTTCGCGGCGTCAGACTGCGGCAGTGACCAGAGCAAATTACCCAATGCCACCGGCTGCTACAATTCGGTCTCAGACTTACAATAATTGTACAGGCGCTATCAGTATTTGACAAGGTTCTTTGGACGAAACAGCTTGGCCGCTCTGCGCCGCTGCAGCGTCCGCGCAGAGCGCGCCAGCCAGGGTTCATAGAGCCCGAGTCCAGCCACCAGCGCGTATCCACCGGCGTAAAAGGCCAGAAAAGGCAGGTTCCACCACTGACCGTGCATGGCCGCAAGGTAACAGCCAATAGCACCGTAGACAGCCAGGAAAAACTCGGCAGCCACCAGGGGTTCCAGATCAAGGGCATAGCCGCTTCTATGCCAGGCAGTGGAACCGCCCTCTACGCGGAACTTTGGCGTCCGCAGAAAGGTCCCGCCCCTTCCGAACAGCGCCTGCCAGGCGGCAACTGAATTGCTGAGTGACAGCCCCATTCCCAAAAGCATCAGCAGAGGCAGATGGGCCCAGCGCCGCAGCCAGTCCTGCGGGTGCAGACGTCGCTGCGCCAGCGCATACAGCGCGGGGGGACCAACGCCGACCAGGCCCAGATAGGCCAGGGGCCAGTAGGGCTGGCTGCCAAGAAGCATGAGAAGCGGGGAAACGAGGAGCAGCAACAGGAGCAGGGGGTGAATGAGGTAGCCGCCCAGATGGACGAAGGCAGCCGTCCTCATGATGGTCGACCAGCCCCCCTGCAAGACCGAGGCGGCGAGCTTGCGCAGTGTCGCCACACTCCCCTTTGCCCAGCGGAACTGTTGCCGTTTGAAAGCGAGAAGCTGGGGGGGCAGCTCGGCGGGGGCCTCTACCCCGTTCAGATAGGCGCCGCGCCAGCCGGCCAATTGGGCCCGGTAACTCAGGTCCAGATCCTCGCAGAGCGTGTCGTCCTGCCAGCCCCCTACCGATGGGTCTTCGATACAGGCCCGCCTCCATACGCCCGCGGAACCGTTAAACCCGAACGGCAACCCTACTGAATGGCGTGCAGCCTGCTCAACAACGAAGTGGCCGTCCAGCGCCAGCGCCTGGGGCATTGTCAGTGCTGAGAATTCTCCGTTCAGATGCGTCCACCGGGTCTGTACGAATCCGATTTCCTTCGCAGATTCTTTGAGGAAGGTGGGTAGGGTGCGCCGGAGAAAATCGGGCTGTGGCGCGAAGTCTGCGTCGAAAACAGCGATAAACTCGCCCGCCGCTTTAGACAGACCTTCCCTTAAGGCTCCTGCCTTATACCCACAGCGTTCGTTGCGGTGCAGCACCTGGACGTCGGCGCCGCGCCTGCGCCAAAAGGCCGCCCGGTTCTCAGCGATGGAGGTCGTGCCGTCGGTCGAGTCGTCAAGCACCTGAATCTGCAATCGATTGGGAGGATAGTCAAATTTGGCGCAGGCGTCGATGAGACGTCCGACTACGTGAACTTCGTTATAGACGGGCAGTTGCACGGTCACGGCCGGCCAGTCGAACTCCTCGTTGTGTAAATGACCGTTCGGGCCTTCTACTGTGCGTGCGGTCGCCTTTCGATGCAGTCTTTCCTCGCGCAGTTTCAGCAAGGTGAGAGTCAGCGCTTGCAGGCCGTAGATGGCCAGTCCTGTCGCGCCGACCAGGTAAAGGATCTGCAGACCTGCCAGGATCAGTGCAATCAGCACTTAATGGGCTCCGATTTGAGGGTATTCGATCCCCGATAGGGGATCTATTGGCCTTCGTCCAATCAATTTTGAATTCCTCCTGGCTTGGCGCCGATTTGGTGGAAATCTGAACCTGTCGTAAATGTTCGTCGGGATAGTTGCTGCCTTGTTATACAAAAACGCCGACGGTCTCCGCCGGCATTGGGATAATCGCAAAAAAGTTTAGTCTCAAGAATGCAAAAAACCTAAACTGCACTGAGAATGGATTTCTATCTTTCTCAGTGGCTTTCTTGCTGCCCTTGCGAATCTCTCGGCTAGGTTCTAGTGCTCACACTAGAGGCAATTGCGAAGTACCCTCTCGTATCTCATTCGCTGATTATCTAGCCAGTCGACCATTCTGTTCCAATTGCGTCTTTCGTGTGAATTCACTTTGCATTGGGTGGTAAAGCGAGGATTGGGCCCTGCAAGCAATTCTGATTTGTCAAACTCACGGTTAAGCGATTCTCGATATTTGTTTAATCGCGGAAAAACGTCGTTTTCTGCCTCGTTTCTGGCTCCCGTGACATATACTCTGACGAAACTGGCCCCGAAGTACTGTGTCACCCTTAGTTTGGCTTCTTCAATAGGAAACCGGCTCCTTCGCATGCTTGAGCCACTGTCCAGAATTCCGGCAAGCGCAGATTGACGCAAAGAAGAAAAAGAGGTCCAGAACTCTAGCGCGATGGGGTCATTCCACCACGCGGGATGTTCGACTATTTCAAGATTCGGAACGAAGTGTCCGTTTCCGCTTTCATAGAGACCCAGCTTCACGGCGAAGACACCAGTCGAATCTGGCCAATGCCTGTTCAACATTCGGATTGCCTTACGGATGGTTCTATTGAAACCGGTAGCCACCCACACACCATAGCGAGCTTTCAAGTGTGCAATATAGGCTAATAGCTGTCCCAAATGCTGCAAATTTGCTCTAGCAAGCTGATTCTCTATAATCGTCCGACGCCCGTCATGGGCATTGTGAGCCAATATGTCGGCCCTATAAGGCCCGGCAGTCTTTTCCACTTGCGGAGACTCTAGGTTGAACCCCAGTGCAGACGACAAAAGCTCTAAGTTGTCCGACAGCCAAGGTGTAAAGTTCTTGGCTTCGTGTGGCCACTTCTTTTTGACGTTCCGCTTTTTTAGTCGACCCAACTCCTCGTCGTACATTTTAGCCGCCTTATCGCGTCTTTTGTGCAATCTAGCCTACTCCTGCTCGGACTCCTCCTCTTTGCTCTGCAAGATGACCTGATCTGCAAGGTGACTGGGGACCGGTTCGTAGCGGCCGAACTCGATCGTGTAGATGCCGCGGCCCTGGGTCATGGAACGCAGGTCGGTACCGTAGCGCAGAATCTCGGCCAGTGGAATCTCGGCGTTGATGATGGCGCGGTTGTTCCGGTTCTCCATTCCCAGCACGCGGCCGCGGCGGTTGTTGAGATCGCCCATCACGTCGCCCATGAATTCATCGGGCACAGTCACTCGCATCGTGTAGATCGGCTCCAACAGCACCGGGCGGGCTTCCTGCATGGCGATCTTGAAGACCTCGCGGCCGGCGGTCTGGAACGCTATATCCTTCGAGTCGACCGGATGGTGCTTGCCGTCAAAGACAATCGCCTTGATGTCGACAATGGGATAGCCGGCAATCACGCCCTGGTCCAAAATCTGCCGGATTCCTTTCTCGATCGAAGGGATGAAGACACTGGGGATCGCGCCGCCGAAGACCTCGCTGTCGTATGCAAAGCCATCGCCCCTGTCCAGCGGCTCCACCCGCAGCTCGACGTCGGCAAACTGGCCGGCGCCGCCTGTCTGTTTCTTGTGCCGGTAGTGGGCACTGGCAGATCGCGTGACTGTCTCCTGGTAAGGCACCCTCGGCATGGCGGTGTCGACTTTCACGCCAAATTTGCTGTCCAGGCTTCGGATGGCGACATCAATGTGGGTGTCGCCCATCCCCTGCAAAATGTTCTGCTTGGTTGCGTTCACGTACTCGACCTGGAGAGTCGGATTCTCCTCCGCCAGCGCCTGCAAGCCCTGCCCCATTTTGGCGCTGTCGGCCTTCGTCGCCGGCATCACCGCCACCGAATAGAGCGGCTTTGGATACTCGGGCGGCGGAAAGACAAGCTGCTCCTCACTGAGCGTATCGGAAGTTTTCAGCCCATCCATCTTGGTGAGTACGCCAATGTCCCCTGCAGTGAGCCCGGAAGCGGCTTCCAGCTCTTTTCCGCTTACGTGAAACAGATTCTGCAGTTTCACTTTGTCGGCGGAGCGTTGGATGGTTGCGCCCTGGTCGACGGAAAGTGTGCCGGAAAGGATACGAACGTAGCTCATGCGGCCCACGTAGCGGTCGACAATTGTCTTGAACACATAGGCGACAAAAGGTCCTTCAGCATCGGCGGAGAGCTCCTGCTGCTCGCCGTCTCCGTTTGGAACCGAACTGACTACGTCTGCCGGCGAGGGAACATAGTTCGTCAATGCGCGCGCCAGGCTGAACAGGCCGACATTCTGAATGGCGCTACCGCAAAAGACGGGCACTATCTGGCCTTCCTGTACGCCCTGCCGCAGACCCTGCCGCACCTCGTCCTCTGTCAGCTCTTCGCCTTCGAGATACTTCATGATCAGCTCGTCGTCCGTCTCGGCCGCGGCGTCGACAAGGTTCTGCCGGGCCTCGGCCACCGCGTCCTCCATGTCGGCGGGGACGTCGGCAGCGGTCGCGTCAGAACCCACGTAGGCCTTCATATCAACCAGGTTGACGACGCCTTTGAACTCTTCGCCCGCCCCAATCGGCAGCTGGAACGGCAGTATCGTTGCGGAGAAAGCCTCGGACGCGCTTGCCAGCGCGTTCTCAAAGTTGGCGTTTTCCCGGTCCATCTTGTTGACAAAGATCAGGCGGGGTTTGTCGACTGCGTCCAACTGCTCCCAAGACAGTTCCGTGCCGACTTCAACGCCCGCGACCGAGTCGAGAAGCACAAGGCCCGCCTCCGATACGGACAGTCCACTGATTACTTCGCCAACAAAGTCCAGGTACCCGGGCGTGTCCACCAGATTGAGCTTGGTGTCCTGGAATTCGACGGGAACGACGGAAAGATTTATCGATATGCCGCGCCGCTGTTCTTCATCGTCCCAGTCTGAAACTGTGGACCCGTCCTCGACACGGCCGACACGACTTGTCCCGCCGCCGTTGAAAAGCAGCGCTTCGACAAGGGATGTTTTCCCGGAACTGCCGTGCCCAAGAATAGTGATATTACGAATCTTGTCAGTCGAAAACTCGGCCATGAATCCTCCTCACTCCTATCTGCAAAACCCTGGGCGAAATCTGTGAAAAGTCGACTATAGATGAAAATGTCGCGGCCTCTGCCGTTGGATTCGGGCTCACCGTATGGACATTTTTTGACTGAATGGAAGCAGGCACGCAGCCGGACGGTATTTTACCTGTTGTCGTCTCGAATGTCAATGAATTCGGGTTGCCGATTGGCAAATGGCGAACCGGCGAACGGGCTGACGGTGATGGAAAACGGCAGGGCCGCGCAGTCCCGCGGGGTAACAAATGGGGAAGGCATCAGAACCCGCGCCGCACCGGCTTCAGGTCTGCGAGCTCAACTCTCCCGGTATAGTTCCCGCATGATGATCATCTGCTGGATCTGGGTGGTCCCCTCGTAAATCTGGTAGATCTTGGCGTCACGCATCAGCTTCTCAACCGGGAACTCTTTGCTGTAGCCGTTGCCTCCGAAGACCTGGACTGCGTCGGTCGCGTTCTTCATGGCCGCTTCCGCGCAATAGGCCTTCGCCATGGCGGCTGACATGGTGTTGCGAACGCCTCTGTCCACATCCCAGGCAGCTTTGTAGGCCAGATGCCGTCCCGCTTCCACCCTGATTGCCATGTCCGCCAGAATGAATCCGACACCCTGAAAGTGGGAGATCGGTTGCCCAAAGGCGGTACGCTCCCCTGCATAGGCAACCGCCTCGTCCAGCGCCCGCCTTGCAACGCCTACCGCGGCGGTCGCCACGCCCGGCCTGCTCTTGTCGAACGCCTTCATCGCGATGCGAAAACCTTCACCCTCGTCTCCAAGCCGGTTACACTCAGGGACCTCGACATTCTCGAAAAACACCTGGCAGGCCTGGGCCGCGTGCTGGCCCATCTTCGCGAGCGGTTTGCTCGTGCTCACCCCGGGCCAGTCCCGTTCCACCAGGAAACAGCTGATGCCGCTATGTCCGGCGTCCGGGTCCGTCTTGGCGAACACCGCGTAGAAACTGGCGACGGGGCCATCGGTGATCCACGTCTTGGACCCATTCAAGACATAGGCGTCCCGGCGGCGTACGGCGGTGGACTTGATGCCGGCGACGTCCGACCCGGCGTCGGGCTCCGTCATGCAGTACGCCGCCACTTTGCCCTCATCGGCAATCCAGGGCAGGTAGCGCCGTTTCTGGTCATCGGAGCCTGCAATGAGCAGCGGCAGGGTTGCAAGCTGGTTCAGCATCAGGGCGGTCTGGATGCCGGAGCACCCGTAGGCCATCGACTCGGCAATCACGCACTCTTCCAGCGCGGTGGCGCCCATGCCGCCGTACTCCTCAGGAATGTTGAGATTGACAAGCCCTACTGCGCGCGCCTTCTGAAAGATCTCCCAGGGCCACTCATCGTTCTGATCGTAGTATTCTGCGCGCGGCATGATTTCTCTGCGCGTGAAGTCCATCGCCAGTTCCTGTAACATCTTGACGTCTTCAGGCAGGTCGTACATTGAAATTGGTCCTCGTGTAGATCAAGTTGCCGGCAGTGCGATCTTCTGTGGCAATGTTATACTCTATCTGACAAGTATATCCGAAAATGCGAAAGGAGTTGCGATGGGGTCGGAATCCATTCTGTTCCGGGAAATCCACGAGCAGCCGGATGTGATTGAACGGTTCGCCCAGCTGGAGCAGGGCCCGGTAAGGAACCTCGCTGCCGGCATGAGGGGCGCCGGCATTCGCCAGGTCGTCGTAGCTGCACGGGGCACGAGCGACAATGCCGCCCGCTATGCACAGTATCTGCTCGGGGCAAACAACCGGCTGCCCGTAATGCTGACCACGCCCAGCCTCTTCACGTTGTACCGTCAGCCTCCACTCTTCGCCCCCGACACGCTGGTCCTGGGGATCAGCCAGAGCGGTCGGAGCCCGGACATCGTAAGCGTTCTGGCGGAGGGGAGGCGGCAGGGCTGCGTTACGGCTGCAATCACCAACTACGCGGGCTCGCCGCTGGCAGAACAGGCCGATCACCTGGTGATCCTGGGCGCCGGCGAAGAACGCTCCATCGCAGCCACCAAGACATACATCGCTCAACTCTATGCCGTTGCCCTTCTGTCGGCCCACTTGGCTGACGATGCTGAAGGAATCGCCATGCTCGAAGGGGCCCCGGATCTCGTCCGGCAGACCCTTTCAATGAACAGTGACGTAGAAAGACTGGCGGAACGCTACCGGTATGTCCGCGACTGCGTGGTCGTGGGTCGAGGATTCAATTACTCGACTGCCTTTGAAATTGCTCTGAAAATAAAGGAGCTCACCTATACACTCGCCGAACCCTACAGCAGCGCAGACTTTCTGCACGGCCCGGTCAGTCTGATCGAACCAGCGTTTCCGGTCATCATGGTAGCGCCCCAAGGGGTACTGCTGCCGGAGTTGAAACCTTTTGTCCGACAGCTGCGCGGCATGGACGCCGAGCTGCTCTGCGTGAGCAACGACCCTGAACTCTTGCGTCTGGGCCGCACCCGGTTTCCCTTTCCTACCGTGCCGGAATGGTTGTCTCCGTTACTGGCCATCATTCCGGGTCAGCTGTTCGCGCTGTTCCTGGCGACAGCTCGCGACTTCGATCCCGACCGCCCTCGAACTATTCAGAAAGTCACCGAGACGCTTTAGCGCTTGATCCGGCCTCTTCAGGAACTGAACGGTCTCCGGTGCGCTTGATTTCTCCTCTGCTCACTCCCTGAACAGGAATAGAGCAGGTGTAGAGACTCTACACCTGCTCTATCTTGAGCAGAGGAACCAACCGTTCCTTTCTGCCCCAGTTCGTTCAGGCCCGCATCCAGGCTCAGTTGCCCATCTCAGAACCCGGCAAATAGATCGTGATGTTGGCGTTGGTGGCCTGAATAATCGGCAGCAGATTCTCTACCAGCGAGAGTACCGAGGCCATATCGGCGCCCGGCACCAGGGCCGAAACGGAGTCAAAGACACCCAGCTGCTTGGAAAGCGCAAGCACATTCTGCACCTCCCCGCTCCCCCACGACAGGTAAGGGAGACCGATGCCGTTCAAGGAGATGTGAATACCGTCCGGGTCGGTCGTCAACGTCACCGTATAGATCCCGGAATCGGTCAGTCCGCTGATCAGTTCGGGCGGCAGGCGCAGCGCGTAAAATGGCGTGCTGGTCAACACCGTCCAATCCACGTCGGACAGTTCCCCCAAGGTCCAGCTGCCGTCGGCGTGATAGAGGATGGGAACATCAATTGTCGGCAGAGCTCCCCCGAATGTCTCCAGGACCTGCTGTTGCAGCATCCTTGCCATGGTGACTTCCTCACTCTCTTCGACTCCGCTGAGGGGAATCAACTCAGCCCCTTCCTGGACGGGGAACCTCAGCACGACGCCAAGGTCGAAGTTCCGAACCAGCGGCAGCACCTTATTCAGCGCGGGCACGCCCAACCCCAGCGCGGACACGGCCTGCCCCGTTGCAGCCAGTCCTTCCTCTTCCCATACCAACGAGGGAATTCGCTGCCCGTTCGCAAAGAGCAGGATTCCTTCGTCCCCATTTGCGACGCGCAAATGCTGGAGGTCTGACGCAGTAAAGTGCTGAACCCAGAGCGGAGGCAGCGATAACCCGTACAGGATGGTTGCAAGCCCCAACCTGACGCCCGGTTCCGGTACATAAACCATGCCAGGGGGCTTTTCTACATTGCCGACGACCATGTGTGACAACCCGCCGACGGAGGCAGTGCCGTCCGGGCCGTAGTCGATTACGACCGGCGGCAGGTCGACGTAGAATTCGTCCGGCCCTCTTTCGGCCATGGATCCAGCGTCGACCCTGGCCGTGCACCCTGAAATTACGAACGCGACGACAAGCGAGAGCACAGCCCAATACGTGACGCGTTTCTGCATTCGAGGCCTCCTGGCAAATAGAGTAGATCTCGACAATTGAAATCCGATGATTCTGGTTATGTTAAGCCCCGGCCCGGTGGCAGTTGCCCTTGCTGGACAACCCACTTCGAGGACGCCAACCTGCCTTTTCCATTCGCGCCCGACCGGGACCCAAGTGGTGTGCGCTTAGGCCATTTCGTATTCTACATCCCCTTATTGCGCGTGTCAATTTCATTTTGAATGGGCCCTCCCTCGAAATACTTCCGAATGATCTCCGAATCGTGAACGACTCATATGCCCTGTTTCCGGACCGTCGAACGTATCTCTGCCGCAATGTCCTGCGTAATGTCCTGAATGGCGGCCCGCCGGCAAGTTACCGAGCCTTCCATGACGCTGCGCTCGACGGCCAATCCTTGTCGATCTGACCCGTCCGTGAATATAATCTACTTGCGAGGGCTCTTGGAGACTCTCTGCGAAAGCCTCTTTCACATGACGCCAGGACGACTTTTCTTGAACATTTCTTCAGATCGAGATCGGGCGGGTCAGGCGCTGACAAAGGCCGATGACCTGGTGCTTCTCCTCACCGGAGGGGGGAAACGTCATTTGCTGCGCCTCCAGCCCGGACGCCTGTTCCACTCCAATCTGGGGAAGGTCCAGCATGATGAGCTCATTGACCTCCCCTACGGCACAACCGTTTACAGTCACCTGGGCCACTCCATGCTGCTGCTGGAACCGTCCCTGGACGACCTGATGACCCGGATCAAAAGGAACACGCAGATCGTTTTTCCCAAGGACGCCGCCATGATCGTGCGCCGCTTGAATCTGCGCGCTGGAAGTCGCGTAGTTGAAGCCGGCACCGGCAGCGGCGCTCTTACCATCGCGCTCGCATGGGCGGTGGCCCCCGGCGGACGCGTTTTCTCCTACGAGATCAGGGAAGAGCACCTTCAAGCGGCACGCAGCAACTTGGAGAAGATGGGCCTGCTGAAATATGTCGAACTGCATTCAGCGTCGATTCTCGAAGGATTTGAACAAGAGGGCGTAGACGCACTTGTGCTGGACCTGCGCACCCCCTGGATATTCCTGGAACAGGCCCATCGCGCTCTCCGTCCCGGCGGGTTCTTTGCCGCTCTGGTACCTACGACAAACCAGGTCAGCGACCTGTTGCAAGGCCTGGAAAAGACGGGCTTCGCTGACATCGCCGTTGAAGAGGTCCTTGTGCGCGCCTACAAGCCTGTTCCCGAGCGGCTGCGTCCCGATGACACGATGGTTGGCCACACCGTATTCGTGATTTCGGCGCGTCCCATCGTCGATCCGGAAGATCCTGGGCGCTGGCTTTCGGAAGAGCGCAAGCGCTTCGAGGCCCGCAAAGTCCTGGAAGAAAGAGTTGCGGAAGAAGAGTCGAAGCGCGCCTCGCAGCCTTCTGAGAAGCGGCACGCCCGTCCCAAATTGCCCTGAGCCGGAGAAGCCGGACAGCCTCAGCCGGCGAATCAGGCCTCTACGGAACTCGTTTTGCACTCAGCTCCTTGTCCTGCAGTTGCCACAAGAAGGGATCGCCATGGTCCAGGCTCACACCGCCCCAAAACTCTTTGAGTACTTCGGCAATATCCACATGCACACGACCCATAGCGATGGCTTCGGCTCCTTTGACGAGCTCATCGACGGGGCTGTCAAAGGCGGACTGGACTTCGTCTTTGTCACCGATCACAATGTGCTGGTGCGTGAGGAGGAAGAAGGATACCGCCGCGGCGTCCTTACCCTTGTAGGTCAGGAGGTACATGACACCACGCGCGAGCCCACCGGCAGCCATCTGCTCTGCCTGGGGGTGGCGTCCGACGTAAGCGGCCAGGCCGCCGACCCGCAGCAGCTCATCGATGCCGTCGGACGACAGAATGCTCTGACATTTCTGGCGCATCCGATTGAAGAGAAGACCGAGCTGTTCCCAAAGTGTTATCCATGGTACGACTGGGATGTCACCGGATATCACGGCGTGGAGCTGTGGAACTACCTGTCAGGTTTCCGCGGCTTCACGACAAGCTACCTGAGAGCCGCGCTGGTAGGCTTCTTCCCACACTTTTTCCCCGTCGGACCGCTGCCGGCGATGTTGGAAAAGTGGGACAGTCTGACACAAGAAAGACCGGTTGTCGCATTGGGAGGCAGCGACGTCCATGCCGTCAAGTATAACCTCGGCCCGATTACCCGGCGGTTTTTGACCTACGAAGAGAGCGCCAAGGCGCTGAACACGCACGTCTTGACGGCATCGCCCTTGACGGGCCCGCCGGAAAACGGTCCTTTCGATTTTCGCGAACCAAACACTCAGCATGACCGCAACCTTATCCTGGAGGCGCTGCGGCAAGGTCACTGCTGGCTGGGCTATGACCTGGTAGGACCTACTGAAGGATTCCGTTTTTGGGCGGAGCGCGGGTACAGCGATCCCTACCGCGGCGTATCACCTCCGTCGGACCGAAAACCAGAAGAAAATGCGGCAGTTGTACTTATGGGCGATTCCGTCGCACTGGCTGACGGCCAGGCCCTCAACCTTTTCGTGCACAGCCCGGCAGCCGCGAGTATTCGCCTTCTCCGAAACGGGCGGGTCGTCTCGCAGGGGTTTGCCTCTTCCCTCGCCTATCAGGCCCGGGACGCCGGCGTCTACAGAGTCGAAGTCTGGAAGCAACGTTGGGGCAAACCGCGCGGTTGGATCTTCAGCAACCCCATCTACGTGCGGCGAAACCAGGAAGAGACCACCCACCAAAGAAGCTGAAATCCCGATGCACACCTGCCGAAAACCGGTCCTGCCTGAAGCCAGAGAAAAGAAAGACAGGCCCTGGCTGTCAGCCGGTGGTGATGTTCGACGGCCAGCTTTCCAGTTTGGCGCTTAACAGGGTAAGGACCGTTTCTTCCGCACGCTTCGGATAGGGCAGCGAATGCCTCTCCGCAAGCTGGGGGGCGTACCAGCGATAGAGTACGACCAGCGAGACTGCCTGCCCGATCCAGTTGAAACCGGTCCCGGCCCCGCTTCGCCAGTTTACCTGGCTGTACCCCAGGCTTCTCTCAAACGCCTCCCGTTGCGCTTGTCCCAGGAATTGATTGATTCGCGCCGTCGTCTGTGGTCGGCGGGCCCCATTCAGTGACACGACCAGATCGATTAACAGTGTGCGCAGCTCAGACAACAGGGAGTGGGCCGCCAGCTCCTCCTGCCGCCGAACGACCGCCGGCAGCCGCGCCAGAAGCAGCCAGAATCGCTGTAGCTGCATCTCGATCAACTCTGTATCGGGTGAACCGAGAGCCGCCCCCTTTCCCTTGACATTTCTGCTGCGCTTGTCAGACAGCCCTTCTGCGACATAGAGTGGATGAAGAGGCCCCGTCCACTGTCCCTGATCCTCCTCATTTGACAACAGTGTCCAGTAGAGTTCGAAGAGGACGCCGCTCGTACCGATGTCGGCCAGTACATCGTCGGCGCCCTTCGCGCTCAGACTGATTCCTCTCAGACAGCCTCTGCTTTCCGACTCGTCAATCTGTTCGTAGATTGCGTTGCCCTCGCCCAGCGCTTCCTCCAGCGCCTTTTTAAGAGTTCCGGAAGGGCCCGTCTCGCTGACCGTTTCAGCGCTCTCTGCCCTCCAAAGCAGGCACAGATCGACGCTGCTCCAGCGGTCGGCATCGCCTCGCGCCAGCGAACCGGTCAACCAGATCTCCCGAGTTTGCTCAAGCGAGGCCAGACACGGAACCAGCGCTTGCAGGAATGCGCGCTGCGCCGGCGCTTCGGCAAGGGGAGGGAAGTCGAATTCAAAGGACATAGCAGTTCTCGTGACATTTCATTGAGGGGGACCTGAGTATAGCATATTGCCCTGCCTTCTTCATCGGTTCCAGGATCTAACGTGTGCCAAATGTCTTCCGTTTAATTTGGCCTGACGGCGGGACGCGTCAATTGAGGCAAGGTCTGTTATAATTGCGGAGTACATGCGCAGGGAAGATGAAGTGAAAGGCGCGTAAGGTTCGTTCCCGTGTAGAAACCCCAAGCAGGGGACCGCCCCGTCAACTGTCCTTCCTACTCGACAAGGATCACAAATGGCTGAACGCAACCCATTTCATGAACTTCTGGAAAACCTGGACGAAGACGACTGGGAGCAGATAGAAGAAGAGCTGCTCCACGACGACAACGGTCCAGGCGGTCCGAGCACGCCGCGCAGCGGAGGGGGCAACGGCGGTCAAGGAGGCGGCGGACGTCTGTTGTGGTGGATGCTTGTGCCTTTTCTGATCCTCATCCTGTTCAATACGGTTCTAGGATTCTACACAGACTGGCTGTGGTATGACAGCCTCCAACTGACCAGTGTTTTCTTCACTCGCATCGGCGCCTCTCTCGGTCTTTTCGCAGCAGGCGCGCTCGCCTTCTGGCTGGTCTTTGTTTTCAACGTCCTGCTGGTCCGGCGTCTGAACCCCCAGGGCCTGGATGAAACACCGCTTTTTGAAGCAGTTCAGGCTGTCGGCGTCCGCATAACACCGGTCGTCCTCCTGGTGGGCGCCTTCTTCGCATTTTTCATGGGGACCGGCGCCTCTTCGGCGTGGGAAGAGCTCCTCCTTTACTTCAACCAACAGCCGTTTGGAATGACAGACCCGATATTTGGCCGTGATGTAAGTTTCTTCCTCTTCACGCTGCCGATATGGCAGTTTCTACGGGGCTGGCTGATGACGACGCTTGTCATCACACTGATCGCAACCGGGCTCGCGAGCGGCATAGGCTGGCGGGGTTGGGGCGCGCCAGCCGCTGTCCGCGCCCATCTGAGCTGTCTGGGCGCTTTGATCCTGCTGTTGATCGCCTGGCAATACCGGCTGGACGCGTTGGAACTCGTGTATAGCGCACGCGGGGCTGTTTTTGGCGCAGGCTATACGGACGTAAACGCCCAGCTTCCCGCCTTCACGATTCTCGTCTTTGTCACCATTATCGCGGCAATACTACTCCTGGTGAACGTTTTCCTGCAGCAGGCATGGCGGGCCATCGTTGTCGTCCTGGTCGGCTGGATCGCAATTTCCGCGCTGGCAGGCAACATTTACCCTAACCTGGTCCAGCGCTTTCAGGTCAACCCCAACGAGTTTACGCGCGAACGGGAGTACATTGCACACAACATAGACTTTACGCGGGCAGCCTTCGGTCTGGACCGGATCGTAGACGAGAACTTCGATGCCGAGAGCGAGTTGACCGGCGCCGAACTGCTCGACCAACCCGATACAATTCGAAACATCCGGCTGTGGGACTACCGGCCGCTGCTCCAGACCTACAACCAGGTGCAGGCACTGCGGCAGCAGTATCAGTTCACCGACATCGACATCGATCGGTACGACGTCGAAGGTGAGAGGCGGCAACTCATGCTGTCGGCGCGGGAGCTGATTCCCGAACAGCTGGAACAGCCGGCGCAGACTTGGGTCAACCGAAAACTGGTCTACACGCACGGCTATGGCGTCGCCGCTTCACCCGTGGCGGAGATCACGCCGGACGGACTGCCTACATTTGTGCTGCAGGACCTGCCGGTGCAGGGCATTCTGGACGTAAACCGCCCACAGATCTACTTCGGCGAGCGCACGAACGAGTACGTGATCGTCAAGACGGAGACCGAAGAGTTTGACTACCCTCGCGGTGAAGGCGGCAATGTTTTCACGACCTTCGAGGGAGATACCGGCATCAGGATCGGGGGTTTCCTTCCCCGGCTGGCTTTTGCAATCCAATTTGCCGACATCAACCTGTTCATCAGCCAGGAGCTGACCCCCGAAAGCCAGCTTTTGTGGAGACGCAATATCCTGCAGCGGACGCTGGAAGTGGCGCCCTTCCTGCGGTTTGATTCCGACCCCTATATTGTCGTCGGCGGAGACGGCAACCTGTACTGGTTCCTCGACGCCTATACCGTCAGCGGACGCTTTCCCTACAGCGAGCCGAGCCAGTTCGGGACCCGGACCGTTCCCCCGGGATTCAACTACATTCGCAATCCGGTCAAGATCATTATCGACGCCTATACCGGAGAGATGAAGTTCTATCTTGTAGAGCCGGATGAACCGATCGCCGCCGCGTATGCCCGTATCTTCCCGTCGCTCTTCACCTCCTTCGAGGAGATGCCGGAGGACCTCAACGCTCACATCCGCTATCCGAATGATCTGTTCAGCATCCAGGCGAGCGTTTTCCGCACCTACCAGATGACCGAACCGACCGACTTTTACAACAGGGAGGACGTTTGGGCGTGGCCGGAAGAGATCTTCGACAACCAGTCGCGGCCGATGGAGCCATACTATGTGCTGATGCAGCTGCCCGGCAGCGAAGACCTGGACTTCATCCAGATTCTTCCCTTTACGCCGGCCAACCGTGAAAACATGATCTCCTGGCTGGCCGCCCAGAATGATCCGGAGAAGTATGGGGAGATGCTGGTATACCGCTTCGGCAAAGACTCTCTCGTTTTCGGGCCCAAACAGATTGAGGCGCGTATCGACCAGGACCCGACGATCAGTTCACTTCTCAGCTTGTGGAACCAGCAAGGAAGCCAGGTCATTCGGGGCAATCTACTGGTGATTCCGATTGGCGAAAGCCTGCTCTATGTCGAGCCACTTTATCTGCAGGCAGCTACCGGCAAGATTCCGGAGTTGAAGCGAGTCATACTCGCCACCTCAGACCGCGTCATCATGGCTGAGAATCTTGGCCTGGCCCTGGCTGAACTGTTCGGCCAGGATATCCTGACCGACACAAAGCTGGCGGAGCTGGCGATTTCAGGAGACGGTGAGCTCCCTGCCGAACTGCCGGCCGCAGCGCGGGTAGAGGTCGACATCGACCTGGCGGCATCATCGCTCGAAGAACTGATCCTCGAGGCAAACAATCGCTACGCCAAGGCGCAGGAAGCCTTGATGTCAGGGGACTGGGCTGCCTATGGCGCTGAGTTGGAGGGCCTGGAGATGATTCTGGAGCGCATGTTGGATCTGAGCGGCCTCTCACCGGATCCCACACCGCAGCCCACACAGCAACCACTTCCCGCGCCCACGCCGGCGCCGGCCGCAGAGGAGAGTTCAGGATAGGGCGGCAACTGAACGCCGATTCGAGGATTCGTGTGGGTTATGCCAAGAGATGCCAGGAGCGTCTTACAGGTCGGCTGCCCGCAGCCGTAGAGAACAGGAACACCAGAAATGACAGAAAAGCCTTCTTCACCTCCGCCAACCGTGCAGGAAGTCCTCGAAAGAATTGAGGGGGAGTGGGAGGCATTGCAAAAGGTCTTGTCCGAACTGAATGCGGACCAGATGAACACACCCGGCGAGGAAGGCTGGTCGACCAAGGACGAACTGGCACATCTGGCGGCATGGGCAAGGGGTCTGGCTGCGCTGGTGAGGGAACAGCGCCGATACCCGCCGATGGGATTGCCGGAGGACGCGGCCCCCAATACAATTGGCATCGAACGCATGAACCGGTTGATTTACGAGCGGAATCGGGAGCTGCCGCTGGAAGAAGTGCTGGCGGAACTTCAAGCCGCGCACCAGGAAGCATTCGCCGCGGTCGCCGAACTTTCAGACGACGATCTGATGCGTCCCTATGACGACTTCCAACCCCAGGACCGCCGCCCTGACGGTCACACACCAATTCTGTGGCGTATCGCCGGCAACACGTATGGGCATTACGCCGAACACCGAGAGACTATCGAAAGAATGTGGAGCAACGAATGAGCGAAAAGAGAAAGGTTGTAATCACGGGTGCATCCGGATATATCGCCAGCCTGCTGCTGCCCGCCTTTCGCAAGAGGTATGATCTGACCTTACTGGACGTTCGTACCCATGACCGCGACGGCAATCAAGTGGAAGGCGTCCGGATCGCCGACCTGACGCAACGCGACCGGGAAAGCTACCGCCGCCACTTCAGCGGCGCCGACGCCGTTGTCCACCTCGGCTTCACGCGCGCCGAAGACAAGTCCGATCCCATCCAGGACTTCTATGCTGAGCTGTCGAACGTGGAGATGGCCTTCCACGTCTACCAGACGGCGCAGGAGGAGGGCGTCCGGCGTGTTGTCGTCGCCAGCTCCAACCATGCAGCGGACTACTATGAACCACTGATCCTGGACAATAGGTGGGACGTCGTCACACCGGAGATGAGACCGTTTTCCGACAACTTCTACGGCTGGGCCAAAGAGGCCTACGAACACCTGGGCTTCGTCTACGCCGTTGGCCGGATGCAGTTCCGCGGCGTTGACGTCGAGGACGGTTCGCCCCAGCCCCTGGAGAATATACAGGTCCGCATCGGCGGGCCGAGAGAGGATGATCTGGAGAGAATCGAACTTGGAAACCTGCGCCGCATGGTGCGCGGGTTGGGCGTCTACATCAGCCAGCGGGACCTGCAGCAGCTGTTCATCAAGAGCATCGAAACTGAAGATATCGGCGATGAACAGGGCGTGCCGTTCCAGGTCTTCTACGGTATCAGCGGAAACTCACAGGCGTTCTGGAGCATTGTCAACGCCCGCAAGGTGATCGGTTACGAGCCGGAGGACAACAGCGAGTACCGCTTCAGCGACCAGATTCACCGTCATATCCAGGCCGCGAAAGAGGCTTAGCGGGATCCTCGATCTGCCCCAGTGATCCCGCCAGGCCTAGGGATGCAGCACGCCGATCGATTCAGTCTCGTCAACACCGCCGTCTGCTTCGAAACTGAGAAAGTGATACCTGCCCTCCTGCCACTCCACCAGCTGGTCGCAGTAGTGGTTGGACCCAGGATGCCCGGACTGGCCTTGCGACTCGACGGCCCACATGCCCTCTTCGCCCAGGTCGCTGATCAGCCTGTAGTTGGCCCCCATCAGGGCCCCCCAGTTCGGGTCGAAACCCGTGTTGCAGACCGTCACTCCGTTTCCGCCAACCGGCAGACCGCCCCGGTCGAGGAGGGCGCCCAGATCGCCCCGCCCTGAGAGGACGTGGCGCAGCTGGACCCTGTGGAGGTTGCCCCACGCCCACGCCGTCATGTCAGTTCCCAGTCGATCTCCTATCTCTGTCAGCGCGTCGCGAAGTGCATGAACCATTGCCGCTTCTCGACTGTTGCCAGCGAACCAGCCCGCCCTGTCCTCGTGGATCAACGCCCCGGCCAGTCCCCCAATTGTACCGGACAGCGCGTCTGCGAGTTCCTCTTCAAACCTTTCCGACGCAACCCTGCGGCACCACCGGTTGAAAAAGAGTTCGAATATCGAAGCTGCGACGGAGTCGGGGGCCATGTTGCGGTCCCAATCCTGCAAATAGCGTGCAGCTTCCAGGACGCGTTCGTCGCCGCTTCGCAGCAGAACGGGTAGCAGACCGGGCAGAGCTTCGCCGGCGCGCAGCGTGCGTGTGTCCTGTTGCATCTCCGCGAAAGCATCTTTGGAGAAGCTGTCGCGTTCTTCGATCATCTGGCGGATCCGGCGCGCCCTGTGCCCGCTGGCCCACGTCCCCGACAGCGGATAGGGGAAGTCTTCCGGGGCAATCCGGTTGTTCGCGGTGGCGATCCAACCCCTGTCCGGGTTCTCGAGACGGGGCATCCGCTCAAACGGAATCAGGCCCCGCCAACGGTGGGCAGGATCCCAGCCGGGGCGGTATCCCCTCTCCCAGATCTCTCTCACCGGAATGCCGCCGACCGCCTGATACCCGATATGTCCCGCCTTGTCGGCAACTACCAGGCTCCACGTTGGAACGCGCCAGCTGCGTGCCGCTTCTCGCAGTTCAGAGATGCTGCGGGCGCGGTCGATACCGAGCAAGGAGGTGAGCCAGCCGCAGTGGGTATGGCCCAGCCAGCGCAGTGAAACCGGACCGGTACCGGCCGCCTCTGCGGGCATGATCTCGTCGACGATGGGACCGTTGCGGGAGAAACGGACCGTCATGTGCAGCGGGTCTGCGCCTCGCACGTGGACTGTCTCTTGCAGAGTGCGCTCCGGCTCCCAAGCGCCGTCATAGAGGAAACAACCGGGCTGACGCGGGTCCGTCCGCTCCTGGTAGAGGTCCCGTTGGGAGCAGATATTGTTGGTTATCCCCCAGGCGACGTTGCGGTTCCGCCCAAACATGACAGCGGGCATACCCGTGTAGGCCATGCCGGCGACGTCAAAGGAGCCGCCTTTCAGCTGCACTTCGTACCAGCAAGAGACGGCAGCGAATGCAATGTGCGGGTCGCTTGCCACCATGGGCAGTCCCGACCTCGTGCGGGCGCCGCTCACCACCCAGTTGTTGCTGCCCTCACCTTCCTGCGGAGCGCCCACACTGGCGCCTACCTGGGACACGCCCCCGGCCGCGGAAGGGTAGGCGCCTGCCGGGATGATGCTCTCCTCGTCCGCTTCTCCGGTGAGAAATGCCGTGTAAAGCGTCTCGTTCTTGAGTGCACGTTTCGCCAGCTCAGGGCCGACGATCACGGGAAAGCGAACCGTCAGGTAATAGCGAA
The DNA here is from genome assembly GCA_009841235.1 of Caldilineaceae bacterium SB0661_bin_32. GTDB lineage: Bacteria > Chloroflexota > Anaerolineae > Caldilineales > Caldilineaceae > Bin5. The sequence goes on along the minus strand of VXMH01000055.1, from coordinate 83,331 downwards.
ACTCGGCGGCGATTGCCAGGCAGTCCACGGGCTGCCACGGCTCCGGGGCATAGTCGAGAAGCGCAAATTCAATTGGGAGATTGCGGCTGGACAGATCAATCGAAGTGTTGACGCCGTCGCTGAACCTTTCCAGCAGAGCGCGGGTCTCGGCAGGCGTGGACTCCCACTCGGAGGCCGCGATCCGGTTGAGACCGACTGTGCGCGCGACCGTGTCCAGTTGAATTCCTTCTTCGCCGAGGATCTCCGACAGCCGCCCGTGACCCTTGCGGCGAAGGTAGTCCAGTTGAAAGAGCCGGTCCTGCGCCATGGCAAAACCGAAGGCGAAAAAGAGGTCTTCGTCATTTTCGGCGTGGATCTGCGGTACGCCCCATCGATTGCGCACGACGCGCGCTTCAGCGCTCACATCCGTTTGCAAGCGCAGATCAGGATCGGGCGTCCTGCGCCTGATTTCGGCATTCCACAGCCGGTCAAATTCCTCGCGCGCAATGCCGCTTGCCAGACAAAGTGATGCGATCGACCGACCGGATCCCAGGTTCTTCAGCAGGTCGACAGGCAGTGAATCCATGCGAAAGTCCTCCCGGTCTATGTGAGAATAGAGTTGGAATTGGAGCAGTTGAAGAGGCCGGTTGGGGATCCGGCAGCGAGCTGAAGTTCGCCGAAAAACAGAGAACCTCCACATGGAGGTTCTGGCTGCCGGTCTGTGCGCGCCAGGCAGGACTCGAACCTGCGACCTTCGCCTCCGCAGGGCGACGCTCTAATCCACTGAGCTACTGGCGCATATGGCGGGGAGGGAGGGATTTGAACCCTCGAGGGACATTGCTGCCCCTACCCACTTAGCAGGCGGGCGCACTCGACCAGGCTATGCGACCTCCCCATATAAAGGTTCTCGGCTGGGCCAGGCGGAGGGAGAGGGATTCGAACCCCCGGTGACATCACTGCCACAGTTGTTTTCAAGACAACCGCCTTCGTCCTCTCGGCCATCCCTCCGGGCCAGGACTTACCAGCCATCAACCGGCACAGTATAAACCGATTTCAGAGGCGCTGTCAAATGAAGCGGGATTCCCTCAGCCGATTTCCATGTCGTCTCCCAAATAGGGCCGCAGCACCTCCGGCAGTTTCACGCTGCCGTCGGAACGCTGATTGTTCTCCAGGAGGGCAATGATGACACGCGGCAAGGCAAGGCCCGAGCCATTGAGCGTGTAGACATACTCCGGTCGCGCCCCATCTCGCGGACGGTAGCGAATGTTCGCCCGCCTGGCCTGAAAGTCTCTGAAAAGAGAACAGGAGCTGACTTCCAGCCACTCCCGACAGCCCGCCGCCCAGACCTCCAAGTCATACTTGATGGCGGCGACGAACGAGAGATCGCCGGTAGCGATGGCGAGTCGACGGTAGGGCAACTCAAGCCTTTCCAGGAGTACCTCCGCCGATCTTGTCAGCGACTCCAACTCGTCGCGGCCGGTCGCAGGTTCAACGAACTTGACCATTTCCACTTTCTGGAACTGATGCACGCGTTTGATGCCGCGCACGTCTTTGCCCGCAGACACCTTCTCACGCCGGAAACAGGGTGTACTGGCGACGTAATAGAGCGGCAACGCGCCAGGATCCAGGATCTCGTCCCTGTGCATGTTTGTGACTGAAACTTCAGCAGTAGGGATGAACCAATAGTCCTCTTCCGCGTCCCGGTACAGGTTGTCGCCGAACTTGGGCAGGTTGCCTGTCCCCTCCATAGCGTGTCCCCGCACCATCATAGGCGGGTAGAGCTCGGTGAACCCGTGCTCCCGAATGTGTACGTCCAGAAACCAATTGGACAGAACGCGTTGCAGGCGTGCGCCCGCCCCTTTGAGAAAGTAGAAGCGGCTACCGGCAGTGGCAACACCGCGTTCAAAGTCGATGATGTCCAGTTCAGGACCCATATCCCAGTGCGCCTGCGGCGTAAAATCGAATTCGGGCAGCTCTCCCCACTGGGAGATTACGACGTTTCCCTCCTCGTCGGGCGCCACAGGCACATCCTTTTCGGGTGGATTGGGGATGCGCATCATCGCGTCAAGGTAGGAGGCCTCGACGCGACGCAAGTCGTCGTCGATCTGCGCAATTTCAGCGCCGATCCGGCCCATTCTCTCCTTGAGCGCGCCGGCCTCGGAGGATTTCTTTTCCCGAAAGAGAACGCCGATCTGCCTGGAGCCGATGTTGCGCTCCTCGCGCAGTTTTTCCCCTTGCTGCAGCAGCTCGCGCCGCTTTTCGTCCAAATCCAGCGCCTGTTCCCAGGGCGCCTCGGGGTCGTTCAGCTTAACCATCGCTTCCGCCAGCGCTTCCCGGTTTTCCCTCATCCAACGAATGTCCAGCATCTCTCGCTCCTGCCAAGTGAACTACCCGATAGAGTTTCCCGCCCGCCTCCAAAACAAGAAATCCCCTCGTCTATTCAGGACGAGAGGACCCGTGGTACCACCTGAGTTCGCAGAAAACAGCATCTGCCTCTGGCGCCGTTAACGGGGCGGAACCGTCCGGCCATTTGGCGCCGGATGCTCTTGGGGCGCTATACCGATCGGCGCCTGTTGCCTCGCAGCGGCCGGCAACTCTCTGGAAGGTCGATCGAACGGCACTTTTCCCCAGTCACAGCAATGACAACTGAATTGAAAGCGAGCGTATCACATAGCATACGCACTGTCAAGACTGGAGTGGTCAGCATTGCCGAAGTTGGTCAAAGGGTCCACGAAGGGGAGGGCAGGCACAAGACCTGCCCCTACCGGGGAAGGGAGCGGGCAATGGCGCAAATGTAAAGTGGGATACGCAATGTCCTGCCCCCACCGGGGTAGGGAGCGGGCGCCGCTCAATCGACAGGATCAGCGAGGTTGGCCAGATCCACCAGTTGGAACAGCGCCAGTGGACCTGTGCTGCGAAAGCACAGCTGAAGAGGTACATGCAGGTTGGAAGACAGCCACTCGACAACGGATTCCGGCATCGCTGCCTCCACTTCCAGACGGGCCACCGGCGAGGCCAGCTGCTGGTGTCGAAGTCCACGGCTCTGGGCCTCAAGCTCGTCGCCGTTTCCACTTCCGCTCGATGCGCGTAATACGCGAAACAGGTAGACAGTTTCGATCTGCATGCCGGGAAACAGCTCGTCCAGGAAGCCGGTCACGGCGTCTTCGCTCCAGATGTAGAGCCGCTTTTTTGCCGTCGATGGTATGGAGACGAATCGGGACATGAGCCGGGGCACTTTGATACGGGCGTAAGAGAGAGGAGCGATACCAGGATCGGGGCTGCCCAGATGGACAAGCAGATTGATACTATGCGAACTGATGAAGGGAAATGGATGCCCTGGGTCAACAGCCAGGGGGGTCAACAGCGGGTAGAGCTGCTGGCGAAAGAAGCCTCGCAAGTATTCCCGTTGCCGCAGGTCAAGTTCCTGAGGTCGGCGTATCTCGATGCCGTACTCGTCCGACAGGGCTGGCAGAAGGGACTCGTTCAGTTCCACACAGGACCGTTGCAAGAGCTGGTCCAGATTTGCCGCGATTTCTCCCTGGTCCCTGTCGGACAGAGCGGGCGCCTTTTCCACGAAGTAGTGGTCGAGAACCGAAGCCAGGAGGCCCAGTATTCGAAGCCGTTCAAGCAGGGGGCAGCCCGGGTCGCGCGCCTCGTTCAGAAGGTACGCGGCTTCAACAACCGGCGCGGGTTTCCTGGCAGTTTGCAGCCGAGTCTTCAACCCGGCGGCCAGCGCCCTCGCCCGAGCGACGCCTTCAGCATCCACGGGAACAGCGTAGGCGGGCAGACGGGTATCCGAACTGGCCGTAGCAGCAGGACTCCCGGCGGAAACATGGCCTATATCACGTAGATCGCGTGTCATCTGAGCGCGCTACTCCTCGTGCGCAACGAAATCGATTTGGACAGTGAACTCATCCTGAACAGTGAGCGTATTGGCAAAGTCCGGCGGATCAAAGCCGAGGCTTGTCATCCGCAGCCGGGTATGCATCGTGCCCCGAATCGAGCTCCCGCTCAAGCTGGCCTCAACGTCCCAAACGGTCGTTTGCGAAGTGCCGCGAAGACTCAGTTCGCCCTCCATGCGAAACCGGACCTCTTCCCCCTCCCGGTGGCTTTCAGGCCGTTCGAGGAGCCGGCCGGCAACAAAAACTGCAAGCGGGAACCGGTCCGACTCCAGTGCGTTTTCGCGGATCCAGGAGTCCCGCAGCGCCTGGTCGGTTTGAAGAGTTGGCAGGAAGACAGCAAAGCGATTGGCGCCGATTTCCCTTTTGGTCAAATCGATCTGGATCAACCCCTCGAGATCGCTGGTCTCCCCGATAACCTTGGTCTTGCCGACTTTCAAACCGTACTTTCGGGTCGCGTCGGCAAACAGCTCTTCATCAACGACATACCTGGCCGTGGACTCGGCGGGGTCGATGCGGAAGATTTTCCAGGCATCTCCCTGCTTGAGCGTGGTGGGATCAAGGCCTGCAAAGGCCGCCGCCGCAGCTTCCGAAAGCGCGTTTTGCGCACGAGTTTCGGGTTCCGAGACCAGTTCCGACGGGGGCGCTTCATTCGCCGGCCGTTCTTCTTCCCGACCGAAGCAGCCGGCGCACAGTATCACTGTCAGTATCAGGAGGAGAATCTTTTTCTCAGCAGTCATTTGCAGCAGACTAGATAGTTCACGGAGGCGGCTGGGGCCCGCCTCTTTGCCGGACAGCCAGTTCAATGAGGGGCCGATTCAGTTCCGGACCCCGCTTGGGGGACAGGCAACCCCTCCGGAAAGTAGGGCGGAAGTTGTGCGCCGTCTCCATAGGCCGCAAGGAGTTGCCGTACGAACAGAGAACGGAGACCTTCGTGCCGAAAGGTCGGCTCAGGTTCCCAAACGGCCAGTCCACTCGTGAAGCCATACTCCATGAATGATGCAACAAACCGGGCGTCCTTGGCAATGATGTGAAAAGGGGTGTCCCATCCGTCCTCCCGCCGCGAAACGCGGGGAGGCTGATGGTCGCCAACCAGAACGAAAATCGCCTGTTCGTTCGGTTCGCTGAGGACGAAATCGGTGAGCATCTCCAATTGGTATTCGATTGCGTTCCAGTAGTTCTGGCGGCGTTCGACATGCTCGATCAGTTCTGAGGAGGGCGGCGGCGCGGGACCCGGTCTGTTCAGCTGCCGCCACGACTCGACCAGAACCGGTTGCGGAGCCCAGGGATAGTGAGAGTTCTGTGTGATCGTGAAGAAGAGGTAAGGTCCGTCGGTTTCACTGCGAACTGTCTCTCGGGCGAAATTCAGCGAATACTGATCCGGGGGAGCCGGACCCCAGCCGTATTCAGGGCCGACAAACGCCAAGTCCTCGTACTGCAGCCAGCGGTCTACCCCGTAAAAGGAGGCGTATTTCTTCCACTGCGCTTCCGGCAAACCCATGGAAAGCGCGGTCAGCCGGTAGTATCGATACCCCTGGCCTTTCAGAAAGTTGCCAAGGTCCGGGTAGCCCCCGGCCTGATATTTATCGAGCAGCGCGTAGTACTGTGGGTCTGAACTGACCCGCAGACCGAAGAGAGCGCTCGTGTAGGACATCCAGGACCCGCCTCCCCACGTTGGGGCAAGACTCAACGCTGACGCGACATGCCAGCCCGATTCTGCAAGTTTCCGGTCCAGGCGCTCAGCCAGCTCTTTGTACCGCGCCCTCCAGTCGTTTCTCTTATAGAGAACGGACCCATAGGACTCACTGAAGATGATGTACACCGGGGGGCGTTCGACCAGCCTGAATCGACCAGAGTCGCCGGCAGAGGGCGCCTGGGCTGTCTCCGTGCGCCGCACTTCTTGATAAATGCGCCGTGAATCCCCGATGTTTCGTACCAGCTTGGCGGATATACTGCTGAAAACCATTTCAGGCCGGGCCAGAAGATCGCTGTGCCAAACGGCCTGAACCGCTACGAGAAGCGCCAGCAGAACCAAGGCGACGCGCGTCGCAGTCCCTCTGTTTTCTTCAGGCAGCACGAATCGAGCGAGGCGCGCAACCAAAGCCGCGCCGCAGACGATGAGGAGCACGGTCCCGACGACAAAGGCAGCGGTCACACGCGCGTTTTGCAGAAAAAAGCTGAAGCCTTCGGTGGCCATGCGAAGCTGGGTGTAGAAGACAGGCTCAACGCTGAAAAAGGTGAGCGAAGCGCCCTCATAGAGGTAATAGAAGAACAGGAAAAGATAGGCGAAAACGAAGAGACGGCGGACCCAAAGATGCCGCAGCGGCCGAAAGACGGCCCAGAGCGCGATGAAGACCACGATCTCAGAATTGAATCGCAGCAGGTCTGGTTCTCTGCGCCAGACTGCCAACTGCATCCAGATCTGATCCAATGAGCGGCCGGCAACCTGTAGGACAGGCAAGAGGGCCCCATCCTCCCGGTCCATCAGGACGACCGGGAGGAACAGGAGAGCGTGCAATACGAAGAAGGAGAACCAGAAGCTGAGATCGGACGAAAACCGCCAGGGCGAAACCGCGCCTCTGTTTGAGCGAGAGATTCCGCGGGAAGTGGAAGGCGCCCGCGACGTTTCTGCCCCGCCCTCAGGCGACTGAACTGTGACGGCGCGCTCGAACTTGCCCATGGATGAATGAGCCGGGTCTAAGGTTCCGACCAGGTGTCGGGCAGCAGGCCGGAGGTCATGGCCTGATCAATAACGGCGGAAGCGGCTTGCCCCAGAGCGTCGGAGCTGATGGCCACAGGTTTCATGCGCTCTACAACCTGCTCAACCGTTACCCGGTTCTCGCGCCATGTTACGCCGCCCGAGTGGTAGTTGTGGAGTAGAGGCATGAGACGGTCCAGCGCCAGCGCAAATCTGGATTCCGGCGTTTGCTGGCCTTCGTACTCTTCCCACAGCCCGCTTAACTCTTTCGCCTGGTCGGCCGGCAGCAGGCCGAAGATGCGCTGTGCGGCCCTTCGCTCCCGCTCAACCTTGCCGGCGTGGCCGTCCGGATCATAGGCGTAGGTGTCGCCGGCGTCTATCTCGACGATATCGTGGACAAGGACCAGTTTGAGGGTATGCAACGGGTCTATGGGCTCGTTGGCGTGTTCGGCCAGCACCAGCGCCATCACTGCCAGATGCCAGGAATGTTCGGCGGAGTTTTCGCGGCGGCGGCTGTCCAAAAGAAGCGACCGGCGCAGGACTTCCTTCAGTTTGTCAATTTCGAGAATAAACTGCAACTGGCGTGCAAGTCGTTCGTTCGTCATCTTTCTCCCCGGCCAGTCGTACCTTGAGGGAGAAAGTGTGTGTGGGGGCGGTAAGCCAACCAGTAGCCTTCGATGCGGTCGACAAACCGGCCGGCGCTCTCCACGTAAATCCGCTGCGCCAGAGGGATCGCAGCGCGCCGCAGCCGTTCTCGCTCCCGGGACACGACTGTTAGAAGCTGATCGGCCCTCTGACCGTCAGTGTCCTTCATCGCCTGAACAACCGGCGTCTCCAACAGAACGGCCAAGTCATGTTCTTCGCCAAGCCTGTCTGCCAGACGGTCGCAATCCCGCACCAGGACTCTTATCTGGGCAGGCCACAGAGGCTGCAAGAGCTGGAGGTGATGCCACAGATATTTGACCCGCTTGCGCCAGGCATGAAACCTCTCCGTTGAGGGCTGGGCAAAAGCGGCAGCCTTCTCAGAACGGCCGCGACCGTAGATTCTTCTCAACCCGCCCCTGAACAGGGAGAACTCGCCCGCGTAGAATTTCCAGTTGTTTGCTCGAGGTTGCGCTCCCTGCAAAGTATGGAACAACGACTCCTGCCGCTGGACGTCGCGCGTAAACTCGTTGAGGACGGCTCGATGTTCACTCACCATCCGTTCCCGAAGTCGCAAAAAGGGCTCGTCAGCCAATTGCGCATGGTAGCGATTTCGGATCAGATCCAGGGTTTCGATATAGACGGCACTGTCCCGAACAGGAGAAAGCTGCCGCCCCAGGTCGCGGAAGAACCGGTTTTCGGAAACGTAAGTTTCGGCCGGAAGTGCGCCGCGGGCCAGCCGCAGCAAGGCCCGGACCCTTTTGAAATGCTTGCGGGCTTCGTGGATGCCTTCATTCAGGTCGTCTTTTCGCTGAAGCTGGGCAATGGCGCCTTCAATCTGCTCGGCAGCGATACGCCGCAGCGAATCCGACGGAGCTTCTTCAGGTATGAGTGTGAAATTCATCGGGGCGTTCCCGCCGGGAGGACTCGCCGGCTCACCAGTCAGCGACGTGAGGCAGCCTTGTCCAGCTTCAAAAAGAGGTCGCGAAAAATGCCGTCGCGGTCGACGCGGCGGGCACAGGAAACGCGATGGCGGCTCTCGTCAAAGGCCCAGGTGACAGACTCGGTCAGCCGCGGCGCGCTGACTACCTCCATCTGTGCCCATTCAGGATTGACCAACCATCCCAACGGCGCCAAGTCCCAGATCTGCTTCGAATAAGCAAATTGATCAGCATGGTAATCGCTGTAAATCCGGAAGAGGTAGTCGCCGATCGCGCCCTTGCCCTGAACGTGCTCGGCCATCTCAGGCTGCGTCGTATGCAGATGGGAAACGACCCCCATGCAGGGGAAGCGCACAAGGGGAACGCCGCAGTCCAGCACGATCCGGCTCGCGACAGGATCCTGCCGCAGATTGAACTCACGGGTGTCCGGCCAGTGGCGGGCATGCCCTCCCAGCCACACGAGGACAATTCGACGCCGGATCTCCGGCTCCAGCATCAGTGCGGAGGCAACATTTGTGATTGCGCCGATAGCGACAACGTAGAGCGGATCATCGGGAGGAGAGGCCAGGGCCCGTTCGATAAGATCGGCGGTCGCTTCGCTCTCAACCGGCGTACCTTCACCTGGCACCCACTTCGTTGACCCTCGCTTCACGAACCCTTCGCTGGTCGTGTCTACCGCGGGCAAGCGTTCCAGGAGGCGGTGGATCTCTTCGAAGCTCTTCTCCATCCCGTCTCCCGGCCCGGTGGACCGGCTATTGTGAAAGGGAGCCGCATGCAAGGCCTCCACCATGACGCGTTCCGGAGAGAGGAGTGCGTAGACGACGGCGAACTGGTCATCGATCTCGTTATAGGTATCGGTGTCCAGCACGATTCGTACCGGCCCGGAAGGAGGACGGAGTCTTTCCAATAGGAACTGGAGGTCGAGAGGCGGAAATCGCATGGGCCAAGATAAGCTGGTGAAAAGAATCAGAAGGTCGTCCCGGTTCCGATCCTGGTCAGGTTCGAAATACCTCTATGCGGCGAGACGGTTGACCATCTCGAGCATCGCCGTCATGTAACCGATCGCGTATGCCCGACCGCGGTGTCCCCAGTCCGAGTCATCGACCATCGCCGGCACGTGGTCTGTAATCATGAAGCCGGTGAATCCCACTTCCTTCAGCGTCTTCATAACTTCGAAAGGATCCACGTTCCCTTCGTTGATGAAACATTCATTGAAGTTGGGAACGGTGCCCTGGACATCGCGAAAATGGACGTAGATTATGCGCCCTCTGCCGCCGAAGTGGCGGATGGCTTCAATGACATAGTCATGCCCGTCCATTTCGGACCAGCAGCCCATGCAGAAGTCAAGACCGTGATTGGGGCTGTCGAAACGGTCTATCGCCCGTTTGAAACCTTCGAAGTTGCGGAAAATGCGGGCAACGCCGCCGAGGGATTCGACAGGTGGGTCGTCAGGGTGCAGGGCCAGGGTGACGCCTGCCTCCTCCGCCACTGGCAGAAGGCGCTCCAGGTAGTACTCGTAGTTCGCCCACATTTCGCCGGCGTCGTAGACGCGCCCGTGCGTCAGTTCATTCGGATCATGCTCAGCAAGATTGAAGCGCGTCCCCCGCGCACCGCCCCGCAGAACTGCCGGCTCCGGGGTGCGCCAGACCGAATTGGGCATCCAGTGGTAACCGAGGATCGGAATCCCTGCCCGCCCCATGTTCCGAACAGTTGTCTGCATATGCGCGATCTGCTCGTCCCGTCCCGGCAGCCCCAGCATCGCCTTGTCATAGAAGGAGACAGGTACGTTTTCCAGGCAGATCAGCCGCAGTCCGGCGGCCGCTGCCCGGTCGGCCGCCGCCTTCAGATCTTCGTATTCCCATTGCCTGTCGCCGGGGAGTCTTGGCGTGTTCATCAGGAAATCGTCGGCGCCAAGCTGCTTGATGAAAGCCAGTTTCTCATCGGTCAGTTCATTGAACTGGCCCAAGCCGATCCGCATTTGCGTTGACATGGTTATGCTCCTTGCTTCGACACTGCTGCCGGCGCCGCAATGTCAGAAAAGAAAGTTACGCAGGAACCGGTTGCGAGAGACGGGCCAGCAGTTGCCCCTGCTCCGCTTCAGTCAGGTCGACAAGCGGCGGGCGTACATGACTCCAACCCGGTCTTCCGGTCTGGTCTGCGACTATCACCTTCAGCGCCGCGATCATGTTGAACCCGGACTCGAGAATGGCGTCGCGGACCCAATTCGTGCGGTTCTGGCGGTCTTCGGCATCGTCTGCAGTCCAGTTGTCAAACAGGTCGCGAATGACATGGGGCAGTACGTTTGCCATCCCCGAGATGCAACCTCCGCCGCCGCCTTGCATGTTCCTCAATAGCAGCGCTTCCGTTCCGCAGAAGACGGCGAAGCCCGGATACTGCGCCGCCACATCGTGCAGCCCCTGCAGCGTGTCTACGTCGCCGGAGCTGTCCTTCACGCCGGCAGCCTGGCCGGGATAGGCTTGCGCCAGGCGGGAAAGCAGCGACGGGCTGAGCGGGATGCCGCTGACTTGCGGGATGTGATAGAAGTACATGCGCAGCCGATCGTCGTTGACGCGATCGAGCACTGCGGCGAAAGAGCGGAAAAGGCCCTCATCGGAAACGCCCGGATAGTAGAAGGGCGGAAGGGTCAAGGCGCCACGGCAGCCGGACCGCACAGCATGCCGGGTCAGTTCTGCAGCCTCTACGACAGAGGCGGCGCCGCTGCCTATCACCAGCCTTTCCGGCGCAACGCCGGACTCGATCACCGCATCGACCGCGGCCATGCGCTCGCGCGCGGAGAACGAAGTCGCCTCACTGTTTGTGCCAAACAAAACGAGCCCGTGGCAGCCTCCCTCCAACAGACGATGGCAAAACTCGGTGTACGCCGGCAGGTCGATGGAGAGGTCGGCGCGAATTGGCGTCAGGGTGGGAGCAAATACGCCGCGCAGTGAGAGTTCTGTCATGACCTGTTTCCTTTTTCAGTTTGGCAATCGAAGACGGCCGGCTCTGTCATTCACTGGGTTGGGCTACATGTTACGACCGCCAGGCGGGCGTTGTCAAATGGTCCCAGGCAGGGAGGCGCAAGTGGAAACACTGATGTGTCCATGTACGAGTCGGACCGTCTGCCGCAGGGTCCGCGTTATGAGAAGTTAGTGTCGTCCAGCCGCCACTGCAAATCGCCGCGCCGGAATCTGGCATCCAGTTGAAAGAGATCGTAGACTAAGAACTGAACTTATGCGCTGTCATTGTCACAAGGAGAAACTGATGTCCAACAACGACGCCCAACTCGACAAAGAACTCGAAACCGCTTACCTGGAACTGGATAAGGCCCGGAAGAATCTGGCCGAACTGCGCAGGAAGCTTCCCCACGAGGCCGTTGACGACTACCAGCTTCAGGGCCCGAACGGCCCTGTAAGCCTGTCGGCCCTTTTTGGTGACAAAGAAGACCTTATTCTTGTCCACAACATGGGCTCTGGCTGCTCCTACTGCACAATGTGGGCCGACAACTTCAACGGCGTCGCCCACCACCTGCAGGACCGCGCCGCCTTTGTGCTGGTCTCGCCCGACAGCCCTGCCGACCAGCAGGAGTTCGCGCGTGGACGCGGCTGGCGCTTCCCGGTCTACTCCGCTCAAGGATCGGCATTTACCGCCGACATGGGCTTTCAGAGCACCGGAGGCGGCTTCATGTCCGGATACCAGCCGGGCGTATCGGTATTCCGCAAGAACGACGACGGCAGCATAACGCGCGTAGCCAAAGACCACTTCGGTCCCGGCGATTTCTACTGCGGCGTCTGGCACCTGTTCGATCTGCTTCCGGACGGCCCCGCCGGCTGGGATCCGCAGTTTGAATACCCCGACCAGGAATAACCAGCCCGAACGAATCCTGCTGAATTCAGTACAATAGACAGGTGTCACATAGTTTTTCGGACTGATGCCGGTGCGCGTGCCCGGCCCACTTTGGCCTTGGCTGCCTGGCAAGGATTCGGGCACCCTGACTTGGAATTTCCGCAGTTTGCACATCAAGACCAGATTTGGGCATAATACGCAAATTCCCGTGATCAGATTGCGACCAGCCCGTTCAGGCTATCGAACAGCTCTCAATGGTGCCAGCCAAAAACGCTAATCCGGACCACACCAACGGCGGTGAAAAGCGTGCCATCACAAGACGATACCGTAAACGAGAGTGCCCTGAGCCTGTTCAGCAACTATGCATTGGAAGGGTCCATCTTCGACGAGATGTTCCGGGCGAACGGACGTCCTCGCGTGTCTTACGAGAAGCTGCTCCAGAGCATTCTCGAACTGCAGGCCAGCGAACTGACCCAGCGTCAGCAGGCGGCAGACCTCACCTTCCTGAACCGGGGCATCACTTTCACCGTTTACGGTGAAGACTCCACCATCGAACGCATCTTCCCCTACGATATCCTGCCCCGCATCATCAGCGACCAGGAGTGGAAAACGATCGAACGCGGCTTGCGCCAGCGCATTCACGCCATCAACCTCTTCCTTCGAGACGTCTACCACGATGGGCGCATTTTGCAGGAAGGGAAAGTGCCGTTCGACCTGATCTACAGTTGCGTCAACTACCAGCGAGAAATGCGGGGCGTGAACGTCGCCAACGATGTCTACACCTCGATAGTCGGCTCCGACCTTGTCCGCCTTCCCAGCGGGGAATTCGCCGTCCTGGAGGACAACCTGCGCGTTCCCAGCGGCGTCTCCTATATGCTCGCCAACCGCGAGGTCATGACCCAGGTCTTCCCCGGCATGTTCGGCGGCTACGGAATCAGACCCATTGGTCACTACGGCCAGGCCCTGCTGGAGCAGCTGCAGACACTGACACCCAAGGGGCGCGATGCGACGATCGTTCTTCTGACGCCCGGAATCTTCAATTCCGCCTACTTCGAACATACTTTTCTCGCACGCGTTATGGGAATCGAACTGGTCGAAGGCGCCGACCTCCTCATCCATGACGGCTTCGTGTACATGCGAACGACGAGCGGACTACAACGCGTTGACGTCATCTACCGCCGAATCGATGACGAATACATTGATCCGCTCCATTTCAAGCCGGATTCCACCTTGGGCGTTCCCGGCCTGTTCAATGCTTATCGCGCCGGAAACATTACGCTTGCCAATGCAATCGGTACCGGGATTGCGGACGACAAGGCTGTCTATGCATTCGTACCCGAGATGATCCGGTATTACCTGGGCGAGGAGCCGGTCCTGCAGAACGTCGAGACCTATCTCTGCTTGAGGGACGATGAGCGGGCCTATGTTCTCGAAAACCTCGACAAACTGGTCGTGAAGGCTGTCGGCAAGTCTGGCGGGTACGGCATGCTCATCGGCCCCTACAGTACGGCCAAAGAACGGGAAAGTTTTCGGCAGCAGATACAGGAAGATCCCCGCAACTACATCGCTCAGCCCACGCTCAGCCTGTCCCGCGCGCCATGTTACATAGACGGACATGTGGTCTCCCGCCACGTTGACCTGCGCCCCTTCATTCTCTACGGCGGCGAGCAGGAAAACACGGTCATCGTTCCGGGAGGACTGACCCGCGTAGCCCTGCGCAAAGGTTCGCTGGTCGTCAACTCCTCCCAAGGCGGGGGCAGCAAGGACACGTGGGTACTGCAAGAGGATTGAACCCAACTCAGGAAGTGCGCCAATGCTTTCGAGAACTGCCGACAGCATGTACTGGATCGGACGGTACATGGAAAGAGCGGAGAACACGATTCGTCTACTCAGGGTTCGCCTGAACTTCATGGTCGGCCAGGCCGCGCAGCATGGCAACGATCGCGGCTGGCAGCAGTTCTTCTCCGCGCTGCGTCAGCCCCCACCGGTCATGAAGAACGGCGTCGTGGACAGCGAGGCGGCGCTGCAAATGGCCCACAATCTCACGTTCGACGCCGATAACCAGACTTCGATATCGGGCTGTATCAATCTGGCCAGGTCAAACGCGCGTACAGTACGTTCCCAACTCAGCAGCCAACTTTGGGAACACATGAACCGGCTCTACTTGCGCCTGCACTCCTGGCAAGGACACCAGAACTGGCACGATGAACGCGACAATTTTTTCAGGGAACTCGAGAGCAGCGTCTCCCTCTTTCAGGGTCTGGCCTTATCTTCGCTCCTGCACGATGAAGGCTGGCTTTTCATTCAGATCGGGGGACACCTGGAGCGAGTTTTTTCCGTCTGCCATCTCTTGCAGGCGCACTTCCATTACTTTGGCGTAGAAGGAGGAGAACAGTTGGAGACGGTCGATCCTCTCAATGGAATCGGCGTTCTGCGCGCCTGCAACTCCTTCGAATCATACTGCAGGGTATACGACCCAAGGCCGGAAACGCGCCAGGTAACGTCGTTCCTGTTGCTCAACCCATACCTGCCAAACTCAGTCCGCTTCAACGTAGACCAGATGGCCAACCTATTGAGGCAGGTGGCCAGCGCAACTGAGACTCGTCGCGCCGGCGACCTGAATCGGATTTCAGGCAAGCTCAGGGCCAACCTGGAGTATAGTCAGATTGAAGATGTAGCTGAAATCGGGGCGAACTCCTTCATCTCCGGCATCATGGACAGCTGCAATCAGATTCATGACGCTCTCTATGATGCCTATTTCAACTATACGATTGAAGAGGAGTTTTCCTAACAGTCCACCTGTAACCCGGCAAATGAAATACTACACAATACACCACCACACCCGGTATCGCTACAGTTCCGAAGTCAGCGAGAGCACGATGGAGGTGCGGATGCAGCCCCGCACCGATCGCCAGCAGCGATGCCTGAATTTTCGGCTGGAAGTATGGCCCCACGCTCAGGTGCTGGCGACGAGCGACTGCTTGCAGAATGCGATTCACTATTTTGACATTCCCAGAAGCCACTCCGAACTGCTCTTACGCGCCCAAACGCTGGTCATGGTTCAGGAGTCAGAACCTCTGCCGGAGAGCCTGGAATCTTCAGAGTGGAAGGCGTTGGGAGAGGTCGCCGCGACCGGCCATCACTGGGACTGGCTGACGCCCAGCAGGTTTGCGCGCCCGACCCCTTTGCTGTCAGACTTCGCCGAAGAGATCGGTTTCGGCCAGGACCAGGACCCACTGACCGCTCTTTTCAATCTGAATGAAAGAATCCATGCCGCAATCGAGTATACGCCGAAGAGTACGGCTGTTGATTCGCCTATCGATACCGCCCTGGATAACCGCCGCGGGGTCTGCCAGGACTTCAGTCACATCATGATCGCCCTGCTGCGCAAAGCAGGTATCCCTGCCCGTTACATCAGCGGCTACGTTTTTCTGGATCCGGAGAGAAAGAAGGAGAAGGAGATCTCCGGGGCGTCACATGCCTGGGTGGAGGCGTTCCTGCCCACGACCGGCTGGATAGGGCTTGATCCGACCAATAATTCAGCTGTCAGCGACAAACACATTCGCATCGCTGTCGGCCGGGACTACGCCGACGTACCGCCCACCAGAGGGACCTACAAGGGTAATGCCCGCAGCGAACTGACCGTTGGCGTTCACATCTCTGAAACCGAGGATGAGGATATCCCCCACGATCTGCTCGACAACGGGCACGTCACGACCAGGGAGCTCGTCGAAGCAGAAAGCAGCACGCGTCTGCGCCTTGAGCAGGAGCAGCAGCAACAGCAGTAGCACTCAGTTCGTTGGCATGAAGAAGGGCCGGTTCTATGGAGAGACGAGCCGGCCCAACCTTGCAGAGGTATTCTGTTCGTAAGAGACGGACTGACTACTCCAACTGGCGTTTCCTCTAGTTAATCACGGATTTCGGCGTCGGGACGAGACGCTGAACCTTGATCGTCTCCCTGTTGAGCATGTCCGGAATTTTGGGCGCAATCTCGTTGAGCCAGCCGTCAGACTGGTAAACGGCCTCGTAGAGAGCTTCCCTGTCAGCCTCATCGTTGAAGCGGCGCATCCACACGTAGCAGTTGTCATCCTCCTCGTCGATGAAAGAGCCGGCCACGACCATTCCCTTCGACACCTGGAAGGGGATAATCACGTTTTCCATGTACTCCACCCAGGCGTCGCGCTTGCCGGGGTGACACTCGTAGATCCTGTACTCGTACAACATGGGTTCATCTCCTCATTGCATGGTTATCGGACCCCTCAATCGGCCGAAACAGGCTCCGGCCGGGACTCGGTCAGCAGCCGCATCGGCCTGTCCCCTTCGACTTCGTAGTTGGAGAAGGTCGGCAGATGCTCGACATTGGCTGCGAACATCTCATTCACCATCTCCCGGATTTCTGCCATCGAAAGCACTGCGGTCGTCAGCGGATCGTGCAGAATCGCCTGAAAGATTTTGCGTGGATCGCCCTCGATAATCCCTTCCACGGCCATTTCCTCGATCTGCGCGCTGAGGCCGGTCAGCATCGCAACTGACGCTGGAAGCGGGCCGACCCGCACACTCTCCAATCCCTTGTTGCTGGCCCACACCGGGATCTCGACACAGGCTTCCACCGGCAGATTGTCCACCAGCGGCGTCGCGCCGTCGCCATTGGGCATGTTGCCGTTGAACTGGAACGGTTCGCCCCCTTCAAGCGCGTTGATGATATAGGCGGCGTACTCGTATCCGCGCGTAAGATTCAGGGGGGCCGAGTCGTCGAGCCAAGCGCGAATCTGCTCTTCCCAGTCATCTTCACGGGCCGAGTAATGTTTCAGAACGTAGGCGTATTCGCCGGGATTCCAGCCGGTGCCGTGCGTGCAGTACTTTTCGATCAGGTCCGGGCGCTTGCGGAACCAGGGGTTGTACTCGGAGTGATGGCCGCTGGACTCGGTCGGGTAGTAGTCCAGGTGCAAAAACATCTCATTGCGAACCTGCTCCTCGTTGTAGACCTCGGGCCTCTCGGTTATGGCCTTACGAATCAAGGGGTAGGCATCCTCGCCATTCCATTCATAGCTCAGATACCAGGCCATGTGGTTAATGCCGGCGCAGGTGTAAGTTATCTCGTCGGCCGGCGCTCCGATCCAGCGCGCGAGCATGGTCGCCGTGCCCTGCACGCTGTGACATAGACCGGTGGCGACGATACTGGTCTCCTTCTGAATCGCCCGGCAGTTGATGACCATCGGGTTGGTATAGTTGAGCATCACCGCATCGGGGCAGAGCCGTTCCATGTCGCGCGCAATGTCTACCATTACCGGTGTCGTGCGCATGGAGCGGAAGATGCCGGAAGGACCGCGCGTATCGCCGATGTTTGTGTCTATGCCATATTTCTTAGGGATCTCAATGTCGGTGCGCCAGACGTCGGTCTGGCCGACAAGGATAGTGACGATAACGTAGTCGGCGCCGTCCAGGGCTTCTTCGCGGCTGAGCGTGGTCTCCACGCTGGCGGGATATTCCCCCTCGCGAATGATGCGCCGCACGGCCTGTTCGATATAGTTGAGTTTCGATGGGTCGATGTCCATCAAACAGATGGCGGCGTCCTCAAGACGAGAAAACGTGAGTACATCTTTGACAAGCTTTCGGGTAAAGCCAAAGCTGCCTGCGCCAATGAAAGTGATTTTGGTCAATTGATTACCTCCCCTTGAGAACAGTCCGGCACTGCTTGCAGAGCCCGAATGCAGGGCTTCAAGTTAACAAAAACCAACTGGAATCGGAAACTGAAAAGGCTTTGCAGGTCGGTGAAGCCCATGCCACCCAGGATCATAGCACCGGGGGCGCCAACCTCCCAACAAGAGTGGGTTCAAACTCGCAGAATGCGCCCGAAAAACGGCACGGGAGAGCGGCGCGCCCGAAGGGCATTGACGATTCCCACCACCCAGGCCACGACGACAGCCAGGTAGACTGCAACCACCAGTGCGAACACGTAGGCTGCGACGACTCCGCCAAATGGCAGGAGAGAAACGAGCCAGGAGAAGAGTATCCATACCGCCGGGGCCAGAATCAGAGCCGCAACGATTGACAGTGACTGCAACGCGTGATAGCGCGAAAATGCATCGTCCTTGCGCAGCACCAGAATATAGGCCGGCCCCAGAACGGGCAGAAGATAGGCCAGCAGCGCGGCGTCGACGTTGAGTCCGCGTCGCTCGGTTTCGTTCCCGGTCATTCCCCGTCTCCGATCCCCTGCAGAGCCAACTCGCGGGCGAAATGACAGCTGGCATAGTGGCCCGGCTCAATCTCCTCCAGACGCGGCTCCTCCTGCGTACACTGTTCCTGGGCGTAAAGGCAACGGGGATGGAAAACGCACCCTGACGGTGGATTGGCGGGACTGGGTATGTCACCCTCCAAAATGATGCGGTTCAGCTTGATCTCCGGGTCGGCCGGCGGGATGGCCGAGACCAGCGCCTCGGTGTAGGGGTGGAGCGGCCGCCTGAGCAGCTTATCTGAACCGGCAATCTCCACCAGCCGCCCAACGTACATGACCGCAATCCGGTCGCACATGTGCTCAACGACGGAGAGGTCGTGGGCAATGAAAAGATAGGTAAGTCCCAGTTCGTCCTTCAATTCCTGGAGCAGGTTCAGCACCTGGGCTTGAATCGACACGTCCAGCGCCGAAACCGGCTCGTCGGCGATTATCAACCTCGGCCGCAGCGCCAGCGTGCGCGCGAGGCCAATTCGCTGCCGCTGCCCGCCGGAGAACTCATGGGGATAGCGGCGCATGTAGTTCGGGTCCAGTCCGACTGAGGTCATCAACTCGGAAACCCTGTCCTCCAACTGGCGCCCGGACGCTTCCTTGTGGATGATGAGCGGCTCTCCGATGAGGTCTTTCACGGTCAGCCGCGGGTTCAGCGAACTGAACGGGTCCTGAAAGATCATGCGCATCTCTCTGCGCAGCGGCTTCATTTCCGCCTGACCGATATTGGCGATATCGATGCGCTCGCCATCGGATGAAGTGTACCAGATCTCGCCCGCCGTCGGATCGTAAAGCCGCAGAACGGTTCGACCGACGGTGGTCTTGCCGGATCCGCTCTCTCCTACGAGCCCCAACGCCTCATTGCGGTTAATCGCGAAGCTGACGCCGTCAACGGCCTTGACGTGCCCAACGATACGCTGCAGGAATCCCTTGCGAATAGGAAACCACTGTTTCAGGTCGTTGACTTCCAGCAGAGTTTCTTCCATTTCTTACCTATGCTCTAGCGCTATTCAGCGGTCGAAGCGGCCACGCCAAAGGCCTCCGAAGCCAGGAGGATGTCCGGATCTGTCCAGCCCTTCCACTGCTGCAGCTGTTGAAACGCCCTGCGGTAAATGAGCTGCACCTCGATGTTGATCTCGTCACTGCCCTGAGCGCTCTCTCCATTTGGAAGGGCAAAGCGGAACATCCCTTTCCTTGAAGACAGCGCCGGAATACGGCTGTCCTCCACCAACTCCACCATGCGCCAGTGGGAGAAGGTCGGTTCTTCGCCGGTCAAAGTGTCGCGCAGGATCTTGGCGTAACCCTGGCCGGCGAGTCCTGCCACGTCGCCAGCCCACTCAGGCAGCACTTCCCCCGCGACCAGTGCCAGCTCCTCCCCGCCGTTGTCAGTGGCCCGCACGACAAGGAGCACCTGGCGCAGCGGCGAACCGGTAGGATAGTGATGGCCTGCACCGGTATTGCTCACTTCCGTGTTCACGACAAGCTCTGTCCCCTCGAATTCGGCAGCCACTTCCAGCGAGATCGCGCTTCTCAGGAACTGTTCGTCGTTGGCGCCGGGCATCTGGTGCAGGTGGATCTGGTCCAGATTGCGGAACAGGCCACCCTTTTCGGGGTAGACGAAATAGCTGCGCTGCGACCGCTCAGCCAGCTTGCCCAGGGCGGCCGGCAGGGTGCGGCCACTGGTCTTTTCCAGCCAGGCCGCCGTCTGCACCAGGCTCTCCATACCGGATGTCAGCCGCGGCGCCTCGGGCATGTGACAGTTTTGGCAGGTCTGGCCTGTATCAGGATCACTGTACGGGCTCTCAAGCCACTCCCCGTAGGAGTTGTAGATTTCAGTCGTGTCATTGACACCATAGTGACAGGACGCGCAGAACGCACTCTCCCGGTGCAGCTGGTTGAAGCTGTCCTTTGGGCGGGCGACGTCATCGACGGTTCCCATCAGGAGGTCCTCTCCTGACTTGGGCCGGTAGAGGGTCAGGGAGAGTATCCCAGGCATTGCCGGGTCCGGCAGAACAGTGTCGGTATAGAATGTCACGGCGCCGATCTTGTGGCAGAAATCACATGAGATCCCTTCAGCGGCCACGCCAACTGCTTCGTTCGGGCTTACACCGTCGGGCAGTTCGTCGCTGGCATCGCTCGTCTCCTGCATATGGCAACCGTTCCAGCCGCAGCTGTTGTCGGCGTCGAGCTTGGAGGCCATCGGCGTATGGCAGGCCGCGCAGTTTCCGTCACGTTTCGGAAAGTCCACTTTGAAGCCGGGACCGAAGTAAGGGTCGTCAGGGTCGCGAGTGCGCGGCAGACCGGTATAGTAGTTGCTGTTGCGGCTGCGGTTTCCTTCGACGTCGGTGCCGTTGTACATCGTCAGAAAGCGGACGTTGACCGCAGACTGGCTGTGCGCGTCGCGCTGCCACTCGGAATAAGACGGGTGGCATTCACCACAGTTCTCGGAAGGCTCCCAGTCGTAGACAGAGTTGTCGACCCGGTTGTGGGGATGCAGCTCGATACCGACTTCCTCGTCGCCGCCGATTGCCTCGGTCCAGCCAAAAATGTAGCCCTCCGCCCATGCCACCAGTGTAACGCTCTCAGCGGTAGGAATGCCCTGGAGCGTGAACCCGCCGTCTTCGTCCGTATAGGTATGATTTGCGGTCGTCTGCACTCTGACAAGGGCGCCGGCGACCGGCCCATCGACGTCGGTGACGATGCCGCTGACGGAGGCGGTAGCCTGTTGCGGCCATGCGAAGACGGCGATCACTGTACCGAATATGAACAGAATGAGCAGGAGCAGGATAAGAAAAATGGGCCGCGCCCAGGCCCGAAGCACAACGGCAAAAGCATTGCCCCCGACTTGAAAAGACCTACCCCTGCCCAACTCCGCTCTCCATCACATTCTCAGACGATTGAATAGGGGTCGGCCGCGTCACGCAGACCGTCCCCCAAAAAGTTGAATCCCAACACGGCAACGATGATGAAGATGACCGGCGTCATGATCCAGGTGTGGGTGCCGAGCGTCTGCAGGTTCTGCGCGTCCCGCATCAGGAAGCCCCAACTCACAAGCGGTTCCTGAATGCCGATGCCCAGGAAACTGAGAAACGCCTCAGCAAGGATAATCTGAGGGATCGTAAGCGTAAGTACGACGATAATGTGGCTGATCGAATTGGGGAAGAGGTGGAGAAAGATAATGCGGGCGTCGGAGGCGCCCATCTCCTTGGCGGCCAGGATGAAATCGGTTTCGCGGAAGGCCAGCACCTTTCCCCGCACCTCGCGTGCCAGTAGCGTCCACGAGAGAAGCGAGAAGATGATCACCATGATGATGAAGACCTGCAGCGAGTCCCAGGTACGCGGGATGATCGCGGCCAGCGCCAGCCACAGCGGTAGCTGCGGAAATGAGGCAACGAACTCCACGAACCGTTGAATGACGTTGTCGATTATGCCGCCATAGTAGCCGGAGACGATGCCGACGACCGCGCCGACAACGATGCTGACGATCGTTGCAAACAGGCTCAACGACAGCGAAATGCGCCCTGCGGTGCAGGCTCGTCCCCACAGGTCCCTGCCCTGCTTCTCCGTTCCAAGCAGGTGGATTTTGCCCCCCTCGCCCACGCCGAAAAGATGATAGCGCGTGGGGATCAGGCCAAGGATTTTCCATTCCCAGCTTTTGACGAAGAACTGTATGTCATAACGCTGCTCGGGATCCTCCTCCCACAGTGGCTCGAACGTCTTGGGATCGATGGTCACGACCTGATTGTAGACGAAGGGACGGAGGTGGAAATTGCCATCTACATCGATGAGGCGGATTCTGGTGGGAGGGATAAAGCTGTCCTGCAGGTTGGCGTCGGTAGGGTCAATGGGCGCGAAGAATTCGGCGAAGATTGCCAGGATAATCAGGGAGAGCACCATGAGTCCACCGGCGATGGCCGGGCGGCTCTTTCTGAACCGCTGCCATACGAGCTGGAAGTAGGACTCGTGTTGCTCTTCGTCCATATTCAGGTCTGGAAGACCAACTTGGATTGAGGTTTCGCTGTTCTGCGTTTCCATATCTCTCAGTTCAGCACTTACTTATCCTGTTCTGCGATTTCAGTTGCCCTGTACATGCCTGACTCGGATTTCACGCTCAGAAAGTCGGGTAAAGCACACGTTCTTGACATCGTTTTGCTCGAAAATTTTCTTTACTTTTTCCACTACAACTCGGACTCTTCCCACCCAGAACATATCACTACCATCCCATTCATCTGCGTCGAAATATAGTCCCCTGTAGACGTCATAGCTCCGACCGCGCGGCGCAGGAGGAGGTTTCGTGACGACATTGCTACGTGTGTAATCAGCAAGACAGATTGCACCCGAAACAACAAGCCCATGGTAGTCGGCCAGCAATCTGCCCTTATCGTCTATGACCTCAACAGGATAAGTTGACCAACCGCTCACATCACTCTTCTGTAGAAGTCGAACTACACGTTTAGATATGCAAACAGGTGTTACTAGCTGAGTCCACAAAAAGTCACAAATCCCTGATCCTTGAGCGACATCAAATTGAATTGGATCACTCACTTGAATGGCTCCCTGTGACAACCTGTCCAAATCCAACCCACCTTGGCTAGAATCGCTAGGAAGTCGACTTCTCAATCGAAATGGCTCTATTGCCATTGGATCGGACAGTTCGAAGAGTGTGCTGTAGTCAAGTTTTTTCGATAAAGACATCGATCTGTCCACTCAATTAGGAACCAAACGGCCAGCGAACCTGCCAAAAGGGGTTCCAGCTGGAAGTCTTAAAGAGCACGTCATATCCAAAGTCCTTCGCCAATGCCTGCGCCTCTTCCAGAATTTCCAATTGGGTCGGTCTTGGATTCTCTTCGAAAAACGTCTCCCACGCCTTGTTATAGCTCTTACTCCAACCATGATGTTCTGCGGGGTCCACCCACACAAGCAGTCGCGGGTCGTGAATTGTCTCAAAGCCGCTTTCTAAGAATTTACTCTCCAAATCTTGCGGCAAAATATGGTGCGCTTCAAGCCCTGTGACTTCATCTTTATTTCTGCCCGTGAATGCTATCAACGAATCGCGATAATTTGATTTTGAAAACCTCGTTGACCTGTAGCCGAGCTCGGTAGCCAATTTGGAAGATGAGGTTGCTCCGCTTCCCAAGACAACGCGATACTTTCTAAATTCTGGGGCGACCCGATTGAATTTCCTGAGGCTCTTGACATTTCTAAACGTCCAAGAGATACTATTGTCTAGCCTACTAACCCAAGCATGAGTTTCGAAGTCCAGTTCATCCGGAGTGCCCTGAATGGCTCCCCATACTTTGGGCAAATCTACTTTGGGCAAATCTACTTCAGACTTGCCAATCTGCCTGCCAATTAACTTCAGAGTGCCTGCAGAAATAGGAATTACAAGCAATAAACTGAGTGCGAAAAGGAGTTGATCTGTCTTGGAAAGGCACTCACCAGTTATTGGGTCCTTTGCTATAACGATGGCGATTACATCTACTGCATCTCCAGCAACTGGGACGAAACCAATGACAACGCCCGAAGACTTCGTTGCTATCACAACTATGTCGAAATTCTGACCGCCAACCAGAGGGCTGTCATCCGGCCAATTCAACTGGCCGTCGTCATCTGTATCCTTGAAACCGTGCGACTTTAGTAACGCTTCCGCTTTTTCCGTCCATTCGTCGGCCCAATTGTCCGACCCGCTGTCGGAGAGAATGTCTACAGATTCACCTAATCCCCTCAAACGGTCTATCACGCCTGACTCGTTCTTTGAAACGAGCCTCTTCAGGGGACCCAATCCTGGAAAAAGCCACTCTAACGGCCCACCTGGAAGATCGAGCGATTCCCAAAACTGCTGATTCGTTTCTTTCTCAGGCGCGTCTCTTTCAAGGAACGAGGCCGCTACACTAGGCGACTGTTCCAGGACATCTCTTCCCTTTAGTAACAAGGATTCGGGGCACTCACTGACTATCTCCCCATCTTGCGAGATGGGCGCGGCAGCGACGACACCTGAGTTGACAAGTAAGGAAAGAGCTAGCGTCAGGGTCAACGTCAACGAGAGAGAAGTCTTCTTAAGGCACAGTAGGGAGTTCATAGCGCAGTATTTGTTCAAAAAGGCATACACAGATTCAAGTGGTCGAATTTCTTACCGCAATAACAAGCGAAACCACTCGGTCAGCCGATTTCCTGGAGTCTGGTAAAGCACTTGGTAACCGAACTCATCTGCGAGCATCTTCCCTTCTTCGAGTATCTCCTCAACTGTTGCATTGGGGTGTTCATTAAAGAAAGTTTGCCACGCCTCATTGTAAGCATTGCTCCAACTCTTGTGTTCTACCTCGTCTACCCAAACAAGAAGCCTTGGATCATGAATGGTCTCTACTCCTGCGCTGCGGAACTTTTGTTCGAATTTCTGGGGAAATAGGTGATGCGCTTCGAGTCCCTGAACTTCCTCACTGGTACGACCTGTCAGACGTAACAAACCCTCGCGGTAGTTGCTATCCGTAAAGCCTTGAAGACCCATCTTCTCGGCCAATTCGCCGGGCGAAGTTGCACCATTGCCCACGACCCTACGCATCCCGCGGTAAGCCTTAGCAACACTGTTAACCTTTGTAAGTCTAGGAACTTTCCACCCTATCCGACCTCTGAAGTCTTCCACTACTCTAAGTAAGTCACTTGAAGCGCTAGCCAGTGGAATATCTGGAAGAACTTTTGCTAGTGGCTTTCCTACTTTCAGCCCTCCCTTTACTGCAAGCAGAGCGGGGAATACCATTGTCGCCCCAGCACTTGCGAGGAGAACTCCTTGACCCATCCGCGAAATGCACTCTCCTGTTATTTGGTCCTTGGCCGTCACAATTGCTGTTCCATCAAGCATCGGCCCAACAACCGGTACAAGACCAAGAACTACGCCTGATGCCTGGCTTATGACCGGCACTGTAGTCAAGCTATCACTCTCAAACCAGTTCGCCGGCAGCCAGGCAAGTAGCCATTCAAAATCGGGTAGTTTCGGAAAAACCCTTGAGATTCCGGGAAGGATGGAGTCGAGTAGGAGGAGGAAAGATCTCCAGAGCAGGTTGGCTTTGTCGGCGAGGCTAAAATCCCAATCCAGACTGGGTAACTCCGGCACATGAGCCCAGAGATCTTCGCCAAGCCTCACCAGAGAAGCTGGGCACTCTTCCGGCTCCTCACCGTCATCGTATTTCGAGGCAGCTACGACAATACCTGAGTTAAAGATCAGGGACATCACGATGAAAACAGCAAGAACTATTGCGAGTTTTCTTTTCCCAAGAATTGACGACCTCTTCATTATCAGGCGCTTTCTCGGTTTAGAGTGGTTGTTCTCTAGGGTCCCAAGTGAACACAATAAGCATTTCAATACAATCTAAGAGAACCGCACACGCGGGTCCAGTACCGCCAGCGATATATCGGCAATCAGATTGCCCGCCACCAGGAGAACGCCGTAGATCAACAGACAACTCGCGGCGATGTAAATGTCTTCGTTGCGCAGGGAGGTCAGCAGCAGTGTGCCGATCGTAGGCAGGCCGAGTACGATCGACGCCTGCAGCTCGCCCTGCAACATATAGGGGAGCACCGTCCCCTGGTACATGATGATTGGATGCAGCGCGTTCGGGACGGCATGCCGGCGCATAACCTGACCGTCGGTGAGCCCTTTGGAGCGGGCCGTCGTGACGTACTGCGCGTTCAGCTCGTCCAGCATGTTGCCGCGCATGACGCGCATGTTGCGGGCCACGCCGCCAAGCCCGGCAATGACCACGACCGGCCAGATGTGCTGGAGCAGGTCGATCAACTTGGCCCAGCTCTCGCGCGCCTCGGCAACGCTGCCAAATGCCCACGGCACCACCACATACTGCGGCGAGTGGAAAGCGGTCACATGCTCCTGTTCCAACGTGAAGACAAGAAAAAACATGATTGCAAGCGCGATCCAAAACCGGGGCAGCGCGGACAGGATAAATGCAAGAAAGGCCGCCACATTGTCCGCAATCGAGTATTGCCTAGGGGCGACAAATATACCGGCAACGATACCGACCGCAGTTGACGTCAGATGGGCCAGCACCGCCAACAACAAGGTGCGCGGCAATCTCTCGGCGATGAGCTCGCCAACGTCACGTTTGTAGGCGAAAGAGAAGCCGAAACTCCCCTTCGTCACCATGTCCCGAATCCAGACATAGAACTGGACCGGGAGCGGCCTGTCCAGTCCATAACGCTTGCGGAACAGGTTTGCCTGCCTTTCGGCCTCCGCTTCGGTTGCGCCGCCCTGCTCGATCAGGAACGACTCATAGCCGTCAGCATAGTCGCCCGGCGGCAACTGGATCACGATAAAGCTGACCAGTGCAATGCCCAGAACTACGGCAACCGAGACGGAAAAACGACGAACAATGAAACCGATCATTTGATGAGAATGAAGAAAGTCTCAGGATAGTTTGCGCTGAAGGAGTGAAGAGAAAGGAGCGAGAAATCCTCTCACTCCTCTCTCCTCTCTATTCTCTACTAAAAGAGCTATTCGCTCTCGTAGGTCGGAATCACGCCCGGGCGAAGCTGTTCGATCTGCTCCTCGGGGTCAACCCAGACCTGCTCGGGCATGACATTTTCCCAGGTCCAGTTGTACATGAACACGGGCATGCCAGCAGGAACGTTCTTGAAGCGCTTGGCCGCGGCCAGTCCGTAACGACCGACAAATACGCCCACAAAGTGCACGTTCTCTGTCGAGATGCGGTTGTATTCGGCCATCAGATCCTTACGCACATCGGTATTGGGCTCCACGCAGAAAGCGAGCGCGATGTCGACCAGCTCCTGCTCGAAGTCCAGAAGCTCACGCGGTTCGGAGCCTTCCCGGTGGAAGCTGAACTCTCGCTCGATCGGCGCCAACTCGCGGCAGCGAGTGAAGGGAACGGCGAAGGTCTGGCTGTCGCGGTCGACTCTCAGCTCCCACTCACCAGCCTCGTTCATCTCGCGACGGGCCGCACTGTTCAGCGGGCGGACGTTTATCTGCACGCCCAGGTCGCCGAGCAGCGTTACGGCGGCATCACCCACGGTCTGCGTCTCTTCGGCATCTTCACTGGTGACCAGCGCCAGCACCAGGTTCTCTCCGCTGGCAAGGCGGTCGGCCGGCCAGTTCAGAGTGCCGTCGCCGTCGGTGTCCTCAAAGCCCAGGTCGGCCAGCAGCGCGGCTGCAGCTTCAGGGTTGTGGTTGTAATAGGCTACAGTACTGCGATCGAAGTAGGAAGAGCCGGGGAACAGACCGCCCGCCCAACCTCGCAGGAATGGCCCGCGCAGGATCGATTGCGAAATGCCTTCGCGATCCAGGGCGAAACTCAGGGCCTTGCGGAAGCGAACGTCGCGGAACAGTTCGCGCACGGCCGCGTCGCGGTCATCCTTCACGCCAAGGGTGGTCGAGAGGTTCAGCTTGATGCTGAATCCCAGAGTCTCCGGACCCCATTCGACATAGAAGTGGGCGTCATCTTCTTCAGCTCGCTTCAGCGTCTCGATGAAGGTGCTGGGATTCTCCAGGTTGGAGTGGTCAGCCGAGCCGGCGAGCGTACTGAGCGTTCGCCCAACGCCAGACGGCCCTTTTTCAAAGACAACCTCATCCAGATAGGGAAGCTGGTTGCCTGCTTCGTCGACACCCCAGTAGTAGGGGTTGCGGCGCAGAATCATCAACTCGTCGGTGATGTACTCAACCGGTACAAACTCGCCCAGGACGACCGGTGTCTTGTCCGGGGGCATCGAAGCTTCAAAGTCGACGTAGTCCATATCGCTGTTGTACTTCGGGTGGATCGGCTTGAGGATATGGGCCGGCGAGATGTGGAAGTCACCTTCGTCCATCTGGAAGAGGGACTGAACTGGGAAGGCGACAGGAAAGACGAACTTGAAGGAGTAGTCGTCAATCACTACGAGCTCCGTCATCTGGTCCTCGAAGATCCAGGCGGACGCGCCCTTGGGAGACTGCACATTGGGGTCGACAATCATGTCTTCCCAAGTGAACTGTACGTCTGCCGTGGTGAATGGATGTCCGTCCGACCACTTGGCGCCTTCGATTATATTCATGGTCAGCTCATAACCGTCTTCACTCCATTCCCAGCTCTTGGCCAGGTAGGGCAACGGTTCGAGCGAATCGGAGCGGCGATAGATGGGGCCGGATTTGAGCAGCGACGCGAAGGCCGCGGCCTCAATACCGAACCAGCCGGCGCTCTGTCCTGCGCCGCGGTTGTAGCCCTCGGTCGGGCAGGCGGAGAAGTCGCGCCAGACACCGCCGTAGACGCCGATCCCGTCGGCCATGCCGCTCTCAAGAATCACGCGCGGCTCAACCGGCAGGCGCTCTTCGACCGGAGGAAGTGCGCCTGCGGCCACAAGCTCGCTCACCCATTCAGGTTCGTTGTAGGAATCCAGAGCTTTGTAGGTCAGGATCTGGTCCAATGGCAGCTTCTGCACTTCACGGCTGCCGACGATCAGCTGCGGCTCAGGATACTCGGACGGAGAAAGGTCAACCTCCGCCATGGCCTCTTCCGTGTCTTCTTCTTCCGCTTCAGCCTCAGCAGCGGCCGGCGCGGCTTCTTCTTCCGCCGGCGCCTCAGCGGCTGCCGGTTCGCTGTCTCCACCGCCACAGGCGTTGACGAGCATTGCCGTGACGAGCAAGAGCGAAAGCATGAAGAAGATCATCCTCTTTCGACTTCCAGACATTCACTTGCCTCCTTAAGGTGTGTTTATAGAAAATGGCCAGTTCGCGCCAGCAGCGACGCGACATGGCAACCGGATGGCAGTTCCAGACTGGCGCCTTCGGAATCGTTGTTTTCTGCGGCGCCATACACCCTGGAAAAGCCAGAAGGGACTCCAAGTCAGTCGTGCAGCCAGCAGGCAGCAAAATGCCCGGGCTCATGCTCATTGAATTCCGGCGTCTGCTGCCAGCAGATCTCCATCGCCTCCGGACATCGCTCAGCAAACGCGCAACCGCGTATTTCCTCCATCGGGCTTGGCACCATTCCCGTGATCGGGACCAGCCGATTCGCCTCCTTTCTTCCCAGTACCGGCACCGAGTTGAGAAGCCCGATCGTATAGGGATGCCTGGGGTTGTGGAAGATTTCGTAGACCGGCGCGTACTCTACAACCCGCCCCAGGTACATGACCGCCACGTGGTCGGCCATCTGCGAAACGACGCCGAGGTTATGCGTGATGAGCACGATCGCTGAATCGAAGTCATCCTGCAATTCTCGCATCAGATCCAGGATCTGTGCCTGGACCGTTACGTCCAGCGCAGTCGTCGGCTCATCCGCAATCAGGATCGACGGATTGCAGCTCAGCGCCAGCGCGATCATGACTCGCTGACGCATGCCTCCACTCAGCTGATGGGGGTATTCACCTATGCGGCGGCCGGGGTCGGCGATGTGGACCCTGTTCAGCATCTCTTCGGCGCGCTCCAACGCGGCCCGGCGCGTCAGGCTCTGATGCAGCAGGACCGACTCCGAGATCTGCTTTCCTACCGGATGCAGGGGGTTGAGCGACGTCATCGGCTCCTGAAAGATCATGGCGATTTCGGCGCCGCGAATGTCGCGCAACCGGCGGCTGCCGGGATCCAATTTGACGATATCGACAGTGTCGCCGTCTTTGCGATGAAGGAGGATCTCACCGTCTACGATCCTGCCCGGCGGCGACTGAATCAGCCGCATCACCGAGCGAAAGGTGACGCTCTTTCCGCACCCGCTCTCGCCGACAACACCAAGGGTTTTTCTGCGTCCTACGGAGACATTTACACCGTCGACTGCCTTGACAACGCCCCGTTCAAGAAAGAAGTATGTTTTCAGGGCTCGCAGTTCGAGGATGGTGTCGTCCGCGTCGCCATTATCTTTCGCCGCCGCGTGCGGCGGCGCCTGCCGACTCAAGGTCATAAATTTGCTCTTGCCCACCGGCGTGTGAGCCTGCGGGAAGAAATGAGAGTGAAACGAAGGTGAGGCAGGCCCGGCCAAGACCAGCGACGAAGGGGGGAAGGTTTCGCCAAACTGTCTGATTTACCTCAGTGATCAACGCCGGATCGCCAGCGCAGGCCGCGCTTACAGGCCGGAAGCGGGAGAATTGTAGCGACTGCAGGGGCAGTTGTCAATTTTCGGGGTCTGCGAGTTGCAGGCATTGCAGTCAGCGCAAATCGATTTGTAATCCGACCTCCATGTGAAGTTTGCGCCGTCAAAGGCCGGCACCTCGCGTTGAGGGCATCCCAGATTTGGGGTGGGAACAAAGGCGAGGAGCGAGTGGAGAGGAGCGAGGCGTGAGAGTTGCCGGTCTGACCCATAATTGAACAAGGAGGGCCAGTGCTGCTGTTGATTTCTACACAGCCCCGCTGTTCGTCATTGGGCCACGAATCGTCTTGCTGCTCCACCAGATCGCCGGAAGCCGTCTCAGCTTGCCCCACGTACTGACATGGGCGCGCCTGGAAAAGACATCGTAATCGTGCGCTTCGATATCAGCGAGAATTGCACGGTAGAGTCCGGCTGCAGCGGCTATTGCGAAACGGCCGTCCGCGTGAAGCAGCGCAATCCCCGGCCAGGCTTCGCTATAGAGTTGACGAGTCCGCCCAATCTGGAACCGCATAAACGCCCGCCAGCGATCGTCAACGACGCCAGCCTCTATGTCCTTCTCGTCGAGGCCGAATTTGCGTAATTCGTCCAGAGGAAGATAGAGCCGCCCGGCCTCCCAATCCTCCCCCACATCTCTGAGGACATTCGTCAACTGCAACGCCACGCCCAACTTGAGCGCGTAGGGAATGGCATCAACACCGGTGAAGCCAACGATGTGCATGCTCATAAGCCCAACGGTTACAGCAACGCCGTAGCAATAGCTGGTCAAGTCCGCGAACGTCTGGTAGCGCCTGACAGTAATGTCCCGGGCGACACCCTGGATGAGCTGCTCGGCGTAGCGCGGCGGAATACCATGCTGCCGCCGGGCGTCAGACCACGCCAAGATCACGGGATCCTTTCCGTCAGCCTTCTGCGCGAGAGAGCGCGACTGCCAGGATGCAAGTGCGTCACGCACAGCATCAGGGTCGCCGCGCCCGCTGGGCGGCTTGTCGACTATGTCGTCGCTCTTGCGACAAAATGCGTAGAGGGCTCGCACCGACCTTCGCTTCTCCCGTGGGAGGAAACGAGAGGCGGTAAAGAAGGAACGGCTGTTCACCGCAGTTACCGCTTCACAGAACTCGTAGGCCTTGTCCAACTCCTTCTTGTCCCTGACCTTGGGAAGCGGTAGTGGACCATACACCTGCCCGGCTTCATACGCGAGTGAGAGCAGAGGACGCTCCCAGTCGCGGATCTTCAGAGTCATCAGAGCGCCTTTGCTCACAGAAAAGAGTCCCTTCAACGACTCATCAGTCAAAAACGGCTCTTACAGTCCCAAAAATACTGCATCAAGCCACTCGAGTCAAGGGACTTCCCGATATCGGCAGACTCACCGTTCGACTTGCTCCTTTTGTCCTTACAAGCAAGGCGGAGGCAGCCCTTTGAGTGTCCAAGTGAGAGATAAGCGGGCGTACGATACGGGAAGCTCGCCTCAGTTCAATTTCATCTGACCGCGCTACTGCCTCAGCAAGCGGCAGCGGTCAATTGAGCTGTCGGGGAACGCAACAGGCTTCGGTAGTGTCCGGGCCGCAAAGCTCTCGCCCTGGTTGAGACTTTCCTTCTCATTTGTTCTCTTTATTCCACTCGGCGTCGAGTATAACCTACAGTCCTGACATTGGCAATTTCTGCAAATTATTTATCGATACATTGTATAGATTTTGCATAGATTTAAGCCGCCGGACGAATGTCATTGACGTTGAACTTTTGGAATTTGTTTTTCTGGTAAGAAGTGCGTAGTATATCATAGTTTTATTGTTAGACACCGCGCCTGCAGATAACGCGGCGTACAAGTACGAGGGAGTACATGTACAAATGAGTACGGAATCGCCGTCCTTCAATCTGAAAGCCGTTGTCCGCGAGACGGGCATAAAGGCGGAGACTTTACGGGCTTGGGAACGCCGATACGGTATTCCCCGTCCGGCACGCAGTTCCGGCGGGCACCGCCTCTACTCACGGCGTGACATCGACACTCTCCGCTGGTTGAAACAGCGCCGGTTGGAGGGCCTCAGTATCAGCCGGGCCGCTGAACGCTGGCAGACATTGGAGAGTGAGGGGAGAGACCCTCTCCAGGAGCAAGAAATTGCTTCTGACCAGTACTTTTATGGAAACCTTTGGTCGGAAGCCGCGCTTGTCGAAGGCGGGGAAAGCGATTTTGTCGACGACCAGGTTACAGCTGCCTGCTCTGAGTGGACATCGGCGTGCACCGGGTTCGATGAATTTGGAGCACAGCGCATTCTTACCCAGGCTTTTGCCCGATTTCCCGTCGAAACCGTCTGCATTCACGTTCTCTGCAGTGGACTACGCCAGCTGGGAGAGGAGTGGCACGCCGACAGAGTGACCACTCAGCAGGTTTCCTTTGCCACCTCCCAGGCGATGCAACGCATCAAGGTCCTGCTGGGCGCTTGCCCTCCCCCCACAAGACCCGGTCTCGTATTGATGGCTTGTCCGCATGGAGAGCATCACACTTTCGGCTTGGCGCTACTTCAACTCATCCTCAAACGGAAGGGGTTTGGGACCGTCTTTCTGGGAGAGAATCTCTCACTGAGCGAGATGGAAGTAACGCTTTCCAGAATCCGGCCCGACCTCGTCGTGCTCGTTTCCCAGCAACTTCGGTCAGCGGGGAATCTGATGGAAATGAGCGAGTTGATTAACCGGCAAAGTGTTCCCGTTGCATTTGGAGGACGCATATTCAATCTCTCTGAAGTCATCCGGCGCAATGTTCCCGGGAATTTTCTGGGGCCCGATCTTCTTCAGGCCGGAAGCAGAGTCGAATCCTTGCTGGCAATACCGGGCCACCTAGCCAGCACAGCGCCTCCGATAAACAGATTCGAAGACCTTATTTCCAGCTATCGAGCCCACCTGCATAGAATCTCGGCACTCGTATTAAATTCGGAGCGGGGAACGCCTCTCGAATGGGCGAGGCTGGGTCGGCCTTCCTACAGCATCAACAGCGCGATGATGTCAGCGCTGCGTTTAGGCGACCCTACGCTGGTCTCATTGGAAGCTGAATGGATTAGTACCTTTCTGGAGTCCCGAAGCATCCCTCTGGCGATGCTGGAAGATTATCTGAATCTAGGCATCTCTGCAGTCCAGACGGTTCTCGGCGTCGAAGGCTACCCCATCGTCAGCATGTTGGAGACTCTTGGCAGGGACGTGCGGCAGTGTTACAGCGAGCGCTAGACCGGACAGGTTTGGGATTTGGACCAGTCCTGGCCAGTCATGGGCTATCAGACCTCATCCCCGACCCTGCACCGGCCACCAGGCGAGGATGGCCTACTTAGCATTCCTCTCAATCTTTATCGGCATTCCCGCCCTCTTCTTTGCAGTTCTGAACGCATTGCTTCGCAGAAAAGGGGCGCCGCTTCCCTCTTCGCTGCGGGCATGGCCTGCCACGCCAGTCGTCGGGGCACACGTGCTGCTGGCACTTCTCTACACCTCGCCCTGGGACAACTTTCTCGTCGCCACCAAGGTCTGGTGGTACGATCCGGACCTCGTACTCGGCATCACTTTCGGCTATGTGCCGCTCGAGGAGTACCTGTTTTTTGCAGGACAGACGGTGCTCCTGGGCCTGGCGCTTCTGGCGGCGGCCCGCCTGATGCCGCCTTCAGAGCTTGCTTTTCGTTCGCGTCCGCGGCTCCGCCTGGGTTCAGCCGGGTTGGCTCTGGCCATCTGGCTGTACGCCTTGATCTTGCTGGGCGCAGGAAGCCCCCAGAGCAGATACCTGGGGCTGGAACTGGCCTGGGGGATAGTTCCACTTTCAATTCAGCTGGCTTTCGGCGCCGACATTCTCTGGTTCTACCGGAGGCCGGT
The DNA here is from genome assembly GCA_009841235.1 of Caldilineaceae bacterium SB0661_bin_32. GTDB lineage: Bacteria > Chloroflexota > Anaerolineae > Caldilineales > Caldilineaceae > Bin5. The sequence goes on along the minus strand of VXMH01000055.1, from coordinate 49,195 downwards.
CCTATGGACAGTTCTGGCGGGAACTCTCTTCTTGTCCCTGGCGGACGCCATTGCCATCCACACCGGGACCTGGACGATTGACCCGCAGCAGTCGCTCGGCGTCGTATTTGGCGGGATTCTTCCGCTGGAAGAGTTCGTCTTTTTTCTCTTAACAGCAGCGATGGTCGTATTTGGCGTGACTCTTGTGATCGCCAGACAGAGCCACCGGCGGGTCCGATGGATCCCGTCCAGTCTAAGGAGGGTCGAATGAATGTCACAGCCGCGCCCCGGTATCTTATCCTGTTGTTGACTCTGTTCACCGCCTTATTCTCTTATGAAGCCGTCCTGGCACACCAACCTTTTTTCGAGGACACGGACAGTACCGCCGGCACGCCGATGCCGGTCAGCGATCCTGAGATTTCGACAGCGCTGTTTTCCACCCTGGAAAGGCCCGGAGACGTCGATTTTTTTACCTTCAGCGTTTCCGCCCGTCAGACCGTAGAAATCGGCATGACCATCCCTCAGATCGAGGGACAGGACCAGTTCGCGCCCTACATTGGCGTGATTGCTTCTGGACTGGAGGGAGATACTAACCCGGGATTGCCAGCCGACGCCCGCGCGCTCGTCTCCGGCCAAGAAGGAGCCATCGTGTTGGAGGCGGCTGACGCTACGATCTTTTTCGAACCATTCAGCCGTACCGCCTATTGGCAGCGGCAACGCCGTCGAATCACCTTCCCTGTCCAGGGCGAAGTCAAGGTAGTCGTCTGGCACCCCCAGGGATCCGCTGGCCGGTACGCTCTCGTTGTCGGCCAACGGGAAGTCTCAGGAGGAGACCCAGCCTTCGCTCGCAAGTTGAAAGAGTATTGGACACCGGTAATACTACAGCCATCGGCTGAGTCCGACAGTCCTGATACCGCCCTCACTGATCCTACCCAAGAGCCTCAGCCTTCACTTTCAGATTCTGCTGGAGCCGGACAATCGGCGCCGCGCTGTTCGTGGCTCACACGGCTTCTGGCTTTCCTTTTTGGGGAGAGTGAACTTTGCCAGTGAGTTGTCCGCGGCGTCTTTCCGGCTGCGACCCTTCAGGACCGTTTCCCGCCAGAACTGTCCTGCTCCTCAACGCGTTGAGGAGCCAGATGAAACTGTCCAGTCGTATTCTGTACTGCCTGTGGTTGTTCCTGATGATTCTGATTCCCCACATTGTTCGCCAGGGCAACCGGCCTACCCTACTGATCGCGCTGTCACTCTCTATCCTGGTTCAGGTTGGGCTGGTTCTCAACCTGCTGTTCCCTGCCCTGGGAGGACGGGTGACTCTCAAGACCGGCCTCTTCGTTTTCGCGGCGGCGTGGCTGGCCGAATTTACCGGCCACAATACCGGATTGCCATTCGGCAACTATTCCTACACAGAGGCTCTCCAACCCCAGATCGGTAGCGTACCCGTGCAAGTACCCGTTGCGTGGCTTATGATGATACCCCCCGCCTGGGCTGTTGGAACGCTTATTTGTTCGAGAATCCGCGGCGCCGACCACTCCCGCGCGTGGACACACAGGGCAGCATCATCGCTAACTTCAGGGCTGGCCTTTGCAGCTTGGGACCTTTTTCTTGATCCGCAGATGGTGGAATGGAATCTCTGGCGATGGGAATCGCCGGGTATCTACCTGGGCATCCCCATCATCAACTTCCTTGGCTGGATCTCAGTTGCTGCCGCTGTCATATTCGGTCTTTCGTCCTTCGCCCCAACCAGGGCGCTTCCAGCAGAAGCCCTTCTCCTTGTCTATACGACCGTCTGGTTGCTGAATTCAGTGGGGTTGGGGCTGTACTTCGAACTGCCCGGCGCGGCTGCAGCCGGCTTCATGGGAATGGGACTCTTTGCTGCCCTGGCATGGCGGCAAGCGCTCGCCTCTCACGAATGAATGTCATTCTCTGGCTTCTGACCGCCTATCTTTGCGGCAGTTTACCCTTTTCCGTCTGGCTGGGCGGTCTGCTCCTGGGAAAGGAGATTCGACATTTTGGCGACGGCAATCCCGGCGGCACGAATGTGATTCGCGCCGGAAGCAGAGCGCTGGGTGTAACGGTCATCGTTCTCGACGGGCTGAAGGGCTACCTGCCTGTGCTTGCCGCGCAGAGGCTCGGGGACCTGCCCGATTCGGCGCTGGCGGGCGCGGCTGTGGCCGCGGTGGCAGGACATGCTTTCTCCATTTTTCTTCGCTTCCGGGGAGGAAAGGCGGTGGCCGTAACCTTCGGCATCTGGGCTGGATTGACCGGGTGGAGTTCGCTCTTCGTTCTTGGGGCGCTGCTGCTGCTCGCCTACTTTACGATTTCGATAGACGGCTGGGCAGTAATCGGCGCCTTCTGCGGGCTGCTGGTGTTCCTGGCAGTGAGCGGTTCGCCAGGGGCTATTCTGCCTGTCTGGATTGGCAACGGCCTGATTCTCGCCTGGAAGCACCGCCTCGACCTTGCCCAACGACCTGAGATTCGGCTTCCTTTCCTGCAATGACAGCTTTGCTTCTTTTGCTTGCCTCCGCCGCGCTCTGTGGAATGATAGTGATCCTGCTGACAAATCTGCTGACATTCCCTGATCTACGGGATTCCAACGCCTCCGGCATCGTTGCCAGCGTATCTGTGTTGGTCCCGGCGCGAAATGAAGCCGCCGTCATTGGACCAACGGTAAGGAGCCTGTTACAGCAGTCCCATCCTTGCCTGGAGATCCTGATCCTGGACGACAGTTCTGAAGACGGCACTGACAGAGCTGCATTGGAAGCCTCGGGGAACGACAACCGGCTGCGGGTTTTCAAAGGCCAGCCCATACCCGGCGGCTGGCTGGCAAAGAACTGGGCATGTCACCAGCTGGCCGGAGAGGCAAGCGGAGAGATTATCATCTTCGCTGATGCCGACGTGCGCTGGCGCCCTCGCGCCCTGGCCGCTCTGCTATGCGAATTGTGGCGCTCCGGCGCCGATATGCTTGCCATCATGCCAAGCCAGGAGACGGTCTCCTGGCCTGAACGCCTCTGCGTACCGCTGATGGCTTTCGCTATCCACGCCTACCTGCCGGCGGTGGCAGTCCACCGCACACGTTACCCCCTGCTGGCAGCGGCCAATGGCCAGTGCATCGCATTTCGCCGAACCGCCTATAACAGTCTGGGAGGACACGCCTCGGTGCGAGACAGTATTCTGGATGACATCGGACTGGCTCGGCGAGCGAAAGGGGTCGGCCTGTCTCTGCGGATGGCGGAGGCGAACGGGCTCATCACCTGTCGAATGTACGCCGACTGGCGCACTGTGCGCGAAGGTTATGCGAAGAACATCCTCGCCGGCTTTGGCGGCGCCGCCGGCCTGATTGCCGCGACTGTGTTCCACTGGGCCGTTTTCCTTGTCCCGTGGGGACTGCTCGGGCTTGGCTTCACGGGCGCGGCCGTTCCCTGGCATCCTTACTGGGCGCTGATTCTCGTTTGCGCCGGCATCATTGTGCGCGCTCTGACGGCGTGGCGCACGGGGCAACGCGTCGGTGACGCGCCGCTGTTGCCTATTGCGGTGTTACTGATGACCGCTATCGCTGCCCAGTCCTTGTGGTGGCACTGGCGATATGGAGGGCCTCTGTGGAAAGGGCGCCGCGCAGTCCCTTAATTCGCACGGAAACGAGGCACTGCATATGGTCAGATTGCGGCGCGCCGCCGCTGGACGGGACGGTGCTGCACGTCTGGACCTGGAACCTGGATGTCGATCAGAGGCGCCTCTCCCGATATGAAGAGGTGCTGTCCACTGAAGAATGGAGGCGGGTCAGGCGCTACGCTTCGCACTTGCCGGCACGCCGCTTCATCGTCCGACGCGGCATGCTGCGGTGTATCCTCGGCCAGTACCTGGACCAGCCTCCGCAAGATGTCAGATTCGTATACAACCCGCACGGCAAACCACTCCTCGCCCCCGAAATCTCCACGGACCTGCATTTCAGCCTCTCCGATTCGGGCGTCCTGGCGGTACTCGGAGTCGGCATTGGAGAACCTCCAGGCATCGACATCGAACGGCTGAGGCCCATCCCGCTTGCGGGCGGGAGGGAATCCCACGACTTGCCGCCGCGCGAGGTGGAGAATTTCGAACGCGTAGCCGAGCCCGAGCTCAGCCATGAGTTCCTCAGGGCGTGGACACGACGTGAAGCCACGGCCAAGGCTGAAGGCGCCGGTCTGCAGCTACTTTCGGGCAAGGTCGATTTGGACGACCTTGCCGTCCTCCAGGCACACGACTCAGACGAAGCCAGCGCCCACCGAAAGAGGGGGTGTCACCTTCACCAACTGGCTTTGCCTGAAGGATACGTCGGTTCCCTGGCCACCCGACAGAAGTTGCTGGAGATCTGCTACTGTTTCCTCGATTGACTATGGATTCAGGAAGACGAGGGGCTGAAAATCGAACGCTCCTCTTCGGGTCGCAGGGAAAGCAGATGCATACCTTTCCTTCAGGGCAATCGCATCCAGTCAGGATTGCCAACATGGCCAAAGTTGGCAAGAGGGTCGACGAAGGGCATTCGCGAGGAACAGACATAGAGCCTACACGAGGGCAGGCACAAGGCCTGCCCCTACCGTAGTTTAAGGAGGAAGGTGGAGAGTGCGATTTGCACAAGGTGCTATTGACCTGACCATTCCTCCTGAAGTTGGGATATGCAAAATAAACTACGGTATAATGACGGCTTGGAAGCAGCGTTGCCCAATCCGAGCACAAGAAGGACAAGAACAGATGGCACGACGCAGTCGTAGACGCCGCCACAGCCCCAGCAAAGCCAACCCCCGCAGCTTCAGCGAACTGCGCGCCGGTCGTGAACGGGACGAGGAAACCACTGCGGCGGCTCAGCCTTCCGGTGAACCCGCTACGCCGGATCAACCTTCCCTGGCGGCGCCGGGTCAGTCCACCAAAGGTCAGGCCGACTGGAACGTAGAGTATGGTCGGGTTTTTTCGGACCTGAAGCAGCTGTTGATCGTCTCAGCGGCGCTCTTTGTGTTGATGCTGCTGGTAGGGCTGTTCCTCTAGCGGCTGCATCCGGACCATCCTCAGCGGCAGATCCAGATCACAGTGCCCCTTGCCGGGCAGGCTGGCTCCACAGAAGGATAATCCGTATTCCCAAGTGAAGAAGGCAACACAGCCAGAAGCTTTGCGTAATGAGGAAAAGGCTCGAGGTTGTTACAAGAACCACAGTCGTCAAGAGCCGGTCCGAGAGAGGAAGGGGCTGAACGTAGATTCCGGGCAGGGAGATGGCAGCTCCGACCCATACCGCCCAGTAGTGGGGGGATAGCGAGGCAGATGCGGAAAAGAGCAGGAAGTCCCACACCGCTCCCCGCAGAAAGCACCAATGAAACTCCTGGGCGCAACTTTCAATGAGCGACGGACTCCAGGAGCGGCCAGTCAGTGCGATGGCGGCGGTTTGGCTTGCTTCAGTGTGCAACCATATGCGAATCAGGAGCAGGAGGACCAGGAGACCCGCTAAAACGACCACGCCTCCGATGTATCGCGAATCCCATCCTATGTCTGTCAGCCCCATCAGGCGGGGCGATAAGCCCCCCAGGATCAGCCCCACGTACGGGATTTGGACCCAGCGCACCACCCGAACAGGCCGTTCCAGTTCCGGCGCGATCAGTCGAGTAACAAGCGTTGCCGCGCCGGACAACATGAAGCTCAGCGCAAGCCAGAGACCCGCACGCGTCGGACTCGCAGTCAATTGCTCTAATAGCCACGGACCAACCATTATTGGATATTAGCGAGACCGAACTCCCGTGACCTTCCGACGAATTCTGCTGGTACTCCTTCTTCTCGTCCTTATCGTCCTGATAAAACCCAAAACGGTCTGGTCAGAGTTCAAGCGAATTCGGGGTCAGTGGAATACGATCCTGACCCTGTTGGTGATCGTCGTCGCCATCTATTTTGCGTACGGCCTGTGGAGGGCCTACGGCGGTTGAGGCGTTCCGCGGCATCCGGCCGCCGCGTACAGCCGCCAGGAAAGAGCTGGCGGGAAGGCGGCGCTCCAACGGGGACGGAGGCCGTCCGTCCGCCTGCATAGCGGGCCCCCTTTTCTCCTACGACACTGAAAGGAGTGCCCCGGTCGGACTGTCGGCAGGGGCGACATTGTATGAAGCCTCGATCAGGTCTCCTTTTTCGTCGATCACAAAGTGACTCCGAATGATTCCCATAAAAGTACGCCCGTACATCGTTCGCTCGCCCCAAACGCCGTAGGCTTCGGCAATAGAGTGGTCCTCATCCACCAACAAAGAAAAGGGCAGATCGAACTTTGTTCGAAACTTTTCGTGGCTTTCCTGTCCGTCGGGGCTGATGCCGAAGACGACCGCGTTCTTCTCGTCAAACTCCGCATGTATGTCACGGAATCCGCAGGACTGCGTAGTACAACCTGGCGTGTCGTCCTTGGGGTAGAAGTAGATTACGACTTTCTGTCCTCGATAGTCCGCCAGATTGACTGTGCCGCCGCTGTCGGTCTTGGCCTCAAAGGTTGGGGCGGGGGAGCCGGCTTTAAGTTCAGTCATCGTTTTTTCTCCCTAAAGTCTACTTTCTCGATTTCCTGATTATTTGGCTTCGCCGCAAAAGAGGCGGCGCGTGATCGATACCACTTTCAACCGGACGCGGACGCCAATGCTGCAGCCGGTCAGGCTCGTATTCTAACCGATAGAGAGGAAATGCTAAAGGCCCACTCCTCCGGAATTGCATGGAAACCGGCTGTTTCAGCTTCTGGAAAGAACTATGTTACAGTAGAAGTTCAGGACCGGACAGAACAGTTTCACAGGAGCAGCAATCAAAATGTCGCAGATTCGCAACCGCTTGTGGCAGCAGTACCAGAAAGCCGCCCAGTCCGTATGGGAACTGCCGCCCGCGGGTCAGAGCTTCGAGGAAGCGGCACAGGCGCCGCCAGTTTCCCCCCTGGACCAGCAGCGTCGAAACCGCACCGTTCTGGTTCACGGCTATAAGGATGAAGCATCGGTCTTCAGCCCTCTTGCCTCATACCTGTCCGACCTGGGGCTGGAGCCCCATGCGGTAACACTTGCGCCAAGCGATTGCAGCGTTCCACTGGAAACGCTTGCCCAGCAGCTGGCAGATTTCATTGACAGGAGTTTTATCTCGTATCAGAAACTGGACTTCGTCGCGTTCAGCCTTGGCGGCATCGTAGCACGCTACTATATTCAGCGCATGGGAGGACTGGCCCGTACCAGCCGCCTGCTGACCGTAGCTGCACCCCATCACGGCACATTGATGGCGTTCGCCAGCAGACTACCCGCAGCCGTACAGCTGCGCCCCAACAGCGAGTTTCTTCGCGACCTGAATGCCGACGCCGATAGCCTCGCCAGCATACCGTTCGTTTCCATTTGGAGCCCCTTCGACCTTATGATCCTGCCGCCCCATAGCTCTCGCATGCCGGTCGCCACAGACATTGCAGTGTGGACGCTTCGGCACCAGGCGTTGATTACCAGCCAGCGCGGGATGCGCACAATTGCAGAGCAGCTCCTAGCTGAAGGCCAGAGTCTCCCCGACCCTACATTCCATGACATGGCAGGCCGCCTACCATTAGCACGGCGAACAACCGGCGAAGGTTTTGAACTGCAACGGCAGAATTGACCTTATGCTCTACTTTTCCTCCGATTACTCCTCCTCCTGACCAGGCATTTCAGAGATTTCCGCCACCGCCTCCCGGAATCTGCGCACCAGCTTTTTCACTTTCTCGGGATCCCTTCGTCCCCGCCGCATCTCCACGCCGCTGCAAAGGTCGATGCCGTGCGGCCGTACCGACCGGACCGCGTCGGCGACGTTTTCCGGGCCGATCCCGCCTGCCAGAAAGAGAGGAGTGTCGATTTTTTCTTTTAGCGCAGCAACCGCGGCCCAGTCTCCGACCTTCCCTGTCCCCCCCAGCCGCTCAAAGCCCTCGCTCACGTCAACCGAATCCACCAGAAGGGCATCTGCGCCGGCTTCGGCGAACGCCTCAGGCGCGGCCTGCCCGTCCAGCAACGGCAGATGAACGGTTTTCCAAATCTCGCAAGGCAACAGTTCCTTCAACTCCGAAACCAGTGCCGGTCGTTCGCGGCAATGAAGCTGCAATGCGTGCGGGCGCAGGGCTTTGGCTACTTTCTCTGCAAACGCCGCGCTCGGATTACACAGCAAAATGACGTTTTTCACGCTCGAAGCCTCTGCCACTCGCTTGGCCTGCTCCAAAGTCAGGCTACGTTCCGACCAATCCACGCCAACCAGCATACCGCAGAAGTCTGCCCCACGCGCCAGTTGAGCATCCCCCGCGCTTGTCGTCCCGCATAGTTTGAGGACCGTCATCTCCCTCGCCCCGCCTTCCCCGGACTCCTCACCGATTGTCTTCCTGTCCCGTTCCAAAGCCGCAGGCATCCGATATGCTGTGCTTGCCGCGCGGTGGTCTTCAAGCGTCTCCCGATTCTCTCAGGATTCTGAAACCAGCATTGTTCGCCCTGGTCAAAATGACCTCGCCCCCGCCATTGGACGCCAACCAGCGTTCGGCGCCGTCCCGCAGAGGCGAGAGATCGTCTCCGAAGGCGTAGAGGGTTGGGCCCCAGCTGCTCATGCCGACGCCCCGGCCTCCGCCGGAACGCAGGAGTTCGGCGCACGCCGCGATCAGAGGGCCCTGCGTCTCCGCTTCAAACACCTTGAATCCGTACCGCTGGTAGGCCTCCATCGCGGCCGCGAATGTTTGCAGATCCGCTTCCAGAACCGCTGGCAGCATCTGCGAAAGCAGAATCCGGCACATCTTCTCCACGTCGCCGGCCGGAACCGGGCAGGCTTCCTCAAACAGGTCCCGCTCGCGGTTTCCGCTTGCGCCTTCCCCCTGGGGAATGACGATCAGAATGTCCCAAGGAGGAAACTCATAGCGTGCCAACAGAGGCGGCGGCGGCACACCGACAGAGGCTGACGAGGGCGAGTACCCGGACTTGCTTCCCTCTCCCCGCCGAAAGCGGTGCCCCCCATCCAATATGAACCCGCCGCGCTCGATGGCCCCAATGCCGATACCGGAGGTCCCTCCCCGCCCAACCAGCCCCGCAATCTCCGCTGCCCCCGGACGCAGACCGTGAAGCGCGCAGACAGCAATCCCTGCGCCCACCAGCGTTTGGGAGGCGCTGCCCAGGCCTGAGTGGGCCCGCGCCCTTTCCTTGATGGAAACCGACGCGCCTGGAAAGCCATAGTGTCCGCAGACGGCGCGAGTCGCTGCCTGCAAGCGTTCTTCGAATCCTGGCTCCATCGGGCAGAGCGCCTCACAGTCCCGGCTGCGTTTGACAGAGATGACCGTCCTGGGTTGTTCGAGAGCCAGACCGATGCCGCCGTCGATTCTTCCCAGACCGCCGTGCAGGTCAAGAAGGCCGAAGTGGAGGCGGGCCGGCGTCTGAATTACGATTTCTTGCATAGTGCAGTGTCTTCAGATAGTCTCACCCATTTTGATGGCCTGTGTAACCTGCGAACGCATCAGCGATATTGTCAGTAGAGCCGTTGAGCAGATGTAGAGAATCCCCAATACCAGATAGACCTGGTAAACACGGGGCCAGGCGATCTGCGGCGCCAGAGGCAGAAGCGTCGGCATGGGGTCGATGCCGCTCTGCAGAAGGGGTATGAAAACGCCGCTGGTCCAGATTCCGATCCCCGTGCCAACTGTCAATCCAAACAGGAGCAGGACGATCAGCTCCCACCCCATAAGCGAAATAACTTCCTGGGGCGTGAACCCGAGGGCGCGCAAAACACCTGTCTCGATTGCCCGTTCACGAAACGACGACACGGTGAAAAGGGCAAAGCCCAGAACGGTCAGCAAAGTGCAGGCAGCGAATCCGATTGAGAGCAGGCCAACGACACCTTGAAATTCAGGCCGGCGCAGCGCCTGCAAAACCCGGGGACCCGGCGCTTCCCAACCCAGTATACGAAACCCCTTGTCTTTCAGCTCCCGTTCGATCAGCAGGTAGTCCGGATCAGGTTCGGTCCTCAGCCAGACATCGAACGGAAACTGTCCTCCCGCGCTCTCGAATACGTAGTCCAGGTTGCCCACAATGGCAGGCCCATGTTCAGGTTCCCAGGATGGAAACCTGTCGAAGCTGCCGACGATCCGAAAGTTAAGCGGCGCCTCCACCCACGTCAACTCCTTCCGCTGCTCCGGGATAGACACAACGACTCGCAGGTCGTCTCCCTCTTCAAGAACCATCCGGCGCAGGAAACTGTTGGGGACCAGCACGCCGTTTGGCGCCATTGCCAGGGCGTTCATCAGGGATCCCAGGCTGCTGCGCGCAAAATCAGTTCGCCAGAAGACGACTTGGGGAAAGTCGGTCCGGTCAATCCCAATGAAATGGCCTTCCTGTCTCCACTGACCCACCTCGGCGAGCGCCTTGTATCTCCCAACTCTTGCAACAGCCTGCACACCAGGCGCGTCCCGGTGTTCAGCGACCGGCAGAAAGGACCACGAAGTGTATCCTTCCGCGGATGTTGATTCCTGCCGGACGTTTTCCGAATCTGCATTCCCGGCGCCGCCTGCGGACGAGAGCCCCAGGGGATCTATTTCAATGCTTTCTCCCACTTCCGTCAAACGCATGTCGGCCCCGAAGCGGTAACGGATTTCTGCAACAATCTGCCTGCTCATCGTCTGAGCCAGCGAAGCCGTGAACACCGCCAGGCTCAGCGTCAGAATGAGAAGCAGCAGCGGAATCCGGTAGCTGCCGGTTGAACGGGCCAGCCGGCGCACAGCGAGCAGCAGCCCCAGTCCCTCCAGCCGCCTGGAAAGCCAGGATATCGTAAGCATGAGGGGCGTCAGGAAGCGCACACCCAACAGGGCGAATCCAAGCAGCCAGAGCACGGGAGTGATAAAGAGCAGAGGATCGAGCACCGGTCCGATGGCCTCGGCGTCGTCCGTTCCCGGCGATACGAGCCCGCCCTCGCTGCGGAGTCTGTACATTCCGTAACCGGCAGCCAGAAAAATGAGCAGGTCGAGGCCCAGGCCGTGCCGCCATTTCCAGCGTCCGCGAGCGCGCTCTCGCCGGTAGGAAGCCAGCGTGTGACGGGTCGCGCCCAATGTGGGCACCAGGATGAAGAGCAGCGCCAACGCGACCGTGACAATGGCGATGCGTTCGACCGACGGCGTGATCGTCATGGGGGACGTCGACGCGCCGCCGAATTCAAGAAACCCTTGCGTTCTGTCGATAACCTGGGCTACTCTGCTGCCGAGCGGCACGCCGCCGGCCCAGGCGATTCCGCCCATTGCCAGCCCCTCCAATACGACCATAACGGAGATCTGGCTTGCCGACGCGCCGCGACTGCGCAACAGTGAAATCTCCGCTCTCCGCCTCTCGACATAGACCCCGGCCACGAGCCAGAGATAGGCCGCGATCGAACCGAAAATCGGCAGGGCAATGACAAACAACGATTGCGTCATCGCCTGCGCAGCCCGCTGGTACCGTTGCAGTCCGGAGCTGCTGGGCGCAACCAGCAGGGACGTACCGGTCAGCAACGCGGCCGCCCCCTGGTCGACTCGCCGCAGCCTCTCCAGAAACGCGCCGGCCTCTCTGACTTCAAACGATTCTCCATCGAGGACCATGTACCAGGCGCCGACTGCAATCTCTCCTTTCAAGTAGGAGCCTATCTGCCTGGAGAAGGTCTCCTCCGACACAAGCAGCTGACTGCGGATGAGGGCGAAGGGGTTATAGAACCAGTACTCATCGTGCCGGTCCGTCATCTGCCAGACGCCCACGACCAGGAATGGAATCTGGATTGGCGGATTTTCGGAGCCGGCGCCCTCCTTCGAAAAGGCGACAAATGTCTCGCCGACCTGCCAGCCCATCTTTTCGGCCAGATTGATGTTTATGACGACCTCAACCGGATCGGCGCCGCTGGAAAAGAGACCCCCGCCTGCAGGAAACCGGCCTTCCAGTATTGTTATCTTCTGTTCGAGGTCACTCTGAAAGGCGAAACTCAGATCCGCAGTGGGCAAGTGCGCGATCGCTCTTGTCTCTGCGTCCCGGGGAAAGATGGAGAAGGGTACCGTCTGGAAAAACCGGACGTCGACAGTTCGGGGCAGCCCCAAATCGCCTGCCGCCTGCTTGGTCAGAAAACTGTCAACCGAGCGAACATCATCCCATTCGGCGTATCCATGTTTGGCGCCAAGAAAGTGAAACATGAATGCGAAGGGAGGATAGTTCCTGGTCTTTTCGTGTAACTCCTTTCGCAACAGGCGGACATACACGGCGTTGCTGTATGTGGGTATGCTGGTGGTGAAGGCGACGGCGGCCAGGAGCCCGATTGAGATTGCCGCTGCCAGCCAGGCTTCGGCTTTCAGTCGCCTGGCGGCCAGCAAAACGGGACTGAGCGCCGGGCCGATTTGCCTGGAGAACTGTGCCCACATTCGCCTTAACATGGCCGCCTCAACATGGCCGCCTCGACACTGACATCCTATGGCGAGCGTTTTCCCATAATCATGGCGACGACTTCGGCTTCCGTCGCCTCATCTCTGGAACGGGTTCCCAGGAGCTCACCGTGAAACATAACTGAAATGAAATCGGCAATTTCGAAGACCTGTTGAATGTTGTGGCTGATGAGAATGATCGTCTTGCCCTGGGCCCGCAACGTGTCGATAAGCTGCAGGACTTCCTGGGTCTGCTCCACGCCCAGGGCAGCCGTCGGCTCGTCCATGATGATGATTTCGCCGCCGCGTATCAGGGCGCGACCGACCGCGACCGCCTGGCGCTGGCCGCCGGACAGGTTGCGAACCATTTCACGAACATTCGGGATGCGGGCGTGAATGTCGTCGAGGACCTGGTGCGCCTGCCGCAGCATGCCCTTGTGGTCCAGAAAGATCTGCCCCGGCCCGCGGGTCAGCTCACTGCCCAGAAACATGTTCATCACCACGTCCCGGTTTTCAACGAGGGCCAGGTCCTGGTAGACGGCGGCGATGCCAAGTCCGAACGCGCCGGCGGGTCCCCCAATGCGGGTCTCCTGGCCGCGCACGCGAAATCCCCCGCCATTCGGCTGCAGGGCGCCGCTGATCAGTTTGATCAGAGTGGACTTGCCGGCGCCGTTGTCGCCGACCAGAGCGTTTACGCGCCCTGCATATACCTTCCAGCTGACCGTTCGAACGGCATGCACTGCGCCAAACGATTTGTCGAGATCGATCGTTTCCAGAATTACTTCGTCGCTCGCCATGCGCTACTCCGTATTGGATGCCGGCAACCGGGATTCAGGTCATGCGCGCCCGCAGCACACTGAGGATGACGGCCAGGACCAGCGCGAACCCGCGGACGATCAGAATGATTCCGGTAGGCACGTTCATCAGCTGCAGACCGTTGCCCAGAATCGTCAAAAACATGACGGCCACAAGGTTTCGTTCAATGCGCCCAACACCGCCAAAGAGGCTGAAGCCGCCCAGCAGCACGGCCGTGAGAGCGGTGACGAAATCCACGCTGCCTGCAATGGCCAACCCAAACATGGCTGACTGCTTGGCCCTGGCCGTTACCAGGACGGCAGTCAGCGCCGCGGTCAGGGCCGAAATCACGAGGGCGATTCGGATCACCCTATCTACCGGAACACCGCTCAGGAGTGAGGCTCGATAGTCGGCCCCAGTGGCGTAGATGTGAGCGCCCAACTTTGTCTGCGTCAACAGGACATAGCCGACAATATAGCAGAAAAACATGATCCAGACTGAGGAAGGGATCCCGAACACGCGAATGAAAACCGCTTCCTGCAACCCCTCGCGGGCGATCGTAATTGTCTGGCCCCCGCTGAGAAACAGCGCGATCGCCAGCATCACTCCTTGCGTGGCCAGGGTTGCCACGAAGGCTACGATTTTGCCATTGACGACGATTAACCCGTTGAAGAGCCCTGCGGCGATGCCGGCCAGGAGCGCGAAGAGCACCGTCATGGGGAGCGAAAAGCCCAGTTCCTCGAACAGGAGAGCCGTCGTTACCGTGGCGACCGCCAGCACACCCTGCGTCGACGTATCGATCTGCCCAGCCAGGATCGCCACCGTGTAGCCCGCCGTAACGATGCCGGCCAGCGAGGCGCTGATCAGGATGTTGACCAGGTTGCGGGGGGTGAAGAAGTAGGGCGCAAGAAAGACGAATACGATGAACAGGAGGACCGTTACGACGTAGATGCCGTTGTCCATCAGGAACAGGAGGCGCTCCCGCCTCCGTCCCGTTATCGCAAGTTCGCCATGGGCGAGTCGACCTAACACGTGACCGTCCCCTATCGCGATGCCAGCTGCTGGCGGATGCTGTCCAGCAGTATGGCGAAAACAAAGGCCGAGCCGAATATCAGCTGCCGCACGGGAGCCGCAACGTTGAGGATGCCCAAGCCTATCGTCAAGGTAGACAAGAACAGGAGACCGATCAGGGTACGCTCAATCTTGCCGCTGCCCCCGGACAGCGCCACCCCCGCGAACAGCGCGGCCGTCAGCGACTGACCCAGTCCCTCAACGCCTGGCTGCGCGGCCAGCTGGCGGCCCGCTATGAGAATCCCGGCCATGCCGGTGATGACAGCATTCGTTACCAACACAATCCGCGCAATCCGGATGGCATTGATGCCGTTGAGAGCCGCCGCAGCCGGATTCCCGCCCATGGCATAGATGTGCGCGCCGAACCGGGTCTGGTTCAATACGACCCAGCCGATTGCGTAGGCGACAAACATCAGTGGAATGACGAAGGGGACGCCAATGATCTCGAAGTTGGCGATGTCGCGCAACGGCGGGCGGACCAACCGGATCATGCCCGGCTGTTTGGTCAGATTGATAATGAGAAAGCCGATTCCCCCGCAGACGACGCCGACGGCCAGCGTGGATACAAAAGAGGGAATGCCCTGCTTGATGAGGTAGCTGCTCAGGAGGCCGACCGCGATCGAGAGGACGACGGTGAGGGCCAGCGCAACTCCGAGCGGCCACTCCAGCAGCTGGAAAACGGCCGCGAACATCAGGGAGGCCATGCCTCCGACCTGCGCCGTAGACAGATCGATCTGGCCGGAGATCAGCGTAATCGTGTATGAGGCCAGCACGATGCCCGCCGGCCCGCTCAGCCGCAGGATCGCCTCCAGCGTTCTCGACCTGATGAAGAGATCGGGGGCCGCCACGGCAAACAGAATCAACTCCAGTACGAAGGCAATGAACAGTCCATTGTCCAACAGAAACTGGATGATCAGTTTGCGGCGGCTCCTGCCGTCGCCGCCGGCGATTTGAGAACCAGCCCGCTGTGCCGGAGTTCCCGAAGCCATGTCCTTCCGCTACCCCATGCGCCGAAAGATGAAGTTCGGTTCAAATAGAGAGAGGGTGAGGCCGAACCAGCCCCACCCTCGATTTCCTGACCGGTCAGCGCCGCTCCTACTCAGACTCGTAGAGCTCTGCGTAGCGCTGATCGACGGTTTCCTGGGTGATCGCCTTGCGTACCTGGTAGGTCTCGAAGGGCAGACCTTCCAGTGTGGCAAGCGCCACTTCGACCCAGCCCCAACCCTCGCAGTAGGGCTGGAATTCGATGAAGCCGTAGTAGCCCATCGGCCGCGTCTTCAGGAATTTGGCCGGGGGTTCATCGCCGCCCAGCGTAACGAGCATGACGTGCGCCTCATTACCGGCTTCGGCTACGGCATTGTAGGGGCCGATGCCGAGGCCGTCCCAGCAGGGAATCATGGCGAAGACGCCGTCAGGATTGGCCGTCATGGCATCGTTCACCATGTCTTCAGCCGAGCGGCCCGTGGTCAGGTCGGCCATCAGGACATGGTCGTCGTCCAGTCCCATCGCTTCCTGGAAGGTGGATGCAGCCGAACCGGTGCGCGTGACGCAGGCAGGGATGCCGCCGTGGGTCAACTCGATGAAGAAGAGCTCATGGCCGGCCCAATCTTCCTGCTGGCGCTTCCTAACGCCCTCGACCAGCAACTCCGCGCCTCTCATGCCTGCGATCCCGTCAGGGATACCGTATACGATAGGCGTGTATTCGCTGGGACCGTTGTCGATGCCGATAAACTGAATGCCTTCGTCGAGCGCACGCAGTGCGAGGCCTTCATATACGTTGGGGCCGTGCGCGCCTACGATGCTCAGGTCGTTCAGCAGCAGCGTTTCCAGCAGGTCCGGCTCAGTCGAATAGTCTCCGGCCGCGTCCGACTCGAAGAATTCTACGCCGTAGAATTCGGCAGCCGTCTTCATCGCGCCCGACCACTCACCGAAGAATGGATGCGCCAGGTTGGGATTGATGAATCCCAGTCGCCAGGGCTGGGAGAATTCGGTGGGCAATGCTGCCAAGGGCTTGCACTGGTGCGGCGCAGTCATTTCCTCGATTGCCGACGCTTCATGGAAGGTGACGGCCCTGGGCGTCGCCGTGACGTCCACGACTCGCGTCACCTCAACTTCAACGGTCTGGGTTTCGCACGCCGTCATAACAGTTACGGCAAGCGCCAAAACCAAGGCCGCCCACAGATACCTCTTGCTCTTCATCGTACCTCTCCTTTGTCCTGGTTGATGGGAAATAAGAGCAGCTCAACAGTCCTTTTTCTGCCGACCGTGCTCTGAAGTCAGTGTCGTCTGGCTGCAAGGCCGTAGAGTTACAGTGTCAAGTTCGGCAAAGCTTACCGGAACAGCCGGGGGCGTGCGCGCGTCGCCCGTCCAATTTTTCGACTGAAGGGACTCAGAGTTTCGAATCGGATTGCTTCCGGCATCTGACCTGGTTGACCACCTGTTTGGACGGGGCAAGTGTACGATGAAAGCAACGGGCCTGTCAAGAACCTGAATCAAGGGGGGTGCATCCCAGATTTTGGGTGGGAACAAGGGCGAGGAGAGAGGGCAGGCACAAGGCCTGCCCCTACCGTAGTTTGAAGGGGGGTTGGAGTGTGTGGTGAGGACCGCCGCGATAGGGCTGCAACAGGCGCACGCCCTACCGTAGTTTGAAGGGGGGGTGGAGAGTGTGGTGGGCCTGGCGGGGCGGCAGAGAGTCAACCCAAGGCGCCGGCAAGGTGCAGGACGATGGTCGCGGCGGCGACGGCGGCAGTCTCAGCGCGCAGGACTCGCGGTCCGAGAGAGATTGGGCGCCAGCCGCGCTCAGTTGCAGCAGCTGCTTCTGCATGACTGATGCCGCCTTCCGGCCCCACCAGGAGCGAGATTTCGCTTGCGTCCGCGATTTTGGGGTAGAGGCCGGAGTTGTTGCCGCGCGCCTCTTCCCACGCCAACAGCCCGAGGCCAGCGCCCTGATCCAGGGATTCATCCCAGGGAAGCGGATCTTCGATGGCGGGAAGCCGGCCGCGGCGGCTCTGCTCAGCCGCCTCGCGAACTATGGCGCGCCAGCGTTCGTACTTTGACAACAGCCTTGCCGCCGGGCGCACCACCGTTCGACTGCTGATCACCGGCACGAACCGGCTCACACCCAGCTCCGTGCCCTTCTGCAGGACCCACTCGAACCGCTCCCGTTTCAGTACGCACTGGAATAGGGTCAACTCCATGCCAGGCTCACTCCGCACCAATTGCTTTGCCAGGACGCGACCCGTCGCGTCACCGGCAACCAGGGACTCGATTCGGGTTGGATAGGCCGCGCCGCTGCCGTCGAGCAGCGTGATCACGCTGCCCCGCTCCAGGCGCAGGACGTTGCGCAACTGGTAGGAAATTGGCGACAGGTCGACTTGCCGACCCGGCTCGGCGCGCACGCCCGCCAGGAAGAACCGGTGTTTGCCGCCGGCTTCGCCGCACTCTTCACTCGGCATTTTCTCTTCGCACAACCAGAGCGACCCAATCCGCCTCCTGTGTGCGCTCCACCTCTTTCAAACCGTAACGGGCCGCAGCCGAAAGAACGATCTCCGACTTCTCCTCCAGGATGCCCGAGAGAATGAGGCGGCCACCCGGCGCCAGGGGCTCGGCAAGAGAAACAGTATCATATGTCCCATCGAACAGTCCGACCAGGACCTCCGCAAGGATGTTGGCCGCAACTACCTGGAAGCGTCCGGGCTGCCCCGCCGGAATCGACCCTTGCTGGATGTGCAGGATCTCGGGAGCAAGAGCGATCCCGTTTCTCAACGCGTTTTCGCTCGCGGCGCGAATCGCCAGCGGGTCGATGTCGGTCGCCCATACGGGCCTCGCGCCAAGCTTAGCCGCTACGATGGCAAGAACGCCGCTACCCGTACCGACATCCAGAAACGAATCCCCCGGCTGAATCCACTCCTCAAGCGCGGCCACACAGAGCCGCGTCGTCGGGTGCAGCCCTGTGCCGAATGCCATGCCCGGCTCAAGCCGCACCACCAGGTCATCGGGCAGCGGCTCCGGCTTCTCCCATGCCGGGGTCAGGAGCACGCGCCGCCCAATGCGCATCGGCTTGTAGTGCCGCTTCCAGGCGTGCGCCCAGTCCTCCTCCTTTACGATCCTCGCAACCGGTTCGGGCATGGGATAGAGAAGGCGCAGATGCCACAGCCCCTCTTCAATCTTCCTCTGAATCCTTCTCCCGCGGGGGCCCGGCTTCAGGTAGGTCTTCACCACCATCCTGTACTCGCCTGCCAGCGGGTTCCCGAGATCATCATAGCCGGTCGACTCCAGTACCGCGCCGCCGCCGGAAGCCTCACCGGCGGCACTGTCCTCGACCCAGTCGCCGCCGTTGCAGCGGTTGAACAGTTCAACGACCGCTTCAGCCGCTTCGCCATCGACCTCTATCGCAATCTCGACCAGCTCATCCTGATTCATTCAGAGTTGCTTTCGACCGCTTGCAGTTCCCGGCGCAAATGCAGATACGCTATACTGCCTCAACCTGGCGGGAACCGGGGTTCACCTCTTTTTCCGCTCCCAACGTGAACCTTGCACAACCATGGGTCTGAAGTTATGAGCTCGCGCGCCTATTCATACCTCAACCTCGTTCTTTGCATTCTGTTCTGGGCATCTATCCCGGTTGCTTCGAAGAAGATATTGGCAGAGCTGAACAATCTGCAAATGCTGTTCTACAGTACGGTCTTTTCGGCTCTTGCGCTGGGGGCGCTGGTCGCGGGGCAAGGCAAAGGCGCCAGCCTGTTTCGGTATTCTTTGCGTGAGTACGCTCACATGGGCTGGCTGGGCTTTTTGGGCGCATTTCTGTACTACGTGCTGCTTTACGGGGCATTTGCGCGTACATCCGCCGCCGAAGGTTTTGTTCTGGCCTACACGTGGCCGATCCTGGTCAGTCTGCTGGCCGCGCCGCTCTTGGGCCAGAAGCTATCGGCCCTACGGCTGATTGCGATCGCAATCAGTTTCGGCGGCGTCGTAATGATCGTTACCCGGGGGCGGATGTTGGCGTTTCAGACGGAGAACCTGGCGGGAAACCTGCTGGCCCTTTGCGGGGCTCTCGTTTTCGCTCTGTTCTCAATACTGGGCAGACGGGCAGACTACGACCTGACCATTGCGGCTTTTTTCTACTTCTGCTCCGCTCTTGTCTGCGCCGGAGCAACCATCTTCATAGTTGGGCAGCTGCCGCTGCCTTCTCTCTCCGTCTGGGGCTGGATTCTTTACAACGGGCTGCTGGTAAACGGGGTCAGCTACTTGTTCTGGTTCAGAGCGCTGGAACATGGGGACACGTTTGCCGTCTCCAATCTGCTCTATCTCACGCCCGCACTCTCCCTGCCGCTTGTCAGGCTGTTCCTGAATGAACCGGTGCAAGCGTCGGCAGTATCGGGATTGATACTCATCGTGTTCGGAATTCTGCTCCAATCCTGGCCCAAACTGGCCGAAGCATCCCGCTCCCGGGCCCCCGACGTTTGAAGCGAGGGTCCTTGCCGAGGAAGAGCCTTCCGAGGCACACGGGCCCCGTCCTATTCCGGCCTCAGGATCCGGTCCAGAAGTCCGCGGCGCGGCTCATTCACTTCATCTCCCAGGCTTTCGGCCAGTTGGCGCACCAGCATCTCCTGCTCTTCCGTCAGGTCGGTCGGCGTCACCAGCTTCACCGTTACGATCATGTCTCCGCGCCCGCTGCGTTGCAGCCGGGCAATTCCCATCCCCGCTTTGCGAAAACTCTTCCCGGTCTGCGTTCCGGCAGGAATGTCGAAACTTTCCACCGCGCCGCCCAAAGTTGGGATTTCTACCGTTGCACCGAGAGTTGCCTGAGCGATAGTGATGGGCAGTTCCAGATGAATATCAAACTCATCGCGCACGAATTCCGGATGGTCCTCGACGCTGATGACAACGTAGAGGTTGCCGCGCGGCCCGCCTAACATGCCGGCCTCGCCCTCCCCGGCCAGGCGGATACGCGTTCCGTTGTCGACGCCCGCGGGTACATTGACTTTGATCGTGCGGGACACCTGAACGCGTTTGCGGCCGTTGCACCGGCTGCAGGCCGTGGAAACGACTTCGCCAGCACCATGGCAGGTTGGGCAAGTCGTTGCGGTAACGATCGTTCCAAAAAGAGGACTCTGCTGACGCCGCTGGACCTCGCCGCTGCCGCCGCAGGTCGAACATCGTACGGGCGTTGTGCCTGGCTCCGCGCCGCTGCCCTGACAAGAATCGCAGTCCTCCATGCGCGGCACTTCAATCTCCTCCTGGGTACCGAAGACAGCGTCCTCAAAGCTTATTCTGACATCTACCCGCAAGTCCGCCCCGCGACGGGGCGCGCGCCGATTCCCGCGCCCCATGCCGCCGAATCCGAAGACCTCCTCGAAAATGCTGCCCAGGTCGCCAAATCCCTGGTTGAAATCGCTGAACCCTCCCGATCCGCCCAGGCCGGAATGTCCAAAGCGGTCATAGACTGCTCTCTTCTGCGGATCGCTCAAGACCTGATAGGCTTCGTTAATCTCCTTGAACCTGGTCTCTGCATCCGGATCAGGATTGACGTCCGGGTGATACCGCTGTGCCAGCTTGCGGAAGGCCCGTTTGAGCGTCTGTTCATCAGCGCCCCGCTCAATGCCAAGCACTTCGTAATAGTCGCGCTTTTCGCTCATGAAGCTATTCCCAACTTATGATCCAGGCGCACAGTCCGGCCAGGCCAACGGTTACTCCGATCAGGGCTGCCCATTGCGCGCCGTCAAAGCCAACGCCGCGCGCGCTGAACAGCAGAATCACCACAAAGCCGACTGCGAGTACAGCCCAGTTGGACAAGACTGTGTGGTCGGCCCAGAATCGCCTCAGAAAGTCCATATTCGTTTGGACTCCTTTATCGCGCCAGTGTCGTCATGCGCCGCGGATACCTTTGTTTCAGGTCTTCCCAGATGGCGTCCAGCTGGGCGTGCAGCTCCGCAAGACTGCCGTCGTTCTCGATGACGCGATCGGCCTGGTTCACCTTGGCCGCCTGCGGGGGCTGCAGATCGATCATGCGCCGGGCTTGGGTCTCTTCCATACGCCGGGCCTCCAGAAGACGGCGCAGCTGCGTCGTCAGGCTTGACGTGACCACCCAGATTTCATCGCAAAGGGTCGACATCAACCCGGCCTCAAGCAGCTTGATGGCTTCCAGCACGATCACGGGCGAGTCGTTTTCGTCGATTTCCTGCTTTCCCAGATCAAAGATCTTCGGGTGGACGATTTTTTCCAGTCTGCCCAGGTCTATGGGATTGGAGAAGACGATTTTGCCAAGTTTCTTGCGATCGATGGCGCCGTCTTCCCGCAGGATCTCCCGGCCGAAAGTGCGCACGACCGCATCGTAGGCCTGGCCGCCCGGCTCGATCACGCGGTGGCCCAGTTTGTCAGCATCAATGATAAAGGCACATTTCTCCATCAGATAGTTGAGAATCGTGCTTTTGCCGGTGGCGATATTTCCCGTCAGCCCAATAACCAGCGATCTTCGCGACATTTCCGATTAAGCCCTTTGCAATTGGTTGTCCCGATTGAGCCCTATTTTAGCTGAAAGCCCGGACTGATGACAAGCCGGTCATGCTGCCAGGGCAGCCCATTCCTCCATGAGCTCCTCCAGCCGCCGAGAGACCGCCCTGTGCCGGTCCTGCAACGCCCGCAACTCTTTGAAATCCTGAGATGCACTCGCCTGAGCCATGCTCTCCTCAATATCCTTCAACCTGCTTTCCATGCGCGAGACCCGTTCCTCCGTTTCGGCGACAGCCTGTTCATGACGTTCCGCTCGCCGCCGCCGGCGGCGGGCCTCTCTTTGCCGGTTCCACTCCTCTTCTGCAGCGGTCGGCACGACCTCGCCCGGGTCAGGAGAGTCCTTCTTTTCAACGTAAAGCCTCTCCGCTTGCCACTGCCTCCACGTGCCTTTGAACAGATCCAGTTGCCCTGGCCTGCCCTTTGTTCCAGGTGTCACCTGCCAAATCTGCGTGGCCAGAGCGTCAATGAGGGCACGGTCATGGGTGACGAGCAGAATGGTCCCGTCAAACTGACGCAGAGCGTCCTGAAGAATCTCCTGGCTGTCCAGGTCCAGATGATTGGTCGGTTCGTCCAGAAGCAGGAAGTTGGCGCCCTGCAGTGTCAGCCGCGCAAGCGCGATGCGGCTGCGCTGTCCTCCTGAAAGGCTCTCGATGCTCTGGTAGACGTCATCCCCTTTGAAGAGAAACTGGCCCAAGAAGGTCCGCGCCCTCTCCGTGGGAAGCCGCTTAATCTCGAGCAGGGCGTCCAGCACGGTCTGGCCGCCCTTCATCAACCCGTAGCCGCTGCCGATATGTCGTTGGGCAAGATACCCTACATCAACCGAAGCGCCCAACTCCACCCTGCCACCGAGAGGTTCCAGCTCCTCCAGAATGGTACGCACGAACGTCGTCTTGCCCGCGCCGTTAGGGCCGATGAGAGCTGCAACCTGTCCTCGATAGAGGTCGAGATCGGGTACATTCAGAATCGGAGAGTCGGTCGGGGAGAGGCTGCGCATGGGCCGCAAACGGCCCTGACGAACGTGTTGCCCAGGCTGGAGGCCCTTTGACCGGGGATGCCCCGCTTCCGGTTCAACCGACGGGGTTTGCCCTTCTCCGGCTCCCGAGCGGCCCGGGGCCTGGCGCTGTGAACTGTCGGGACCGGTACCCGGTTCAAGGGAGCCATTCATATACCCGGCGATTAACTTACGCGTCCGCATTACCAGGTCCCCGCCGCGGGCGTCCGCACGCAGAGGGAGCCGGATAAACTGGTCGGTCGGAGGCGGCGGCAGGGCTTCTTCTTCGAGGAACCTCTTCAGCCTCGTCTCCCTTCCCTGGGCTTCCCTGGTCCGCTGGCCTGCCTTGTAGCGGCGCACAAAGGCCTGTGTCTCGCGAATGAACTCCTGCTGGCGGTCATATTCCTTTCGCCAACGGGCCCGGCGCTCCTCACGCTGCAAGCGGTAGTGGCTGTAGTTGCCCCGGTACGCTTCCACCCGGCGGAACGCAAGGTCCCATATCCTGGTCGCAACCGCATCGAGGAAATACCTGTCGTGCGAGACAACAACGAGCGCACCCTTCCACGCGGTCAGAACGCCTTCCAGCCAAGCCATTGACCGCACATCCAGGTGATTGGTAGGCTCGTCCAGAAGTAGCAGGTCCGGCTCCTCCAAGAGCAGGCGGCCCAGACATGCTCGCGTCCGCTGGCCGCCGCTGAGGTGGGACAACGGCGCCTGCCAGAGAGACTCCTGCAGGCCGAGGCCGCTAAGGACGAAGCGAATCCGCTGGTCGACGGCGTAGCCGCCGGCCCGTTCAAACGCCTCCTGTTGCAGGCCATAGCGCGAAATCAGACCCGCCAGCTCCTGATCGCTCTGAGCCAGGTCGGTCATTTTTGCTTCCAGGAGGCGAAGCTGTTCCCCTTGGGCCAGCAGGTCGGCGAAAACGGATTTCAGGTCTTCGAAAAGGGTGAGATTTCCGGCTGGCGGCGGGTCTTGTGAAAGGTAGCCGATGCGCGTGCCTTGCGCGATGAAGAGCTCGCCGCCGACGGTCGTGTCAAACCGGCCCAGCGCCCTGAGCAGGCTTGTCTTGCCCGCGCCGTTATGTCCGACCAGACCGATCCTGTCCCCGTACTCGATACGGACAGTCACGTCCTCGAGCACGTCGAGATCGCCGTAGTTCTTGGAGATTTCGTTGGCAACCAGGAGACTCATGCGAAGGGTAAGGCAACGTTGTAGAACGGCACAGAGACGCCAAACCGATTTCTCGTCCAAGATCGACTTCCTCAGCCAATTGGATTGGATTACAGTCTGGCTACGCAGGCGGATTGTATCACATTTTCGCCTTTTGGACGATTCCTGCCGCAGATAAAGCGGTCTCAAAAGGCGAGGAGGGAGTGGAGAGTGGAGAGGAGAGAGCGAGGGCAGGCACAAGGCCTGCCCCTACCGGAGTTTGAGGGGGAGGGTGGAGGCGGCGCTTCTGCTGCCGGGGGTGAAATCACGACGGTTTGCGTGATCACCGCGAAGAATCCGGGATGCACCGCCCTGGAATCGGGGCTTTGCCCGATTTCATTCGACTAAACTATAATTACTTTTCAGAAGTCCCGCTTTTGGTACATTCCGGTCCCGATGCTGTTCTTGCGTTCGGAAGCCCAGAGCAGAGCTTCAATTCACTTAGAGCGCAGCTTGACCAAGGAGGTTCAAATGCCCAAGAAACTCGCAATTCTCAGTCTGTTCCTGGTTGCGGCATTGATGCTGGCCGCATGTGCGGCCGCGCCACCGGCCGCAGAGGCTCCGGCAGAAGAGGCGCCCATGGAGGAGGCCCCCGCCGACATGAGCGGAAAGGTGGTAATCGCCTCAGGCGGCATGATCCGAATCGGCGGATCCTTTGCGCTTACCGGCCCGATTCCCGACCCCGGCCTGAATATCCGCCACGGGGCGGAACTCGCCATCGATGACCTGAATGCGATGGGAGGGCTCGAGGGCTTCATGTTCGAGCTGGTCGCTGAAGACGGCGCCTGCGACGGTACGCAGGGCACCAACGTGGGCAACAAGTTCGCGGCCGACGAGACCATTGTCGCCGTAACCGGCGGCACCTGCTCCGGGGAGACATTCGGCCTCATGCCGATCCTGCAGGAGGCGCGGATTCCCTTCGTCAGCCCCAGCGCGACCAATCCGGACATTACCTCGGCGGACTGCGACGTCTGTAACCGCGTTGCCTTGAGCGACGCCCTTCAGGGCGCCACCGATGCCGCCTTTATCGTCAGCGACCTTGGCATAACCTCAATCGCCGTCGTCCACGACAATTCCGACTACGGCAAGGGCCTGGCCGAAATCTTCCAGAGCAACGTCATGGATCTGGGAGGCGAAGTATCCAGCTTTGAAGGCGTGCAGGTGGGCGATACCGATTTTCGCGCCATGCTGGCTAAAGTTGGCGCCGACGGGCCGCAGGTCATCTTCTTCGGCGGGTATTCCACCGAAGCGGGCCTCATCGCCCAACAGATGACGGAAACGCCCGGCCTCGAGGAGACGGCATTCATGAGCGTTGACGGCGCCTACACGCAGCAGTATCTCGAAGCCGCAGGCGGCGCGGCTGAAGGCACATACATTTCCTTCGTTGCCGGCGCCGACTCCGAAGAGATGAACGCTGATTTCGACGCAAAGTACATGGAGAAGTACGGTGTCAGCCCCGACGAGCTCGGGCCGTTCCACAGCCAGAGCTACGACTCCGTGAAGCTGATCGCGGCCGCCATAGCGGCGGTTGCCTCGGTCGACGACAGCGGAAACCTGGTGATTGACAGAGAAGAGCTGATCTCCGCCATCCGCTCCGTCGATGCGTTCGAAGGCTTGACCGGCACAATCAAGTGCGACGGCATGGGAGAATGCGGCGCCGGCGGCGTCCAGATCTTCCAGGTCATGGACGGCAGTTTCAATCAGGTCTCGGGTTTCGGCATGGAGTAGTTCTTCAAACCTGGCGGAGAGGGGACTTTCACGTTCCCTCTCCGCTTGACTCTCCATCAACTCCTCGAAAACGACTAATGACTTCCAGCCCGGTGAAGGCGCAGGCGGCAGGTAGGGACGGCCGGGCCTCCCTGAAACAGTTTACCCGGGCTCTTGGCGCCGCCATCGTTGTTCTGGTGATCTGGAGGGTGACCACAGTCGGGCTGGCGGAGGGCTACCCGGCCTCCTTCTGGATTTCCCAGGCCCTTAACGGCCTGGTTCTGGGCGGGGTCTACGCCCTGGTGGCATTGGGCTATACGCTCGTATACGGCATCCTCTTCATGATCAACTTCGCCCACGGCGAAGTCATGATGATCGGCGGCATCACCGGCTTTTTCGCCCTCCAATTTGCACAGGCACGCGGCTGGATGGAAGGACCGTGGCCGGTGGTCGTCGTTGCCTTGCTCTTGATCATGTTCATTGGTATGGCGGCCTCGGTCCTGATCGGGGTCACGCTGGAACGCCTGGCCTACCGCCCCCTGCGCCAGGCCCCGCGGCTGGTCCCCCTAATCAGCGCAATCGGCGCCTCGCTTTTCCTGCAATACTCGGTACTCCTGATCTTCGGCGTCAGTCCGCACAGCTATCGCAAACCGGCTCTCATCTCGGGGGGTCTGCGGCTGGGCGACGTGTTCATTCCTTACACCGGGGCCATAATCTTCATCACCTCCATCCTCCTGATGCTGGCCCTGTATTTCATCATCCAGCGAACAAAGTTGGGACGCGCCATGCGCGCGGTCGCTGAAGATCGCTCCACCGCTTCACTGATGGGCGTCGACGTCAACGCGGTCATCGTCGTGACGTTCATGCTGGGGTCGGCGCTTGCAGGCGCTGCGGGCGTCATGCTCGGCTTTCACAACACGGTTGTAAAGTTCAACAGCGGCTTCATTCCGGGTCTGAAAGCCTTCACGGCCGCCGTTCTCGGCGGAATCGGCAACATCCCCGGGGCCATGTTCGGCGCGCTCATCCTCGGCCTGATCGAGGCGATCGGGCCTAGCGCCCTGGGCATCCCAACAGAGTACAAGGACGTCATCGCCTTTACAATGCTCGTGCTGATCCTTATCTTCCGGCCTACCGGTCTGTTCGGTGAAGTACTGAGCGAGAAAAAAGCCTGATGCCTCTCGAATCTGCAACAAGAGCCGTCAGAACCGGACTCGTCGCCTTCGCCTTCTTGAGCTACCTGATCCTCATCGGCATTCCCGGACGCATAGGCGGCCCGGCGTTGCCCGTAATGGCGCTAATTGCCGCGCTGTTCTTCTGGGTTAAATTGCGCCGTGAATCCATCGAACCGTCCAAAGAGGCAACAGGAAGAGGACAGGACGGTTTCGAGGGAAAACCGGGCTGGGAGATTGGCCCGCAGGCGGCTTCAAACGGGTCACGCGTCCGTGAACTTCTGTCCTCTCACACCGGCACAGCTCTTGTCCTAAAGGGCCTGCTGGCAGGTCTGACAACCGGTCTGCTTATCGCAATAGTGAGCGGCATCATTGCCGCCGCCATGGGCAACGGCATTGCCATCCAACCTGTTTTGGACAAGATTGTCCCCCTCAATGCCGCCGCCTTGATCGGCGTAAGTCCGGGACAGATTGCCCAAGCAGACGTCTCGTTCGCTCGATTCCTCTTGCAGGTCCTCTTGTTCACAGGCGCCGGCATTCTTGCCGCCCTGGCGGTGACCGCGGGGAGCAGCGATCTGACACACGCAGCGCCAGTCGGCCGCCTCACAAGGCATTTATCCGGCCCGACGCTAACTTCCGCCGGCCGCTACGCCGGCATTGCCTTACCTTTTGTCCTGCTCGCTTACATCGCGTGGCTTGGACTTCCGGGGGTAACTGCTTTCGGCACGAATGAGGGGACTGTCCGACTGCTGCTAACCCTAATTGCCACCGGCAGCGGGCTCTTCGCGCTGCGCCTGTCCCGACCGGGGCGGGAACAGCTGGCGGTGGCGGTCTTGCTCGGCCTCGGCGTAGTCACGATGCCCTTCATCCTCGATCAGTTTCAGAACTCCGTGATGGGCCTTGTTTTCATCTTCGTGATGATGGGCCTCGGACTAAACATTGTGGTCGGCTACGCAGGGCTGCTGGACCTGGGTTATGTGGCCTTCTTTGCCATCGGCGCGTACACTTATGCCTTCCTCTCGGCCCCCTTTTCCTCGCCCTACATCAGCGGCCTGCTCACCCTCCTGGGCATCTCGCCCGAGAGTCCCCTGCTCGGCTATTGGATGGCGCTGCCGGTTGCCATGTTGACGGCCGCCGTGGGAGGCATACTTCTGGGCATACCTGTCCTGCGCATGCGGGGCGATTATCTTGCAATCGTAACGCTTGGCTTCGGCGAAATCATCCGCCTCTTCATGCTGAATCTGGGCGAGCTGACCAACGGCCCCCGCGGAATCCTCGAAATCTCCCAGCCGGCGCTGTTTGGCCTTACACCAGTTGACGTCACATTCGGTTTACTCAGCTCGCAGGGCTGGATCTTCCTGCTGGCCCTGATCAGTTCAGCCCTGGTCGCCTTTGTCGCGATTCGCCTGAACGAATCCCGGCTCGGGCGCGCCTGGTTTGCCATGCAGGAGGACGAAGACGTCGCCGAGGCCACCGGGGTCCATCTCGTGCGCACCAAACTGCTGGCCTTCGCCATCGGCGCTACTTTTGCCGGCATGGCGGGGCAGCTGTACGCCGCAAGGCAGATCAATATCTTCCCGGAGAATTTCTCGCTCTTTGTCTCAATCGACGCCCTGGCGCTCATCATTGTCGGCGGCATCGGCAGCCCCGCCGGCATCGTATTAGGAGCTCTGGCGCTCAAAGGGCTGCCGGAGGTTCTGCGGGGCGTTGACGAGTACCGGATCGTCACCTTCGCAGCCCTTCTTGTTATCATGATGATTGTGCGCCCTGACGGGATCCTGCCGTCCGCCCGCCGCCGCATTCAGTTGGCGGATCCCGATGAGCCAGGTATGGACAGCGATCCGGAAACACGGGAGGAAGAACCGGGTTTGACAGTGAACGGGGACGCTTTTGCAGACGGCAGCGGCGGAAGGGAGGAGCAGTGACGGCCCTGCTCAGCATTCAGCAGGTTACCAAGGTCTTCGGGGGCCTGACCGCCGTCGACAGTGTCGATCTGGAGATCGCCGAGCGTTCGATCAGCTCGCTGATCGGCCCCAACGGGGCAGGCAAGACGACTCTCTTCAACTGCCTCACCGGACTGCACCGACCTGAAGCCGGCGAGATACTGTTCAGCGGACGCTCATTGATCGGCCTGCGGCCCGATGAGATCACCGACCGGGGCGTAGCACGCACCTATCAGAACATCCGCCTCTTTGGCAGAATGACCGCGCTCGAAAACGTCCTCGTCGGGCAGCATTTGCGGCTGCAGGCATCCCACTGGAGCGCGGTTCTGCGGACGTCCCGCCAGCAGGCGGAGGAACGGGCCGCGCGGGAATTCGGGCGCGAGCTGCTCGATTTCGTCGGCCTGGGCGGTCGCGAAGAGGTCGTCTCCACCAATCTGCCATACGGGGACCAGAGGTTGCTTGAGGTCGCCCGGGCCCTCGGGAGCCGCCCCCTATTGCTTCTCCTAGACGAGCCGGCTGCCGGCATGAATCCCAGCGAGACCGACCGCATGATGGATCTCGTCCACAGGCTGCGCGACGAGAAGGGAGTTACCGTCTTCCTGATCGAACATGACATGAAGGTCGTGATGAGCATCTCAGAAAGTGTGGCGGTCCTGGATTACGGCGAGAAGATCGCCGAAGGCACGCCCGAGGAGGTCCGCTCAAACGCGAGGGTGATAGAGGCCTACCTGGGCCCGGAGGTGGCTGTGCAGGAAGCAGCCGGGAACGCCATCCAATAGACCATGCTGATTCTGGAATCGGTCCACACGTACTACGGCCACATTCACGCGCTCAAGGGTATATCACTGACCGTGAATGAAGGCGAAATCGTCACGCTGATCGGCTCGAACGGGGCGGGGAAAACGACGACGCTCAATACGATCAGCGGTGTTCTGTCTGCCCGCGGCGGGGGGGGGATTTACCTTCAGGACAGCGACCGCAACGGGCGCGGTCAGTCAACCGGCGGCGACCATGGCATACGTCTGGACCGGCTGCCTGCCCATGAAGTCGCCAGGCTGGGCGTCTCGCAATCACCGGAAGGGAGGAAGATCTTCGCCCGCCTCTCGGTACAGGAAAACCTCGCGATGGGCGCTTTCGCCCGTACAGACCAGGATGGCATCAGCAGTGATCTCGAACGCGTGCTCGAACTGTTCCCCCGCCTGCAGGAACGCCTCACTCAGCCCGGCGGCACGCTTTCCGGCGGCGAACAGCAGATGCTGGCCATTGGACGCGCCCTCATGAGCAGTCCCCGCATCCTGCTCCTCGACGAGCCCTCAATGGGATTGGCCCCACTCCTCGTGCAGCAGATCTTCCAGATTATCCGCGAGATCAACGCCCAGGGTACAACCATTCTGCTGGTGGAACAGAACGCCCAGGCAGCGCTGCAGGTTGCCAACCGCGGTTACGTCCTCGAAACCGGAAACATCGTTCTGAGCGGCGCAGCACGGGACCTCCTGGCCGACCCGCAGGTAGCCGAAGCATATCTCGGCATCTGACGAAAGGGCGCGGCCCACCCGGACCGGAACAGAGATCCGGGGAGACCGGGGCTAGAACAGCCGGCGCTTGTCCACGATGTTTCGAGGCGGTTCTCCAGCCAGATAGCGGCGCAGGTTGTCCCGCAGCGTGTCGATGCGGCGCTGGGGCACGTGGGGATTGTCGGCAGCGACATGCGGGGTCAGGATGACGTTCTCCATTTTCCACAGCGGATGCTCCGCCGGCAGCGGCTCCGTCTCGTAGACATCCAGGGCAGCGCCCGCAATTTTATCGGACTCCAGCGCCGCAACCAGGGCGTCGAGTTTGACCACGACCCCGCGGCTGATGTTGATCAGATAGGCCGACGGTTTCATCCGCCCGATTTCAGCGGCGCCGATCAGGCCGACCGTCTCCGGCGTCTGCGGCACGCAGCTGACCGCGAAATCCGCTTCTGCCATCAGATCGTGCAGCCGTTCCTGCGGCCACAGCGCATCCAGGCCCTGGACCGGCGCCGCGTGCGGCCGCGCATCAACTGCGATCACCCGCATATCGTGCGCCTTACCTCGCCGGGCCAGCTCTGAACCGATGCCCCCCAGCCCGATGACGCCGAGCGTGCAATCTCCCAGGTGACGGACCGGCGTCCCCTTGCGCCACTCGCCCCGGACCTGGCGGCGCATGTAGAGATGTATGCCCCGGGCGAACATCAGGATAAAGCAGAAGGCATGGTCAGCGATCATGTCACTGTAGATTTTCGCCATGTTGCTGACCACGACGTCGCTTTCCGCGAGCTCCGGGAACATGTAGTGCTCCAGCCCTGCGATCGGGGTCTGCAGCCAGCGCAGGCTTTCGGCCCGTTCCAGCAGTGCCGGGGTGAGGTCACCGTACATGCCGACGGCCTGGGGAATGGCGGCGAGCGCATCCTCTTCGGTCAGGGCGTTGACGATCTCCAGATCCGGGGAGACCGCCTGCACCTGCTCAAGTTCGTCCGGAGTAAGCGGGGGGTAGATGAGAAAGTTCATCGATGTCATTCCTCTCTGTTGGCTACTACGGCTTTTGCCTGAATGCTGCGAACCTGTCGTCGTTCAACAACCGGTGGACGTCTACTCTCTCGCCGCCCAACTCATCCGAAACGTTCGCCCCGATAACGGCGGCCAGGCTGTTCATGGCATCGCCGAAAGGCGAGCGGATCAACTCCGGGCGGCCCTCTGCGATCGCCTGCACGAAGACCTGACTGATGGCAAACGTATCGTCGCCGCCCCGCCCTGCGAAGAGCGTTTTCGTGACGGCATCCTCAGGCGGCGGCTGCGTCGGAGGGTAGGCGCCCTGATATTCGTAGGTGGTAACGCCCTCCCAGAAGATCTCCGCGCGTCCCTCAGTCCACAGCACCTGGTGGTCCATGTGGTCGGCAAATACTTTCCGCAAACGCGATAGCGTCATCGTCCCTACCGATCCTCCGGCAAAGCCAAAAAGAGCGCTGTAGGTGTAGGGATTGTCGGCCTCCTCGAATATATCTTCCTCCGAGCGGTGCTGGTAGTGGGCCTGCACCCACTCAACGTCGCCGAACCAGTAGCGCCAGAGATCGAGCAGATGGATTCCGCCTTCGACCACAGTCATTCCGCTCCAGGCCCGGTTCGCCGTCCATACCCGGTTACCCGGCCCCCCGTGCAACTCGGTACGATGATGCTTGACATTGTGGCCTTCAAGCGCCCCATGATAGGTGTAGCAGGCCATCAGCGGCCGCCTGCCCTCGCGCAGATGGCGGTGGAGAGCTTCGTGTCGACCGTCAAAACGCTGCTGGAACCCAGCCGTACAGAGCACTCCTGCCTCAGTAATCGCCGCCTCCATGTCCAGCGCCTCATCCAGATAGAGGCTCATCGGTTTCTCTACGAACAGATGCAGCCCTGCCCGGGCCGCGCGTACAACCTCTCCCGAGTGGACATTTGGGGGAATGCAGACGTAGAGAGCATCCTGTTCGCGGCCGAGAAGCTCCTTAAAACTGGTTGTGTGCAATATGCCTTCGGGCCGAAAGCCACCCACATAGTTGCGAATCTTATTTGTCTCCAGATTCCCGGCAAATGCGTCAGCCAAGACCGTCAGCCGGACCAGGCCCTCCTCCTGGAGAGCCCAAAGAGAGTTCAAATGTTGCAGCCCCCGCTGCCCAAGTCCCATCAGGGCGACGCGCACCGGTACAGTCATTGCAGCTCCTCTATCTCTATTCCATTTTGATACACCGGTTTCCCGGCACTAGTCGATTCTTTGCCGGGGCAAATTGCCCTGGCAGTTGCTGCAGGCATTTTCGAACGCTTTCCATTGTAGCGCAAAGCCGCGACGGGGCAACGCCTGAATTTCAGGAAAATTGTCCAGCATGGATAAGTTGGGGTGCGTCTCAGATTTGGGGTGGGAAGAAAGGCGAGGAGAAAGGGCAGGCACAAGGCCTGCCCCTACCGTAGTTTGAGGGGGATTTGGAGCCGCCGGCGAGGTTGGCCGGACGAGGGCAGGCACAAGGCGGAACTGCATAAGGGGTGGAGATTTGCCAACAGTGCTCGAAACATCTATAATCTCGTGCGACAGTGGTTTAGCGTGAAAGAGGCAACCTGCCGCGCCATTCCCTTTTTCCCGAACTGTCTCGGAACAGGCGGCGCTTTGGGCTGGATATTGGGAAGTTCGTTCCGCTCTGCCCGAAGGGGCGGCGCAAACAACATTCTCAGGAAGTGAATCGGAGTCGAAAATGGCCAAGAAAGGACCACGTCAGCTAGTGAAGATGCGGAGCACGGAGAGCCATCATCTCTATCTGACATCGAAGAACCGCCGAAACAACGACAAGAGGCTGGAACTGAAGAAATACGATCCGGTCCTGCGAAAGCACGTCGTTTACCGGGAAACAAGGTGACAACGCTGCCGAGGTGTTGACCTGACCGCGTCGCGACACAGTTCCCGGTT
This sequence comes from Caldilineaceae bacterium SB0661_bin_32, assembly GCA_009841235.1. Classification (GTDB taxonomy): domain Bacteria; phylum Chloroflexota; class Anaerolineae; order Caldilineales; family Caldilineaceae; genus Bin5. The sequence continues at coordinate 15,994 of VXMH01000055.1, read as the reverse complement.
TACCAACCAGATGCAATTTGAAACCCGCTGCCAGCAGATTTCAGAGCAGCGGGTTTCTGATCTGTATACGGATATGGAGTCCGCAGGCTCTTTCTCTTTTCGGAATCTCCAGGTCATTCCCAAGAAAAAAGCGGGGACCCGTTCGGGTCCGCCCGCTCTGGAGTGACCCACCAGGGATTCGAACCCCGAACCCGCGGATTAAGAGTCCGCTGCTCTGCCAGTTGAGCTAGTGGGCCTTTAGCCAGACCACATTGTAGATAGGCGCTACCGGATTGTCAAGTTCATCGCCAATCATTTCGTTGCAAGTTGCCATTTCACACAGTACACAGGACCAAGGGCTCACATGACATATTCCGAAAGGGACATCGAACAGTACGCCAACCTCCTGATCCGGCTGGGCGTCAATCTGCAGCCGGGCCAATCACTCGACATCCGCACGGAGCCCGTTCACCGCGAGTTCGCCCTGGCACTGGCATCGGCTGCATACGACGCCGGGGCACAGTTCGTCGCCATTGAATATAACGACATGCGCCTGCAAAGCATTCGCGCCCGCAAGTGTTCCGAGGAACAGCTGGCGCATCTTCCCGCCTACGTTGAAGCCATCGCGGGTGAGCGAAAGGAAGACAAGTGGGCCGCCATCAGCCTGGTCGGAGAGGAAGATCCCGGGCTGCCCGCGCAGATCGACCCCAACAAGCTGCGCATCCTACAGACGGCCGAATACCGCGCGACGACGGCGTGGCGGTCCTCCATGATGGAGATGAAGCAGCAGTGGAACGTGGCCGCCCTGCCAACGCCCGCATGGGCGCAAAAGGTCTTCCCCGACCTTCCTGCAGACCAGGCTCTGGCCCGTTTCTGGGACGAGATCCGCCGCATCATCCGCCTGGACGCAGAAGACCCGCTCGACGCCTGGGAGACTCATCTCGCGAATCTGGCAAAGGCGCGCGACACGCTCCAAGCCAGGCAGGTTCGCGCCCTCCATTTCTACGACCCGGCGCCGGGCCCCGACGGCAAACCCTCAACCGACCTGACCATCGGTCTGACCGACCGGCCTCACTGGGCCGGCGGGACCAGCGGCCTGGGCGCGGAGGCAGACCAGGATTTGCCAGCTGGAGAGGAGAACGAGAGTTCCGGCGTTCCCGTCTTTCTTCCCAACATTCCTACAGAAGAGCTGTTCACCACACCGCACCGCCTGCGCGTCAACGGCTGGACGCGCACATCCCGCCCCAGCTTTCCCTTCCGCCGCGAAGTGAAAGAGGTCTTCTTCCGCTTCGAGGAGGGCCAGGTGGTCGACTTCTCGGCCGGCGATGACCAGGAAACATACGAACAGTTCTTCGCAGTCAAAGGCACTCGCTATCTTGGCGAAGTCGCCCTCGTCGACGTTTCCTCGCCCATTTTCCGCAGCGGCCTTACATACTACAGCACGCTCTTCGATGAAAACGCCGCCTGCCACGTCGCCTTTGGCAAGGCCTACCCGATAGGGCTCGAAGGCGGCGCCGAGCTCTCAGAGGAGGCGCTTCTCGAAGCCGGCGTAAACAGTTCCGAACTTCACCTGGACGTCATGATCGGCACGGCCACGCTCGACGTCACCGGCCATCTCAGCGACGGATCCGAGCTCGAAATCATGCGCCAGGGCCGCTACACGGCGGCAGTACTGGCATGACCCTGGGCGACCCTCTGGAGCCCTTCCTGGCAGAACAGGGCGTCGTCATTCTCGATGGCGCGCTGGCGACCGAATTGGAGCGAAGGGGCGCCGACCTGCGCGATGCGCTTTGGTCTGCCAAGTTGCTCATCGATGATCCTGAACTGATCCGCCAGCTCCATCTTGACTACTTCCTGGCAGGCGCAGACATCGCGATCAGCGCAAGTTATCAGGCCAGCTTCGAGGGATTTGCCCGAAGGGGTCTAAATCGAAAAGAGAGCGCAGAGCTGCTGCAAAGCAGTGTACGCATCGCGCAGCAGGCGCGCGACAGATTTTGGAACGAACTGCGAGTTCCCGCCGCAAGAGCGGGTCGCAAGCGTCCCATGGTCGCCGCGTCTGTCGGCAGCTTCGGCGCTTACCTGGCCGACGGCTCCGAGTATCGCGGCAGCTACGGCATCTCCAACCAGGAGCTGAAGGCGTGGCACCGCCCGCGACTGGAAGCGTTGCTTGCGGCCGAACCGGACCTTCTGGCCTGTGAGACGATCCCTTGTTTGCAGGAAGGCGAGGTCCTGGTCGACTTGCTGGACGAATACAGAGACAGGCCGGCCTGGCTCAGCTTCAGCTGCCGCAACGAGGAAGAGGTGTGCGGCGGTGAGGATTTTGGCTCTTGCGCCGAACTGGCCGACAGCTGTCCTGCTGTCGTTGCCGTCGGCCTGAACTGTACCGCGCCCCGCTTCGCAGAGCCGCTGCTGCAAAAGGCCCGTGAGAAGACCGACAAGCCTCTCGTCTGCTATCCCAATAGCGGGGAACTTTGGGACAGCGCCTCCCACTCATGGTCTGCCGGCAACGGGCCGGAGCATCTGGCTGAATTGGCCCGTTCCTGGAAAGCCGCCGGCGCCAGTATCATTGGCGGCTGTTGCCGCACCTCTCCAGGCGACATCCGGGCCCTGCGCGCACGCCTCCTCCCGTCCGGCAAGCCAGATGCTCTCGTTTGACAGGCAGTGACTCGAAAGGCGCCGGGCAGTTGCATCAGATCTGGTTTGCCAAGATCGCCGAAGTTAGCGAGAGGGTCCACGATGGGCGGGGACAACGGCGAGGAGTGAGTGAAGAGGAGAGAGGTGTGAGTAACACCGTGCGGTGGGCGGGCACAAAGGGGAGGAGTGAGGAGTGAGCTTGAAGGGGGTGCGAGGGCAGGCACAAGGCCTGCCCCTACCGTAGTTTGAGGGGGTTCAGTTTTCAGCCGGCTTGCGTTTACTCAGCTCGGAGCGAAAGCAGATAGGTCAAAAGGTCCGCAAGGTCCTGCTCGCTAAGGTCTTCGGCGTATGTTTCGGGCATCACGTCCGAAGTATAGTCGTTGACGATGTAGTCATTCGGGTTGATGATGCTGGTGTAGAGATACATGGCCGGCCCGGCAAGTCCCAACTGCTGCGCACGCCCGACAGCGGTATCGGCGATTTCAAACCAGGTTGGCGCCACATCTATCAGGCTGTTGTCCGTTACATGACAGCCGATGCAGTTATGGGGTACGGTCAGGGCCAGACCTCTTTCAGCATCGCCCGGAATCAGCGAAACCACAGCATCCGGCAACCCCGCCAGAATCTCCTCATCGCTGAGACCGGCGATACGCGGTCGCGGCGTCGGCGTAGGCGGCACAAAGGTCTCGCCCTCTGCCAGGACAACCATGTTGGGCGAAATCAACTGCAGGCGCGGGTTGGGCGCACATGCGCTGACGACAACCAGTGCAAGAAGAAAGCCGACTAAGGCAAGCAGGTAAGACTTACGACGCACCATTCACTGTCTCCATCAAGAGCTGAAGCGAAACTGCCGCACCTGTGAATAGGAATGTCAGGAAATGCAGCCGCTATTATATAACATGCCGACGCTATTTGCCGCATTTGGAATCCGCTTGAAACAGATTTCACGAATCGGAAGGGGGACGGATGACTCGAAACCGCATGTGGTCGAACTTCAGCAAGTCACTACGGTGCAGGTCTTGGTCAAAGCAGGGCAACGCATAAAGGGGGGAACCTGTGGAAGACAGGATCAACAGTGAGGAGGTTCGCCGGTTGCTGGAAGAGCTCCTTCCAGAATGGGAGGTTCGCGAGGAGTGTTTGTACCGGCGTTTCGAAACGGCCAACTGGCGCGTAACGCTGATGACGGCCAACGCTATCGGCTTCCTGTCAGAGGCCGCCTACCACCACCCGAGGCTGGTCCTCAACTATCGCTCAGTTGAAGTCTATCTGACCACCCATGACGCCGGAGGACTGACGAAACTGGACTTCAGTTTGGCGCGGAAAATCGAGGAGACGGCAGGCTGGCCCCAAAGCAGAGAGGAGATGCCGGGCCGGCGTCCGAAAGAATGGCTTCGCAGCTGAACATCACGGAAGGCGTTTTTCGGTCGGAGACGGCACGGATCTCCCGATGGCTCGCCGCCTGCGAAATAACAAGCTCGCCCCAGAGACACGAATTTGCCTACAGTTTTGCCGCGGTTTCCACCGGCGAACGCGCCTGAAATGCCTGGAATAGCACTATGCTTCCCGCGATCGCCGCGTTCAAACTTTCCACTGAGCCAGCCATCGGGATCGTAACGCAGAAATCGCACTTCTCCCGCGCAAGCCGGCTTAGCCCCTTGCCCTCATTGCCGACGACGACGGCCAGCGGCCCGCTCAAGTCTGCATCGGGAAGCGGGATGGCATCCGGGCCCAGGTCCAACCCGACTGTCCAGATATTCGACTTCTTGAGTCGATCGATCGTCCTGTTGACGTTGCCCACCTGGGCGACGGGAATGTGCTCAACCGCCCCCGAGGAGGCGTTGCTGACCGCCGGCGTGATCCCCGCCGCCCGGCGTTCCGGCAGAATGACGCCGTCCACGCCGAACGCCTCGCCGCTGCGAAACAGCGTGCCAAGATTGCGCGGGTCCTCCAGGTGGTCCAGTACGAGAAGCAAAGGTTCCGACTTCCGACTTGCGAGGGAGAGTATGTCTTCCAGTTCTGCGTAGGGAAAGGGGCCGGTCTCGAGCGCAACGCCCTGGGGATTCAACTGGGCGCGTCGAATGCGGTCGAAGATGCCGCCTTCCACGTGCCGCGTCGGGACGCTGATTTTCCGGGCAAGCCGTACAATCTCCGCGAGGCTTTCCCTGGGGGCGGATTGGCCGTCACCTTCCAACCACAACCGGTAGTAATGCCTGCGTCGTGCACGCAAAGATTCCAGGACGGCGTGCCGACCTACGAGCAGTTCGCTCACCTGGCGTCCTCAATACGCCAGGTCGTTCCGTTCGGTGTATCCTCCAGCTGGACCGAGTGGGCTGCCAACCCTTCGCGTACCATGTCCGCCACCGCCCACTGTTTTTGCTCTCGCATCGCCGTTCGCACTGAAACGAGCAGGTCGATGAACGGCTTGGCGGCCAGCACGTTGCCTTCGGGGCCGCCTTGCTCAGTCAGCGACAGGCCCAGGACGCCCGCCAACTCACGCAGCGTATCCTGGGCAGCCTGAAAAAACGGACCGGAGATACCCGCCGCACGCGCCGAATTGATCGCCCTCACCAGCTCAAACAGGTGCGACAGAGCCGCGCTCGTGTTGAAATCATCGTCCATGGCCTGACAGAAACCGCTGCGAGCGGACTCGGTCACTTCTCGCAGATTGTTGGCCTCGTCACCGACCGCAACGGTTCCGGTCGGCGGACGCAGTCCTCCTCTCAAGCGGGCGGTGCTTCGCACTGCCGCCTCGATCGACTCATCCGAATACGAGACCGGCTTGCGATAGTGTCCCGAGAAGATCAGCATTCGCAGGGCGTCGGCCGAGTGCTGGTGCAGAAAACTGTCGATGGTGACCAGGTTTCCTATCGACTTACTCATCTTCTCGCCCGACAGCTGGAGCATCCCATTGTGGACCCAGTAACGGGCAAACGGTTTCCCGGTGAGACTTTCGCTCTGTGCAATTTCGTTTTCGTGATGCGGGAAAATCAGGTCATTGCCGCCGCCGTGAATGTCGATCATCTCCCCAAGATGGTGCAAGCACATGACCGAACACTCAATATGCCACCCGGGACGGCCGGGACCCCACGGGCTCTCCCACGACGGCTCGCCCTCCTTGGCCCCCTTCCAAAGGGCAAAGTCCGCCTCATTTTCTTTGCCCTCTTCACCGGCGACGCGTGTTCCGGCAACGGCATCCTCCTGACGGCGCCGGCTGAGCTTTCCGTAATCGTCATCTCTGTCGACCCGAAAATAGACACTTCCGTCCACGGCGTAAGCGTAGTCCGCCTCGCCCAGGTCCTCGATGGCGCGAATTATATTGGTGATTTCGCTTGTCACGCGGGGATAGGTGTCTGCCGGCTTGATGTTCAGATCACTGAGATGCGTCAAGTACTTGTCCGTAAAGTACTGCGCCAACTCAAAGGGATCCTGACCCGTCTCCTGGGCCCGGATGATGATCTTGTCATCCACATCGGTGAAGTTTGTGACGTAGGTTACTTCATAACCGGCGAACTCCAGGTAGCGCCGGATCATGTCGAAGACGATTGCGCTCATCGCGTGGCCGATGTGGGCGTCAGCGTAAACAGTAGGCCCACAGACGTACATGCGCACACGTCCTTCTTCCAAAGTTTCAAACGGTTCGCGCCGGCGAGTCAGCGTGTTGTAGATGTTGAGCGTCATCGGTGTCCCTGTCGTTGGCTCACCCGGTTGTTTTGTAGCTTCTCCCCTGTTCAGCGGACAGACTCGTATGCCCTGCGGCGCTCCTGTACATCCTCCGGAACGGCAAATATGAGTCGGCCGGCGTTGGTCTGCAAGACCTTCGTGACACGTACAGAGAGGCGCGCCCCCATGTGGCGCCTGCCCTGTTCGACGACGACCATCGTCCCGTCATCGAGATAGCCGACCCCCTGATTCATCTCCTTACCTTCCTGAATCACGTGGATCGTCATCTCTTCACCGGGAAGAACCACAGATTTGACGGCATTGGCCAGTTCGTTAATGTTCAAGACGCGAACGCCCTGCAGTTTGGCCACCCGATTCAGATTGTAGTCATTGGTAACGATGGCGGCCCTCATCTCGCGGGCGAGATAAACCAGCTTTTCGTCCACCTGTTGCGCTTCGGCGGGGTCCTGGTCCAGAAAGACGATATTCACGCCTTCGATCTTCTGGAGCCTGTCAAGAATTTCGAGGCCTCTCCTGCCGCGGTTGCGGCGCAAAACTTCCGCCGAATCCGCGATATATTGGAGTTCATTGAGAATGAATCGCGGAACCGCAAGGATAGCCCAAAGAAAGCCGGTCTCGGCCACATCGGCGATGCGTCCATCGATGATTACGCTGGTGTCCAATAGCATCGTGTCGGCATATTGCGGCCGGCCGCCCTTCGCGAAGAGAGGCAGCTTGGGCAGATCCCGGCCGTCTTCCCCTCCATTTGGGAACCGGAAGAAATTAAGAATCTCCCGATGGCGCAGCACCATCATCGTTACGCCCAGATAGCCCATAACGATGACGCCGACAAAGGGCAGAATTGTACCGAATGGATTGGGCAGCAGAGAGAGAGGATATGCCAGGAGCGCGGCGATGGCTAACCCGATCGCCATGCCGGCAGTCGCAGCCATGAGTTGCACAGTGGGAATCTGTCTCAAACTCGACCGCAGAGCGTTCGCCGGCTTGACCGTCAGCCACGGGGCGCCGACAAGACCAACAACACCGCTGAAGATTGCGAGAGGAACAATCAGGCGCGCTGACGAGAGCGTCAAACTCTCAAGAGCCTCCACACCCGTTAATTGCCTGCCCAGTTCCCATCCAAGCAGGATAAAAACAAAGGTGACCAGACCCCTTAGCAGCAACGCCCAACGCATATCCAAACTCCCCTGACGAAGCAAATCGAAAAAACCGCAATGAATTCATAATACAGCATCTCCAAATAGAGCGCAATGCGGGATTTCTCTATCCGAAAATGAGTGCAACGGCGCAGCCACTTGAGTAAGCCGGTTTCAGTTTCGCCTGTCGATGCGCTGCATCGACATCTGATCTTCCTTCCGGCAGGGCTACTGCTCCTGTAATGACTGATAGAGACCCAGGACTTCGCGTGCGTTGTGGTGGGCGGAAAAACGCTGGCTGTATTTTCGCGCCGCGCAGCCCATCTCGCGCCTCAACTGAGCGTCCTGCGCCATTTTCATTATGCGAAGGCCAAAGCTCAGATCGTTATCGTCTGTCAGAAAACCGGTTTCTCCGTCCACGATCATGTCCGCCACGCCAGGTGAATCGATGCCGATGGAGGGCAGGCCCGCGGCCGCGGCTTCGATGAATGTCAGCGGATGCACCTCGCTTACACTCGCGGACACGAAGAAGTCGGCCACGCCAAGCACGCCCCCGATTCGTTCGTATGAAATGGGCCCCGTAAACGTCACGCGCCCTTCCATCCCGGAATTGCGGGCAAGCTGACGGCAATCATCCAGACTGGGGCCGCCCCCGACAAGAAGCAGATGGAGGGTGGGGATCTCTTCTCTCAAGGCAGAGAATATGCCCAAGAGGCGGTCTACGGCCTTTTCCTGGCTGATACGCCCGACATAGACGCCCACAACAGCGTTCTCGGGGATCCTGAATTCGGTGCGCGTCGCCTCCTGTTCCGGGGTTTGAAACTGCCCCAGCTCGATGCCGTTCGGAATGACGGCGACGCGGCCCTGGATGCCCCATGTCTGCATGACCGCCGCGGCGCTCTGGCTCGGGGCGATGATTGCGCTACATCGCTGGCTGAACCGCTGGAAAAATGCGTGCAGGGCCGTGTCGGAGAGTGTGTCCGGCACCAGCGGCAGGTGCTGCTGCACGTACAGATCGTAGCGGGTATGGCTGGTAAAGACCAGTGGAACGTCGTAGCGCCGCGAAAAGTTGAGACCGAAGCTGCCGCTGATAAAGGGATGGTGAACGTGAATCACGTCCATACGCTTGAGAATGTCCCGGCAGCGCGAGTCGACTCGCACCGTCAGGTGATAGCCGGTGTCAGCGATGGGTATGCTGGGCAGGCGGATGACGTTGTTCTCGTCTACCGTCTTCTTGTCCTGTTCAGGAACAAAGAGATAGACCTGCTCACCCCATCGATCGAAGTGTTCCTTCAACAGTCCCACGTGGTTCACGACACCGTTTATGTGGGGCTTGTATACGTCGCTAAAGAGGGCGATTCGCATTGGATTTCTATTCGACTCCTTCCCAGTAAGCCGGCGCCCACAGATCTGCGGCGGGCGGGGTTCTGAACCCGGCAACCTGCTGCTCCCAGCAAGCAAGAGGAATTCTACCGGCTGGGCAACAGCCTCCCATACTTACATTTCTGTTTACGTTGCGGGAAGGTGAATGTTGCAATTTCCTTTGGGTTTGATATCGACTTGCCAAACGAATCCATGACTCCTACTATACCATATCGAAAGAAAGTTAAAGCCATAGGAAAGGAAAGGGGGAGATGTCAACACCCCGCCCAGACTCCTTTTTCGCAGGTCTGCGCTGTCTTCGCTGCGGACGCACCTTCCAGCCGGGTGCGGTCGACTACGTCTGCCCCTGCCGTCCCAACAGGGGCAGCGACCTGGGGCACCTTGACGCGTTCTACAACTACGACGCGCTCGCCGCTATACGAATCAACCACTCAGATCCCTCCGGCTCCAGCCGCATCAATCCAGCCGCTTCTTCATCACAGTTCACGACTCGTACGATCGAACGCTGGCGGCCTTTGCTGCCTGTGGCGCCGGAATCTCTCCCGCCTCTGCCTGTGGGAGATACGCCGTTGCTACGCGCAAATCGGCTCGCTGACGCCCTGGGCCTGCAACGTCTGTACATCAAGGACGACGGCCGCAACCCATCCGGCTCCTTCAAGGACCGGGCTTCCGCCGTCGCCGTCGCCCGCGCCCGCGAAACCGGTCGCGACGTCGTCGCCACCGCCAGCACAGGCAATGCGGCTGCCGCGCTGGCTGCGATGAGCGCCGCGGCCGCACACGAATCGGTTATCTTCGTTCCCCGCTCCGCGCCGCAGGCAAAGATCGCACAGCTTCTCGTCTATGGCAGCCGGGTCCTCGCCGTCGACGGCACGTATGACGACGCCTTCGATCTGTGCGTGCGCGCCTGTGAAGAATTCGGCTGGTACAATCGCAACACCGGCTACAACCCTTTCATGACGGAAGGGAAAAAGACGGTCAGCTTCGAGATCGCCGCCCAGCTCGCCGAGGCGAAGGCTCTCTCAAGCAGGGGGGAAAATGACAGTCCTGCCGTTCAGTTCGTTCCGCCCGACTCCGTCTTCGTCTCGGTGGGCGACGGATCGATCATTGGCGGGGTCTACAAGGGTTTCTGGGAACTGAAGAGGCTCGGTTGGACCGACCGCGTGCCACGCATTTTCGGCGTGCAGTCCACGGCCAGCGCAGCCATTCACAACGCCTGGCGCGACGATCTTGAAGTGCCCCGGCCTGTCACGGCGGAGACAGCCGCCGACTCGATCAGCGTGAACGAACCGCGCGACGCCACCAAGGCGCTGCGTGCCGTGCGGGCAAGCGGGGGGGCCTTTCTGCTTGTCGAAGACGAAGCGATACTCCAGGCAATTTTACCTCTCGCCCGCCTGGGGGGTGTCTTTGCAGAACCGGCCGGCGCTACCGCCCTCGCCGGCGTTCAACAAGCTCAGCGTCAAGGACTCGTGGAACCAGGTGAAACGGTCGTCGTTATCAGTACAGGCAGCGGCCTGAAGGACGTGCCAGCCGCCATGCGCGTCGCAGGGGAACCGGAAGTCGTACCACCTTCGTTAGATGCCGTAGCAGAGAATCTGAAGATCTGAGCCTGCGGTTGCGCGGGCTCCTTTCGGCGGCAGTCAGCTCAATAGCTGCCCTTTATACCGTTACAGACCTGCCTTCCACCCACGCAGAATGCCATGAAGAACAGATCCAACAGCGTCTACTCGGTCTCTCGACTCACGAAAACCTACCCAGGGAAGGATACGCCGGCCAATGACGATATCAGCTTTAACGTGCAGCAGGGCGAAATCTTTGGACTGCTGGGAGACAACGGGGCAGGCAAGAGTACACTCGTAAAGCAGATGGCGAACCTCGTGCGTCCTACAAGGGGCAGCGTCAATCTTTACGGCCGACCTGTTCAGGAGGAGCCTTTGCTCGTACCCAGGTTCGTCGGTTACATGCCCCAGACTGCTCGCACGCTCAACTCACTGACCGTAAGTGAGGCCCTGTACTTCACTTCGCACCTGCGAGGCTGCGGTCGCCAGGAATCGAATTGCGAACGGGAGCGGCTGGTGCAACTATGGGAGCTCCACGACATTCGAACTGAACTCTGTTCGCGGCTTTCGGGCGGTCAGCAGCGCCTGCTGCAACTGGCCGCGGCCATGGCCGGGCAGCCGCCGATTCTCATTCTGGATGAACCGACCAATGAGTTGTCCCCGCAGAGGCGCAGGCACGTCTGGGAGACCTTGCGCGCGGAAAACAGCAAACGGGGCACGACGATCATTTTCATCACCCACGACGCCATTGAGGCGGAGAAGATAATTCAGCAGGTAGGCATCATGCGCAGAGGGCGGCTGGCGGCTCTAGGCAAACCGTCAGACCTGAAGAAGCAGTTGGACCAACAGCTGCGACTGGAGCTGAGGTTCCAGCCGGAATCGCCTCCTGTCCTTCCCCTGGGTCTACAGCCGCAGAAGCTTTCAGAAGATCACTGGATAGTTCGACTTGATCAGCACCAGGTCGAGGCCGCCCTGTCGGGGCTGGACTTCTCACGAATCGACGACTTCCAGCTTCACTCCGCGACGCTGGAAGACCTCTATCTGCACTACACCTGATGAAGACTCGACTGCCCCTGCCTCTGCATTTGCAGTACTGGGACCTGTTTCTAATCGAGTTGAGCAACTGGCGATGGGGGTGGCGGAATCTTGCCCTTACCGGCACGGTCCTTCCCTTGTTTGGGATCCTTTTACTCGGCTCATTTGCTCGTGAGCTGGGCGCCTATGCGCTTTCCTTCGTCCTGGTCGGCAATCTGGTCATGGCCCTGCTCTTTGAACACATGGGAAAGTTGATCAGCCATTTCGCGTACATGAAAGTGGCCGGCAGTCTGGACTATTTCGCCACACTTCCTATTCGTAAGAACGTTCTGATACTTGCGGCGTCTACCGCTTTCTTCATCCTCTTTCTGCCTTCACTGGTCGTTGTCCTCGCCGGGGGAGCCTGGATTCTGCGGCTGGAACTTCACATTCATCCGCTGGCCTTCGCAGTCGTTCCGCTGTGCGCCCTTCCGCTGGCAGGCATCGGCGCGCTGCTGGGCGTCAGTTTTCGAACGCCGGAAGAAGCCTCGGCCGCGGGACGGCTGCTGACGATACTGATGTTGACGATCGGCCCGGTCCTGATCCCGCCGGACCGCCTGCCTGACTGGCTGGTCTGGCTCGGATTCCTGAGTCCAGCCACCTATGCCGCGTCTGCATTGCGCCAGGTAGTTCTGGGCCCTCTTACCTCACGTCTCCTGCTGGACTTCGCCGTACTGGCTGGCTGCGTTCTCATCAGTTTCCGGCTGGTTGATCGCAAGATGGACTGGCGCGAGGGCTGAAACGTCAGTCGTGACGAGGAGACAGGTCATTCAGTTTCTTCACTGGCTCTCATCTACTGATTCGTACCATCCTGAACCAAAAATCAATCCGTCATAACGTACAACCCATGTGTACTTGCGTTCGACCTTACCCGATTCCGGGTTTTCCCAAACGTAGCTGACCCACTTTCCGTCTTCCCCTACTGTAATTGCTTCCTTTCCAAACTCGTAGCCAGTTATGTCAACGTAGGCTGTCGCATCGGCTCCTATTAACGATGTATCAGGGTGGGCGATTGTTGTACCACTGGCTACGTCAGTCATGGTGACATACCACTGCCCGTCTACACTTGCACTTGAACTGTAGCGGTCGATAGCTGCTTGAAGGCCTTCCCGCTTATAGAAGCGGATGGCGTCCTGTACGAGCGCCTGAGCGTAGGCTTCCGGCTCACTCTTGGTTGGAATGGGAGCACAACCCGAAATGAGCAGCGCGATAACGAGAACGACAGAACGAATCGTGAACATTGGCCTATTCCTTTTGTTGGACAGCGGCGGAGCGCTGCGGCAGAGTACGGGCCGGCTCGCGTGCGCCCGTCAGGACATCCAAAAAACGCGCCGAGGATATCCCTGTGTCAGCCATAGTCGCGGAACAGGAGCCAGCCCTTTGCATAGTAACCCGCCCCCAACGTAACTAAAATCTGTGCGGAATGTCAAGCCGTCAGATCCCTTTTTTCCTGATATGGCGCCTTGTGCCCGTCGCAATCCAACACGGCGGCCAGGCTGCTGTTGGTTCGCCTGACAGCAGCCGCTCTGTTACTATTATGACACCGTACGCTTAGCCACTATTTGCCAACCTGCCTCCCAGTTTTCTACAAGGGGAGTATCCGCTGTGACCCGACCAATCGTGCCCGGCCCAACCTACGAAGAGATGCGCGACCCGACCCGGCTCCCAACCAGCGTTCGGGAGGAAGCGGTATCCGCCCTGGCCACAGACGAACTGGCCCCGCTCAACCTATTCAACATCAACTGGAAGAACACCGGCACGGAGGTGGAGCGCATCATCCTGCCGAAGGAACTGACCGGAGTCCAGGCCAATGTCATCGTTCTCAGCGGGCGCACCTTTCCCAGCGGTTCGATGAAGGTGGGGCCGGCCTACACGACCCTGGCAGAGGCGGAGGCCCTAAACGGTCTGCGACCGGGCGACCGCAGCATCATCGGCCCCAGCACAGGCAATTTCGGCATAGGGACAGCCTACGTCAGCGCTTTGAAGGGCTACCAGGCGGTCGTCGTAATGCCCGACACCATGAGCCAGGAGCGCTACGAACGCATCCGCAAGTACGGCGGAGATCTTGACCTGACACCCGGTACGGAGTCAGACGTTATACTGACGCTGGAGCGTACACACAGCGAATATGTAAGCAGGCCGGAAAAGTATGTTGTCCTGGCACAGTTCGAGTTGATGCCTAACTACCGCTTCCACCGCCACGTCACCGGCGACGCGGTTGAAAAGGCCGCTGCCAGCGTGGGCAACGGCCGGGTTGCCGCCTTTGTCAGCGCGCCCGGCAGCGCAGGCACACTCGCGGCCGGGGATCACGTCAAGTCTCTCTACCCCGACGCGCGCATAGTAGCCCTCGAACCGCGCCAGTGCTCGACCCTATTCGACGGCGGTCAGGGCCAGCACCGCATCGAGGGCATCGGCGACAAGATGGTTACGTTGATCCACAACGTGTACAACACCGATCTGCTCATGCTCATCAACGACGAGGAGACCGTTCAGGGAATGGAAGTGGCCCAATCAGGGACAGAGGCTCTCGTCGACCGCCTCGGGTTGGAGAGCCAGGCGGCACAGCTGCTGCAGGGCAAGTTCGGCCCCAGTTGCATCTGCAACATCATCGGCGCCATCAAGACCGCCAAGTACCTTGGTCTTGGCCCGCAGGACAACGTCGTCACCATCGCCACCGACAGCTACGACCGCTATCCGTCCGTCAGCGCCGACCTCTACGCGCGTCACGGGGGCAGGCCGGACGTGGATACGCTGGAGTCCTGGGCCAAATCGGTATTCCTGGGGGCGTCAGTTGGCGAGATCATCGATCTCAACCGGCCCGGCGAACACGAGCGGCTGCAGACGATGAAGCATGACCTGTGGACCCGTTTCGGCTACGGCAGCGGCCTGATCGAGCGGATGGCCAGCCAGGTATTTTGGGATGAAGAGTACGGGAAGATCGAGGAGATCGATCCCGCAATCGGCGAAATCCGGGGAGCGCTGACGCAGGCCGCCTGAATACCGCTTGTTTCTTCTTGTTTACTGTATGGGAAAAATAAAGCGCAGCAAGCGCACTGGATCGCTTTGATTGGATTCCGGGGCACCGACAGCTCAGTCGCTCTCGCGCAGCACCGGGTAGGCTCCGCCCGCCGAGCGCACCAGCAGCCGCTCACCGACAGTTGTCTGCCCAGGCGCACTCACGACCGCCCCGCCGCTCTTCTGCACGATGCTATAGCCGCGGGACAGCACGCCGGAAGGATTGAGGCCCTCGAGCCGTGCTCTGCCGGACTCCAGCTGCTCCTTCCGGCGGCGCATCTCACCAGACGTGACCCGCCTCAGCCGTTCATCAACTTCATCCAGCCGCTGCCGCGCAAGATCGATCTGCCGCAAGGGTGCACTTCGCACCAGCCGGCGGCGCAGCTCCTGCCACTGCACTCTCCGACCAGAGACCTCTTCAGAGCCGGTCCTGAGCAACCACAAGCGCGTCTGTTTGATCCCTTCCAGCATCTCCCAGCGATCGGGCGTCGCCGCAACCGCCGCTCCCGTGGGCGTCGGCGCCCGCAGGTCGGCGACAAAGTCGGCAATCGTGAAGTCGGTCTCGTGGCCGATTCCGGTCACGACCGGCACTTTGCTGCCGGCGACGGCATAGGCGACGACTTCCTCGTTGAATGCCCACAGGTCCTCGATGGAACCGCCGCCGCGTACGAGCAGAATGGTGTCCAGTAATCCGCCGCCGCGTCCAGCCTCCGCTGCCGCCGAATCGAAAGAGCTGCTCACGTTGTCAGCGGCCAGCAGAGGCAATGCGGCGAGATCTTCTGCGGAGAAAGCACCGGGAGATCCCGCACGTGTGAATCCGTTCGCAGCGGCGAGAGCTGCGACGATCTGGGCAGGCGCCTCCGCCCCCTGGACCTGCGTCGGAAAGAGGACCGCCTCTGCCAGCGGCCAGCGCTGGCCCAGAACGCGCAACACGTCCTGAAACGCCGCCGCGCTCTGGCTTGTTACGATTCCCAACCGGCGGGGCGCACCCGGAATCGGACGCTTGCGCGCCTGCTCGAACAGGCCTTCGCCGGCGAGC
Source organism: Caldilineaceae bacterium SB0661_bin_32 (assembly GCA_009841235.1). GTDB lineage: Bacteria > Chloroflexota > Anaerolineae > Caldilineales > Caldilineaceae > Bin5. Next base: position 497 of record VXMH01000055.1, on the reverse strand, counting down.
CTTTCCTTGAGGGCCTCGAACTGCGCGTAGAGCTGCCCCCGTCCCGCAGGCCGGATCTCATCGGCGTAGAATTGATACTGGCCGCGCTCGGGATAGACGGTCACGTGCCCGTGGGCCAGGACCTGGTCGCCCTCATTCGGGAGCCAAGTGTGCCGGTGGGCGTTTCCCCGCCACATCACCGAATTGATGACCGCGCCGCTGTCCTTCATGCTGAAATAGATGTGACCACTGGCCGCTCTCGTCCACCGGCTGACCTCGGCCAAGACCCAGACATCCCGGAGCAGTTCGTCTCGCTCGAACAGGGAAGTTACGTGCGCCGTCAGTTGCGTTATCGTCAGTGGGTTCATAGTCGCGGAATTCTACCACGTCTGCTGTCGGTTCTCACAGGATATGCCCGTGCAGGGTGCAAGGCAAGGAGAGAGTGGAGAGGAGCGTGGCGGGAGGGAGCGCTGAAGGATTTGGACAGGTTTTGTCAGGTTTTTTGGGGGGACTCCCCC
>VXMH01000111.1 GCA_009841235.1 Caldilineaceae bacterium SB0661_bin_32 | reverse complement strand
GAGGGCAGGCACGAGGCCTGGCCATGCCGGAGGTTGAGGGGGATGGGGAGAGGCGTGAGATAACTTCGCTCGCCGCGTTTTCGGTCAGAAGGAGATTTTATGAGCAAAACGGGCTGGCTTTGGCGTGCGGGGCTGGTTGGGAGGGGGGTGCTGGTCATGCTGTGTCTGGTTGCCGCGGGCTGCACGTATGCGCCGCCGGCGGAGCAGGGCGGCAGCTCTGCGGAACGGTGCGTGGAGGAGGGGCGCGTTCTGAATGTCGGCTTCTACGCCTACTTCGCGCCCGTCAGCTACAGCGCCGACGAAGACCCGGACTCGGAAGGCTTTCAGACGCATCTCGGCTATGAGGCCGACCTGCTGACGGCGCTTGAGGCGATGAAGGGCGCCGGCTTCGCCTTTGCCCGCCACCCGATCGCGGTCTGGGACGACATCTGGCTGCTGGCGGCTACGCCGCAGTACGACATCGTCGGCGGCGGCATCACGATCCTGGACTCGCGCACCGTGGACGCCGCCGGCAGGAAGGCGGTCGCGTTTACTGCCGGGCACGTCGCCTTTCGCCAGTCGCTGCTGGTGCGGGCGGAGGACGAAGACCGCCTGGCGAGCTATGACGATCTGACGGGCGGCGTGCGCGTCGGCGCCCTGGCCGGGACGACGGGGGAGTTCCGCCTGCTGGAGCTGGTGGGCCTTGTAGACGGGGACGGCGTGCTGGCGGCCGGCGTGCGGGTGGAGACGCCGGGGGGCGCGGTGGTTGCCGACGGCGGCCCGGACTACGTGATCACGGCCGCGGGCGAGTCGGACAGCCTGGCCGGGCGGCGGCATCTGCATCCGCCTTCTGACGATATGCCGCAGGTGGTGTACCTGGGCGATGAGACGGGTGAGACGGCGCTCTTCGAGGCGCTTGAAGAGGGCCGGATCGACGCGATCGCGCGCGGGGAGATCGGGAACCGGGAGACGGCCCACGCGCGCGGCGGCGATTTTGTGGTTACGGCGCTCGACGAGGATGTGGAATACGGCGGCTTTGCGCTGGCTGCCGAAGACGGGGCGCTGGCCGCCTGCCTGCAGCGGATGATCAACTGGCTGACCGACGACCGGAAGATCGGCTACGCAAGCTGGCGGGAAGATGCCGGTGTGTTTATGCGGCGGGCGGCGCTGTGGAATGCGGCGGCCCTGACGCAGGAGGGAACTACTGATTCAAACGTGCCAAACGCAAGGCGGATTGCCAGTGACAGCGATGCAGAAGCTCGTGAACTTTATCCTGACCACCATCTTTTGGGTGGGACTGATGGCCCTGATGTATTATTTCTTTGATATTGAGCCGTCAGGGCTGATGGCCGCCATTCCACGGGCTTCGCCGTACCCCACGGCTACGTCCCTTATCGAGTGAGGCGAGAGAAACGTCGATGCGGCGAACTTTGACCCGGCAGGGAGCGACCCCCGTCACAGACCGCCGGCAACCGGGAGAAGGCAGTGAAACACAGGACCTTCGGCCAGGTCGTCGCCGCGCTGCGCCGGGAGCAGTTTGACTTTACCAGCGGCCACAGCTGGACCCAGCGTCAACTGGCCAAAGAGGCGGGGTTGACCGTTCGGATCGTGGGCAAAATCGAACGGGGGGAGCAGGCGCGGCTGGATGCGGAGATTCTGCAGGGGCTGGCGCAGGCTTTTCAGCTCACCTCCTTCGAACGCCGCGAATTTTTCGCCATGGCCAGCGAGGTGGCGGACGCGGCGCTGGTGCGCGCCGCGCTCGGCAGCGAGGATGTTTTCACGCAGGTCTGGGCGCTGTTGGACACGCTCTGCGCGCCCGCCTTCCTCATGGACCCGTTCGCCGACATCATCGGCGTCAACCGCGCCCTGCTCGCCTTTCACGATCTGAGCCTGGCCCAGCTCAAAGCGGCCCGGGCAACCGCCGCCGGCGCAAACAACATCGTCCTGCTGCTGGCGCCCGGCGGGCGCTTGCGCCAGGTGTTGGGGCGCGGCTGGCGGCCCATCGCTCTCGCGAACATGCAGCAGTGGCGCGCCATGACGCTGCGCTACCGGCACACGGCCCGCTTCCGGCAGCTCTTCACCGCCCTCTCCGCCTATCCCGACTTTTACGGGCTGTGGGCGGACAGCCATGAGGACGGTTACGATGATTACAGCCAGCTGCGCAGCTACGCCTACACACACGGCGCGCACGGGCCGGTCGCCTACACCGTCTTCACCAACACCAGCCTCAGCGCCTACGGCGATCTGTATCTCGCCACCTTCGTCCCCCAGGATCGCGTCACCACCGCCCTCTTCGAGACGCTGGCGGGCAAGAGCGGCGAAGCGCTGTCCCTCGCCCCCTGGCCGCACCCCAGCCTGAACTGATCGGAGAATATCTCCATTTTGGAGCAATCGGACAGGTCGATTTCGCCAGTTACTCCGTCGGAGTATTGGAGTCGAATTCTGTAGTGTGAAAGAGGGGTGACTTCTGTAATCCAGGGGAAGTCGTATCCTACCTGGTAGGGCGGCAGTTCAGGTTGGGTTGTCATATCGAACTCCTTTAACACAGACGCCTCCTCGCTTCTGGAAGTCTACGTCTGATTTCGTAATCCCGCAAGGAAGTAGACCCACAAAAAGGGCGCCCCTGAATGTTCATGCGGTATGATGCACTCTGCAGCCGGCCTCGCGGCGCTATTGCCTCTTCATGCTAGAGTCGTGGAATGGTATGCTACCCAAGTAAGCGATAAAGAACCATGCTGACTCGTCTATGAATCTGGATAGCGCAGGGTGAACCAGCCGACTCTCTCCCATCTAATCGCCTTGGGTGAAGGATTTACCACTGAGTTTAAGCGATCCATGTCGTCAGACCTGGGGAGGGAGATTTGCGCCTTCGCTAACGCCACCGGCGGAGTAATTCTGATTGGGGTTGACGATGCCGGGACCGTGACCGGCGTGAGGGACCACAACCGGCTAAAGTCCCGGGTACAGAGCGTCGCCCGTTCGGCGGACCCGCCCGTGGCGGTGGAAGTGGAGAGCCAAGGCAGCGTGCTGTGCGTGACGGTGCCGGAGCAGCACGGCAAACCCTACTCTCACGGAGGAAGGTTTTACGTTCGCGAGGGCGCCACCTGCCAGCAGATGTCCCGTGACGAGATTCGAGAGTTCTTCTTCAAGGAGGGGCTTATCCGGATGGACGAGACTCCCTGCAGAGCCTTCGATCCGTCCGTAGAGATCACGTCGGCGCGTTGGGCCGAGTTTGCAGAACGCGCTGGTATTGACCCTGGATTGCCTCCGATGACGGTTTTGGAGAACCTGCATCTGGTCAAAGATACGGGTATGACCCATGCGGGAGCCTGGCTGCTGGCCGACGACATCACACGCTTCACCCTCCAAGCCGGCGTGACTTGCGCCGTCTTCCGGGGCAGCACAAAGGCTCACATCCTCGATCGCAAGGCGTTTCACGGAAATCTCTACGCCATTTACCAGGAGGTCATGACCTACTTTCAGGCCAAACTGAACTCAGCCCTCATTCCCCACGCGCAAGGAAGAGACGAGCGACTGGAGCTGCCCGAAAGCGCCTTGAGAGAGGCCGTAGTAAACGCCATCGCCCATCGTGACTATCGCAGCACCGCCAACGTGCAGGTTTATATCTTCCAAGACCGGGTCGAGATCGTGACACCGGGCGGACTTCCCGCCGGAATGCGAGAGGAGGACCTGGGCAGCAGGAGCGTCCCCCGAAACCCTTTACTCTTCAATATGCTCTATCGTATGAAGTTAGTCGAGCAGATCGGCAGCGGCGTCCGCCGAATTCACGACGCCTGTCTGGAGCACGGCGCTGCGGAGCCAGTCATTCAGGTCTCCGCCGATTGGGTGATAGTGACCTTCCCGCGTCGCGAGGCGGCCGTTGCCCCACATGTGGCCCCACATGTGGCCCCACATGTGACCCCACATGTGAGGCGGCTCGTTGCAGCCTTGCAGGGAGAGATGAGCCGGGCTGAGCTCATGGCTGCTCTGGGGTTGGCGGACCGGAGCTATTTCCTGAGGAGCTACTTACATCCCAGCCTTGATGCGGGCCTGATAGAGATGACACTTCCGCAAAGGCCAAGGAGCAGGAATCAACGGTACCGGCTGACCCCTGTGGGCAGGCAGGCTCAGAATTCCCGACAGGAATCTGAGGAGGAAGGTAGCGCAGAGCGGACGCGGGGTCGGTGATCTCACCCTTTCGCACACCACGCCATCGTCGTCAGTAGCGGGCGCTTGGAGCAATCGGACAGGTCGATTTCGCCAGTTACGCCGTCGGAGTATTGAAGGCGGATTCTGTAGTGTGAAAGGGGGGTGACTTCTGTAATCCAAGGGAAGTCGTATCCTACCTGGTAGGGCGGCAATTCAGGTTGGGTTGTCATATCGCCCAGGATCCAATCCCTGGTCATTGTAGATTCTATGCAAATTGGTAATTTGCACTATCTTGGGCAGTGTGTAGTATATGAGCAAGCCAGTGGACAAAATTCGGCTCCATGCCGTGTGATTATCGGGCTGCGGTTCGCATAATCCTATATCCCTGGCTTTTCTCCTTCATACCTCCACGCAAGTTCGGCGACACCAATGGGGCTTTTCCGCGTATAGTATTTGCCGGATCCAGCCTTGCGCTTGTCGTCAATATCCAGCGCCACTCGAACCGCCTCCCCAAGATACCTCACATACCGTTCCTCGTGACGCTCCTGCCATCATCCCTTACAGGCGCCAGGCCAGGCCCCGCCCGGATTCCGCGCCCGGTTTCGGGAGTTCTGACCGAATCCGTCTCGATTTGAGATAATTTCGCGACATCTCGCGTATATTATTTACGGTGTAAGCGAGAGAGCTCCCCACCGGGCCGTTGCGAGAATGAACCGTGACTCACCTGATCCTGATCGTCGAAGACGATACAACCATCGCGAACTGGCTGAAGGTATTCCTGGAGGAGGAGGGGTTCGCGGTCGAGGCCGCCCATGACGGCAGCACCGGCCTCAACCTGGCCCGCAGCCTTGCCCCCGATTTGATCGTGCTCGACCTGATGCTCCCCCGCCTCGACGGCATGGAGCTCTGCCGGACGCTGCGCCGCGAATCGGACGTGCCGATCATCATGCTCACCGCCAGGGCAGCCCTCGCCGACCGCACCACCGGCCTCGACAGCGGCGCCGACGACTATGTCGTCAAACCCTTCGACCCCGAGGAGGTGGTCGCTCGCGCCAAGGCGGTCCTGCGCCGCGTCCACGACAAGGTCCGGCAGCGGTTGCGCTACGGCCGCATCACGCTTGATGAGACGGCGGGCCGCGTCACGGTTGACGAAGAGCCGGTCGAGTTGAGCCGGACGCTCTACCTGCTGCTGGCCGCGTTCATGCGCCATCCGAACCAGGTGCTGACGCGCGACCAGCTGATCGCGCTCGCCTTCGACGACGGCTTCGACGCCTATGATCGCTCCATCGACAACCATATCTTCCGCCTGCGCAAGCAGATCGCCGCAGACGGGTTCCAGCCGATCCAGACCGTCTACGGCTCCGGCTACCGCTTTGTAACCGAGGATGAATGATGTCGTTATACTGGCGTTTTCTGGGTGCGTTCGTCCTGCTGATCCTGTTCGCCGTTTCGCTCAGCGTCGGCATCGGCTACTATGCGACGCTCGACCGGCTGGACGCGTTCGGCGGCGAGCTCAGCAGCAAGGCGGCGAATCTGGTCGCGCAGAAGCTGGACCAGTCCTACACCTACTCCGACGGCTGGGAGACGCTGGTCGTCACGGTGTCCGAGGCGGGCGGGGAGCGTCTGGCCGATGCAGGGGAGGAGGTGCGGCCCATCGAAGACGATGTGCAAGGGGCGCTGCAGGGGGAGCACTACGTTCTGTTCCACAAGAGGACCGGCGAAGATCAGATCCGCGTATTCCTCGACGTCGGCGACGGCTATGAGCTGTACGACGACCTCTCCGAGCTGTTTCAGGACCGGGCCGCGCCCAAACTGAATGCGCTGAGAACCGGTGAGCAGGCCATCGATGTATCCGGCGACAGCGCCCGCCGCATGGTGGGCTATGCCATCCTGGACTTTTACAAGGAGTTCGGCGCAACCGAATCGCGCAACTTTGTCCGGGGCCTGCTGGTCACCACCGTCACCGGCGGGCTGTTGACCGTCGCCATTGCCCTCCTGCTGGCGGCATGGCTCTCCAAGCGCATCTCCACCCCCGTCACCGCCCTGACCGAAGCCTTCCGCACCGTTGCGCAACGCGGGGATCCCGCCCTGCTGCCGGTCACCTCCTCCGACGAGCTGGGGCAGATGAGCAGCGCCTTCAACAGGATGACGACCGCCCTGCAGACGCAGCGCGACCTGCGCAACCGCCTGCTCAACGACGTCTCGCACGAGCTGAGCACGCCCCTGAGCATCATCCGTCTCGAGGCGCACGCGCTGCGCAAGGGCCTGCAACCCCCGTCACAGGCCGCCGACCGCATCGTTCAGGAGGTCGACATGCTGGGCAACCTGGTGCGCGATCTGGGCTGGCTGGCCGAAACCGAGTCGGACGAGCTGCAGCTCAGCCTCGAACCCTGCGCCGTCGACCGGCTGCTCAGCGCCGAGCTGGCGCGCTGGCAGCAGCAGGCGGAGATCGACCGGATCACGCTCTCGCTCCAGCTGCCCCCCGACCCGCCTGCCTTCAACCTGGACCCGATGCGCATGAGCCAGGCGCTCGGCAACGTGCTGGACAACGCCCTCCGCCATACGCAGGCCGGCGGCCGCGTCGAGGTCGCCGCAACGATCGAAGAAGGGGGGCAGCTCACGATCTCCGTAACCGACGACGGCGCCGGGATCGGCCCCGCCGACCTGCCCCACGTTGTGGACCGCTTCTACCGCGCCGACCGCTCGCGCAGCCGCCGTACGGGGGGCGCGGGCCTGGGGCTGGCGATTACGCGCGCGATCGTCGAGGCGCACGGGGGCGCGGTTTCCGTTTCCAGCGACGGCCTCGGCCGCGGCACGACCGTACGCTTCGATCTCCCGCTGCAGGCGTAAGGAGACAGACCATGTTCAAAGGAATTCTGCTCGCCGGGCTCGCTCTTTTTGCCGCGGCCTGCACGGCTGCGCCGGCTGCGCCTTCCGTTGCGCCGGCTGCGGAGCAGGGGTCAAAACAGGTGACCGTGTCCGGGACGGCGCAGGGGCAGGCCGCGCTGGCCGTGTCCGCAGAGCCGGCCGACTGTCCCGGCGGCTATCTCAGGATGCTGCCCGGGCAGAGTGCGCTCGACCCCGTTGCCGACGAGATACCGGCCTATATCGACATCGTCGGCGCGGCCTCCAGCCTGGATGGTGAGGTTCTGACGGCTGTCTTCTATCTGAACGACATCCCCGAAGAGATGGCGTTCAACCGGGAAGGTGTCAAGGACCTTCACTCCGAGTATATGTGGACGGTTGAAATCTTCGTGGAGAACGGCGCGGCGTCTGAGCCAGAACAGATCGAGTACATGCTGGGCGCAGTCTACTCCGCCAGAAGAGTTTCAGCGGACACGCCCGCGGCCACTCGCCCTTTCAAGGAGGCTGTGCGAAGCACCTTGTGGAAGGCCAAACACGATCATGAACAGGACGTGACCTTTTTGATAAACGTACCCGTCCATGTCCTCATGATCGTTTCTTACGAATATGACACGCTCACGCTTATCAGCGCGGTCCCAGGCATCACACCGGAGTCGACCCTCCTGTTTTCGACCTATGACATTCTGCTCGGTCAGGACGGCGTCTCCTGCCGTCCCGGTTGATCCGGCCCGCCCGGCCTGCCGCTTTCATTTCCCAGGGAAAATTCACCATGTTCAGAAACATTCTGATCGCCGCACTCGCGCTTCTCACCGCTGCCTGCGTACCCATACCGGCAGAGCCGCCGCGCCCGGTGGACGGCTCCGCAGCCGTTTCAGAGCAGGATGAGCGCAATGACACTGCACGCGACCTGGTCGCGCACATCGACATTCTCGGCGCCGCGACCGCGCTGGACGGCGAAACCCTGACCGTCACCTTCCAGCTCAGGGACCTGCCGGAGACGCTGACCTTCAACAGGACCGGCGTGCCCAAACATGCCCTGGAGTACAACTGGGAGGTGTCGATCGACGTCGACAACGACCCGGCAACGGGCAGCGCCGGCTTCGACTACATGCTGTCCGCCGGCTACTTCGTGCATCCCCTCGCAAAAAACAGCGACACGGTGGCGCAGATAACCGAACCGGGCTTCGTCAAGGCCGGCCTGTGGGGGCTGAACCGGCGGGGCTACAGGGTTCCGGCGGAGGCCGAAATCGCCATCGAGGTCTCCGCCGCCGACAACACGATCACGCTCTCCGGCGACATTCCCGGCATCACCGAAGCGTCGCGGCTCAAGCTGCGGGCGTACGATTTCTTCGCCGGCTTCGTCGAGATGAGCGGTCACGGCCCCTCGATCACCGGCCTGGCCGCCAGCCAGTGCATCCCCGACCGGCCCATCATCACGCCCGGCCAGACCGTGCTGGACGCCGCCGGCGACGTGCCGGCCGCGCATGTCGACATTATCGAGATCAACAGCGCCCTCTCCGGCGAGCGCCTCACCGTCACCTTCCAGCTCAGAGACATCCCGGAGACGCTGACGTTCGACAGAACGGGCGTGCCGGAGAATGCCATGGAGTACAACTGGGACGTGTCAATCGACGTGGACAACGACCGCACGACAGGCTCCCACGGCTTCGACTACGCTCTGTCCGCCATGCACTTTGTGTTCCCCAGGGCCGGCGGCATCAATACAACCGCAGCCATAGATGCGCCGGGGGTTCTGCAGACCAACACCTGGGAGCTGGACCGACATGACTCCATGACGGTCGATTGGGGCAGCCTCGAAGTATCCTCGGAAGACAACACGATAACGCTTTCCGGAAAGGTGCCCGGCATCACCGCGGATTCCCGGCTTGCGTTCGGCGCATTCGATATCCTGGGCGGCACGGAGGAGGTCGGCTGTTTTCTCTCGAACGGTATGAGCTATCAGCCGGTCAGACATTGTACGCCGTATGACGCCCCGGTCCGGGCGGGGAATGCCGTAACCGACGACCTCTCCGACGTACCCGCCGCGCACATAGATATCACCGCGGTCGACACCTTCCTCTCAGGCGAGACGCTGACAGCCGTCTTCCATCTCAGAGACGTTCCGGAGGCATTGACCTTCGACAGGGCAGGCGTGCCGGACGGTGAAATTGAGTACAGCTGGGGTGTGTCGATCGATGCGGACAATGACCTGGAGACCGGCTTTGGGGGGATAGACTATACGCTTTCCGCCGTGCACAGGGTCTCCGCCTCATCCGCCGGCAGCGCCGCAACCGCGCCCATAGAGGCAGGGAAGAATCTGCAGGTCAGCACGCGCAAATTGACGCCGGGAGAAGGTTTTTTCTTCTTCGAAGATGCCCGCCTTGAAGTCTCCGCCGAGGACAACACGATCACCCTTTCCGGCGAGATTCCCGGCATCACGACCGTGTCGCCGCTCGCGTTCAAGGCGTACGATTATTCAGGAGGTACGGAGATGGTCGGATGTCTGTCTCTCCCGCCTGTCACATATGAAGACCCCTGCGATTCCGACGACACCATGATTGCGCCCGGACAGACCGTGAGCGACGGCGTCACCGACACGCTGCCCGCGCACATGGACATCACCGAAGTCAGCACAACCCTGGATGGCGAGACGCTTACCGTTGTCTTCCATCTCCGGGATCTTCCGGAGACGCTGGAGTTCAACAGGGAGGGCGTCCGCGATGACATGTTGGAGTACCTTTGGTCTGTGTCGATCGACGTGGACAACGACCGCACAACAGGCGGATATCTGGGAGATGAATACAGACTGGCCGCCAGCCGCTTCAGGCATCCCTCGCGCGATGACGCGCCTGTCCACCTGCCTGTTGAAGAGGCTGTGCAGGCCAACTCCTGGCAGATGAACCCGGATGGCAGTGGCGCCGCCTATCTGAGCGACATCAGCATCGAGGTATCGTCCGCAGAGAACACGATTACGCTTGTCGGCGACATACCCGGCATTACGCCGCAGTCGCGGCTTGAATTTGAGGCCTATGATCTTCAGCACGGCTACGAGCAGCTGACCTGCCGGGCTTTGTCCGGGCCGGGCGGCAATGAGTAGACATCCTGTTCCCCCTCACCGGACCGGTAGGGGCAGGCCTTGTGCCTGCCCTTCGTGGACCCTCTGGCTGACTTCGGCAATCTTGGCAAACCAGATCAGATGCGATTGCCCTGAGTTCCAGCCGGCAGGTTTGCGTTTTGGGGCGGTATCAGGGCAATACACGCCGCGACCGGGGGCGTTCTCCGGGGATACAACTGCTTGCAGACGGGCTGCGTCTGAGAAGAGTGCCCTGCTCCAGCCGTTCAGGAGGATTGCCGGCGCTGCCGGGCCAGCTCGGCCTTCATTTCTCGCAACCGCTTTTCAGCTTCCCGGCGGGCGGCTGCTTCCGCCTGGCGCGCCGCAGCCTCCTCTTGCGCGCGTTGCTCCGCCGCATCGGCGCGTTGCGCTTCCGCCTGGCGCGCCGCAGCCTCCGCTTCCGCGCGTTGCTCCGCTGCATCGGCGCGTTGCTCCGCCTCCTGGCGCGCCGCAGCCTCCGCCTGGCGCGCCGCAGCCTCCTCTTCCGCCTGGGTGACGGAGATCTTCAGGGCCGGTATCACGTACCCGGAATACAGATCGTCCAGCGCCAGCGTCTCCATTTCCCGCTGCCGCTTCAACTCCTCCAGCCGAAACCGCAACCCCGGCAACACCTCCGAAGCGATTACGCCCCCGGCGTCCGGCTGTATCTCCTCGTACTGCCCCCCGGCGGCGAGGCGGTAGAAGCGCATGTGCTCGCCGCCCGGGTCGAGTATGTAGTACTCCTTCACACCGGCCAGCGCATAGTCCCGCCTCTTCTCTTCCGTATCCCTCCGCACCTCCGCCGGCGTGGAATCGGAGACCGCCTCCACGACCATGTCGCAGACCCCGTCGAAATGGCGACGGTCAACGCCCCCCCACGGCACAGGGTTGCTGTTCAGGATCACGCCGATGTCCGGCTTGCGCACCGCCTCGCGCTGACCGGAAGGCTCGGCAGAGTCCTCCATCTTCAGCACAAAGCCGGTCTCCAGGTTGATCAGCTTTGCAATGGGGTATGTACTGAGATAGCGGCGCAGCAGATCGAGAAACCAGTTGTAAAGGTCGAGTTGCGGTTCATTCGGCAAGGGTTTGGCCTCCAGTCTGCCGTTGTTCCATTCGTAGCTGACGTCGATGTCCGGGTAGGGGTTTTCGTACCACCTGGCCCAGTACTCCTCCTTGCTGACGCAGCGGCCGTCGTCGGGGGCAAAGGGATTGACGGACGGGCCGGGAGATTCCACCTGCGCGGGCGGGCCTGCGGGTTCGGATACGCCCGTCCCGGCCGCCCGGGATGAATTTATCTGCGTTTGGGATGTCTGCGTTTGGGAACGGTCGCGCAAGGCTTCTCTGGATTCCATGTTGTCTCCTCCGGCATTACAGCTGCGCGCAACACACTTCACGCGGCGCCATTCTACCACGATCTCCGCGCCCGCGACCAGCGCATCCTCGCCCCGGCCCAGGGCAATCGCATCTGATTTGGGTTGACAGCATTGCCGCAGTTAGCCAGGGGTCCAGGAAGGGTATTTTCGAGGAACAGACATAGCGCCTGCACGAGGGCAGGCACAAGGCCTGCCCCTACCGGAGTTTGAGGGGGAGGTGGAACGTGCGGTGTGCATGGGGGCGCCAGGGCAGGGGCACCGCCCGGCCATGCGTTTCGGGCAGCCTCCCAGGAAGTTGTCGCGATCAGATGCGATTGTCCTGAGTTCCAGAACGAGAAACCACTTATAGCTTTGATTGTTGAGCGCGGCGGGAGGAGCTCTGAAGGATTTTGGCAGGTTTTGTCGCCTTTTGTCGTGTTTTGTTATGTTTTGGCAGGTTTTGTCATGTTTTTGGGGGGGATGGATTATATTTTATATTATTTTATCAGGCGGGGACGAACTGTTGCCTGGGCTGAAACCGCCACCGTTTGCGCGATCAGCGCAAAAAGTCCGGGATGCACCCAATTTCGGGAAAGGGGTTGCGGAAATGGAAACTTTGTGCTAGACTTTAGGCAGATTCAAAATTGACGCGCCGGCGTGCCCCCAAACGCACGCGGGCGCATACCACGGGGTCTGGTCTCGTGATAGAACGCTGCTATCACAAGTCCGGGCCTTTTCGCGTTATGAGCAATCGAATCGAGGTGCGCACGCAGATCATCAAGGTAGACGAGGCGCTGGGCCTGGTGTTCGGCTGGGGGTTCATCTGCACGGAGGACGGCGCGCCGCATCACGACACGCAGGACGACCACATTTCGGTTGAGGAGATGTTCAAGTCGACGGCGGAGTTCATGCTGGAGAGCCGGGTGATGGACTCGATGCACGACCAGGTGCAGTCGGGGGACGTGGTGTACGGGATGCCGATGAGCAGGGAGGTGGCGGAGGCGTTCAACATGGAGCTGCCGCGGGATGATGCGGGCCGGGCGCTGGAGGGGTTCATGATGTGCGTGAAGCCGCACAGCGACGCGGAGCTGCAGAAGTTCCGGGACGGGACGTATACGGGGTTCAGCCTTGAGGGGCTGGCGGAAAGGGTGCCTGTCGAATGAAGAACAATCTGCGGAATTTGAAGCTGACGCGGTTTTCGGCGGTTGCGTCGCCGGCGCAGAAGGGGGCGCGTGCGGTGCTGTTGAAGAGTTCCGACGGGCCGGCCCCGGACGGGCGCCGGGAACGGGTGCAGAAGTATTCCGATCTGCTGACGGGAGAGACGAAGGGGCATCAGCACGGCGTTTCCATTGGCAAATGCTACTGCCCTGTGGGGAAGTGTGACTGTGGGTTGAACGGGTTCAGGTTGTCTGTTGGATTCTACGAAACACATAGTCACCCTATTGCAAAAGACGCAGAGGGAAAGTGGGTTATTGGCATGGTGCATGACCATACCCACGACATAGACTCGGAACTATTGCAGACGCGCATAGATGAGAAGCTCAACATGAAGGAGGAAGGCATGACGAAGCAGGCGCCGGAGAAGGAGGCGGTCGACACGGCGAAGGTGTCGGCGGAGCTGGAGAAGCTGCGCAAGGTTGTGGCGCTGCCGGCGGAGCAGAAGGCGCATTATGATGGGCTGGACGCGGCGGCGGCGGATGCGTTTCTGGGGAAGAGCGGGGAGGCGCGTGCGCTGGAGATGCGGGCGAAGCAGGAGGCGGACCCGGTGGTGTACAGGTGCAAGGCGACCGGTGAGGCGCTGCGCAAGTCGGCGGGCGCGGAGCGGATCGCGATGGCGAAGCGGCTGGACGTGCAGCAGGAGCAGATCGAGATGCTGACGAAGGCGAACGAGACGGCGCGCCTGGAGAAGATGATCCGCGAGGAGATGCCGCATCTGCCGAACGAGGGCGGCGCGCTGCCGGCGCTGGTGAAGGCGGCGGAGGAGATCGGCCCGGAGGCGGTGAATGTGTTGAAGGGCGCGAGCGCGAGCATGGGCGGTCTGTTCAGGACGGCGGGCGTTTCGGGCGTGGACCATGTGACGGTGCAGGCGGGCGACCCGCTGCCTGAAGGGCAGGCGGTGCAGAAGACGGCCGGCGTGGCGCTGGAGGAGAAGGTCGAGGCGCTGATGAAGGCCGAGAATCTGTCGCGGCATGAGGCGATGCTGAAGTTCGGGCGCACGCCGGAGGGGCGCAATCTGCGCGCACGGATCGACGCAGAGAAACCCGTGGTGACGGAAGGGTAGGGACGGCAGGGGCCGGGGTTAGAGGCCGGGCCCCGCATTTCAAGGAGAGAGAAGATGGCTCAGACACAGTGTTCCGATCCGGGGACTCTGATCGCCGGAGAGGATATGCGGGGCTCAGTCGCAGGGACGTTGCTGACGATCAACAGCAGCGGGCAGGCTGTGCGCACGACCACGGCGACAGATGTCGTGGCGGCGATTCTGCGGACTGATATACCAACAGCGGCGAATGGCGGCAAGAACCCGAACGGCCGGGCTATTCCGGTATGGCCGATCAACAAGGCGTTCCAGGTGCCGGTGCTGATGAGCGCGGCGGCGGCAGCTGGACGGTTGCTTGTTCCGACAACGACGACAGGCCAGGCAGGATCGGTGGCGAATGTTGCCGGGTTGGCAACGAATCAGGTCGCATTTGGTGTGGTCCTGGAAGCGGCTACGGCGGCGGATGAGGTAATCACCGCTCTTGCGCATGTAATGTCGGACTAGGAGAGTAATCAGCATGATCATCAACACGAATAATCTTACGCAGGCGCAGCTGCTGGCGCTGAACAAGGAGATCGTCGCCAAGGCGGGGCCGGTGGCGCCGGGCCGCGATGAGGTGCACATCGACGTGTTCCTGACCGAGCTGCTGCTGGCGGTGATGCAGGACCCGATGGGCTTTGTTGCGGACATGGTTGCGCCGGAAACGCCGGTCGGGAAGCAGAGCGGCAAGATCGGCGTTATCGACCGCAAGTCGTATACGCGCGACGTGGCCGAGCCGCGGTCGGACGGCGCTGAGACGGCGGGGACGGGCTACAAGGCCGCGAAGGTCAGCTTTGACGCGGAGGTGCATGGGATTCACATCGACATCGGCGATCAGACGCGGGCGAACTACGACAATCCGTTCGACGCGGATGACGACGCCACGTTCGTTCTGGCCGAGCTGATGAAGATCAACAGGGAGATCAACTTTTCCAACACGGCCCTGAAGTCGTCGGCGTGGGCGAGCAGTGTGAAGGGCGCGGCGTCGGACGCGGCGAACTTCGATCCGTCGTCCACCACGCCTGCGGACCGGAACATGATGTACCTGACGAGCGACAGCGCCGAGCCGGTCAAGATGGTCAAGGCGCTCAAGCGGCACGTGATGCTGCGCGGCGGGCGCAAGCCGAATGCGATGGCGGTTGGCATGGAGCTGTTCGACGGGCTGTGCGAGCAGGCGGACATCGTGGGCCGCATCAATCGCGGGCAGACGCCCGGCGAGCCGGCGCGGGCGACGGCGATGGACCTGGCGAGACTGTTCGAGCTGCAGCATGTGTGGCCGATGGAAGGCATCTACAACAAGGCAAACGAGGGCGCGACCAGCGCGGACTACGACTGGATCGGCGACGCGCAAAGCGCGCTCCTGGTGTACGTGAACCCGATGGGAGGCGGGCTGCGGATGCCGCAGGGGATGCGGACGCTGACGTGGAGCGGATACCTGGGGGCCACGGAGAACGGACTGCGGATGCAGAAGTACCGGATGCAGCATCTGGCCTCGGACCGGGCTGAGGCGGAGTCGGCCTACGATCACGTGATCATGGACAACGGGATGGGGCTGTTCCTGGAAAACATGGTCGAATAGTCCGAGCCGGGGGTGAGCGATGGAGCGCAGGAAAGTCAGAACGTTGCGGCATTACCGGCAGCGTTTTTTGCCCGGGGCGGCGTTTGTTTTCAGGCGGCCGCGGGTATGGATGGGGAAGCGGTACGCGGCCGGAGACGCCTGCCCTGAGAGCCTGGTCGACAACCGCGCCAAGTGCGAGACGTTCTGGGAGAACGAGTGGATTGAGCTGGCGCAGTTTGAGGAGATTCTGGCGGCTGCGAAAGCCAGCGGTTCTCTGATGGAGCTGGCCGAGCACGGCATCGCCGTTCCGGACGGGGTGCAAGTGGAGCGGAAGGGCGGCTGGTACGAGATCAGGCTGGCCGGCGGCCGGGTCGAGAAGGTAAAAGGCCGGGAAGGGGTGCGCGAATTTCTTGCCGGCCCTCTCCCTGCTATTGAGAAGAGGAATCAGGCATGAGCGTAACGCTGGTGCGGACGCAGATTGCGGATAATCCGGTTGACGGGGACGGAAACGCGGTTGCAGCGAAGCAGGTGTTTTCGGACGCGGAGATCGAGGCGTTTATTGCGCAGGCGGGGGGCAATCTGCTCCTGGCTGCGGCGAACGCGCTGCGCGCGCTGGCTGCGAATGAGGCGCTGGTGCTGAAGAAGATCAGGGTGGAGGGGGAGATGAGGGACGGCGCGGCGGTGTCGGAGGCGTTGCGGAAGACGGCGTTCGACCTGGAGATGCTGGCTACCGCGCCGGAAGCGGGGGTGTGGTAGTGCGCCAGGCCGGCCTTTTGCATCCGAAGGCAAGGGATGCGTTGCTGCCCTTTTATCCGCTGCGGGCGCGGATTATCCGGCCGGCTACGGATGGGCGCTTTGAGACGGGGGCGCTGGACCCGGAGGAGGAGGATGCGGCCGGTACGGTGCTGCATGACGACGTGCCGTGCGCGCGGCGCTTTGAGACCGACGTGCGCGGGATTGCGGGGAGGGCGACGCTGACGGAGGGGCGCGTGCGGGCGCACGCGACGATGCTGGGCGTGCTGCCGGACGTGCGGGAGACGGACCACTGCGTGATCACCGATGCGGAGGCGGGGGTGCGGGACCGGTTTCGGATCCGGGCGCCCGGCTTTCGGGAGAGTGCGGGCGTGACTTTTATGGGGCTGGTGCTGCAGAGCCGCGAGGTGTTGATGCCGTGATTGCGGTGCAGATGCCGGACGGTACGGGCTTGCGGTGGTTGGCGGGCCTGTGAGAATCGAGATTCCCCAGCCGGAGATAGACCTGGCCGCGGTGCTGGAGGCGGGCAAGGCCCGGATTTTGCCCGGGGCGGCGGGAAAGCCGAGCGTGAACTATCTGCGGCCGCCGAACGGGCCGGATGAGCTGCCGGCGCTGTGGTATGCCTGCCCGCAGCCGGGCATCCGGTGGCTCAACCTGTTTGACGGGCGGGTGGCGGGCATGAGCGAGGCGGAGTACATGGTCGGCCTGTGGACGGACAGGCGGCAGCAGCTGCTGGAGGGGCACCGGGACTTGATGCTGTGGCTGACGGGCTGGAATCCGTACGATCTGCTGGCTGAGTTCGAGGCGGAGCTGCGGACGGATCCGGCGGGCGCGGCGAATGCGCGGGTCGGGGCGCTGGCGGCGGCGGTCGGGACGGCGAGGAAGGCGCTGGCAGGGGCGGCGGGCCTGCAGGCGCAGCTGACGGCTGTGACGCCGCTGCATGCGTTTGAAGCGGGCAGCCTGGCGCCGGGGTTGGGGCAGGATGCAGGCGGGGCGCTGGATGCGGTGGCGGCGCTGCGCGCGGAGCTGCCGCGCGTCCGGTTTACGATTACGCCTTTGCGGAGCTACGACCAGCTGCTGTCCGGGTGGACGGACGAGGGCGTTTACGGAAGAGTCACTGTGGTCAGGTACGACCAGAGTTCAGCGACGGGGGCTTCGTGATGGCGGCGCCGACAAGCGCATCGTATCGGCATTTTCTGTATGTCACGAGCGGGCGGGCGGTGCTGCCGGCGTCGGCGGTGATGACGCCTGCGGTGGACTACCGGGCGCGGCGGGTGGTGAACAGTGCGCCGATTCCGGTCGGGGTGAGCAGGCAGCGCGAGAGCTCGACGTTCTCGATGGCGGGGGCGATCGACGGCGGGGACCTGGCGCTGGCGCTGGCGAACTGGCTGCCGCACCGCTACAGCGTGCGCGGCTCCGGCGTAAACGAGCGCACCGGCTTCATTTTCCTGTGGCGGGACGGGGATGCGCCGGCCGGGTTTACGGCGCCGCAGAGGTATGACCGGGTGCTGTCGTGGGCGCGGGAGCAGCCTGTGCTGGAGGCGAGGCAGCCGACGCTGGAGAGCCTGCGGATGGAGTTCCGGCGCCAGGGCGACATGATGTTGACCAGCTCCTGGTTTGCGCAGAATCAGAGGGAGGTGGAGCCGAGGCCGCCGGACCCGGCGCCGAGCCCGGCGCCGCGGCCGCGGTTTGTGGAGGGGGCCAACTGGGTGGTGCGGGCGTCGCGCGACGGCAGCAGTTTTACGGAGGTGGACGGGGTGTTGCGGGCGACGGTGGCGTTCCCGCGTTTCCGCGAGCCGGTCTACCGGGGCGGCGACGGCGAGAGCTGGGGCGAGATTACGGACTCGTTTGCGTCGGAGCCGGTGATCACGCTGGCGCTGCTGTCAGACCAGGAGTACATCGACGGTTATTTCAGGCAGGGCGGCAGGCCGTATTTCATTGAGATCGACGGCGGCGACCATCTGCGGATGCGGTTCCAGACGGAGTTCATGAACAAGAGGCCGTGGGGGCGTGAGGGCAATGCGTTGATGGCGGACGCGGCGTTCTGCCTGGTGGGCCAGTACAGCGGGGCGGCGCCGGTGTGGCCGGCGCAGGGGACGCCGCTGCCGACGGACCCGGTGCGCTGGCCGCAGGAGCTGTACGGGTATTTTGAGGTGTACGACCCGATTCACACGGGGTTTGGGTAGAACTACGCGCGGGGCAGGAACTGTAACAGTGCCCCGATGCCGAGCGCCTGGATCGCGCTCGCGACCAGGATCATGCGCCAGGTGAGCGTTGCGGACAGTTTTCCGATCTCTCCGCGCACGTTTCCGATCTCTCCGCGCACGCCGGCAATCTCACCGCGCACCGCTTCGATGTCCGCCTTCGTTGCCATGTGACTGATCTCGCCTTCCAGCCGGGCGATCCGCTCTTCCGTGGTCATGATCTACCCCCTGGGGCCTGCGCCAACTTCGCGGCCTTGCGCTCGATGCGAGCCGTCTCGGCCAGTAGGATATCGCGCACAAACTCGCTTGTGATGCGACCGGTTTCGAGAGCTGCCGCGCGCACCCGCTCGGCGTCCCGCGGCGTCATCGTCGTGGAAACCTGCTTGGTCCGCCGCAGCTCGGGCGGCCGCACCACACGTTTTCCGCCCTTGTTGGCGGTCATGGCCTTCTCCCCTACTCACAGGCGGTCTACAGGCCGCCGTCGTTACCATCTCAGAAAGTGTAGCACACAACTTGCGCTATAGTGTAGCATACAACTTGCGCTATGTAAAACAAAGTTTTGTGATACACTCGCGCCAGCGCCCAAATGGTTTGATTGGCTTGACTTCAGCCATGCGCACAGAGTACCCGATGCAGCCAGCTTGTTTCATACGCTGCTGAATCAAGGGGGTGCAGTCCAGATTTGGGGTGCGAACAGTCTGCTGTCTCTGGCGCGCGCCGTCGACCGGGACCCAGCCGCCTCTGTCTGAACAGACGTCTGCAGGAGCAAAGCGCGGCTGACCCGCCCATTCCCGCAAGCGAATTCCCGGCCCCCTTTGCTCTTCTTCGCAGCCCTTCGTGGACAAAAGGGGCTTTCACCGCCGCCGAGACCAGGCCCCCTCCAACTCTCCACGGACAAAGAATTTCGGATGTTTCCCAGGCTGGAACGAGAAGGGACAGAACCCCATTCCCGCGAATGCGCTATTTGCGTTCGGCGGCAGATTGGGCCTAACCCGGCCAAGTTGAGTTACGGCGCGTCTGCGGACAGGGATCGCCAACTATTCGGCTTGTTCCGCGAGGAGCGCTCTGACGGAAGGGAGCAGTTCGTTGGGAATCTCCATGAACGCCTGAGTTTGATCTTCGAAAGCGGCTTCGTCTTCGGCGATGGCTTCTTCGTCAGTTTGCGTTTCGTAGTGCTGGATGAGGCGGCGCACGCGTTCGAGATTCCAGCCTGGGGGATAGTTGTTTTTGTCTTTCATCTTCCTCTCCTTCGCATGCGTCTACGATAGGCGGCGAGCTGTCTTCGCCCGGTGACAACAGCACATCTTCGACTTCGTCCTCTTCGACCCCATGGACATAGATATGAGGCTCAGCAGTATCTGGATCAATGAAGAACCGCAAGTAGACTCCAAGAGTTTTCGTCGACGCGGGCAACCGCCGAGACAATCAAAAATGAATGCCGGCCTTCGAGTACGCAGGAGATCGCCCATTCGTTCTGACTTCTGGTTATTTTGGCCCATTTGTTCAGAAACGTCTAGGGCTAATCAAATCACGACCGGTCGCGTTCCGGTGGTATTTCTGCCATACTATAGCGGTGGCAGGAGTCGAAAGTCAACCTGTGAGCGCTATGGTCCAGATCGAAGAGGCTGACTCCCTCGCAGTCCGCGCATTTCCGCCTCCAGCTTACGAATCCATCCGGTATTCTCATAGTGCCTTCCTCTGCCGATATAGTTCGCCGCAAAGTTGGCCATGATCGCGATCAGCAACGTCCCGACAATATAGACCTCGAAGAGGGCGATTCGTGGTCCAAACATTGGGATCCACCACAGCCTTCCCGCTGCGCAGAGCGGGAGCAAGGGCGTCGACCGCCCCCAATCACTGCCGCGGAGAGCGCGCCAATGACCCCACCCGAACCGATGTCCAGCGTAGACCGCGCCTGGCTCATGATGGACGATCCCACCAATCCGATGGTGATCAACGGCTTCTGGATCTTCAAAGAGATGCTGGCCTATGCAGATGTGCTGGCCGGGAGGTGCGCGGGGATTGGCGTGCGGGTGCGTCTGACCGGCGGCGGTCGGAACCCTGGCTGCTCCGCGCGGGTTGCTCTGCGCGCGGCGGGTTCAGCCCCGGTCGTTTTTGGCCGCGTTTGCGGGCTCTGCAACGGCATACTGCCCGTGCGCGACGTGTGTCACCCTGTTTTCGGCGGCCAGCATGCGGAGAAAGTGGCTTGCGTTGACCGGCAGCTGCAGCTGGTGGGTGATGTCGGCGGTCGGCACGCCGTTCTGCAGGCAGGCGAGGATGGCGTTCTCCACCTGCAGCAGGCCCAGGCGGGCGGTCGTTTCGGGGCTGTTTCCGTCCCGCCTTTTGCGGCGCTGGTCCAGCTCGGCCCGGGTCAGCTCATAGTTGCCGTGTCCGGCGTGCGCGGCCCTGTTCTCGCCGACCAGTTTTTGCAGGAGGGCCCAGGCGGGCCAGTCTTTTTGCGCGTCGCCGCCGCCCGGCAGGCCGGTGCGGCGCGTGATTTCGCTGAGCTCGACGGGGCGGTTCTCCTGCATGCCTTCCAGCAGAATGTCGAGGACGGCCTCCCCCAGCTGCAGGATGCCGATGCGTGCGGCTTCGACCGCATTTCCGGCGGCGCGGGCGTGTTCGGCCGGGCGCGCGGCTTTGGCGGCCTCCCGCTGCCGGTGCGGCTGGGCGACGTGGCGCTCCAGGGCCGACCGCAAGCTGCGGACCTCCGCCTGCAGGTCGTTCAGCTGCGTGCGGATGGAGGGCTGCTTCCGCTGTTTTTGCTGCCGTTGCTCCGTCATGCTTATGGTTTCCGCGTGTGGTCCGGGCCGGCGGCGGGCCGACCGTTGCGCCGCGGAAGGAGGAAGGCGCTAACGCCCCCGCAACCCGCGTATCTCCGCCTCCAGCTCACGAATCCTTGCGGTATTTTCAAAGTGCCTTCCTCTGCCGAGATAGTTGGCGACGACGTTGGCCAGGATGGCGAACAGCAGCGTCGCCAGGATGTAGTTGGCCAGGCGCAGACGCTGCTCCCGCTCGGCGGCAAGACGCACGCTCAGCGTTTCATCCTCAACGACGCCCTCTGCGGCAAGCGCCTCAAACAGGTCGATAACCTCAGACGTTGCCGTTCTCTGCGACACCGCCACCAGCTGGAAGAGTGAGAACAGCATTGCCGCGATCGTGATCAGGTTGAACAGTACGGGTTGGGAGAGCTTACCCTTCACTTTGCGGCCCCCTTGACTGCAGCTCCTGCAGCTCCGCCTCCAGCCGGCGAATCCTGTCCCGGTTCGTGCGCTGTCTTCCCCGGCCAAGGTAGTTGGCGATCACATTGGCCAGAATTGCGATGGCGATCGTGGCGATCATGTTGTTGCTGAACAGCTGGCGCCGCGCCTGGTCGGCGGCCATGCGCGCGCCCAGGGTTTCGTCCACCGCGTCGCTTTCCCGGGCAAGCTCGGCCAGAAGCTGAACGGCCTCGGTCGTTGTCGGCGTCGTGCGCCCCGGCGCCAGTATGACCAGCTGGGCCAGGGCAAACAGCAGGGCGGCAATTGTGAGTATGTTGAAAATTACCGGTCGGACAAGGCTGGCCATCGCTTCGCATCCATTTTTTCAACGATTACCGGCGATTTGTCATACGAATTACATAAGTATGATCCCAAATCTCCGTATGAATACCTGTATTATATATTGCCCAATATGTCATGGCAATATGCGTACCAGGCACCCAAACAGTCCCCCGCTCCAGACGGTTAAGAGAATGACCACGACACCGAACCCCTCAACAAGCCCGGCAGGCGAAGCGGCGGCGCTGCGGGAACGGCTCTCCCGCCTCAGCGCGGCCAGCCTGCGCATCAACGAGAGCATGGAGCTGGACACCGTGCTGCAGGACGTGCTGGACTCGGCCCGCTCGCTGGCCGGCGCCCGCTACGGCGTGCTGGACGTGCTGGACGACGCCGGGCAGGAGGGGATGATGCTGGCCTCGGGCATTGCCGCCGACGTATTCCACGGACTGCGGGAGATGCCCGGCTGGGAGGAGATCTACGCGTACCTGGGCGGCCTGCCGGGGCCGCTGCGGGTGGCCGACTTCGGCGGCCACATCCGCGCCTTGGGGCTGCCGGCGTTCCTCCCGCCCGTGCCGGTGTGCGCCTTCCTGGCCGTCCCCATTCTGCGCCTGGGCCGCGTCATGGGCCACCTCTACCTGTCCCACAGCGAGCCGGGGGAGACGTTCAGCGCCGGGGACGAGGAGCTCCTGGCGATGTTCGCGGCGCAGGCGGCCCTGGTCATCGCCAACGCCCGCCGCCACCAGGAGGAGCGCCGGGCCCGGGCCCGGCTGGAGACCCTGATCAACACCTCGCCGGTGGGCGTGGTCGTCCTGGACGCCGGCGCCGGCAGGCCGGTCTCCTTCAACCGGGAGGCGCTGCGGATCGTGGAGCGCCTCAACCGGCCCGGCCAGCCGCCGGAGACGCTGCTCAACGGCCTGACGATCCGGCGGGCCGACGGACGGGAGGAGGAGCTGGCCGATATGCCCCTGGCCCGCCTCATGAGCGCCGGCGAGACGGTGCGCGCCGAGGAGATGACGCTCCTGGCCCCCGACGGGCGCAGCGTCGCCGTCCTGATCAACGGCTCCCCCATCCCCGCCGGGGCGGGCGAGTCCGGTGGAGGGGGCGGAGTGGAGTCCTACGTGGTGACGCTGCAGGACCTGACGGAGCTGGAGGAGCTGGGCCGTCTGCGGGCCGAGTTCCTGGAGCTGGTCAGCCGGCAGCTGCGCACGCCGCTGGCCGCGGTCCGGGGTGCGGTCGCCACGCTGCTGGAGGCGGGGGCGGAGCTGGAACCGGCCGAGACGGGGCAGTTCCACGCCATCATCCGCGACCAGTCGGAGCGGATGCGGCGCCTGATAGGCGATCTGCTGGACGTGGCGCGCATCGAGACGGGCACGCTTACGGTCAGCCCGGCGCCGCTGGAGGTGGCGGAGCTGGTGGAAGGGGCCCGGCAGCGGTTCCTGAGCCGGGGCGGCCGGCGCGGTCTTGAGATCGAGGTCGACCTGGCGCCGGGTCTGCCGCCGGTGCTGGCGGACGGGCAGCGCATGGCGCTGGCGCTGGCGCACCTGCTGGCCCGCGTTGCCGCGGGGCTGCCGCTGGGTTCGTCGACGGTGCGGGTGCGCGCGGCCAGGGAGGGGCTGTACGCGGCGATCTCGCTGGCCGCGCAGGGGGCGGCGGATCTCTCCGGGGAGCCGCCGCGGCGGTTGGGGCGCTTTCCGCAGGTGGAGGACGAGGAGCGCGGCGGCGCCGGGCTGGCGCTGGCGGTCTGCCGGGGCATTGTGGAGGTCCACGGCGGTCGTCTGCGGATCGAGAGCGGCGGCGCGAAGTTCACGGTCACGGTTCCGGCGGCGGAGGGGGAGAGCGGGCGCGCGGCGCCGCGGGTCGCCGCGTCAGCGGCGGCGCGGGAGCGGCTGCGGGTCCTGGCGGTCGACGACGATCCGCACGCGCTCCGCTACCTGCGCGACGCGCTCTGGAACGCGGGCTACTTTCCGGTCGCCACCGGCGACCCGGAGGAGGTTCCCGGTCTGCTCGAGGAGGAGCGGCCCCACCTGGCGCTGCTGGATGCGACGCTGCCCGGGCACGACGGGCTGGCCGCGGAGCTGGTGCGCCGCGTCCTGGAGGAGGCGGACGCGCCGGTCATTCTGCTGGCGTCGTCGGGGCAGGAGGAGGCGATGGCCCACGCGCTGGACCTGGGCGTGTCCGACTACCTGGTCAAGCCTTTTTCGCCGGCGGAGCTGGAGGCGAGGGTGCGGGCGGCGTTGCGGCGCCGCGACCAGCCGCACCTGGCCGCGCCCTCCGCAGCCTACGTTCTGGGCAGCCTCACCATTGACTATACGCAGCGCCGGGTGAGCGTGGCCGGGTCGGCGGTGGAGCTGACGCCCAACGAGTACGCGCTGCTGGCGGAGCTTGCGGTGAACGCCGGCAGGACGCTGACCCACGACCATCTGCTGCAGCGGGTCTGGTCGCCGGGCCGGCGGGGGCAGCGCTGGCTGCTGCGGGAGGTGGTGAGGCGGCTGCGCGGCAAGCTGGGCGACGACGCGAACGATCCGGCCTACATTTTCACGGTGCAGGGGACGGGTTACCGGCTGGGCCCGGAGGAGGGGGGGTAGCGCGGCTCCCGCCCGCGTCCGGTTCACCCTCGTCGAACAGCGGCATGTTCGCGGGCCGCTGCAGCAACGTCCCCATGCGTATGCGCGCGATGACCGCCAGCTCGTCGGCGCCGCCCTCTATCGCCAGCTGATAGGTCTGCTCAAAAAAATCGATGGCCGCGGCGGCGTCTCCTTCCACCTCAGCCACGTTGCCCAGCAGAAAATAGCCCTGGGGATCGGACGCGTCCAGGGCCAGCGCCTCGTTGCCGGCGGCGCGCGCCTCTTCAAGATCGCCGATGTCCAGCCGGATCATGCCGAGCGTCCACCAAAAGGCCACCTGCCCGTCGGACGGCACAAGCGCCTGCGCCTCCGCCAGCGCCTCCCGGGCCTTCCCCGCCTGCCCCAGCTTGCCGCGAACGACCGCCTCCCAGATCAGCAGCTGCGCGTCCGGCTCGGTGAGCAGCGCCTTTGCCTCCTCGATGACCGCCAGCCCATCCGCCCAGCGCGCTTCGAAGGCCAGCTGCCGCAGCTCGCTGATCGCCTCCGACGTTATAACCGAGTTGGCGTCCGCCGGAATAACAAAGGTGAACAGGGCCCAAACCATCGCCAGGCACGCGACCACCGTCCCGACCGTCGCGCCCAGGCGGCGAATCGCGCGGCGGCGTTCGGCCGCGGCCACCGCGTCCAGATGCCACCACAGCCCCTGCGCCGGCGGATTTCTCTCGCGCAGCGGCGCCATGCCGCCGGCGGCATCCACCGCGCGCATCACGCGGCCCGCCTCCCGCTGCAGCCTGCCGTGCAGACTGCGCCAGCGCGTCCGCTCCGGCCGCAGGTCCAGGCCGCTCGACGCCAGCTGCATAAAGCGCTCGTCGATGCCGTCCAGGAGCTGCAGGAACGGTTCAACGTTGTCCCCCCGCAACCGGATGACTGCGCGCTCCGCCTCGTCCAGCGCTTCCCGCAGACTGGCGGCAAGGCTCTGCCGTTCCTCCCGCACCGAGTAAGCCATGGCGGTTGCCTCCCGTCCCCGTTGCTCCCGGGCCGTTCAAAGGATGTTCAGGCGCGTGCTGACGTCAACGTTCATGCAGAATGAAAGTGCCCCGCACAGTCCGAAAAACTTGCCGAATCCAGGAGCCGAAAAATTCGCTGAGGCTCAATCAATCAGGAACTGGCAAAGGGAAAACTCCTTTTCTACGCTGTAATGGACCTGGATACCCTTATAGCGGTCAACTCGAAAAAATGGTGATGGAGAAGGCTTTACGGGTCCCTTGGCAATCCTCTTGCTTTTCTTGTCGCCAATTTCGATGAAGTTGCTCACCACTGTCTGTTCTAAAGGGACGGAAACTGAAGAGTTATCCGCATTGAAGACATACAGCAGATAGTAAAGCATTGGCAAGGTCCAGTGTAACTGGATTTTGCCGCTCCTGTGAGGACTGGTTCCTTTCAACTCAACAAACACCGCAAATATCTTTTCCGATGCCTCCCAAAGTATCAAGTAGTCACAAAGCGAGTCCCACTTCTTGTCGCTGCCGCTGCTGAGGACTCGCCACTGACCTGCTATATCAGGGCGGACAATCACTGCGGAATCCGGGACGTCGTCAACCCTTATGCACATATCTATGTTTGCGTCCTTCTCTCTCAACTTGACCGTCTGGCCGACCCAATCGCTCTCCGGAACTCTTCTGGGCGGTTGCACATTCTCCCCCACCCATTTGACGAACGCCACGATGCTATGCCTCCTCCTGTACTTCATTCAACCGGGCGTACAAGTCGTCCGACACTCGATTGATATCGTCAATCGTCTTATCAAATAATGGCAAATCAACGCCATACTTGTCTTTAGGGCAGGGCGTGAGAGTCTCGTTTTCCGCAACGTATGCACGGACGGAATCGGGGTTCAAGTAATCGTCTCTCTGGTACCCGAGACATCTTACTGTTTCTTCCTTGTCTGCAAATGAGCCGCTGAGCATAATGAGATTATTGACCTCTTTTGCTATGTAATCGCTGTGTGTAGTTATCAGGACTTTCGTGCCGGAATTTACAAGGCGGGCCAACATGCGAGTGATTTGAATCTGATTTGCGGTATCAAGGTGACACTCCGGTTCATCTATGATCAGGAGGTAATCATGCTTGTCATTGACATGTTTCAAAAAGAAATACATGAAAGACATTTCTCCCGCAGCTGAAGAAGCGAGATGCAATGGTATCGCGAACGCTTCTTTCTTGTTGCGGCTTGAGGTGAAGAGTATGGCTTCATCTTCCAGCTCATATTGACCTCCGACCAGTTCCACCAAGTCGGACACCGTGTTCAAGTTGCCCTCTACAGACCTGGATTGTGTCAAGTCGGATAGATTCCTGGCAAAGTCTATGTTGTCATGTATAGGGAGCGAAAGACGACTTGTTCTGCTCATTGGAGCAGGCGTTAGTTCTCGCCTTCCTTTTTGCTGATTCTCCTCCTGTTGCAGCAATCGTACTATTTTGCTTCTTTTGGAATCGAGTTCCCTATAAAATAGCGAAACCGAAAAACGTTGCGTTGACAAAATGAAGGGGTCGTATCCCCAGGCAACGGGATCGTCGAGAAGGAAATAGGGGTATGTCCATTGCAACCAGTATTGAATCAAGTGGGGAACGACGGGGTCTTCAGGAGGCTGGTCTCCTGTTAAGGACACAACAACTCTGGCCCCATCATAACTGAACGACAAGAGCCGCCCCTCTTCAATGCGCATGGCGAGCGGGATGTCTTTATTCATCGTATGATTGAGGTCAATCTCAAAAGAAGCGTTTGCGAAAGACTCTGGAGAAGCGCTGAAGACATTGGCTAACCCTGATTCCGAGTAGATGCGCGTCATTTCTACAAGCAAAGATCTCCGTTCCCGCTGTAGATCGACTTCGTTAATCTCCCACTCAACTCTGCCTTTATCACGCAGCAAGTCCACAATCTGTCTGGTGGTCAGGGATGCGATTCTCTTGAAATGTTCGTCGAGACTGTGGGCAAATGGTTCGCTCAGCATGATTTCCCGGAAACCGCGCAGGAAGCCATAGATGGCGTAAGCCATATGCGTTTTCCCGGTGTTGTTGCGACCCACGATGATAGTGAAATCACCAAGTTCAACATCGGCCTGCTTGACAACGCCGATGTTTGTCATGCGAAACTTGAGTTTGGAATCCATTGAACACCTCTGGCAGGGGTCAGGTTCCTCATGGGAACTGCTCTTTGATCCGCAGCGGCGCGTTATCCGCGAGTCGAGCCGCGCAGGATGCACGGCTAAAGGTCAAACAGAGCGCGCACCGGACAGCTGAAGCCGGGCAGCGCGCCCCGTATCAGTTCGCCGCGAAATCCTTCGCCGTCAAGGCGGAGAAGGTCGTCCGCGGTCAGCGGTCTCTCTTTCGCGAGTGCCATGGCAGTTCCTCCGCTGGTGATGAGGTGCGGGCATTATACTACAGCCCGGGCGGCCCAAGATGAAACTCTGCTGGCTGCAGAGCAGTTTGCCTCCATAAACTACCGTTCAGAGGGTATCGCGCCCGTTTGACACTTTCTCGGCAGGAGGTTGTAAATCGGTGGTTGACACCTTCTCGGAGTTATCCCCAATATGGGCCGAGTTACCCACAATGCGGGCGATGTCTGCGGGGCTCTTTTTGCGCGTAAAGTCGGCCTTCGTCTTGGCGGCGGCGATGCGGCAGAGGGCGTCGAACTCGACCAGGTCGAGGGTGATGTTTTCGTAGCGGTGATGCTGATGGGGGTTGTGGTCGGGGTAGCCGGCGCCGTTCGGGTGAATCCCGGATGTTGACTTGTGGGTGTGCGCGATGGTATGCTGTAAGGCAGACACGGGACGATCCCTCCTGTTGTCTCTGGTGACGGGAGCGCTAACTCGCCGTCATCGCCCATTCCCTGCAACTGCTCACCTTGCCCAGGTGGGCAGTTGCATTTTAATGGGCATATTCGATTGTGGAGTTTGAGGATAACACGCCGGTTGCAGATCGCGCAACCGGCTGTTTCAGGGCAATCGCATCTAATTTGGGATGCCGACATTGCCGAAGTCAGGCAGAGGGCAGGCACAAGGCCTGGCCATGCCGTAGGTTGAGGGGGATGGGGAGAGGCGGGCATGGGCAGCAGAGGGCAGGCACAAGGCCTGGCCATGCCGGAGGTTGAGGGG
>VXMH01000005.1:24273-29755 GCA_009841235.1 Caldilineaceae bacterium SB0661_bin_32 | reverse complement strand
TATGCGGCGGCGCGCGTTTGGGGGCACGCCGCCGCATCAGTATCGATTTGGCTTACAGTCTAGCACATATTTTCCGCCATTGCAACCCCCTTTCCGAAATTGGCAGGGCAATCGCATGGGAACTATATACTTAACGCCACCGGCGGGTAATTATTGAGTAGGAGGCGTACAAATGGACAGCAGGGAGGAGGAGAAAGGTTATACGGGGAGCTTGTTCTGGAGATCGGAAATCTGTGACTGGGTTCCTGTTATGACTGTTTTGACTTCTTTGATGTCAGCCTTTAGTTCTGCTCGTTCTTTTGCGGCAATTTTATCTCGTTCTTTGCTTTCCCTGGCAAATGTACGCATTTCTGACATGAACTTACGCATTTCTAAGGCGGAGATTGGTTCGTTCTCCTGTCTGGTTCCTACGACTCTTGGCGTCATTTTATGCTCCTAACAGGTTATGTATGCACTTTTTAAGGTGCACCATAATGGAAAGTCTGTCAAGAGTATTTTGAAGCAAGGAGATGAAATGGACAGCAAGAATTACAGCAGCTTGTATGAAATGCCAGAGGCGTTCCCGACGGAGGAATCCTGTGTCCGGCATCTGGAGAAGTTGCGCTGGCCGGACGGGGGTGTGGGAGTCAGGGGAGTCGTAATTTGGGGCTGAGTGGGTGTGGGTGGTGGAGGTGCGCCCAGGACCGGGAGAGCGAATTTGTTGAAAATTGTAGTGAGGCGTGCGTATATCCAGCCGTTGGAATCTTCGATGGGGAGGCGAATCCAAGAGCCGCCGAAGTTACAATCGACTGGCGAAATCGCGGGGCTCTGCTCGTTTATGTCCACTGATCGCGTCAATTATCCAGATCGGGCATTATCCGTAACATGAACTCGTTGAACATGGGAACGGTGAACGCGGTGTCGCCGTGACTTGGGCTCCAAATCATGCCTTTATTGATTAGTTGGGACCGAGTTGGCGCTAGAGAAGCCACTTTGCGCTCCATTTCTTGTGCAACGTCGCCCGACCGATGGGGGCCCGCACCCAATCCCGCCATTGCTCTCAGGTATTTCTTCTCCAAAGGCGTGAGCCTATCGAACCGGACAAGAAAGAAACTCTGATCAAGGTCCGCGATGGCCAGAGCGGAGGCAGGGGCAAAGTCCGCGACCGTGATTGAAGAACCCTCCGCTAGATCCCAGAGGTGTTTCCCCCAGACCTGCAAAAAGTAGGGATAGCCTTGCGTTCGGTCGACGACGGCATCGAGAACTCCGGCTTCTATCTCCACACCCTCGTCCTGGGCAGGCTTGGAGATAGCAATCTTGGCATCGCTGCGCGACAAAGGCCCCATTTCGGGGAAGTCGAACAGCCTTTCAGCGTAAGATTTGGCGTTGCCCATCGCGCCTCTGAGTTGTGGTAGACCAGCCCCAACCATCGTCACCGGCAACCGCCTTTGGGCGGCCCAATGTAACGCTGTTATTAATGCTGCCAGTTGTTCTTTTTCGACATATTGGAGTTCATCTATGAAAAGGGCAACGCAACTGTTACCCGCTTTAGCCGCATCTCCCACGACTTCAAACAGGTCTTGCAGGTCTATTCCCAAGTCGCCGTTGTCCGCCAGGCCCGGTTCGGGGTCGTAGTCGAGCCCGACCTCGATGTCTTGGTACTTCACCTTTAGTGCTTTAACGAAGCCCGTCAGCACTCTCAACCCCCTCTGGGCGAGTGCCTGCGCAGCTTCTCGCCTGGAAAGCCTAAGCAGAGCAGATCGCATTTGAGGCGCAATCATCGACGGTAGAGAACGTTGTTCCGACGCTTCAATTCGCAACACCTGAAAACTGTTGGCCTCGGCGTCCTCCCCGACCTGGTCAAGCAGTACGGTCTTGCCAACGCCGCGAAGGCCCACCATAACGATGCTCTTGCTTGGACGACCAAGCCTGATTCTTTCGAGGGCGATTCGCGCAGCCTCCCGAAGGTCATCGCGTCCCACCATTTCAGGCGGACGGGTGCCTGCTCCTGGCGCGAAGGGATTAAGAATAGGGTCCATTCAGAGATTATATAGCGATATTAGCGAGTTTTCAAAAATCACATAAACTACTTAACTTTGGTATATAGTGTTGAGTATCGGCCAACGAGTCAAATTGACAGTGGCTTTAATCTCCTTAACCTGAATTCGGTGCAGGGCAATCGCATCTGACCCGGTTTGTCAACATTGCCTAAGTTAGCCAGAGGGTCCACGAAGGGCATTTTCGAGGAACAGACATAGAGTCTACGCGAGGGCAGGCACAAGGCCTGCCCCTACCGTAGCGTTGGGGAGATTGGGCCGGTGGCGTCTGAGTGCACGCACGAGGCCGCACAACTGCGAGGAGAGAAGGGGTAGGAGTGAGGAACGAGTAACAGCTGTAGGGGCACACCTTGTGGATGCCCTCCCTCGCCTGCGGGATCCCCTGCCTTCGACATCCCACAACCACCGGTCCGCGAAACAGCGATCCTGCCCGCCCCTCCCGGCCGCCGCACAAGCCGCACTCGCTCTCCTGAATCCTCCAAAGTCACGATTCAGACAACGTCCCCCTCAAAGTCCCTGGCAAGGCCGGGGACTGGCGTCTGGCCTCGCGCCGTCTATTCTCCCCTCTCTCCCGGCAGTTAAGCGGCGCGCCTCAAGGCCCTTTTGCAGCTGCAAAAGGGCTTGGCTTCGCTTCGATGGAGCCATGACTTTTCAGCCTTGGATACTTCTGTTGGAAAAGCAGGGAGGTATGTGTGCTTACTGGCTTCAATGGAGCCACGACTTCTCAGCCGTGGAAACATGGCTTCCGCTAGTATGTTAAGTGAGACCGCAGCAGGCTTCAATAGAGCCACGACCTTTCAGCCGTGGAAACGAATCTCGCCCCGACAAACAGCCTCCAATTGTTCACGCTTCAATAGAGCCACGACCTTTCAGCCGTGGAAACGACCGCGAAATGCAATGGGGCATGTTTGACGATCATGGTGCTTCAATAGAGCCACGACCTTTCAGCCGTGGAAACTCTACAATCAGGTGGCGGCGCAGGAGCTTCATAATGCGCTTCAATAGAGCCACGACCTTTCAGCCGTGGAAACCTCATCCGTACAGGCCGCGGCAATCCCTCGCCGCGTCCGGCTTCAATAGAGCCACGACCTTTCAGCCGTGGAAACACGATGACGACGACCTCGTACTGCTCGATGAGCACGTAGCTTCAATAGAGCCACGACCTTTCAGCCGTGGAAACATCGTGCCCGGCACGCGCTCAAAAAAGCTGAAGCTGTTGCTTCAATAGAGCCACGACCTTTCAGCCGTGGAAACAAGTATAGGCAGGGGCCTCGACTGGCTTCACTATGGCAGCTTCAATAGAGCCACGACCTTTCAGCCGTGGAAACGTTGACCGTCACCGTGGTATAAGGCGTGTCCGGTATCACGCTTCAATAGAGCCACGACCTTTCAGCCGTGGAAACGGCCCACATAGCATAGATATGTGGATGGAGATGATCTGGCTTCAATAGAGCCACGACCTTTCAGCCGTGGAAACGACGAAGAGCGCCTCGAACGGTGGACGCAGAACGCCCGCTTCAATAGAGCCACGACCTTTCAGCCGTGGAAACCAGAAATCTTCCGCGCCGCAGTGCAAGTTAACGCAGTGCTTCAATAGAGCCACGACCTTTCAGCCGTGGAAACGGGTTTGACCTGATGATTGTGAAACGTTCTGACTTTGCTTCAATAGAGCCACGACCTTTCAGCCGTGGAAACACCGCCCCGGTTGCCTGGCGCCCCTACGGTACGGGTGGCTTCAATAGAGCCACGACCTTTCAGCCGTGGAAACTTTCCCTGCACAACTCTATCGCTGTCTTGTCGATCATGCTTCAATAGAGCCACGACCTTTCAGCCGTGGAAACCGCGCAGACGGTCGACCAGGCCGAGCGCGCGAGTTTGGCTTCAATAGAGCCACGACCTTTCAGCCGTGGAAACACGGCTTGTGGGGCGGCTCGCTTGCGGTCCGGGCCATCTCGCTTCAATAGAGCCACGACCTTTCAGCCGTGGAAACTGGGTTGTGCAGGAGGTGGTCGGATTCACAACCTATAGCTTCAATAGAGCCACGACCTTTCAGCCGTGGAAACTTGTGTGCGCGTCATTTTTACAGACGGAACATTGGGGCTTCAATAGAGCCACGACCTTTCAGCCGTGGAAACCACAGTTCAGCGCGCTCGACGTGATGGGCGCAATCGGCTTCAATAGAGCCACGACCTTTCAGCCGTGGAAACGGCCGTCAGTGCGCACAGCCGCGAATCCATCAGGTAGCTTCAATAGAGCCACGACCTTTCAGCCGTGGAAACTGGCGGGAATTGGATATGTGTGCAGTGCATTACTGGGCTTCAATAGAGCCACGACCTTTCAGCCGTGGAAACATGTCATATCAGTCTGATCAGACTGGTCACTACTGAGCTTCAATAGAGCCACGACCTTTCAGCCGTGGAAACACGGGCAGTTCAAGCGGGTTCCATGCCCATATGAATTCGCTTCAATAGAGCCACGACCTTTCAGCCGTGGAAACCAGGTTCAGCGATCTACTCCCAACAGATGGAGTCTAGCTTCAATAGAGCCACGACCTTTCAGCCGTGGAAACGCGTCGGCCTTTTCCGCTTCGGCCCGCAGCAGTTTCAGCTTCAATAGAGCCACGACCTTTCAGCCGTGGAAACGCACCAAGGGCGAGAAGCTCCAGAAGCTTAAAGACCTCGCTTCAATAGAGCCACGACCTTTCAGCCGTGGAAACCAGAAGTCTGTCCTACGACACCAGACTGGCTGAGTCGCTTCAATAGAGCCACGACCTTTCAGCCGTGGAAACTTTCCGACCCTGACATCTATAATTATACACGATAGAGCTTCAATAGAGCCACGACCTTTCAGCCGTGGAAACCCGTGACCCACAACCTGGATGTCGCCCCTACCCGGTTTGCTTCAATAGAGCCACGACCTTTCAGCCGTGGAAACCGCTCAGGACCGGTTCGGCCTCTTCGTAGGTCTTCTTGCTTCAATAGAGCCACGACCTTTCAGCCGTGGAAACCAGCGTAGTCAAGTGATATGGACGCGCATCATGGCTGCTTCAATAGAGCCACGACCTTTCAGCCGTGGAAACGTGCGAATGCCGCCCCCATGTGTATTTTCCTCCTTCGCTTCAATAGAGCCACGACCTTTCAGCCGTGGAAACCCGCCGCGCCTGATCCGCTCGAAGGCAACGAGGTCGAGCTTCAATAGAGCCACGACCTTTCAGCCGTGGAAACTTACGCTACCGGTAACATTGTGCGCGGCTCGGACGGGCTTCAATAGAGCCACGACCTTTCAGCCGTGGAAACCCGCGTGGGTAAGACACCGGACGAATACCTCAGGGACAGCTTCAATAGAGCCACGACCTTTCAGCCGTGGAAACGCGGCCCGAAACCGGGCATACAGACCGCGTCCGTGGCCGGCTTCAATAGAGCCACGACCTTTCAGCCGTGGAAACC
>VXMH01000005.1:0-24173 GCA_009841235.1 Caldilineaceae bacterium SB0661_bin_32 | reverse complement strand
GCTTCAATAGAGCCACGACCTTTCAGCCGTGGAAACGGCGGAATTTCAGGAATTTCCGCCTGGATTGCACCTGCTTTGCCTGCGATTCCAGGTTTCGACGTGCATCTTATTGTTCAGTTGGTTGTTTCTGATTGGCAATGCCACCTTTCTGACCCCGAATCGTGCGAGCGGTACCCCTCCCATGGCGCAGCACCTGAGCTCTCGCAACCTGACGCAAAACGCCCCTACCGCTCTCTCGCACAGTCTGTCACAACTCGCTCAAACGACCAAAGCCTCCCTCTCCCTGGGGCTGGTCTGGCGTCCCAAGGTGCGCATTACGCCCCCGCCCCGTCCTTCTACGGGACCAATGTCGATGATTATCACGCGGTCTTCCTTGAGGTTGATAATCTCAGTCAACGCCTCCTCCATCAGCACCCGCTCCTTCGAAGAGAGATCGCAGGCGAATACCGAGTACTGCAGCGCGTCGCCAAACCCGTTCATTTTCTTGAAAACCCTGCGCAGTCTCTTTCCGTCGCTGACGTCATAAGCCACGATATACCTGTTGCGCATTCCATCACCTCGTAGTAAAACCGGGGTATCTCTTCAACTCCCCCAGCAGGTGGCGGCCCAGCAGGCGCGCCTGCACTTCCATAATCCGGCGGTAGCTCACCGAGTACTTGAATAGGGAATGGGTTATTAACGTATCCATCCTGCGCTCGAAGGCCCCGATTACCGCCTTTCGCCCCGCCTGCGTCAGCGAGACTGCCCCGCCCCGCCGGATGAAGTCCTTCTCCTTCAACTCCGCATTGTTGAACAGCGTCAGCGCAGCCGAATCCGCGATGAGAGGACGAAACTCCTCGGCCAGGTCCAATGCGAGCGCAGGGCGTCCATACCTGGGCTGGTGATAAAACCCCATGTAGGGATCAAAGCCAACCGCCGCCGCCGACACCATCGCCTGCCTCATCAACATCGAGTACAGAAAGGAAAGCACGGCATTCACCGGATCCTTCGGCGGCCTCCGGTTGCGCGTCCGAAAATCAAACGCCGATACCCCCGACTTGATCATGCCGTCGAAGTTGGCGAAATAGACCCGCGCAGCCGCGCCCTCGATGCCAAGCAGCGTACCTATGGAATCCGCCGCCTCCACCAGCGCGGTCAGCCGCTTTATCTCTTCCAATGCCCCTGCCGGCAGCTCCGGGTGATTGCGGCGCAGCATGACCCGGCTGTTTCGCAGCTTGGCCGTCATCATCTCCTTCGCAATCGCCAGCGACGCCCGCGGGTCCCCTGCCGCCCGGAACTGGTTCATGCGCAACTCGACGTTTTTGTGCGCCATGCCCCAGGTCATCCCCTTCAGCCAACCTCCGTAGGTGAAGTGGCAGATCGGTATCCCCCGCTCCAACAGCTCGCGCGTCGCCTGCGCCGTCACTTGCGCGTTGCCAAAAATCGAAACGCTGGAAACGTCCAACAACCTCGTCTTGGCAACGGTCTTGCCCTTGACCCGCACCGTCAGCGTATCGCCGGACTTCCCCACCATACCGCCCTGGACCTGAACATACATCGGCAGGGCGTCGTCCCGCGCCGGCATCAGGCGCCGCACGTCGTCGGGCCGCACAACGTGGCGGCTGCCCTTGAGAAAGCTGACTTCGTCCGGCAGACAGATACCGACAAGAGAACAGCGCGGACACTTGGGGCTGTCTTCCAGGGGCGGCGGGATCTCGCCGCCGCCAGCCATCTCCCGCACCCTGCGCAACAGGTCCAGCGTCTGATTCACCAGCATGTCGTCGAAGCCGACGTGCACCCGGCGTTTCGACCCCACGTAGTAGATCACCCCTTCCTCGCACACATAACCGTTCGCCCGCAAAAGCAGGCCCTGCAAGCACAGCTGTACCCGCTCCGGGTCGTAGACATGGCCTGGAATGTCGGGCACCGTCCCCCGCTTGTAGTCCACCGGCGTCGCCCGCGTTCCTTCCGCCTCCACCAGGTCGATCCGCGCGATCGCGCCCAGGCCTTCGTCAGAAAGCATGACTGAGCGTGCGTGGACTTTCTCAGGCTGTGCGTCTTCTTCCTCCGGACCCGGCGGCTCGCCATTCGGCTCCCGCACCGGAAGATCGCCGGCCGGCCGGTCCACCCGCCTGTGCTGAAAGCGGCCGTCGATGGTGTCGGCGCTGTGCGCGAACTCGCCCTGCACCCATTCCATGTAACACAGCCTGGGGCAGTAGGTATACTCGTTCAGCATCCGCGCCGGAACAAGCTCCGGCGCGCCAATGGGGGAAGTCGAAACAGTCGTCATCTACTCTCTCCGCGTTTCAATCAGCCGGTACGAAGATGCCCAACCCGTAGTGGCAGGCAAAATCAAGAAGGAAACCTATATTGAATGGGCAGGCAAAAAATTGCTATAGTATTGATTCTGCTGGACGCGCTGGCTGCGATAAACCTCTTGAATGCCTCTTCTGGCCAGAGAACCGTGGTCTACGGGATCATGTGTAAGGTCAGGCAGCACCAGCAGAGAACGCACAGTGTCTGTGCTTAACATTGGCGTCCAGATCGGCCACACAAAGTAGATCTCTCGCCGACTTTTGCGTTGAAATCCAGAAGTTTCCGCTTGGCGCCCTACGGGCAGAGTCGGAAACCATCGCATTGCCTCGATAGCCAAACAGTCCGCGGCGAGCATCATACCTGGGCCGTCAGCAAGCTTAGACTTGCTTGGATCCCGCCAGCGCAATGCGTAGCGCTGGTCTCCTAAAGGATCCCACCGCAGGCTGTAACCATCGTCCCGATAGTCCCAGACGTCAAACAGAGTAAGCTGAACGCGTTCAACGTTCAGTTTCTCAAGATTGGCTTTGGCATAGAAGGGCAGTCCCTGTCCCGCGCTGTCTCCGCTGCGGACCATACGCAACTTTGAATCTTGAAACTGCCCGTTCCTCTTGTCGGGGTAGATCTCGGTCCCCATGCCCGCAAGCAAATCAACGTTGCGCCGGTCCACCGCAAGCGAACCCTCCTGTGCCCCCCTGAGCGCCTCGGAGAACTTGCCAGCGTCAAACGGCATTCTGTTATCAATGTCAAAGACAGTGGTAGGCGCGCTTCTAAGCGTTTCCAGAAGCCGCTCCGAAAACGATTTCTCATCAGACCCACATCCCTGTAAAGAGGGTCTCCACCCGCGGCCCGTCCGCCTCCATCCAAAACGAAGTTCCGGCCAGCACCCCTCTGCGACAATCGCAACGCCGACGGCGGCTAAAAATCCGAGCGGGTTGCTACCATCCAATCCATATAACAGAAGATCAGTATCGTCTTCACGAATCCTCATCGTTCGTCTCCTCCAATTCGCTCCGGCGCCAGTCCGCCAAGCGCAGCAACGCTTCCAACCATGCGAGCCCCCACCATCCATAGCGCCGCACGAGCCGCCAATACCGTTCCGCAACACCGGAATCGAGGCGCTCAAGATTCGTGGGGCCAGACCAGTGCATCCATTCATCGTCCCATCCATATCTTGAATTCACGCACATCGCATCACGCACCACCGGCGCGAACGGTCGACAGTGGCCGTGATGACTGGCAATCATATGGAGAACCAGATCGCGAAGCTCTCTGTTTTGCGGCAAAAGAGTCTGCGCGCTCTCGGCCAAGCGTACGGACAGCAGTTCATGCCGGCCACCTCGTGGATATCCCTCCTCCGCACCGACTCCGACTATCGTTTTGCTCTTCGACATCTGACCGGACTTGGCCAGAGGTTCTCCATCCCATAAACGGACGCCGCCCCGCAGCAGCGCTTGAAAACGAGGATCGATCTTTCCCACGTCGTGAAGCAGACCGGCACGCGCCACAGCGTCAATCAGCTCGTCTGGCAGCCCGCACCCCACTGCATAGCGTCGTACGAATGTCTCAACGCCGCGCAGGTGGCTCTCTAACCGGACCGGCCGCCCATTCTTGTGCGAGATGCCCGAAGCGCTCAGGTCGTCCTCATCTGAGAAAGTATCAGCCCCATTGATCAGTCGGTCTATCTGTCGGCTTCCAACTATGACAATCTGATTTTCACCAACGATTCGACATGCCCGGCGCAGTTTGGTTCCGTTTAACTCCTTCGCAAGCTCTCCCGCCACTTCAGAAAGCCAGCAGTCTTTGGGCGAGAGTTCGGCGAGGTCATCCAGAATCTCGCCGAGGGCTTCAGAAATTTCATCTTGCTCAGACATCTGATCAATCTTTTTCAGCAAATCACCAATTTCTTCCTTGACAGAAGTCAGCTCCTCAGGCCACGCGTCCACCAGCTTCCGGTGCAGACGGAGGATCGGTTTGGCCCGCGCGGCCATGTGGGCCTGATCCCCAATATCCAGCGTATCAACCGATTCGACCGACTTCGGAGGAAAGTCGCCAAGCCGCTCATGCCCACCCGGATGATTCGTCGGCACTACAATGACATCACCGGGACGAATATGATTTGGATCTGCCGTAATGTCATCCCTTAATCGTGTCTCCCTTGTTCCCCGCCATCTGACAACATTCTGCTTTGCACCGCGTGCTCCTTCACCGACTTGCCCTATATCCCGCTCCATGCCCTCTACATCACTGCTGTCGTCATCAGCCTTCTCTCCGGAAAGCCAACGTTTGAATACGCCAATAGGCACAGGAAGAGACTCGCCGCTGCTCGGAGGGCAAAGACTCAGCGCCTCCAGGGCGCTTTCTTTACCTTCCGGTGTCGTCAGATCAATGTCGGCCCGCCAACAGACCTGTACATCGGCGACACCTTCTCTCGGGCCGTGCAGAAAAAGAGCCACATCGGGAGAAGGGCGAGGCTCCGGCGCGGTCTGCGCCCAACAGTCGACGTGCGCCGGCAGCATTACCGGAGCATCCAGGGACGGGGCGTTCAGTGCCTCTACGCAATCTTCTTTTGACACTTTCGAGTCCAAATAAGCGATCCCGAAATCCACCTCGTCATTTTCATCCTTATTCTCATTTAGCCAGTCCCACGTTTTGGTAAGCGCCGCGCCGTACACCGGGTCGTCCTCGTCCCCTTTCTTGGGCTGGGCCTGGTCTTCCCGGATAAGAATGACTGCGCGGGAGTCGATAAACCTGCCCATCCGATTCAACCGCCCGAAGCGTTGTCGTAAAGCGTCGAGACTGGCGCATTCGGTAACAAGCCCGTCGAAGTCGAGATCGGCGCCGACTTCCAGCGTCTGCGTCGCAACCACGATCACCGGCCTTTCGAGTTCACGTTCTTCAGAACGATTGGATTGAAGTTCTTGCAGATGATTCTCCACTACGTAATCTTTATCAAGGGGCCGCATTCGACCGGTGAGTTTCACAACATCGATGTCCTCTGTCTTTTTCAGATGTTCATAAGTCTCCCTGGCCGTCGCGACACGGTTGACAAACACCACGATCGCACGCAGCCGATCGTCCACCAGGTCCAGCGCAGAACCGGCCAGAGACTTGGCCAGCTCAACTGTCACTCGTTTCCCCTTGGCTCTGCCAACCCTCTTCAGCACCGCAGGCTTGTGTGCCAGCTGACGCCTTCCAAGCCGATGGTTGGGGTTGCGGATTTCATCAGATCCGTCTCTGAAAACCCTGCTCAGTTCGCGCGGAGGGGTAGCCGACATGACAACAGGATGAAAGGCGCGTTCCAACGGCGTATGCGCCCATTGCCTGTAACGGTGAACAGCTTGCAGAGTTTGCATGAACGGCTGCGCGCAATGCGCCTCATCCAGAAGAATCAGGCTGTCGTTTGCAATGAGTGCGGCGTAAACGGGCCACGCGCCGGAACCGCGCCCATATGCGCGGAAAAGGAGGCGGGATCCTACCTGATCCACGGTGGAAGCAACGACAATTGGCTGGAGCGGGTCGCGCGCCCAGGCCTCCGAACGAAACATGCCGCCCCGCAACGCGTAGGCTCTTAACGGAATCTCGTCCTCATACCCGGATGTCGCGCCGAAAGCAATCTGCCTAAGACTGTCCGCCACATTTTTGAGGACTCCGTTCTCGGCTTCGCAAAGCTTCTGGGCGATTTTCCGCGCTCTCTCGAAAGCCTGGTCGACGATCACGCGGCGGTCCACGACGAAGAAAATTCGGCGCGGCGCGGTGATGATCTCGCCTCTGTCCATGCGCGATGCCTGCTTTGCCAGCGCAAACACGGCAATGTCCACACACGCGGTCTTGCCCGAGGCGGTAGGCAGATCGATGGCCTCCGGCCATTCAGACATCCCGTCTGCATTACCGGATACTCTGTCTGCCAGCTCCTGCTGCCAGGCAAAAGGCGGGTTGCCCCACAATGCTTGAAAGAACTGAACAAAATCTATGGAATCAGCCTTCGTCACGTCTGTCACCTCAGTTATCCATTGGCCGGCACAGTCCATATCCGCGAAAACGTCCCGCCCCGACAACGACCGGGCCCTGCACAGGTTCGTCGAAAATCATCACGGCGTGGGCATGACTCTGGCGTCCACCGTCACCCTTGCGGGTCATCTGCGGATACTCCCTTGCATGAGGCGCGCCCTCCACCCATGAGACCGGCTGCAGCATCAACTCGCGCGGGCGAGGCAGACCTATGTGCCGGCAGGCATCTTTCACGCTCTCCGCCGCCTGCGCCCACTTGTCTTTGCCCTTGAAGTGCCGGTTCAGGACAACAGGCGTAACGCTTGCCCAGACCCTGGACGCCCGTGTCCAGGTCTCTGCATTCAGATTTTTCGGAATGCGTTCTCGAGTCTCAAGTTCTATCCGGCATTCGAACCACCGTCCGTCGAACAGGCGGTGTTCGCGAGGCAACCCCGTTTCAGCGCTATACAGAAACGCCCCCAGACAGTTCCGAGCTTCCTCCACATCCAAGGAGCGGGGCAACGCCAACGCAAGTCCCATCACTCGCCCGTCTGCGTATTGATCGCCTGCAAAAGGAAGAGGGAGCAGGGCCATGTGTGGTTTCGTAGACGGTGTTCCACTCAATCTGTGCCCGCTGAACCACTCCGGAGGCGGCTGTTGGGGACAACAGTCCATCAAGACCCCGCGTAACGCCTGCGTAAGTTTCAGCGTCGTCGCCAGCGGTACGCGCCGGCCTCGGACAGTCAGTACTAAAAGGTTCGGATCAAAAACCGAGCCCTGCCGTTCAAGAGAGCCGTTCTTCACGGGTCTTCCATAGCCTTGCCAGCGAGTTGGTACCGGCCTCAGACTCACCGGCGCATGTGCACCGAAACGCTCGACAATGACACTATCCAATCGTCGTTTTTCTTCCCGCATCTCTTTATTCCGTGTTCCTCTAAGGGCATCGGAGCGCGCCTTCAAATCCGCATATTCCTCGACATTCGCTCTGTTGCAGGTAAGGGTGAGATCCTCTAAACGGCCGGTCGAGAATACCCGCATTCGATGGGTAGCGATACCTTCCACCGGTTCCCATGTTGGACGAATGTCGCCATTCTCTACAACCCACGCCTGGACGAACGAGGCGGAATGACCCACATGAGTCACCTTGGCAGTCAGTCGCTCCAGAGCGGCGCGATGTTCGCCAAGTTCGATCTCCGGCCAGACCAGATACACATTTGGGTCGTAGGGAATCGCCACGGGAAAGCTCCGCGGTTGACGAGATCGATGCTCTGGCAGTACCGCCAACCCTGCACCCTTCAGCTTCCTCAGATCGTTGCCACGAGGAGCTTGGCGGCTAACGCGGGTGTCGTTGACCGGGACATAGCTGACAACCGATCTGCGTGTCGTGTAACCTGATGAGGCAATGCCGGGTGGAGAGAGAGTTTCAAGCCAGCGCAGCGCTTCTCCCTCTCCAGGATTTTCCCCCGTTTCGAACCACGCGGCAGCTAATGCCATGAAAACGCGGTCTGGGTGCGGAGGCCACTCGGCCTGCTCCTTTCTCGCCCCATCCGCTGCGGCCATTGCCCACCCGTTAAGGTAGCAGATGCCAATCGCGAACATCAGGCGTCCTCCTCCGCTGACGCGCTCGCCAATTCCTGGCTGCGTCTGACGAGTTCGATCAGTTCTGGCGAGGGAGTTAACTCAATCTCCCCTTCCCAGGGCAATCCCGCATCTCTCGCCTCCGAAATCGCCTCGGTGAACACACTCAGGGCCGTTTCGGAATCGCACTCGAACTGTTTTGGCGTCTCTCCCGGACGGTCAAGAAGCTCCCAGACCGACGCCTGTGTAGCGAATAGCTGGCAGCGGGAGCGGAGGTCTCCATCGTTGCGCGCCAACGAGCCGGCCGCGATACCCAGTGCCGCCAAAGCGGTGCGCGCAGCAAGATCGACGTCCCGCATCGAGTCAGCCGCGCTGTTCAACGGAAATCGAAGGCGGCGCAGGGCGGATAACGACAGTACCGTAGTCTGTGTGGCTTTCGAAATCGTAAATCCGCCGTCCTCAATGCTGGGAGTGACGTTGCCATGAATCGCTTCCGAAGGCTTTCCATCTTTCCCGAGCTTTTTCCCTCTGCCATTCTTTTGTAGGGTCCAGTGCGGTTTGTCGTCACTTTCAGATTCAGACTCATATAACGGTCCTGCTCCCAGACGGATCTGAGCAGGATCAACCCGGCTAGACGTTCTCTTACCTTCGACAGCGTCATATCCGATAATCTCGGATACTACTGCCCGTTGAAACTTGGCTCCCAAGCCTCCACGCGGTCCGGTAGAATCCCACATTCCAAATAAGAGAGCGGTTGGACATAACCCAAAAAGCCCTGTTGAATTTCGCACTTCTGCGTTGTCCAAAATGGTCCCCTTTTCTGACTTTCGAAAAATCTTCCCATCGAGCAGACTGTCCCGGAAAATGGCGTCGGCTATCCGGTGCGGGGCCTCTAAACTGGTTACTGTGAATTTCTTAAGCAACTCAGGTTGGTCGAATCGCGTCACTAAGAGGGGTAACTCCAACCTTCCGTTGCGGTATTCTTCCAGGAGTGCCAACTCCATGCGGTTCGCCTGTGACTGAACAGAATCCAACAGCACGCACTGTCGAATCTCTCCGCTGTCCGGATCGATACGTTCCTCAGTCGCGTAAGTTCCACCTTCGTAAGTAGAAGGAAACACCTTGTCTCCCGGCCCACCCGCGGGCTGGTAGTCGGTCGCACACCGAAAAGCGGCAGCTGTCCCACCGACAGCTTCTCTCAGCGTCTCAAGATCGATTCTCATCGTTCAATTCTCCTCTCAGAATATGCTACAATCGAGTAGCTGGCGTTAGACCATTACGGTGTCGGAATGCTCTGAGTCTCCCAAAGTTAGAAAATTCTTAAGAGATAGAAGCATATATCTTGCAATACATATTAACGATACCACATTACCTATCGTACAATATATTTCTCGCAATGTCAATAGGTTGGTGAAGATCCGTTTGAAATTCATATTTTCTGAGTGTCAGAGGCAATGGTCCACGCCGATCAGACCCCATTGAAGCATCTGCATTGCGAGATACTCTGAAGCCAGTCTGACCCATTTCCGGGCCGCAAGGCCCGGCCCCATTGAATGGCTGCACGTCAGCCGCACGCCCCATCAGGGTCCCGCGCGCCCCCGCAAAGCAACATACACAAGAGCGTGCAGCCCGGAATTGGGGTGAACTCTCGCAAACCTCTGGCAGCAGCCCGGCCGCGGCAAGGCAATCGCATCTAATCTGGTTTGCCAACATTGCCGAGTTAGCCAGAGGGTCCACGAAGGGCATTCTCAAGGAACAGGCTTAGAGCCTACGCGAGGGCAGGCGGAACGGCAGTGGTCGGTGGTCAGAGGCGAAGTGGGCCAGGCAGCGGCCGAGCCTGAACAGGGGCTCGTTGGGGTTGCGGTCCCGCTTGTACTGTTCGACGGCGTCGGCGGCCGTCTGTTTGGTGAGGCTGTTTTTGAGCTCGAAGGTGGCGACCGGCAGCCCGTTGATAAAGAGGCAGAGGTCGAGCGCGAGCTGGGCGTTATCGCGGCTGTAGTGGAGCTGCCGGGTCACGCTGAAGCGGTTCTGCCTGTAGAGCCGGTTGGCTGCGGCGTTGTCCGCGGAGGGGGCGCCGTAGAAGAGGTCGAGACGGTGTTCGCGGTCGTAGTCGTGGGGATTGGCGGCGAGCCGGCCTGCGCCGGGTCGCAGGGGTGGCCGGTGAGCGCGGTGCAGATGAGGCGTTCGAGGCCGGCCTAGGGGGTGTCGGTGGTCATTTTTCTCCGCGTTCGGCCAGGAAATTCTGATCCAGGGCCTTTCGCAGACAGGCGTTGATTGCTGCCTGGCGGCTGATACGCAACGCAGCGGCCAATTGATCGAGTTCTTGCAACATCTCCTGCGTGATTTCGACTCTGATGCTTGTAAGCGGCTGCTTCATGGTTCCCTGATTGGTAAAGAAGCGTGAAATGTCGTGACCGCTGTCCGCCATCTCCGCGATTTCATCTGCTGTCGGTCTGTCACCTGAACTCTTCATATAATCTCCGTTCCTCTTTCGTCGCTCGCAAGAGCGTAA
Organism: Caldilineaceae bacterium SB0661_bin_32; assembly: GCA_009841235.1. Classification (GTDB taxonomy): domain Bacteria; phylum Chloroflexota; class Anaerolineae; order Caldilineales; family Caldilineaceae; genus Bin5. The sequence continues at coordinate 13,801 of VXMH01000005.1, read as the reverse complement.
CAAGTTGGTTCCGTGCCGGTCCGTTCGGCCGCGGTGCGCACGTCGAGCTTGCCGGTGACGACGCGGGCGATGAGGGTGGCGCGGTATTCGGCCATGCGCTCGGCTTGAAACCGGGCGTTGTCGATGGCGGCGGTGGTTTTGTCGAGGTGGGCGGCGATGGCGCGTTGTTCGACTAGATGGGAACTTCCCTATAGTCCCCGGGCTGCATTCCATCAACAACGGCCTGAATATCCCCAATTCGCAGTTGGATACGCGGCCACGAAGTCGAAAGCAGAACGAGAATCCCCAAACGGCTTGCGGAAAGATTCTGCTGGTACCGTATGTTTTGATCTGTAGTGATCAGTAGTTCGTACCCATCTATCTCGGCTCTTGCCAGCAGATCGCCATTACGCAAGTCAGACCATCCTCGTTCATAGGCGGTATCCACCGAATGCCCGACCAGATGCCGGCGCAGGGGGGCCGGCGCCCCCTGATCAAACAGGATCTTCATGGATGAGTGGACGCTGTCAAGGCTTTCACTTCGTGCTCCAGTGCAGCTTCGACCATCCACTTCTCAACGCCGGGAAACCATTCCAGAAACTGCTCAACGGTGGCGCCGTCACGAAGATTCTCAAACAGGGCGGACACAGGTACACGCGTGCCTTGAAACACCCAGGCCCCTCCGAGTTTACCCGGGTTCCGCTCGACAGCCTTGCACAGTTCCCAGTCTGTCATCTGGTCATCTCTCTTTCACAGCGCTCAACGTGCCGGCGCAGAGCGCGGTTGATGTCGGTCTGGCAGCCGCGGCCGCCCTCGGCGCGAGCCTTGAACCATGCAATGAGGTCCGCGTCGAGACGCGGCGTGATCTGCGGTCTTCATAGTATATCCTTGCTGTCAAGATGGTTCCGCGCCGGTCCGTTCGGCCGCGGCGCGCACGTCGAGCTTGCCGGTGACGACGCGGGCGATGAGACTGGTGGGGAGCTTGTAGGCTGGGTAGAGTGGGAGGCTAATCGACCGGTCCATATTGCCAGCCGCGTTTGTTGGCGCACTCTGCAAGTTTTTTTGCCGCGCTTTTTATGTCGCGCTTGCTTAGGCCGCTAAAGTCAATGACAGCGTGCTCGGGGAATGGATCGGGGTCGTGCTCGGGGCGTAGATCCTGGTCGTGACACTCGGCTACCGTAACGGCCATGACCCCTGTGGACGCGTTTTTCAGCGCGTAGATGTAGTGGCGCCACGCGTCTTCAGCGGTTATCTGGTCGCCGTCATAAACCGAGAGTCGGTTATCGTCTTTGGGGAAAGGCTTGAATGCCTGCGAGCTGACGCGTCCCCCGACAAAGAAGCTGGGGTGGATCTGTCGAAAAAGGAGGGCATCGCGGTTCACGTTGCCCGGCCCTGCAACAGAAGCAACTGCTCTGCAAGCCATTGCCAATCTTGAGGGCGCTCCAACTGCAACTCACGTTCGTGCGCTTCGTCCGCGTCCAAACCCAAACAATGCCATTCGCCGACGCGTGTTTCCAAATCGATCTCTACACTGGGTCTGAAGGAGCCGATATCCCACTCAAACTGCACGCCCCCTTCGGGCGTCGGGTAAATGTACGGGGCGGGGGAATCGCCAAGATTGTGCGCCGCGTGTTGCCGCAGCCAGTCCAGCCCCTGCGAACTCGGTGCGCTTCCGTAGCCGTCATACCATCCATCTTGCAGCGCTCGGAGCTCGTCCAGGCGCGCCGGGATGTCCGATGGGGGTGTGCCAGAGGTAGGGTACTCTCGCGTCCCATACATTCCTGTCCGCCTCTCTTTCAATAGATGAACAATTTGCCATAAACGATTGAATTAGTCTAATCCGTTCTCTTGGCGGTGTGTGGACCCGCATCACCCCCAATCCCCCCAACAGTCCCTCGGACTCCCGTTCCGGCGCGCGGATGTCGACCCGGACCGTCTGCGGCGCGCGCAGCGGCTGGGGCTGGTAGAAACAGCTTCTTCGGTCATAGTTTTCGCCTGTCGATAATCTCCGCCAGAAAGGCTGCCGTCAATATGGGGGCAGTTTCCGGTTATGTTGAAGAAAACCGTTAATGCAGCCGTACACGCGCCACCTATCCTCCCGTGCGCGAAGTTGGTCGCCGCCGGATGCGCGGAACTGCAGTGGTTAGTGGTCGGAGGCGGAGTGGCTGGGTGTGCGAGGGCAGGCACAAGGCCTGCCCCTACCGTAGTTTGAGGGGGAAGGGGGAAGGTGCGGTGAGCATGGGCGCGCTTTTTGCAGGGGGCCGCTGCTAGGCCATGAAGCGCGGTCGGTATTGTAAGGCTTCGGCCAGATGGGGGGTGTCGATTTCCTCTTCTCCGGCGAGGTCGGCGATGGTGCGGGCCAGTTTGAGGACGCGGTGATAGGCGCGGGCGCTGAGGTCCATCTGGCGGACGGCGGCCTGCATGAGGTTTTTGCCGTTCTCTTTCAGTTGACAGTAGCGCTGGACCTCGGCCGGACCCATGTCGCCGTTGACGACGATGTGGGCCTTGTTCTGCTGGGCGAAGCGGGTCTGCTGACGGAGGCGCGCCTGTTCGACACGGCTGCGGACGTGGGCAGAGGGCTCTCCGGCATCGAGGCCGGAAAGCTTCTGGAAGGGAACGCGGGCGACGTCGACGTGCAGGTCGATGCGGTCGAGCAAGGGGCCGCTGATGCGGCCCTGGTAGCGTTGAACGGCAGACATGGAGCAGGAGCAGGGCTTGCGCTCGTCTCCGTAAAAGCCGCAGGGACAGGGGTTCATGGCGGCCACGAACATAAAGTTAGCCGGGAAGGAGAGGGTGCCTGAGGCGCGGCTGATGGTAACGATTTTGTCTTCGAGGGGCTGGCGGAGGCTCTCAAGGTTTTTGGAGCCGAACTCCGGCAGCTCGTCGAGGAAGAGGACGCCGCGGTGGGCGAGGCTGATCTCACCGGGACGGGGCATGGTACCGCCGCCAACCAGGCCGGCGTGGCTGATGGTATGGTGCGGCGCGCGGAATGGACGGGCGCGGATCAGCGGGCCGGCGCCGTCGAGCTCGCCGGCGACGGAATAGATGCGGGTGATCTCAAGGGACTCGGACAGGGTGGCCGCCGGCAGGACCGAGGGCAGGGCACGGGCCATGAGTGTTTTGCCGCTGCCCGGCGGGCCAACCAGGCGGACATTGTGACTGCCGGCACAGGCGATCTCAAAGGCGCGCTTGGCGTGCTCCTGCCCGCGAACGTCTTGAAAATCGACTGCGTAGACTACCTCCTCTCCGGCGTCGAAGGCGGTCGCGCTCTGGGGAGGTATCTCCTCCTGCCCTGACAGATGGGCCACGATGTCGTTGAGATGCCCGACCGGGAAGACGTCGATTCCTTCGACGAGAGCGGCTTCGGATGCGTTCAGTTTGGGCACGAACAGGCGCCGGAAGCCGGCCTTTTGCGCCATTGCCGCCATTGAGAGGGCGCCGTTGACGTGACGCACGGAGCCGTCCAGACTCAGTTCGCCGACGACCAGGGCGTCGTCCATTTCGGCCATCACCTGGCGGGTGGCGGCCATGATGCCGAGAGCGATGGGCAGGTCGTAAGCGGGGCCTTCTTTACGAAGGTCGGCGGGAGCCAGGTTGACTGTCAGGCGATGTTGGGGAAAGTGGAAACCGCTGTTGGCGATTGCGGAACGAACGCGTTCGCCGCTTTCGCGTACTGCGGCGCTGGGCAGGCCAACGACGGTCAGCCGCTCCAGTCCGTTGGTGATATCGACTTCGACTTCGATCTGTTCGGCATCCAATCCTACAATTGCACAGCTTCGCACTCTGGCGAGCATCGGCTCCTCCGTTGGGAGATAACGAGGCGGCGGTATATTCAGGTTTGAATAGGGCTCGTTGACAGTTCCAAAGGCCCATTGTCTTTAGTGTAGCCCGACGCGAGTTCCGGAGCAACTACATAGGCTTGCTCCTACGGGGGGCCGGCGTTTTTTCAGCGGCCCGAGGGCAGCCACAAGGGCTGCCCCTACAAACAGTTTATCGACTGAGGCCGGCCAGCTGCCAGGAGCGTTGCAGAGAACTGGCTGCGGCCTGGGCGGCGTCTGCGGGCGCGAGGTCGCGGATGCGCTGGTTGAAGGGCTCGACCGTGACCGGGCCGTCGTAGCCGATGGCGTCGAGGGCCTGCAGGAAGCCGGCGATGTCGGTGAGGCCGGTTTCAGCCGGCAACGTGCGCTCGAAGTCGATCTGCTCGTGTGCGCTGCGCCCGGCGACGGCATCGTTGACGTGGACGTTCACGACCTGCTCGTTGGTGAGGTTGCGCACTTCCGCAACATCGGTATGACTGGTGAAGAGGTGAAAGATGTCGACGAGAAGGCCGACTTCGCCTGTACCGAGATCTGCAGCCAGCTGCTGCGCACCTTTCATGGTGTGGATGAAGTCGAATTTTTTCTCGTCACGCAAGGTTTTGGGGCCGACCCATTCCAGCCCGAAACGGATGCCGTGATCGGCCAGGATTTGGGCGACCGGACGCAGACGAACGAGGTGGAATTCGTAGTTCTCTTCCCAAGGGCGCTCGTCATCGGCGGGCGCGATAAAGGTGGATGTACGGACGGCTCCGAGAGATCCGGCCAGTTCGGCCTGGGCGGGGAGTCCGGCCAGGCCTTGCCGCCAGCTATCCTCGTCGGCGCGGTAGGGGAAGGGAAAGGTCCATATACCGAACTGCAGGCCATTGCGGGCCATCTGTTCGCCGATTGCGTCGACGCCCTGTGCGGCTGCGATTTGCTGAAGTTCGGCGATCGACACATCGAGACCGCCAAATCCGTAGCGGACGGCCAGCTGGACGGCTTCACTGAAGGGCACGTTGATGCCCAGAGGTCCGGGGCTGAAGTTCGGGAACATGGTTAACTCCTGACGAGTGCCTGGTGTGCGGCGGATTATGGATTCCCCTCTGCCTGTTTTCGGGTGCGCAGCCCCAGGCTGGTGGTGATACCTACAAGGCCGGCCAGGGCAATAATCAGAAAGACCTGTTGATAGGCCTCGATGACGGGCAGGCCGCGCTCGAGGGCGTTGTACAAGAGAACGCCGGCCAGCGCGGTGCCGATGGCGACGCCCACGAAGCGAATCATACTATAGACGCCGGCGGCCGTCCCCATCTCCTCCTCATCGGTTTCGGACATGGCGGCCTGGTGAAGGGCGGCGAGCATCGTGCCAACGCTGAGACCCTGGAGTGCCAGCAGGGCAAGGGCCAAGCCAATATGGGAATCGGCAGAGAGTTGAGAGAAGCAGAAGACGGCAAGCGCCTGTCCGCTCAGGCCGAAGAGAACCGGCCAGCGGCTGCCCCAGCGGTCGGCTGCGAGGCCGCCGAAGCGCACCATCACCGTCATGGCGCCGGGGTTGATGGTCAGGATCAGGCCGAGGTATCCAGGACTGAGGTCGTGGATATCGACGAGATAGAGCGGAATGAGAAAGCTGGAGCCGCCCATAACGAACATGCGCATGGAGGCGCAGAGGGAGGCTGAGCTGAAGTTGCGGTAGCGAAAGAGATTCAGATTGACGAAGGGATCGGGGCGACGCTTCTCCCAGACGAGGAAAGCGATGAAACAGAGGAGCAATGCGCCCAACAGGCGCCAGTCCCGCAATGGGGCCACGCCGGTGATGGGACGGCTGGAGAGATAGAAAAGCCCCATGGTAAGGGCGCCGGCCAGCAGAAGGACGCCGACCCAGTCGAAGGTGCGCCAGAAGCGCGGCCGGACATTGCTGAGGCCGGCGGGAACCCAGAGTTTTACAGCGAACAGACCCAGGAGGCCGAGCAGAACCGCCGGTCCGAAGGCAGCCCGCCAGCCCCAGGCGTCGACCAGGAACCCGGCGAAGAATGGGCCAATGGCAGCGGTCAGCGGTCCGATCGAACCCCAAGTGCCCAGCGCTTTGCCTCTTTCTCCTTCGCGGAAGATGGTGGCGATGAAGGCCATGCCGAGGGGCATAATGCCGGCGATGCCGAACCCCTGGACGGCGCGGCCAATCATGAGCCATGTCAGATTGGTCGCGAAGAAGGCCATTGCCGAGCCGGCGGAGAAGATTGCGATACCGGCCAGGATGAGACGGCGGCGACCTACGCCGTCGCTGAGGCGGCCGTAGACGGGCATCAGGATCATGTAGGGCAAGGTGAATGCGCTGGAGGTCCAGGCGACGACATCGGCGCTCATAGCGAACGAGTCGCGCAGGACGGGGAGGGCCACCCGGCTCATGGAAGAGCTGAGAGGCATGATCGTCGATGGGATCATCAACGCATAGAGAATCATCCAAGCCTGCTGAGAGGGCAGAGCAGGCCCTGTGGCAGGAACCGGTTCGCCTTCGGTAACGTTTTTTCTTCGTATGCCAATCCGACGGAGGATTGGAATGGGGGTACTTTCCACGCAATGGACCTTTTCGCGAGCGGGGCGCGAGATTCCGGCCCGGCTCTTCAGCAGTTCAGGCGGATTTATCTATCATACCCGCAGAGGGCGCAATGGATAAATGCGTTGCCACATTGCAGGGTTCGTGCGGGGCGGGGACAAAGGCGAGGAGGGAGGGCAGGCACAAGGCCTGCCCCTACCGTAGTTTGAGGGGGAAGGTGGAGAGAACGGTGTAGATGGGGTGCGAGGGCGAGGGCACGGTCTAGATGGGGGTGCGAGGGCGAGGGCACGGTCTAGCCGTGCGTTTCGGGCAGCCGCCCAAGAGAATAACGCGATAAGATGCGACTGCCCTGGCAGGCGGCATTGACAAAACGGGAATGGCGTGCCAAGATGCAGAGACCGACACGGACCTCATCGACACTGATTGCAGGCGAGAAGATTACCTGGCAGTCCAACCACGCTGAAAGACCTGGTGGCCCGGCTTCAGTCGGTCTGCAGGGCGCTGCTCGCCGATGAAACCGCGCGCCCAGAGTGTGGTCGGCCCATACTTTTGACGACGCGGCGCTCGCAGGCGGATTGTCCGTCGCTGTTGCAGGAGTTCAAGCTGCCGGCAACGGGCCGAAAGGGAGCCCTCTTACTTGCCAGTCTCTGAAAAGGATACGCCCTTATGAAAGCATTGATGTTCCGCGGCCCCTGGAATATGCCGGTGGAGGAGCTGGACGAACCTACGCCGTCTGCCGGAAAAGTGGTTGTTGAGGTCGAGGCCGTGGGTATCTGCGGCTCGGACGTTCACGGGTTCACGGGCAAGAGCGGCCGCCGCACGCCAGGCATTGTTATGGGCCATGAGTTCGCGGGCACGATCGGCGCGCTGGGGCCGGACGTGGAGGGCTTCGCAACGGGCGACGGTGTCGTGGTGATGCCGCTCTATACGGTTGCAGCGGGCGCAGATCCGTATCCGATCAACCTGTCTCCCGACAGGCGGCTGACGGGCATGAACGAGCACGGCGCCTATGCGCAACGCGTTGCCGTGCGAAAGGCGCAACTGTTTCCCAAACCCGCCGATCTAAGCTGGCAACGGGCCGCTCTGTGCGAACCGATGGCGGTAACATTGCATGCCGCCCGCATTACGCCCATTAACCCCATGCAGAAGGTCGCGGTCGTTGGCGCCGGCCCCATCGGTCTGTTGACGATGCTGGCAGCGCGTTTGAAAGGGGCGGGAACCGTCATCGTCGTCGATCAGTCCGTTCACAGGCTTGAACTGGCCGAGGAGCTGGGTGCAGACGCCGTCATCAACGTAGACGAAGCAGACGCGGCCGCGACGATCCGGGAGATGACGGACGGCGGCGTCGACGCGGCATTTGAGGCTGTGGGGATCAGCCCGACGGCGCAGCTGTCGGTTGAAGCCACGCGCAACGGGGGCAACGTAACCTGGATCGGAAACAATGCTCCGATGATCGAGGTAGACATGCAAAGCATCGTCACGCGTGAGATGAGCGTGCGGGGCTCCTATGGCTTTGACGAGACTGATTTCGGCGCGGCAATCGAAGCCCTTTCCTCCGGCCGGCTGAATGTGGACCCGCTGGTAGAAAGGGTTGCCTCGCTGGAAGAAGGGCCAGAGATATTTCGCAGCCTGGCCGCCGGAGAGACCGACCTCGTCAAGATCATTTTGAAACCGTAGACGAATCGGACGGATGTGATAGGCGCAAAATCAGAGTGCGTACTTGTCCGATCCGTGAACAGTGTGATTGACTGAATACAGTGACAACCACGCATTGAGCCCTATGAAGATCGCAGCGTTTCCCAAGTGCTACCTGGACGATATATCCCTTCACCGCACGATGTCGGTCTTCGACTGGATCGAGCAGGCGGGCGAGCTCGGCGCGGAGGGGTTGGAGATGTACGAGGGATTTTTCTGGAGCCTGGACGACGCCTATATCGATTCGATAGGCGAGGCGATCGAGGGGGCCGGATTCGCGATGCCGATGCTGTGCTGCTCACCCGATTTCACCGACCCCGACCCTGGGGCGCGGCAGCGGGCGGTCGAGCGTGAAGCGGTGATGATCGGAATCACGCGAAGGCTGGGAGGTCCTGGCGCGGTCTGCCGCGTACTCTCGGGGCAGAGGCGGCCGGGCGTTAGCGTCGAGCAAGGGCTGGCGTGGGTGGTGGAGTGCATCGAAGCGTGCATTGCAGTTGCAAAGGAGAATGACGTCGTCCTTGGGCTTGAGAACCACTATAAGGACGGTTACTGGCAGTACCCGGAATTTGCGCAGAGGATGGAGACTTTTGTAGAGTTGCTTAAGGCGATTCCGGAGCGGACACATTTCGGCGTCCAGTATGACCCTTCGAATGCGCTGGTCGCGGGGGACGATCCGGTTGAGCTTTTGCGCCTGGTCGCGGACCGGGTGGTGACGATGCACGCCAGCGACCGTTACCTGGATGAGGGAACGACGCTGGAAGAGGTGCTCCTGCCCAACGGCCTGATCGGGTATCCTGATAAGATGCAGCACGGCATAACCGGGCAGGGAAGCAACGACTATGACACCATTTTTTCGATCCTGCGAGACCAGGGATTCGAGGGCTGGGTCAGTATTGAGGACGGCATTAACGGCATGGAAGAGATGCGTGAAAGCATCGAGTTTCTGAAGCGGAAGCGCGCCCAGTATTTCGAACAGTAGAAGCGTTGGAGCAAGAGGCGGGAGAGCGTTCTCGCCGGACTCGCAGTGCCGCGGAGGATGAGAGTTGTCGATCAAATTCGGGACGGATGGCTGGCGGGCCGTAATCAGCGAAGATTTCACTTTTGAAAACGTGCGAAAGGTCGCGCAGGCGATCGCGGACGTCACGAACGACCAGTTCCGGGGTCTGCCGCGTTTGCAGCCGTCGCTGGTCGTGGGATTCGACACGCGATTCTTGAGTGATCGCTACGCGGTCGCGGTGGCGGAGGTACTGGCCGGAAACGGCATCCGGGTCTGGTTGAGCCAGGCCGATGCGCCGACGCCGATGATCTCCTATGCGATCGTGGACAAGTGGGCTGACGGCGGGGTGATGATCACGGCGAGCCACAATCCGCCGCGCTACAACGGAATCAAATTGAAGGCGTCGTACGGTGGTTCTGCCAGCGCGGCCACGCATAAGGAGGTAGAGCGGCGCATTCATCTGCGCGAGGGGCGGGGCGAGCAGCCGAGGATGCTGGCGTATGAGCAGGCGTTGAAAGCCGGCATCATCGAACGGTTCAACCCGTTGCCCGCGTTTCGTTCGCAGATGCGGAACCTGGTGGACTTTGATGCGATTGAACGGTCTGGGCTGTCGGTCGCGGTCGATGCGATGTACGGGGCGGGACGGATTTACCTGCGGAGGCTGCTGGAGGGAGCCGAGTGCCAGGTAACTGAACTGCGGAACGAGATGAATCCCGGTTTTAACGGAATTCACCCGGAACCGATAGCGCAGCATCTGCAGCCGCTGGTGGCGGAGATGGCTACCGGCAAGTATCACCTGGGGCTGGCGACCGACGGCGACGCCGACCGAATCGGGGCCATCGACCCGGACGGACGCTTTATCGACCCGCATCAGATTATGGCGCTGCTGGTCGACTATCTGATTCAGGACCGGTCGCTGCGGGGAAGCATCGCCAAGACGGTCAGCACAACGCAGATGCTTAACCGGCTGGGGGCACACTACGGGCTGCACGTGCACGAGACACCGGTGGGCTTCCACTACATCAGCGATCTGATGCTGCAGGAGCCGGTGCTCCTGGGCGGAGAAGAGAGCGGGGGCATCAGCATACTCGGCCACATTCCGGAAGGGGACGGGTTGCTGATGGGGCTGCTGCTGACAGAGATGGTGGCCAAGCGGCGCAAGCCCCTGGGCGCGCTGATCGACGAGTTGATGGGACGGCCCTACATGGGCAGGTTCTGTTATGGCCGCGACGACCGGGCGGTGAAACCGTTCCCCAAGGCGGACCTGGTGGAGGGATTGATCGCGAACCGGCCGAGTGCGCTGACAGGGACGAGCGTTGCTCATGTGAACAACCGGGACGGCGTGAAGTTCATCCTGACGAATAACAGCTGGCTGCTGATTCGACCGAGCGGCACGGAACCATTGCTGCGGATCTATGCCGAGGCTTCGTCGCACGAAGCTGTGGCGACGCTGCTGGCAGAAGGGTCTGTGCTGGCCCAGCAGGTATTGAAGACGATTTGAGCGGTAGCCGGACGAGCTGTCGGAACAGCGGACTGGCGAAAGGGCGTTTGGGTCAGTCCGGTTACAGCAGAGGGAGCTCGGTACAATCGAAGGAATTAAAAGGCGTGAGCTGCGCGGCTCGCGCCTTTGCAGTTTCCTGGGGCGCAAGATCTTTGCCCTCTGCCAGGGCAGAAGGGGTTTCCGGCCATCCAGACAGTGTTCAGTTTGTCAGCTGGGCCTGGGAACCAACCGCTGTCTGATTTCCCGGCGCGTTTGCTCGAAGGTCTGGCGAAGTTTCAGATCGGAGCCCTTCTGGGCGCCGACGACGCGCCGTGCGCAGGTTACACAGCCAAGGGAGGCCTTGTAGCTGCTCTGGTCACAGTTCAGGCAGTCGCACAGACGAATCATCATGAGAGAGAAGGCAAGTGTGTCCTCGTTCCCATCGCGCTGACTTGCAACTTGATTGACCAGCTCCTGCCAGTCCGCGCCGCGTTCCCGGCTCAGCGGTCTGATGGCCCGATGAGGGAAGAGAATTTCACTTTGGGGGTACATAACGACTCCTCTCGTGAGTTTCCGGCTACTGACGGCTGCCCCGATGCCGGGCAGATTCGGGCGACTGACTATCGGGAACAGAATTTCCTGCGGCCATTAGGGAATGAAGTTCAGAAGCCGGCGGCGAATAGATAGATGACTAAGGCAAACAAGGCAAAAGCGGACAGAGTGGCAATCAGAATAAACAGCAGCGGCAGTGTGACGGCGGTCAGCGAGCGTAGACGGGGCAGACCCGTCACTTCTTCATTGGCCCTGGCGTAGATGATGAAGGCCCAGACGACACCGATTACGCTGCAGACGCGGCCCAGACAGGGGATGGGTGAGAGGCCGATGAGGAGCAGGGGGGCGGCCGCGAAACCGGTGGCAGCGAAGAACGGCTGCAAGCGGCAGGTTGCGCCCAGGACATTGTTGCAGACCATCACCAGGGCGCCGTAGACGATCCAGACGGCGAGCCAGCGCAGCGGCCAATTGAGCCATTCGCCGAAGGCGCTGATGAAGGCGGTCAGCCAGCCGGGCAAGGGCTGCGGCAGGCCGGCGAGCACCTGGAACAGCTCGCCCAGCTGGATGGGATCGAAATAGGTGGAGATATAGTCAAAAGGCGTTTCCTGTAAGAGAGACCCCTGGGCGCCTAAACGGGCGAGCGGCAGCGCGGTACCGACTGATGCGGCCTGCTCCCAATTTGCCAGGAACGGGATAAAGCCGGCCAGCAGTCCGAGAAGAAAGACCATGCCCAGGGACTGGCGCATGGTTGTTTCGGTGAAGCCGGAGGCGCGCAACTGGACGGCGTCGCTCATCTTCTGAGGCGAAGGCAGCCAGTTGTGCAGATTCACAGGTTGCCCCCGGAGATGACGAGCAGCGCGCCGAAAGCAACGGCGGCAAGGGCGCTGACAAGAAGAAGCAGCAGCCAGGCGCCGATTGCCACCAGGGCCGCGGGGCGGGGAGAGAGTTCGTGGGCCACTTCCAGCCCGCGAAATGCGATCAGAACGCTCCAGACGTGGACCAGGACGGCGGCGACGGAGACGAACGGAATGGCGGTAAAGAGGTAGAGAAGGCGAGGGGCGTTGCTGAGGGCGACGGCGCCCAAGGTCTGGCCGAGAGAGCCCTGGCCGCCGGCCGCACGGGCAAGGAGGTGGCTAGAGAGACCAAACAGGAGCCACTGGCAGATCAGGCCGAGGGGAGTCGTTGCCAGCGACAGGAGGCGGAAACTGACGCTGTCATACCCGCTGTAGGCCAGGAGGAGAGGCCAGGCGCGGCGCAGGGCGCGTTCTATCTCGAACAGGATTTCGCCGCCGGCGGTACCCTGGCGCAGGGTTTGCAGAACCGAGTTCAGGAGGGCATCCGAGGGCGGCAGCGAGGCGGTCAGGAGGAGGCTGCCAAGGAGCTGTGCGACTGCGACGAGAACACCGATACAGGCGCACAGGAATAGTCCCTCAATCCAGGGATTGTCGTCGTCGACCATTTCTACGAATGGGTCGGGTTCCAGAAGGAGGGCCTTCCCGATGAACCGCGGGTAGTTCTGTGGCTGTAACATCCGGTTGCGACGTCAGCCTGGACTGTGAGCCAGACCGCGCCCCGTTAGAGGGATGGGCTGTGCACGGCGGTGCAACTGATCCATGGCCAGCCCCTGGTTCAGTGGTGTCATGATAGCACAGTACCGACATGCTCTCGAAAATTGCGACTGCATGGCAGGGGCGATTGCCCTAAGGCAGCCAGCAGCAGCCAGTTCCAGTTGCGACAAGCAGGAGACCGAAATGTCTACGACCCCTCCCTCTCTTCCAACCGGGAAGCTGCCGGCGGATCTGCTGGCACAGCTAATCTCAACATTGCCGATCAGTGACCCGGACCTGGTTCTTGGCCCGAGCGTTGGCGAGGATGCGGCGATCATTGAACTTGGCAGGCGTTCGGAGGAAGGAGCGCCCTCCACCTGCGGGCCGGGTGTTCTGTCACAACAGGAGGGCGCCGACAGGCTGCTGGCGGCCAAGAGCGATCCAATCACTTTTGCCACCGAAGAGATCGGGTATTACGCGGTCAATGTCTGTGCGAACGACCTGGCGGTGTGCGGGGCGCGGCCGCGCTTCTATCTGCCGACGGTGCTGCTGCCTGAAGGTACGACGGAGGAGGATGTGCGGGGGATATGTGAACAGCTGGGAGCTGCCTGCCGCGCGCTGGAGATCGTGGTTGCCGGCGGGCATACGGAGATTACGGCTGCGGTGAATCAGCCGGTGGTGGCCGGTACGCTGTTGGGGGAGGTTGCGAGGGGCAAGGTGGTGCGGACGGGCGGGTGCCGGCCCGGCGACGTTGTCCTGCTGGTGGGGAGCGCGGCAGTAGAGGGAACGTCGATCATCGCACGGGAGATGGGAGAGGCGTTGCTGGAGCAGGGCTGGTCCGGGGCGGAGGTGGAGGCGGCGGCCAACTATCTGTACGAGCCGGGGATCAGCGTGCTGGGGCCGGCGCTGGCGGCGGCGGAAGCGGAGCTGGTGACGGCGATGCACGACCCGACGGAGGGGGGCGTGGCGAGCGGATTGTGGGAGCTGGCCGACGCTTCGGGCTGCGGGCTGGAGGTGGAGCTGGCGGCTGTGCCGGTGACGCGGTTGAGTGCGGCGGCGTGCGCGGCGTTCGGGCTTGACCCGCTGGGCACGATCGCGTCGGGGGGGCTGCTGGCGGCGGCTGCGCCGGAGGATGTGGATGCGCTGCTGGCTCTGTGGCGTGGGATGGGGAGAGAGGGGCGGGTCATTGGGCGCGTTTTGGCGGCG
>VXMH01000009.1 GCA_009841235.1 Caldilineaceae bacterium SB0661_bin_32 | reverse complement strand
ACTCTCCACCTTCCCCCTCAAACTACGGTAGGGGCAGGCCTTGTGCCTGCCCTCGCGGTGCGAACAGGCGACGTCTGCGCTACTCGTCACAAAGTTCCGGTAGGGGCAGGCCTTGTGCCTGCCCTGTGTGGACCCTCTGGCTAACTTCGGCGATGTTGGCAGACCAGATTAGATGCGTACGCCCTGCGGTCCAATAGCGTTGCCGTACCGGCGAAAATGAATTAGAGTACCGGAAACAGTCCTTTCTGGAGGTATCTAATGCAATCCACCCTTCTTCTGCCCAGAGCAACAAGCGACGTGGAACAGGCGAAGTCCGACATACTCGAATATGGCTACTGCCTGATAGCAAATGCGCTTGAACCGGAGGTCGTGGGCGCCGCCTTGGAGAGGCTGAAGGAACAGGCGGCCGCGGAACTGGAACACGGTGCGGCCTTTGAAGACGGCGGCCCGAAACAGCAGTGGGGCGCCTTTACGGACGGAAAGGGACGCCCCAAACAAAAGGCCTATACGGCCGCGGCAGGCGGCGTGAATCAGCGTGTGTGGATGCTGGTAAACAAAGGCCGGATCTTCCGTCAGATACTCTTCACTGAAAACGTGCGCGCCGTTGTCGACCATGTACTGGGCGAAGAATACCTGTTGTCCAGTTACTCGGCCAACATCGCCAAGCCGGGCGGCGTTGCCATGAACCTGCATACCGATCAATGGTGGATGCCCCACCCCGTTGACCGTGAGCCTTCACCGCTGCCAGTTGGTTCTATCACTCGCGAGCGCCCCAATCTGAGGGGAGAAGGGGCGCCGGAGATGATCGCGCCTTGTGTATGCGTAAACGTAATGTGGATGCTGAATGATTTCAGTGCGGAAAATGGCGGCACCCGCTTCGTACCCGGCAGCCACCTTCGGGGCCGTCCCCCGCGGGCAAATGACGGCGAAGGGGAAATTCTGGCGGCAGAGGGAGCAGCAGGCACCGCTATGGTTTTCGATGGCAGGCTTTGGCACGGAACCGGCGCGAATGTCAGTTCGGGAAATCGTTACGGGCTGCTCACCACCTTCTGCGGACCGCAGTTCCGTCCACAGGAGAACTTCACGATAGGCTCCCGCCCCGAGATGCTGGCAGACGCGACTCCGGAGCTGCTTGCACTTCTGGGATTCAAAATTTGGAGCGGCTACGGCCGTGTGGAAAGCCCGGTCGCCGAATACGTCAGTCAAGACGAGAGGTCTCTGGGCGAAATGCCCGCTTGACCTCCGTCTGTAACGGTACGTCGAAAACTGTAACCGTTAACTGCCCGAAACCGGGTCTGACTTCACAGTGAGATCGCTGCTCGTCTGCGTTGAAGTTCAGATAGGAATCCGGCACACAGTCGAGGCTCATCCAATTGGCGATACTTCATGAATAGGGAGCCTCTGTGATATACTCCCACTGCATTGGAATCTGATTGCTGAGGAGACTTTGTGAGCGGAAACTGGACTCGAAACGCCTTTGTCTATCTCCTGATACTGGTGGCTGCCGCCGCCCTGTTCCTGAATGTTTACGGCCCCAATGAAAGGCCCCAAAGCGTCAGCCTGAGCGATGTCGCCAGACAGATAGAACGCGGCGAAGTTGCCCGTATAGACGTCCGCGGAGAAAGGTTGCAGCTCTTTTCGCAGGGCAGCGATCAGCCTCTGGCCAGCCGCAAGGAAGAGGGCGTCGCTTTGACCCGAACATTGGAAGGCATGGGCGTCTCCCAGGAAAGGCTGGCCCAGGTCGAGATTAACGTCCAGCCGCCTTCAAATTCCGGCAACTGGTTTGCTCTGATCATTAACCTGCTGCCTCTGATTCTGATCGCCGGCCTCTTTCTGTTCCTCTTCCGTCAAAGCCAGAGCGGCAACAATCAGGCTCTTTCATTTGGAAAGAGTAAAGCGCGTATGTTTGTGGGGGACCGGCCTACCGTCACCTTCAGCGACGTGGCCGGCGCCGATGAGGCAAAACAGGAGCTGGAGGAGATCGTTGAGTTCCTGAAAGAGCCGCAGAAATTCGTTGCGCTTGGCGCCCGCATCCCAAAGGGTGTACTGCTGGTCGGCCCCCCCGGCACGGGTAAGACGTTGATGGCCAAGGCAGTCTCGGGCGAAGCCGGAGTGCCCTTCTTCAGCATAAGCGGCTCCGAATTCGTCGAAATGTTCGTAGGCGTTGGCGCCAGCCGCGTGCGCGATCTGTTTGAGCAGGCAAAGCGCAACAGCCCCTGCATCGTCTTCATCGACGAGATCGACGCCGTCGGGCGCTATCGCGGCACAGGCCTGGGCGGCTCCCACGATGAGCGCGAGCAGACTCTGAATCAGATCCTCGTGGAGATGGACGGATTCGGGACGGATACCAACGTCATTCTGGTTGCAGCTACCAACCGCCCGGATATCCTCGATCCTGCCCTGCTGCGCCCCGGCCGCTTTGATCGGCGTGTTACCATGGACCGGCCCGACCTTGAGGGCCGGCGGGCCATTCTTGACGTTCACGTCAAGGGAAAGCCCCTCGATCCGAACGTAAACCTGGACCTGATTGCCCGTCAGACGCCCGGCTTTGTGGGCGCAGACCTGGAGAATCTGGTCAATGAAGCCGCGATTCTGGCCGCACGGCGAAACCGGCGCACCATTGCCATGACGGAGATGCAGGAATCGATTGAGCGGATCGCGATGGGCGGGCCCGAACGCCGCAGCCGGCTCATTACAGACCGAGAGCGACGCGTCGTGGCTTACCATGAATCCGGCCACGCCATCATTGCACATGTAGTAAGAGATGCAGACCCGCTGCGAAAAGTATCAATTATACCCCGCGGAATGTCGGGCGGCGTCACTCTGACTGTGCCCGAACGTGATCGCTATCTGTTGCCGCGTTCCTACTTCGTTGACCGCATCGCGGTGGGGCTCGGTGGGCGTGTGGCTGAGGAAATTGTCTTCGGAGACATTTCAAACGGAGCCAGCGACGACATTCAACAGATCACGCGAATGGCGCGGGCCATGGTAATGAAGTATGGAATGAGTGACAGAATGGGACCCCTCCAGATAGGAAGCCAGGAGGAAAACCCGTTCCTGGGAAGGGAACTGACCGAGCAACGCGATTACAGCGAAGAGGTCGCGGAGGCGTTAGACAGCGAAGTGCAGAAAATCGTGAATGAACAGCACGACCGTGTGCGAAACATTCTCAGAATTCATCGCTTGCGCTTGGACGCGGTAGCAGAGGCCCTGCTGGAACGCGAAACGTTGGAAGAGGAAGAGTTCGTCGAAGTTTTCGAAGGAAATGTCGGCACGGACGAGCTACCCAATCCGCTTGCGCTTCAACCGGCGTGAAATACACTTGGCAATTGGCTGGCCCTGAATCTGCCCTCACCTGTATCTGCCCTCAAAGGTTGAAACCACCTCAGTTGATTCAGCGCGTGAAATGGTCACTTCGCCAGTCAAGATTCGTGACCGTTCCTGAGAAGACTGAATACCTTTGCCCCGTAGGTTTGCGCCTTCCACCTCCCCACCGAAGGAATCTTCTCTAGCTCGGCCAGTGTTGCAGGCCGGCAAGCAGAAATCTGCTGCAAAGTCTCATTGCTGAAGACGATATCGGGATCGACGCCGCGCGCTGCCGCAGTTTTTGTCCGCCACTGTCGCAAGGCCTCATAGCGCTTCTTCGCTGCTGCGGTGAGAGCAGGATCCGGCTTCCGAACCGAAGCAGGGCGCTGGGGCGCCGGCAGTTGCTCACCTTCACGGACAGCCGCCAACAGCTCCCTCCCAAACCATCTGGCCTGCCGCTCACTCAACCCTGGGACAGCCCTGAGCGACGCCAGGGTACGCGGCCGCTTCTGGGAAAGATAGACCAGCGCATTCTCTCCCAAGACCTTGAATGGCGGCCTGTTCACCTGCTCGGCAAAGCTCTCTCGCCATTCCCATACTGCCTGCAAGACGCCCAGGTCCCTCTCTTCAACTGAACGGATCTGCTTCATCTGCCAGAGAGTGCGCGGCTCCGGCGGTCTGAAACTGATCGTTTCCAGCATCCGAAACGCGGCCTGCGCTTCTTCCCGGCGTCCAGTCTCCTCCAAGCTCCTGATCTGGCGGGCGCGCAGGGCAGGCAAGTAGTGGGTATCGATCTGCGCGTAGGTTAACTGCTGCTGGGTCAATGGCCGCTGACCCCAATTCGTACGCTGCATTTTCTTGTCGCTGACGACCCCGAACTCTTCGTGCAGCACTTTGGCCAGTCCGATGCCCTGCCTCCCCAGGATCCGGGCAGCCAGCTGCGTGTCGTAGATCTTCCGCAGCCGGAAGTCAAAGTCCCTCTGCAGCGTCAGAATGTCGTTTTCGGCCGCATGGAGAATGACTTCAGTGGTGCCGTCTGCAAGGAGCTCTCCCAGGCCGGAAAGTTTCGGCAGCCGCAAGGGATCGATCAGAAAGTCGACAACATTAGCCGGTTCAGGCAACGATTGTGTCCCTGCCGCTGCCGCCGGAGCCGTAATCTGAATGAGACAGACCCGAGGTGCATAGCGAAAGAGGCTGTCGCTCTCTGTATCAAGCGCCAGCCAGGGCTGACCGGAAACATGCCGCAGAAACTGCCCAAACTCGGCAGTGGACTGCACCAACTGCGGTGGAGCGATGGCTTGCGGCCGCCTCTTCGTTCGTCGTGGACGAGTCACTTCCAGAATTCTTTCCTCCTCTGTTCGGACCTGCGATTCTCTTGCACAGCGGCTGAATCATACCTTAAGACAAACACGTCTCCAACTCTTAACAGTTTCATATGCATGGCAGAAACCCCTTCTCGTGCGTAGCTTCGCTGTCTACCGGCGGACCCAAATGCCTTCGGCATAGAACGGGAAAGCGAAGTCTCCGTTTCGGGCCAGGTATTCAGAGTCAGCATTCGGCAGATGGATTATGGGACTCTTTTTCTCAGACCAGTCAGTCTGCGAAATTCCTGCGGCTGTGATATGATTCGTGCCAATTCATGCTTCCAAATGACAAGGGAACGCTCGACTCTCGAGCACGATTCGCATTTAACAGGGCAGCCATCGTGGGCGAGTCCCGAACCGAGATGTCCGACCCAGTGCGGCCCTTAGCGGCCACCAAGGTAGCGCAACTCCGTGTCGGGAGGACGTATCGTCCCACTCGAGAAACAGGGCGCATGCCATAGCCATGTGGTACTGGTACGACGACGATAGTTCGCTGAAGACATCTCCCACCCATCCTCCACATAGCCGACCAATCGCTACGGCCGTGGCGTGGCTGAACCCGCCGCTTATCTCGAATCTGCACAACCATTTTGCGCGTTGGACCACTGCTCAAGTGTCACCCGGGCCAGTGATCCCGCATCGTCTGTGGATTGACCAGGACGGAGGCATCGCATTTCGATTCGTTGCCGAAGCCCCGGTTGCGATGCCCGCAGTCGGCGCAGGCGAATCCCTGGCCCAATGGCTCGTGCTGATTTCCAAATGGATGGAGATTCACGTCGTTCTGGCACGCGCCCGCACCGTGTGGCCGCAGGCCGAGCTGGTGGGCGCGCTGACCTTTACAACGCCTTCTCTCCTGCCGCGTCAGCTTGTACAATTTCCGCCCGACAACTGGGAGCAGGTAGCCCGCGGACTGGCTGCAAGCATCGCCGAAGGCGGCCTGCCGGCGAACCCTCCAAATGTGCGCAGAACGGGCTGACAATTCGAATCCTTTGGTACGACGCCGGCGCCGGTCCTGTGGACTGCTACTCTGACGGCCCGCTTACTTGACGAGTCTGGTTCACCTTTCATTGGAAAAGTGTTGATGAAGTCTCAAAGTGACGATGGACAAGCAGAAAAAAGATTTCCGGGGCACAATGGTCAAGGTAGTCTTGAACGGCCTGCCGGTCAGCGTGTGAACGGCACAGAGCAACCGAATGACTATACGGTTCGCCACATACATTCTGCAGGCGGTGTTGCCTATCGCCTGCTTCAGGCCAGCGCCACCAGATTGGTCCAGGTCGCACTGATCGCCACCGACAAGGAATGCCGGCGCTGGCAACTGCCCAAAGGACGACTCTACCCTTCAGAGGAACCTCTGACCGCAGCTCTGCGAGAGGTAGAGGAGGAAACGGGCCTGGAGACCGAATTCGAGTCCTTCCTGAAGACAGTACGTTACGACTATCTCGATACCTACGCCCGCGCAGTGCCCGAGCGTGTCTATAAGAAAGTGGACTTCTATTTGCTAAGAGTCGTGGGAGGCATTCTCTCGGATGCGAGTGTGGAAGTCCGAAAAGTCGAATGGGCCTCGCCGGATGACGCTCTTGGGCGATTGGCTTACGACGGAGAGCGGGACTGCATCAGGCTTGCTTTGGAATACTTGAATGGCTATTAAAATTGGGATAGCGGCGCCTGCACAAATACGTGAGGTACTGAAACTGCTGATTTCGGGCGTAACCAGCGATGTCAGTAGTATGGAGGAAATCGCCGGAAGCTGGTGGCGGCGTTTCCTGTTTCTGCGGTGGTTCGGGCCCCGATTTTTGGGCAAGCAGATGGATACTTTCGTGGCAACGAAGGGCGACAGCATCATCGGCTTCGTAATTGTACAGTACGACGGCGATGCAGCCGGCACATTCGACTGGGCTTTTCTTGAACCACTGGATGAAGACGACAATCGCGAGAACTTCGCCGACCTCATCGACACTGCTTTGGACCACGTGGAGGACCAGGGAATCCATCCCTACTTCTACTTTGGCTTCGCGACAGCCTCTCCGGCAGAAGTCACGCAAGTTCTCGACGAGCTCGGACTCGGCTGGGCCGATTACCAGAACTTCCAGATGGTGGGCGAACTGCCTCTGACGGAATCCCCTTCTCTGCCGGAAGGCTTTCGCTTAGCACCGCAGGTTTCAGCCCGTTTTGGGGCGAAAATGGCAGACTTTCTGCCAACTGTCTATCCCGAAACAGCGCCGGAAGAGACGGAAATGATCTCCTCCATCCACTCCAGCACTCTGCGCTCTTCTAAGGTGTTCCTGATTCTTCAGGAGGAAAATGAGATCGGCTTTGTCCAGCAATTTCGCTGGCGTGATGAACTTCGCTTGCTTCTTGCCATACCTCCCAGTCTGTGGGGCACCGAAGAAGAACGCCAGATCGTCGCTTACCTGGCGGGGACGCTGCAAGGAAAGACTCGCCGCCTTCGGCTCCGTACCTTCGGCGAGCGCCACATGAGCAAGTCGCGTTCCTCCTTCGAAAGCCTGGGACTTGGATGGCAGCAGGCTCCCTGGCAACGTTGGGTCGTAGCTTTGGAAAGTGATGAGTCCCCAGCCGGGCCGGCGGAAACGGAAAGCCAACGACGCGGTTACGACTCGGTCTGGCCGCCGGAGGCCCACGCCACAGATCCTGACCCAAACGGCGAAAACGATGGCCCAACCGCTGAAAGTAAAGGACAAGCGGCCGGCTGATGCAGTGAAGAAACAGATCGACTACGTCGACCAAACATTCGAGTACAACGTAAAATACTGTCCGTCGGAAGAGGAATACACCATTTCAGATTCACTCGCACCTGCGAGAAATCCTTACGCCGGTTTTGAACACTCGACCGGTTACCTTCGCAGCGAGAGCGGCCTACCTGTATTCTATGGCCTCTGGCGTCCCAGCTGGGCGACGCGCGGCGTCGTTCTTATCCTCCACGGGCTTGGCGAACACAGTGGCCGGTATCGCCATCTGGTTGGGGCACTGCTTCAGGCCGGCTACACGGTCTATGCGCACGATCATCAGGGCTTTGGTCGGTCCGGCGGACCGCGCTGCTATGTCCAGGGCTTCCACGACTACCTGAGCGACATTTCGCAGGTCGTGTCTATGGCCCGGCGGCGCAGCCCAAGTCTCCCATGTTGCCTCTACGGACACTCCATGGGCGGACTGATCGGGCTTCTCTATCTGATGGACGTTCCAGGTGCGGTTGACTTCAGCGTCATTGCCTCGCCCTCCTTACGATCGCACGGTCTTTCGCTTTTCAACCGGATTCTCAAACGGATCCTGGAATCGGTCCATCGCGTCCGGCCTCAGATGACTTTCCGCCAGCGCGGCAGCCTGGACACACTTTCTCGCGACTGGGAAGAGGTGCAGCTGGCGATGAGGGACTCGCTGGGTGTGCCGCTGCGCAGTGCTCGCTGGGTCGTTGAATTCTTTGAGACGATGCAGGAGGTGAGTGACCGGGCAAACGAGATTCGGCTTCCCATCCTCATGATGCAGGGACTGGCCGACGCCGTGGTCGTCCCGTCAGCCACCCAGGAGTTCTTTGCCCGCATTGGCTCTACAGACAAGAGCCTTCGCCTCTTTGAAGGCTATTACCACGAACTGCACAACGATCTGGGACGGGAGAAGCCCATTGGCGCCGTCCTGGACTGGCTCAATGCTCGCTTCCCCGCCACCGATTGAACGCAGGAAAGCAACTGCCGGTTCTTAACAGATTATCCCCTTCTTCGCCTCAGGGCCATGGGCAATCGGATTCTCGCCAATCCAGCGTTCGTCTACCGGTTCGGAGGCCAACTGATAGCGCGTGTCGGTCGAGAGCCGCAGCCGGTTGGTAAGGTTGTCCATGCTGGCGTGCATCGTGTACATGCTGAAGACCAGCAGATCGCCGAGCTCGTAGTCGGTCGTGAGCCAGCGACTTTTCAACTCCTCGCCCAGTGAAATGGCATCGTAGGCATAGGTACCCGTTCCCGATCCCTGCCAGCGCTTTTGTCCCGGCTCCGTCTCACCTGCTGTAGGTTCATTGGTGCAGTACTCATCGACGTCGGACCGGCCGTAGGTTGTTTTGACCTCCTCCAGGCGGTGGGAGTTTTCCAGAACCATCAGGCCTCCCATCTGGCGGGGAATGTCGCCAAGCGGAGTCCAGCTTGTGTAAAGGTGCTTCGTTCCTCGACCCATGAAAACAATGTCATAGTGAGGGTTGGTGGCGGTTTCCGTGCCAGACGACTTGACGCGGCACCAGGTGAAGTTGAGAGGACGAATCGGCCCGCCCAGGAACTGCTCATAGAACGCAATCATCGGCCCGGCGTAGAGCGCCTGGCGCAGCGGTCCGTTGTTCTTGGAAAGCCCGACCATCTCCCTCGCTGAAACAGAGATCTCTCTCTTGGCGACGCCATCGCTCAGAGGATAGTCCGTGTCAACAAAATCCAAATCAGCCAAGGCCTCCAGCATTGTCAGCCGTGCGGCCGACAACGTGTCTCGGTCGAGCAGCCCGGGCAGATAGAGGTAGCCATCGGCCTCAAATCGACAGCGTAATTCATCGAAGTCTTGCAATAAGTCCGCGGATGAGCGCAGTTCGCCAAAACTCTGGCTTCTGGTGTCCAAAGGCTTCCCATGAACAGTATACATTCCTTGCGAAGTCACTGTATGTTCCCCTCCGAATGAAAGAAACCTGCTGATCTTGGCTGAAATGCTAAGACAATCGTACCCTATCGCGTGCCAAATGAGAATGTCCTGTAGATTCTTGGATGATCACAATTCGCTGCGGGAGTTCGATAGTTCCGAAATTGACAAGTGGTCACCGTAATGTAAAATGCAAAATTTGCGATTGCAGTAGCAATAGGTGGCTGCCGAGTCGGCTTATAGGGGCTAGCCAAAGTTAGAAATGAAAGGTGTGTCCAATGGCAAAGCAAATTGCACTTTTCAATCACAAGGGCGGAGTCAGCAAGACGACGACCGCATTTAACCTCGGTTGGATGCTTGCGAGCAAGGGGAAAAAGGTCATCCTGGTTGACTGTGACCCTCAGTGCAATCTTACAGGTATGGTCCTGGGATTTACCGGGATCGAGGACTTCGCACCTGTTTACGAAAGAGAAGGCGTGACAAACATCCGCGACGGCCTTGCGCCTGCATTCGAATCCCGCCCAGTGGCCATGGTCCCCGTCATCTGTGAGGCGGTCGACAGTCAACCGAATGCGTACCTGCTTCCGGGCCACATTGGGCTGGCTGAATACGAAGTAACCTTAGGTATTGCTCAGGAACTGTCCGGCTCGCTCGTCACCCTCCAGAATCTTCCAGGATCCCTTCACCATCTCTTCTCTCTGACTGCAAGTGAATACGGTGCGGACTTTATTCTGGTAGATATGAGTCCTAGCCTTGGTCCTATCAATCAGAATCTAATGATGACAAGCGATTTCTTTGTCGTCCCAATGACGCCGGATTACTTCTCAGTAATGGCAACAGATAGCTTGGCCTCTGTCTTGCCTAAGTGGTCGGCATGGGCTGAGCACGCAAAATCTCTATCGATCCTGAAGGACGCAGTGTACCCCTTTCCCGACAAGACCCCTAAGTTTCTCGGTACGATAGTTCAGAAATATCGTCTTCGAGAAGCAAAGACTCCTTCTGCAGCCTTTCAAAAATGGATTGACGAAATTGAAGAAAGTGTCAAAGCAAAGCTGATACCTGCCCTCGAGGAGAATGGCATGCTTCTTCCCGAAGAGTCATACGAGCGCGTTGGCCTTCCGATGGGGAAGCCCATTATTCAGATGTCAGACTTCAACGGGCTGATCGCTCTTTCGCAAAAGCATAAGGCACCGGTCTTTGAGCTTACAGACGCGCAGCTTGAACAAACGGGCATCGTTCTTGAGAGAACCAAGACGTCTATGAGGCAGTTTAGGGAACTCTACTCTGAGGGCGCGGATCGAATTCTAGAGCTTGTAGAATATGCTTAGAGCAATCCAGCAATTTCGGGCAAACATAGAACGAGTGCGAGTTCTTGGAGGGCTATATGGTGCGCTTGAACAATTGACGACCCCTGCTGTTGATTCTTCAGACCTCTTACGCGCCCAATTCGTCATGGTGGTCAGCGCCCTTGACCACTACATTCAGACCACTACATTCAGACCACTACATTCATGAGATCACTCGTATCGGCATGTTAGAGGTATATAACGGGAAACGGCCCCCTGCCAATGCCTTTCTACGCTTCCAAGTATCTTTGGGAGCTGCCGTAACAGGGGTTGCTGGGACTAGCGGGAGCAGTTGGCTTGACTCGGAAATTCGGGAAAGACATGGCTATCAAGCCTTCCAACACCCAGACAAAATCGCGGATGCAGTGCGGCTTTTCTCATCTTGCGAGTTGTGGCCGTCCGTTTCTTCACAGTTGGGGATTTCAGTAACCGACGCAAAGGACCAGCTTCGCCTCATAGTGGATCGACGAAACAAAATCGCCCATGAAGCCGACTTGGCACCAAGTTACACTGGGGCAATAGTTCACTGGCCAATAGCTCCTACGGACTCGGAGGGTGCTGTGAACTTCATTCAGGACCTCTGCGAAGCGATACACACCGTCATCTGACAAGATTCCAGGGCAGGCGAAATCCAAGCCATCAACATGGCTACGACTTTCGCTCTGAAATGATGTGTCTTCTATTTGCCATGATGTCTTCGCTTCTCTCAGGGAAAAATAGAATCAAACTTGCAGTGGCAAAAAACGGCGGGGCGGAAGCAACAATACGTGATGGACAAAAGAATACAATTGGCAGAACTTTCAGTTGCGGTCTTAGAGTCCATACCGACTTAACTTCCCCCGAAATCGCTCAGGTCCGCGCGTACTTCCTCAACACGCGCCACTCCTTCGGTGTTGTCCCGTCCGGGTAAGAATGGGCAACCTCTCCCACGTACAAATCACCGTGTGAATCAAACGCAATGTTGTGCGGGCTGAAGTAGCGATCGGACCCGTAAGGATCCTCCATCCCCCACTCGCTCAGGATCCTGCCGCTCAAATCCCGCACCGTGATACGGGCCGGCGGGTTGTCGAAGACCGGTTTCTTCGTCTCACCCATGAAAATGCCACCCACCTCGGCCACATACATGTTGTTGTCGGCGTCAATGCACATGTCGCAGGGCCACCAGATATCCTCCCACTGCCCGATGTGATCGCCTTGCGAGTTGAAGAGCTGCATCCGCCGGTTCTGACGGTCCGCTACGTAGACCGTTCCGTCGCGGTCCACACAAACATTGTGAGGAGTAACGAACTGGCCGGCCCCGGTTCCCGGTTCACCCCAGGAAAACAGTAATTCGCCTTCCGCCGTGAACTTGTGTACGCGGGCATTGCCGTAACCGTCCGACACGTACAGTTCGCCCTCCGGAGACAGAGCGATTCCAGTGGGATAGTTGAAGGGCGGGCCTGCGCGCAGCACCTCCTTTTGGACGTCCCAGATGTAACCAGTATCCGCTGGACTGTCCGCCGTCTCAATCGACATGAGGAGTTCGCCCTCAGGCGTGAACTTGTGTACCGCATGACCCCAGTCGTCCACGCAATAAATCGAGTCGTCCGGCCCAACGATAATGTCGTGCGCCCGTTTGATCAGCCCTTCGCCCCATGAGCGCAGGAACTTCCCGTCGCGGTCAAACACTATGATAGGATGTTCACTCCGACAGAAGACATAGACCCTGTCCTGGGAGTCAACTGCCGCGCCCGGCGCCTCTACGATCTTCCATCCTTCAGGAATTTCACCCCAGCTTTCTACCTCTTCATAGACAAACTGGCCGCTGCCCAGATTCATCGTCTGTTCCCTTCTTTCTCGTGGAAAATGGTCTTCGTCGCCCTCGATGAAGTCTGATCCTTTCAACACGGTTCTACCTGCCGCCAAAGAATTCAGTTCCAACGCAAGCGGCTTCAACTGCGCGGCCTGGGCGGAATCTCATCTCTTTCCGGTTCGAACCACATCCCCGCAATTGGCGGAGGAGCCGGATCGCGGGCGATTCGCATGTCAACGACACAAGGCCTGCCGCACGCCAACGCGTGGCCGATTGCATCTTCGATCTCAGCATAACGGCTGACCGTCAACCCTTCGGCCCTGAGCGATCTTGCTAAAGCTGCGTAATCCGCATTCTCACAGAACTCTGTGCCGATGACCCTCCCGCCGTAGCTGGCCAGCTGGCCCCCGCGAATAGCGCCAAGTGTCTGGTTATTGAACACAACCCAGATCACCGGCAGCCCCCACTCGACCGCGGTGATCACCTCCTGGCAGACCATGAGAAAGCCCCCGTCGCCCGTCACACAGACGGCCGGCAGATCAGGCCTGGCCAGCTTGCCTCCGATGATGGAGGTTGGGCCGAATCCCATCGGTGTCCAGCCTCCCGGGTAGAGCAAACGGCGCGGTGAATAAATAGGAAAGAACGCGCCGAAATAATGGTTGTGGTCGCCTGTATCCAGCGAGAAAAGAATGTCCTTAGGCAGGAAGCGCCGCAGCTCCTCGACCACGCGTAACGGCTCCATGCCCTGGGCGTCACTCTCTTCGCCGGGAACCTCCATGCGAAATCCGGACTTGACTTTCGCAGTCAGCTCCAGATTCTCTTTTCGGGCAGGGGGGGCGCCCTTTGCCGACAGCGCACCGATCGTCTCCTGCAAAGTTGCCTTGGCGTCGCCCAGAAGACCGACTTCTACTGGGTAGGTTCGACCAATCTGGTTGGCATCGATATCGATCTGGATAAAGCGATTCTGCTTGACAAATGGCATGCCTTCTGTCCACCAGCAGGTCGAAAGATCGGAAAAACTGAAGCCCACCGCAAGCACGACGTCGGCATGTTCCCGAATCATCTCATGGGCGTTAGGATGGCCGAGCCAGCCCACGTTTCCCAAACTCAGCGGATGGTCTTCGGCCACTATCCCCTTGGCGGCGTATGAAGTGGCTACCGGCGCGCCCAGCTTTTCGGCCAGTTCAAGAATCTCAGCCCCTGCGTCGGCGAGGACCGCGCCGTATCCCGCAACAATTACGGGGGTGGAAGCCCGGTGAAGGGCATCCGCCGCCCTCGCAACTGCTTGCGCTTCGGCCCGTACCCGCCGCGCGTAGCTGAACTGGCCTGGATTTGGAATATCGTCGAATTCGTGGAATGCGGCCTGAAGATCCCAGGGAATCTCAATTGCAACCGGACCGGGATTGCCTGCCCGCGCCAGCGCGCACGCCTTGCGTACAATCTCAGGAATCAGGTCGGGGTGCTGAACCTGCCATACCTTCTTCACGACCGGCTGCAGGACCTGCACGAAGCTCTGGTCCGGCAGGCCGTAAAAGGGGCTGGTCTCCTGCAACTGGCCGCGGCCGACCCAACGCGAAATTACGCCGCCAAATATGGCAACGACGGGACTGGACGCGGCTGCAGCCGAAGCCAGACCCATAACCATGTTCGCCGGCCCGGGTCCAACAGAGGCGCAGCAGACGCCAATATCTCCGGAAATGCGGGCATAACCGTCAGCGATGTGTGCAGCCGCCTGCTCATGGCGCGTCAACTTGAAGTCGATCTGAGAAGAGTCGTAAATCGCGTCCAGTATGTTGGTGTTGCCGTGTCCAGGGTGGCCGAAAACGTGCCTGACCCCTTCCAGTTCCAGCGCTCTGACCAAGGCCTCGGCGCAGCGCATTCGAGCCATTGTCTCATTCCCCATCGGAATCCAAAGTTGTCATTCTCAGCTGCCCACATTCAGCCAGCATCGCCACATTAACCTGGCTCTTGATGTGGAACTGACTCAATGCGTTTCGGGAACCCCGTAGGGGCTGTCAATGTATTTGCCGACGTTTATGTTCAGCGGCCAGCCCTGACCGCCTGCCAGCGCAAAGGAGTCCGATCTGCCGAGCAGCCAGTAAAACATCTCGGCAGCGTCGTTGCAGTCGCGAAACTGCTCACGAAACGTTGGGTCCGCCAACTTGTAGTCGGCGGTTGCAATGTCGAAGTCAGGCTCTCGGATCCAGTCCCGGTGCGGTGACTCCGTGCGCCAGTAATTGTACTTGAGCAAGTTGCGCAGTCCCGTGCCGCTGGCGGCAGAGCGACGATGCCAGATCGAATAGACGGTGAGGAAAATCGTTCCTGCCGGGGCGGCCGCGCGGTAGGCGCCGCGGATTCCACCGTAGTGGCCCATTTTCTTGGACAAGGAAAAAAGGAAATGTGAACCCGGAAGCAGCTCGGTGGGACCCAGATCGAGCGAACAGTCTTCCGGATAGTAGAAGACCTGGAGATAGTTCAAAGCCGGCCCATGTTTGGAGTTGCCATCCCGGTGCCAGCCCTGGGCCGGCGAGGGGCAGTTTACGCGGTGGTTGCTCATTATGATCGGCAACCCAAAGTTTTGACCCAACAGTGACCGGACGGCCCCTGCAGCCTGGTCGTTCAGAACTACGTTGTCGACAAACCAGTCCTCATGCAGTATCTCCGACGGTTCATGCGAAGGGTACCTGTCCAGGTATTCGACTGTCCGGCTGTTGATGTCGTCTGGTACGACCCCTTCCAGCACCAGAAAGCCCTGTTTGCAGAAATCCAGTACTTGGGTGTCCTTCAGCCCCGGACGGCAAGAGTGCGTTCTCATGGTAGATTATCTCCTTTCGTAAATCTCTTCCCGTTCCCTTGCAACCCGATTGCGGGTAAGCCTCTGCAGCTCAGGCGGCATACGCTCAAACGTCTCGGGCCAGATCGGCTGATGTCCGCCTTCACGCGCCAGGTTCCACCATGGAGGGTAATAGGCAATGTTCAATGCCATTCTATGCTGATCCATAGTCGTGTTGGCGCCGTTGGCATGCCATACCCCTCCATGCCACATGAAGACAGAACCGCGGCGGCCTGTGATCGGCAGCAGGCGCCTGTCGTCTGCCTTCATGCCCCGCGGCGGACGGCGGCGCAGTCGGTGGCTGGTAGGCATGATGCGCGTGGCCCCGATCTCTTCTGTAAAGTCGGTCATCATCCAGATAGAATTGATCATCCAGGGCGTGTCCGGCAGAAGCTCCGGGAGGTCCTGCGCCGAGTCAGTGTGCACTCCGCCGGCCGGAGCGCCCGGCTTGACCCACTTCGAACAGGCCTCGGCCAGTCGAATGTCTTCACCGAGGAAGTGCCTGACCACAGCGAGTACGTCGGGATGCGCTGCGCAGGTCCAACTGGAGCTGTCCAGGTTCAATAGGCCGAACAGCGTCTGGTAGAGATCCTCGTTCGGGTCCTGAAAGTAGGCGCGATTACCGGGATCTTCGTGTAATGCGAAGAATCTCTCCGCCATTCCTTCGGCCAGTTCTGCCGGAATCGCCTCTTCCAGTAGGCAGTACCCGAAAAGATCCAGGTGGTCAATTGCCTCTTGTACGCTCACGTTTTCCCACCCCTTCTTCTGACTTCTGATTCACCGCTCCAGTATAAATTCACAACCAAGTCCATACGTCCTTGTCTCATCCAGCAGCAGTGCCAGGTTGGGAAACTGTACTACCCGCCACCCATCGCGTATGGCCTCCAGAACCGTCTGATAGGGCCAATCCTCCGGATCAGGGATCTCTTCGGCAATCTCGCCGTTCTCCATCAACAACATGCCCTGCACCTGACTGGCAAGGGAAGTGCTGACTGCTTGCAGGTAGAGAATGTCCTGGCACTTTGCCTCGTTTCCGTGGGCTGCTTCCAGGGCTGCCTGCAGCATCTCTTCACTAAGGGATCCCTCTCGAAAGGCCTCCAAACATCGTTCAAGCTGCTGCTCAACTTTTTTCCCGGTCATCGGCCATCTGTCCTTTCAATTGGAAGTTGCCAATGGACTGTGCTAAGTCGTAGTCTTGCGCTTGGTTCCCGAGGTTGGCTTCACTCATCCGTATACATGAAGAGCGGTCTCCCCCAATACCTGCGCCTGTTCGCGGGCAGAGAGGAAAGCTGTGTGGCTCTTTGCCAGTTGGACGTACTGCTTATAGGTTGAATGCAATAAGGTTCCCGGCTGATCGGTTCCCCACATAACCTTGTGTGCCCCGATTCGCTCAACTGCAAGCCGGAGATAACGCGCCGCGCTAGGGAAGGGGTAGCCCTCTTCCTCGACAAAAGCGATAAGCGAAGCGCAGTCGAACCAGACATTGGGCAGCAAGCCCAAGTCTACCTGCTCCTCCCAAAGCCTCCACAGATCAGGCTCCGATTCCGCTTCAGGCCTTGGCTGTCCCAGATGGGCGATTACAACTGTCAGCCCAGGGTGGCGGACAGCGATGGTACGCACCGCCTCCGTCTGATAGGACCGGCTGCCAATCCCGCCCAGGTCGAGAACCAGGACAAGGCCTCGACTCTCAAGCTCCTGCCACAGCCACGCCAGCTCGGATGACCCCAACTGGGCTTCAGGGTGGATGCCGCACAGACCGGAAGGGACGGAGCACTCCAGCTTGACCGCGCAAAAGCCAGACAAAGCCATTGTCGACTCAAAAGTCTGGCGGCTGTCGTCCATCCAGGGATCGAAGTAGGCGGCGCCGACCAACCTGTCCGGGTATCGCTCGATCGCATCCAGCGCGTACCGGTTGCACTCGCCGTACATAGGGCCCTGCAACAGGACCGCCTTCTCCACGCCTCCCCAGTCCAAATTGGCCAATAGTTGCTCAGGCGAATAAGCCAGCCCTTCACCCATGGGCAGAGTAACTTGAACCTCTTGGCCGCCGATCAGGGCTCGCCCATAACCGGTGCCTCTTATTGGCCCTGCGCCATTCTGGCCATGGATCCGAGGGAACACATGGCTATGGGCGTCAACGATCACTGTCCGTTCCCATAATGACGATACGCCTGCTGGATTTCACACCATGCCGGTAGACCTGACCAGACCGCCGCTTCATGTCGTCTCCACGGCTCGCCGTCCGGACGGCGTCAAGAGCACGATTCGCCCCAAATTGTCACCGGAGCGCAGGACCGCCAGCGCCTCATTGGCGTTTTCCATGGGGAATGTCTGGGTTACGATCGAACGGATCTTCCCCGAAGCCATCAGTTGGGATACTTCGATCAGGTCCTGCTTGCGCCCCGCCCGCGTGCCGATGATCTCCAGTTCGTTCTGGGCCAGGTACTTTCCTTCAACCGGGTAGTGGTCCGGTGTGTAACCGACGACGACCAGCCGCCCACCATGCCGCAGTGATTCAACCCCAGCCGCCATGGTCTCTTTCTGACCGACAATGTCTATCACGCAGTCAACCCCGAGCCCATCGGTCAGATCTCGCACTGCGGCCGGCAGTTCCCCTTCAGTCGCTTCGAAGAGTTCATCCGCGCCAAGCTGGCGCGCCCACTTCCTCTTCGACTCTGAGAGTTCGACCGCGAATACTCTCGCGCCTGCCGCCTTTGCCAGTTGGACGGCAATAGATCCGACTCCGCCAACTCCCACGACCAGCACCGTCTCACCCAGGCGGAGCCTGGCACGGTCGATGGCGTGGTAGGCTGTCATTCCCGCATCGCAACAGACCGCGCTGTCCGGCCATGAGATACTTGCCGGTGCATGAACAAGCTGACGGCCGGGGACGGCCACATATTCGGCATAACCGCCGTGCCGGTCCTTGGCGCCCAGGACGCCCCCCATATTCACACAGATCTGTTCCCGGAACGATCGGCAGGGCAGGCAGTTCCCGCACGTAGTGAAGTTGTAGACAATGACCCGGTCGCCTTCCTCGAAACCGGTCACTCGGTATCCCACTTCCGTGACGACGCCCGCAACTTCATGCCCCATGATGAACGGCAGGTCGGGCGTGTAGCCAAATCCGTCCAGAAGCTTCAGGTCCGTGCCATCGATTCCGCATGCCATGACCTGGACGAGCGCCTCATCGGGTTCGGGGCTGGGCGTAGTGATCTCCTGCCATTCCAACGGCTGTTTGAATGCGCGCAGTATGGCCGCTTTCACAGGGAAGCCTCCTGTATGGTCAGTTGAAACAAGAAGCAGCTCACGCCAACCTGCCTCTCGCTGCCCTCAGACCTTACGCAAGATCTCTTCAACGAACGCCTTGCCATCCGCCAGAACCTTCAAAGGATCGTCGGGGAAGCCCCATGCCATCGCTTCATACTCGACTGAAATATAGCCGGAAAAGCCGCCTCGGACCATGGCAGCAATCAAGCCGTCAAAGTCGATCTCACCCTCTCCTAATGGCGGGAAGCCGAAATTCTCGCTGTTGCCGCGCGCGTCCTTGGCGTGCATATGCTTGACGCGGTCACCTAACGCCAGGTATGCGTCAAGAACCGGGTCGCCCCGCACGTGGTAATGGGCAGGATCGAAAAGCACGCCCAGACCCTCCAACCCGGGCGTTGCCAGCAGCCGTTGCAATCGAGCCAGGTTGTGGACCAGCGAACCATAGGGGCTTGCCGCCTCAATCAAAATCATGACCCCCAGACGCTCGGCATCCGCTGCCAGGTCACGCATCGCTTCCAGGCACCATTCCCAGTACGTACTTTCCCACCCGTAAAACAGCTTGACGCCGCAACCGCTGATAACGTAGGGGACCTCCATGTCGGACGCCAGCTGCAACCCGCCGCGGATAAACTCTGTGTTCTGTCGCCGCACCTCCGGTTCGCCGTGAATTACGTTCGTGTGAGCGTTCAAGGCGCCGATGGCGATCCCGGCCCTTCGCGCATAGTCACGCACAGCCCTGCGACGCGCTGCGTCCGCTTCCGAATTCATGTGCGGCTTTGGCGGAGGAATAAACGGCGGCGCCAGCTCCAGGCTGATGTCGATAGCCTGGTACCCCTGGTCTGCCAGAATATCGATTGACTCTTCGACGCTGTAAGTGTGCAACAGACCGGAATTGCAGCTCAGACCTTTCATGGCTCCTCCAACTGCACTATTTCTTGATCCCGGCTATTGGGCCGCCGGCAGTCCCACGATCTCTCTCGCTTCCGATGCCGAGGCAATCTCTCTGCCGACCTCGTGGGCGATGCGGACAGCCTTTTCCACCAGTTCAGCGTTCGTCTTGGCGTATACGCCGTCTTCGACGAACGGGCAGTCCTCCATACCGACTCGCACATGGCCTCCGATTGCAATCGTATGGGCCACCATCGACCAATAGTTGGGTGGTTCCATGCAGCTCATGCTGAAATTGGCGCGCGGCGGCAGATGGTCCACCATGTACTGCAGCCCTTTGGCCGTCGGCGGTGTCCAGCCCTGCCCGTCCCAGCCAAAAAACAGCGTCAGCCACAGCGGCTCCGGCAACAGGTCTTCCTCAATTTCGCGCTCCCCCTCCTCGGTCCAGAAGTCGCCCCCGCGAATCTTGCCAATTGCCCAATATGCGCCGGTGTTGAAGCACTCAATCTCCTGCTTCACGCCATACTTTTTCGCCAGGCTCGAATACATCCGAAGTTCCGGAATCGGGTGGACAGAGTAGATCGGCACGGGAGCATAGTCTGCATCAGGCTGAAAGTACTCGTCATGTGAGTTGAAGTTGATCGAACTCATGTCCGGCTTGAGCAGCTCCCACAGCTCCAGCTTCTGTTCCAGGCGCATACTCGCCAGCCCGAACTGTACAATCGGCTCGCCTGCCGCCCGTACGCGTTCCGTGATGTCGCGCCAGCCCTCGACATTGGGAATCGACAGCTGTTTGCCATCCGGCTGAATCACGGGATCCGACCTGTACTGGCCATGCGTATGTACAATCGTTGCGCCCGCGTTCATCGAGCGAATATACTCCTCCGCGACCCCTTTCGTGTCATCACAGTGCGTCAAATAAGGGTTCCGTGGATACGACAACGATGAATCCGTGGTCACGGTAATAACGAGTTTCTGCATGAGTTTCCTCTCGTTGGATGATGGGTGGAGCCCAGTGTGCCTGTCAGGCCTGGTGAGAGCGCGAATAGTCGATCCCCTGCAACGCCAGTTGATCGGCGAAGTGGCAGGCGACGTGGTGGCCCGGCGTCAACTCAATTAGGGTCGGAACCTCCGTCTGGCAAATGTCCTCCATATAGCGGCAGCGCGGGTGGAATACGCAGCCTGGCGGAGCGTTGGCCGGGTCCGCCGGTTCGCCTTCCAGGTTCAGCCTCTGCATATGGTGATGCGGATTCGGACGCGGCACGGCCGAAAGCAAGGTCTCGCTGTATGGATGCTTGGGATTGCGTAGCAACTCTTCCGACTCTGCCACCTCGACCAGTTTGCCAACGTACATGACCGCGATCCGGTTGCTGACCTGCCTTACCACGCTCATGTCGTGTGCAACGAACAGGTAGGTAAGGTCCAGATCCGACTGCAAATCCTGCAGAAGGTTTACGACCTGGGACTGGACCGACACGTCCAGGGCGGAAACCGGTTCGTCACAGACCACCAGCTTGGGGCGCTGCACAAGCGCACGCGCAATGCCGATGCGCTGCCGCTGCCCGCCGCTGAAGCTGTGCGGATAGCGGGGCAAGTGTTCGACTCTCAGCCCCACGGCTCTCACCATCTCCGCGACTCGGTCCTCCAGCTCCTGGCCGCGCGCGATCCCATGTGCCAGCAATGGCTCGCCCACCAGCTCCAACACCGTCATGCGCGGGTTAAGTGACGAGAAGGGGTCCTGAAAGATCATCTGCATGTTTCTGCGAAAGGCTTTCAGCTCCTGTCTTGTCAGCCGGTTTATATCGACTATCTCGCCTTCTTCATGGAAGACGATTTCACCACCCGTGGGCTGGTAGACGCGCACGATACAGCGGCCGGTGGTCGTCTTGCCGCAGCCGCTTTCCCCGACCAGGCCCAAAGTTTCGCCTTTCTTGATCGACAGGCTTACACCGTCCACAGCCTTGACGTATCCCGTGGTTCGCCGCAGAAGGCCCTTGTGAATGGGAAAGTACATGCGCAGGTCATTGACCTCGAGCAGCAGCTCGTTGTCATCCGCCATTTTCTACCTCGACCAACCCTTCCTCTACGTCTGAGTACAAGAAGCAGCGGACGCGATGCCCGGACACCGTCTCGTCCAGCGCCGGCATGGCCCGATCGCACGTTCCCGGCATAAAGCTCGGACAGCGGTCGCTGAATGCACAGCCGCTGGGTATCTCGTACGGGTCCGGAACAACGCCCTCGATGGCTCGCAGGCGCGGCAGTTTCTCCTCGTCAATATGGGGAATCGAATTCAGTAACCCTTGAGTATAGGGATGCTGCGGGTTGTCAAAGAGCTCATTCACGCTGGCCTGTTCGACGATGCGCCCCAGGTACATGACCGCCACTTCATCGGCGACTTCAGCAATCACGCCCAAATTGTGCGTAATGAAGATTACGGCCATGCCCACCTCTTCCTGCAAGGCCATCAGTAGTTCCAGAATCTGAGCTTGAATCGTAACGTCCAGCGCAGTCGTCGGCTCGTCGGCAATCAACAGCCGCGGCGTACACGAAAGCGCCATCGCGATCATTGCCCGCTGTCGCATTCCACCGCTCAGCTGGTGTGGATAGGCATCTACAATCTGTTCTGCCCGGGGAATACCTACTCTTCGCAGGTTGTCGATCGCCAGAGCACGCGCATCACTGCTTTCCACGCCCTCCTGGTGAAGCAGAATCGTTTCGATAATCTGGTTTCCGATCGTGTGCATTGGGCCGAAGGAGGTCATCGGTTCCTGAAAGACCATGCTGATCTCAGCGCCGCGAATCGCACGGATTTGAGCGCCGCGCGGGTCCAGCTGAGCCAGGTCGATCGCCCCGGCGCCCATCCCGTTCTCGCCCTGGTGCAACAAGATCTGACCGTCCACGATGTTGCCTGGAGGCGAAGGGACCAGGCGCAGGATCGAGTGCACGGTCACAGACTTGCCGCAGCCGCTTTCTCCAATGATGCCCAGGGTTTGGCCGCGCCGAACATCGAACGACACGCCGTCAACCGCCCGCACGATGCCTTCGTGCAAGTGGAAATGAGTCATAAGGTTCTTGATTTCAAGCAGCGAGTCGTGGGCCATGCTCTCTCGCATATCCTGTAACGGTAATTCCGCCTTGAGATAGCGTTCAAGTCATCGAATATGGGTCCGCCGCATCCCTCAGTCCATCGCCAAGAAAATTGAACATGAGCACAGTCACAATGACAAACAGCGCTGGGATCAGCATCCAGGGGTGAAGGGCAACGTTTGCTATCATCTGCGCGTCCTGCAGAAGCGTGCCCCAACTGACCGCAGGCGGCTGGATGCCAAGACCGATGAAACTGAGGCTCGTCTCACCGATAATCATGCCGGGGACGGCAAGCGTAATCGCGACGACGATATAGCTCGCAAAGAGCGGCAGCAGGTGCTTGGTAATGATTCGCCACTCGCTCACTCCCGAAACGCGGGCCGCGATTGTGAAGTCTTCTTCGCGTAGAGAAAGCAAGCGACCGCGTACCGTCCGGGCCAGGCCCGCCCAACCCACAATCGACAGCACGATTGTAATCGCAAAGTAGGTCTGAATTGAGTCCCAGTCCCGGGGGACCGCGGCCGCCAGCGCCATCCACAGCGGCAGCTGTGGAATCGAGACCAACAGGTCGATCAGGCGCTGAATGACCTCATCGACAATCCCGCCGAAATAACCTGAAATTCCTCCAATGACCAGCCCAAATACAAAACTGAGAAAGACGCCCACCAGCCCAATCGTCAGCGAAATACGCGTACCGTAGATTACTCGGGAAAACAGGTCTCGCCCCAAGCGGTCAGTCCCGAAGAGAAAGAGCTGCCCTCCCTCCTCTACGCCGAAAAGATGGCGATCCGTTTCAAACAACCCCCACATCTTGTAGGAATCTCCGCTCACAAAAAAGCGCAATGAATACTTCTCATCCTTTACCTCTTCGAATACCCGGTTGTACTGTTCATCGCGGCCACCCTTCAACCCGTACACGAAAGGTCCTCTGAAACCGCCTTCGTCAAAGAGATGAATCTTGGCAGGTGGCGCATAAACGAAGCCTTTGAAGTCGTGTTTCGTATCGTATGGAGCGATAAATTCACCCAGCGCCGCAACGACATACAGGAGCGCCAGGAGGAACATCGCCGCCTGCGCAAGCTTGTGCCTTTTGAATCTCCGCCAGATCAACTGCGACTGCGAGGCCGTATAGAGAGCCTGTTTCTCGCGACTGGAATCAACTGCGGAAGCCGAATCCCGACGCTCCTGCTCTTCTTCCCTCTGCACGTTTTCGCTCATCAAGCTACACTCTCATAGCGGATTCGGGGATCCAGCCACACAAGCAGGATATCGGAGATCAATGTGCCGACCACGGTCAGTACACTGAGGATGAACACGATGCTGCCGGCAAGAAACATGTCCTGGTTCAAGAGTGCCTGCAAAAGGACCGGGCCCGTAGTAGGAATGTTCAGCACCATGGAGACCAGAACTTCACCCGATATGATACCGGGTAACATCCAACCGATTGTGCTGAAGACCGGGTTCATAGATGTGCGCACCGGGTATTTCACCAGTAGCCGCGTTTCGGTCAGCCCTTTGGAACGCGCCGTAATGACATACTGTTTGTTCAGCTCGTCCAGCATCATTCCCCGCATCGTGCGCATCATCCCGGCCGTATTCGCCATGCCGATAATGACAATCGGGACCCATATATGCTGGAGCATGTTCACCAACTTGGCCCAGCTCCAGGGCGCGGTCTCATACTGCTGAGAAAACAGACCGATGGCAGAAATGTCGAACCAGACAAATGCCAGCCACAAGAAAATCAGCGCCAGCAAAAAGCCCGGCGTCGCAACGCCAATAAAAGAGACAAAAGTCCAGAAGTAGTCGACCAGGGAATACTGATGAGTTGCAGAGTAGACGCCTATCGGTACGGCCGTGACCCAGACAAAGATCGCCGTCAGCACCGATACGGCCGCGGTCAATGGAACGCGCGCCGCGAGGATCTCGCTCACAGACTTGACGTAGGTAAACGAAGTCCCGAAATTGCCTTTGAACAGGATATTCGTTATCCAGAGCCAGTACTGCTCCGGCAGCGACTTGTCCAGTCCGTAGAGCTGCCGCAGCGCCTCGACCTCCTCCTCGGACACCTGGGTTCCTGCAGAGCGCAGTCGCAGAACCTCCATGTTCAGAATGTCACCTGGCGGCAGCTGGATCAGTACGAAGGATATAACGGAGATGATTAGGACCAGTGGGATCAACAGCAGAAGTCGTCTGCCAATGTACTGTGTAAGCATTGACGCCGTTCCCTGTTAGTACCCTGTGGGGGGAGGTCAAAAAACCTGCCTGTGCTGAGCACGAGTATTGCGAAATGCGTGAACTGCAGTCGGGGAACGAGAGGCGGGCGGCGCCCGCCCCCCGTTCCTCAATATGCCAGACTTAGCGTCGGCTCTCATCCTGCCAGTAGTAGAATTCAGCCTCGTTGGCAGACTGGATCTGGAAACCCTTCTTGGCCACGTTGCCCAGTCCCGCGCTTACGACCAGAGGATTCTTCAACGGATCAGACGCGGAAATCCAGAAGTGGTTGTCACGGAAGATCGCGATCATCTCCCCCCAAATCCTCTCGTGCTCTGATGCATCCGAAGTAGCGAAGAGCTCGGTCTGCAGCCTCCGCAAGTCCTTGTAGGTCTGCGGCGGTTCAACACCCACGATCAGAGGATCGGTCTCGTCCGGATTGTCCGATGCTTCCTTGCCGCCTCCGACATTCCAGTCAAACCACGCCATCCACAACGGGGCATAGTGGCGCTGCCACGCCCGTCCGATATAGTCGCCGGACTCGTGCCACGGCCAGCGAGGATAGTGCGCCCACCAGACCATCGCCTGCGTCTCGTTGGCTGCCGCCTGGGTCAGGAACAGGTTCTGCTCCAACTGCTTGACAGTCGTACAGATGCCGATGTCGTTCCAGTTCTGCGCCGCAATCTCAGCCGTCGGCAGCGATTCACCCGTGAACGGGGTGAAATTGAACTGGATCCGGATCGGCAGACCGCTCGGTGTCAACCGGCACCCGTCCGCGTCGCGCTGGTCCAGTCCCAACCCGTCCAGGAGGGCCTCGGCCTGCTCGACGTCTGTTGTCGGGTCCATGGTCTGCGGTAGTTCCGCCAGACCCGCATAAACTGCATCGATGATCGACTCGCGGTCAACCGCGAAGGAGAGTGCTTTGCGGAAGTCTAATTCGTTGATGACCTCCTGCCAGGCCTCATCCGCATAGGTCATGTTCAGGTAGATCTCACCCAGCGAGGCGTGCATGTCCAGAATGACGACCTCGTAGCCCTTCTCCTCGGCGTTCTGCAGGTAGAGCGGCATGTCGGCGGCAGTTACGCCGCGACGCGCCATGTCCACCTCACCGGCGATAATCTTCAGCGTCGCCGCATTGACGTCGGGAACAATCGATATCTGAAGCCGGTCGATGTAAGGCAGCTGCTGGCCCCACTCGTCCACCTTGAAGTAATAGGGGTTCCGCTCCATCACGGCCTGTGTCTCGCCCATTTCAGTCAGAACGTAGGGTCCAAGCGAAGGAAGGCCGGTCTCATGCTGGCGGTTGGTGCTGGTGTAGACGCCAAACAGCCTGTTCCACTCACCTGCCTCAAAGCCATGCTTCTCGAGCAGTGCCGCCAGCTCGTCCGGATCGGCATAATCCCCGTGGATCTTCTTCAGGTAGTCGCTGTCCGTGAATCGGTGAGGGCCGCCGCCGTATGTGAAGAGGCCCGGCCAGCCGCCGTAGGGCTGATCAAACGAGACCTTGAAGGTATAGCGATCGATCACCTCCAACGTGCCCACGTTGCCGGATGGCGAGTTGCCTGAACGCCAGGTCGACCCGATAACAGGCGTGAGCGTCTCGTTGTGCAGCATGTCGTTCCACCAGAAATCGATGTCCTCCGTGTCAAAGTCGGAGCCATCCGAGAACTTCATGCCCTTGCGCATATGGAAGGTGAAGACCTGGTCGTCGTCACTGATCTCCAGATCGAAGATGTTACCGGTCATCGTCGCAAAATCGTGCGAAATGTCCTCGGTCTCCACCCAGGGCTCGTTCGAAATCCAGCCGGCATCATGGCCGATCGAGCCCGCGTCAAAGTCAATCAATCGCAACGTGCCGCCGTACTCACCCCGTTCCATCACCGCCTGCCAGTCCGGGATGCGGTTATTGCCGACAGCAGGATTGACTGGAAGTCGCTCATCGACAGGGGGAAGTTCACCCGCTTCGACTCGGGCTGCCAACATGGGCGCTTCACAGAAAGCATTACCGGCGGCCTGGGACTCGAGGCAACTCTCATAGGAAGATGAAGGCATCGCCTCTTCCGATGTGTCAGCAGCTGCGGGCGCCTCCTCCATCGGCTCTTCGGCTGCTGGCTGCGGCGCGCCGCATGCCGCGAGCAACGCAACCG
Organism: Caldilineaceae bacterium SB0661_bin_32; assembly: GCA_009841235.1. Classification (GTDB taxonomy): domain Bacteria; phylum Chloroflexota; class Anaerolineae; order Caldilineales; family Caldilineaceae; genus Bin5. Next base: position 3,487 of record VXMH01000009.1, on the reverse strand, counting down.
CGGTGATGGCGACTAGCAGATAAATCAGCGTTTTCCTCATCGGGTCACTCCTTTGGACTGAACGTGTGGAAGGTAAACTGAAATGGTCCTGCACTTCAAAGTGGTTAGGAAATCGGCCTCCTTTGAATTCATTTGGCTGGGCGCGGGATTGACCATCTGTGCAACTCTCACTTCCTCGTCTCCTAAGAAAACAATTGGGTTGAGAGCCTGACGCGTGAATAATACGCGCAACATGTGTATAATGCAAACAACGAAAATCCACCCAATCGCACTGTCCGTTTGCCGAGAAAACTTCAATTTCCCACCAGCCCCTTCCGTTCAAAAAAGCAACTTGAAAGCAGGATTCGTGGTATAGTATCTGTATAGTTCTCACGACTCTGATGTAGAAGGAAATCTGAAGTGCCAATTCTGGTCGTCATCATCCTTTTTGCTTGCGCCATTGGCATCGTCCTCGCCCTGATCACCCTCTCATTGCAGAGGATCAGCGGACGAGTCGTGGAACAGTACAAGCAAAAGCTGGACGATGCCAACACAATCATCAATCAGAACGCCCCTCCTGATTCCTGGGTCCAGCCCTTCCGCGCGCGAATCGGGGAACGCCCCGATGGAGTTCCCTACGCCCCGGGGGAGGCCATCTTCTACTTTGTCAAAGGCCGGGATCGATCGGCCGAAGAGATCGGGGAGCAGGCCCGCAAGCACTGCCTGAAGCGACTCAGGATGCTGACTTCGTTTATGGAGAAGGGAAACTTTTACGACGATGACCGAACCAAGGAGATGGTCGTCAATTCCCTCAAGTCAGAATATGACAAGTGGGCCTCCTGTCACTGGACAGACCTGGTTTTGACCCACGACACGGACCGGAGCGACTAGAGGACCTTTCCTCCCGGGCCAATCCCTGGGATCAACTTCCTTCGATTTCTACGCGGACCACATCCTGGGGAATCACCTCAATTGCGATTTTGCTCCACTTCTTCTCTCCCGCATCAAGGTGTCGAGTCAAATCCCCGTCAACGCGTACGGAGTAGCTACTTCCACTTAGGCCGCAAAGCCTCAAATTCGTTGTGTGCCTGTCGCCGCTGCGGTTGTCCACGCTGAATGCAATCTTTGAGAACTGCGGAGTCCTGCCATGAATATCCGGGGAGTTGTAGTGCAAAGAGACCGGTTGCTCCGCCGCAAAGCCGTCGCGCTCTAGCAACACGTGCAGGCGCGTACTGCGCCCGACAATATGAACTCTCTGGCGCAGTCCGTCCTGCGGCCAGACTTCGAATAGACCGTTGTCCATCTCCAGCCGCCCGCCATAAGCGAACCAGCCGAATAGCGGGTCATCGGCCACAATCGTAGCCGCGGTGCGCAGCGCCGCCCCGTACCCGAGTTCAATCTCGCCGTCGTAAGGCCAGCTCCCCCGGCCGTTGTCCTGCCTGATCCACATGCCGCTGTACTTCTCGGGCGTTATCGCCCACCCCGATGCGCCGTCATTTTCTTTGCCCGGATACCAGTACCCATAGTTGGATTCGGCCGTTCCGGTATTCATCAGACACCACGAACTGAGAAAGGAGGCATATCCCAGGCGCAGGTACGGGAAAGGGTCCTCTGCAAAGTAGAGGGCGTAGTCAACGATTGCCCAGCCGCCCAGTTGAGACATGTAGCTCAGGCCGTAACGCGACGAATCGCCCCCGCGATTGTCACCTCCCAGGAGTGTGTATGAAGGCTCCACCCAGCCCCGCAGCGCAATGTTAGCTTCAATCTGTTTGACCAGAAACGCCTCGAAGTCTGCACGGTTGACTTCAGGGTGTTCGTACCAAATCTCTTTGTACTTGTCATACCACAGCCGTGCGTCCGGCTCGACTTTTCGTGTCAACCCGTATCTGGCGACAGCGTGTGATGTTTCGAAAGCAGTCGTATCAAAGGGGTACTCGGAATCAAATGGATAGGGGTCGTCATAGACAAAATACTTGACCTTTTTCTCCCATTCCCCGCGCAGCCAGTCGGCCCGCTCCTGCCATCCCTCTTCCTCCAGCGCGTCGATCAGGTCGACGATCAGCATTTCATTGTACAAGCCGAGTCTATATGCCCAATACCCCTGGGCTCCGTGGGGAAGGTCGTCCAGCCCGGCAAGGAGAAAGTGGGCTTCCGCCGTCCCGAACGCCCTCTCCAGGTAGCCTGTACTGTCCAGGTAGTTCGTCGACCCTGGGTACAGCTTGGCGATCTGGTACATGTGAAAGTAGAGCATGATCACATGCGGGTAGTCATAGCTGCGCCAGATATGCTCCAGACCTTCCCCTCTTGTGCCAAATTCGTGTTCGCTGTGCCGGTTCTCATACCAGTTGGGGACGCCGTAGATGAAATATGGGTAGGGTTCCTCACCGTTCGTGCGCTGCAGTCCTCCCCAAACAAACTTTTCAATATAGTACTCGACCGCGCTGATCTCCTTCTGTTCAGGAAAATGTACGTTCTTGGCGGCGATGAACGGCGCCTTAGGCAGTGCCGTGTCGTCGCAGGTCAACGTGTAGCCGTACCACCCGTCGAAGCCGCCCGTGTTCTCCGGCCCCCGCAGGACAGCCTCCCGCATGTCCCATACGGAAAACAGGCCCTCGTACCACTTTCCCGTGCCCCTGTGCTGCTGCTTGTCCACCAGGAAGCTGGTCCGCTTCTTGATCAGTGTCTCCAGTGGCTCGGTGACAAAGAACTCAAGGTTCATGTAGGAGCCGTCACCGTACTTCACCGTCAGCAGATTCTCCCCCAGCCGGGCAAACCGTACGCGATAGTTTCTGGTATCAACTTGTGGCTTATCTACCAGTTCTATGCTGGTCTGGTCGGGAAACTCCGCCGCCAGTTCATACTCTCTGTGCTTCGTCCGCATCGAAAAGGTCGCGCCCAGATCGATCGGCGCCGTCATACCCGGCACAACCTGAACGTCAAACAGCCCTTCCTGGTAAAGCGCGTCCCGAACGCCATCGTAGTCGTCGGCCCATTGCAGGCAAAAGCCGTAAGCGATGCCGTCCCCTTTGGTTCCCCGGGGCGAGAGGGTGACGCCTGTATGCGGCTGGCGCCAGGAGCCGCGGGTCTCGCTGCCTCCGGTAAAGACTGAATGGATATAAACGCGGTAGGGCACACTGGTGGTCGAAGGATGAGGGTCGATCTCCTCATAGTACTCCAGCTTCGTTCCCGGCAGAGGCGTCATGACAAGGTAAGGACCGACGCCGTTGGGGCGCTGCCAGAAAAGGAAGGAGCCATGACCTGAAATGAAGCTGTGGCGGGCGACCACCTGCGTGTAGTTGGCCAGATTGTCGCGCAAGAAACGCCTGTTGAATGGCAGCGGCAGACCGATGTCGCCTATCTCCAAGGCCTCGTCAGTCTCGTTGCGAAACTCCAGGCCCCACACGAGGCGGTCCCCTTCCAGGCTGAAGCGCTCCAACAGCCCCAGACCGCGCAGCCCGTGCTGCAACTGTCGGTCTCCGCTGTAAACAAACGGCCCCCACCCCCCCCC
>VXMH01000101.1 GCA_009841235.1 Caldilineaceae bacterium SB0661_bin_32 | reverse complement strand
GTCATCTCGATGATGATTCCGATTTCATCGAGGCGCTGGGCGATCTCTTCCATCAGCAGAGAAACGATATCGCGTACGTTTTCCCTGCTCAGCGGATCGAAAATGATGGTCTCGTCGATGCGGTTGAGGAATTCGGGGCGGAAAAGCCTCTTCATTTCCTTGCTGTATTCGCCCTGGGCGAGGGCGCTCTCGTCAAGCTCAGGCGTGGCAAAGCCCAAGGGGCCGCGCTTGATCGAGTCTGCGCCGACGTTGCTGGTCATAATGACGACCGTGTTTCGGAAGTTCACGGTGCGTCCCTGGCCGTCTGTCATGTGGCCATCGTCCATGATCTGTAGAAGCGTGTTCCAGACTTCGGGATGGGCCTTTTCGATTTCGTCGAAAAGCAACACCTGATAGGGGCGTCTTCGCACCTGCTCCGTGAGCTGGCCCCCCTGTTCGTAGCCAACGTATCCGGGAGGTGCGCCGAACAGTTTGCTAACGGTGTGTCCTTCGCGATATTCGCTCATATCGACACGCAGAAGTGCGTCTTCGGTGTCGAAGAGGAAGGCGGCGAGGACTTTGGCGAGTTCGGTCTTGCCGATGCCGGTCGGCCCGAGGAAGAGAAAGGTTCCGATGGGCCGGCGCGGGTCTTTGAGGCCGCTGCGGGCACGGCGAATGGCATCGCTGACGGCTTCGATGGCCCGCTCCTGGCCGATGATGCGCTGCCGGAGGAACTCTTCCATGCGGAGCAGCTTGTCCATCTCCTCTTCAAGCAGGTCCATGACGGGGATTCCGGTCCAGCTGTGGACGATGGCGGCTACATCGTCGGTGTCAACGACGTCGTCGAGGTTTGTCTCGCTCTTCCAGGACTTGAGGGCGGACTTGAACTCCTCTTTCAGCCGGGCAAGTTCGGCCTTGGTCTGCGCCGCCCTTTCGTAGTCGCGTTCGGCCCAGGCATTTTCTTCAAGGTCTTCAAGCTCCTGGATTGAGACTTTGGTTTTCTTCAGGTCTTCGGGCATGGCATGCATGGCCACCCGCAGGCGGGCGGCAGCCTCGTCGATGAGGTCGATCGCCTTGTCCGGCAGCTTGCGGTCCGGGACGTAGCGATGGCTGAGGCGGACCGCCTGCTCGAGCGCGTCATCGGTGTAGGTAATGGCGTGATGCTCCTCATAGCGGAGGCGCAGGCCGCGGAGGATAGCGATGGCGTCATCGATGTCCGGTTCGTCGACGTAGACGGGGGCGAAGCGCCGCTCCAGCGCCGAGTCTTTCTCGATGTGCTGGCGGTATTCGTCGAGCGTGGTAGCGCCGATGCACTGCAGCTCACCGCGTGAGAGGGCCGGTTTGAGCATGTTGCTGGCATCGAGCGCGCCGGCGGCGTTGCCGGCGCCGACGACGGTGTGCAGTTCATCTACGAAGAGGATGATCTCGCCCTCGCTGCGGCGAATTTCATCCATGGCCGCTTTCAGGCGTTCCTCGAACTCGCCGCGGAACCGGGTCCCGGCGATCATGGCCCCCAAGTCCAAAGAGACCAATCTCTTGCCGGACAGGATATCAGGGACATCGTTGGCCGTTATCTGTTGAGCGAGCCCTTCGATGATGGCGGTCTTGCCGACACCTGCCTCGCCGATGAGGACCGGGTTGTTCTTCGACCGCCGGCACAAGACCTGCATCACGCGAGTGATCTCCTCGACGCGGCCGACGACCGGGTCCAGTTTCTCTTCGGCCGCGGCCTGCGTGAGGTCGCGGCCGTACTTCTCCAACACCTGGAACTTGCTTTCGGCGTCCGGCTCGCTGACCCGCTGCCCTCCTCTCATCTCCTCAATGGCGCCGTAAATGCGCTCCTTGGTGACACCGGCGTCCCGCAAGATGTTTGCGCTGTGCGTGTTCCGTTCACTGGCGATGGCAAGCAGGATGTGTTCGGTGCTTATGTATTCGTCCTGAAGTTTGTTTGCCTCATCGTTGGCGACGCCCATTACGCGATTGAGCCTTGGCGTGATGAAAACCTGTACGGTTGGCAGGCCGCTGTGAGGCGACCCGCCGCTCTTGTGCGCGGCGGCGAGGACGGCTTCCAGCTTACGGGCAATGACGTCGACGGAGGCGCCGAGTGTCTCGAGCAACTGGGGCACTGTTCCCTCCGGCTGTTCGACGAGAGCCAGGAAGAAGTGTTCGGTATCGATCTGCGAGTGTTTGTACTTCTGCAGAATCTCGAGCGAACGAGTGGCGGCGTGCTGGGCCTTCTGGGTGAATCGGTCAAATGGCATCATTATGGTTTTTCCCGGCGATTGAGAGTGGTTTTCGGCAACAGTAGTGTGAGTTCACCAGAAGCTGCCGTCCACTGGTCAACACTTTCTGAAAGCAGGTCCCGCATCGCCGCGCCGAAAGGGTCGGTCCAAGTCACGTGAGCGCGTGCAAGATCGGACGGGACTTCCTAATAGTAAACCATTTCTGCATCGGCGCCACCTTTGAGAAACATTAGAAAACTGTTATTCCTGCGGTGCAAAGCAGTCTGGTGGACTGTATACGGCTGATTTGCCTGGAATTATTCTAAATAAGACTTGACAAAGGCGGGAAGTCGGCATACGCTTGGCACATTGCTGTTTAGAGTGATTCTAATTTCTGTGAGGTATCCAGGTATGGCAGCACGGTTTATCGACACACTTCGGCGCGCCGGTCTGCGGGTTACGAGCCAGCGGGCTGCCGTTTGCGAGTATCTTGCCCGCACAAAGATTCACCCAACGACTTCTCAGGTCTTCGAAGCTGTGCGGGAGAAGCATCCGGAGATCAGCCAGGCCACCGTCTACAACACGCTCAACACTCTGCGGGACCTGGGCGCCATCGTTGAGCTCAGTGCAGGTACTGAGCATACACATTACGAGACGGATCCCGACCCACACGTCAATTTAATCTGTCTGCGATGCCATCAGATTTCCGACCTGCAGGACACACTCGCGCCGGATGTCCTGATGGACAATATCTTTCATGATACGGGATTCAGGGCGACCACGCTCCAGGTGCAGGTTACCGGATTCTGTCCTGCTTGTCAGAAGGCAAAGCGGCAGGAGATTGGAAGAAGGCTGCGGGCACGGGCAGGACGGACGTCGGGGAAGGCAGCCGGGTCAAGATGAATTGCCGGCGATTCCAGCAGTGAACTGTGAGTAGAAGGGCGGAAAGTATGGCCACCGATTCGTATGATCAGGCGATGGTGACGGGGGAAGGCGGGCCGCCTCAGTTCAGCCTGCGGTCTTTGTCACCGCTCTCGCCGGCTTTCTGGCGAGGAAATCCTGAGCTGATACTCGCTTCGATAACGCTTGCCGCCTTGCTGATGGGATGGTTAGGCGGCTCTGTCAGCGGTATGCTGCCGGCTTGGGCGGTGGTCGTCTTTGCACTGGTTGCGTACGGCGCGGGGGGATACTCCGGAGCAAAGGTAGCGCTGGCCAATGCGTGCTGCGGAGTTTTCAACATTGACCTCCTGATGGTGGCGGCGGCCTTGGGTGCGGCGCTGATCGGTGAGTGGGAGGAGGGCGCCTTGCTTCTCTTTCTGTTTACCTTGAGCGGCGCGCTGGAATCGTTTGCGTCTGAACGGACTCGACAGGCGATTACCGGGCTGGCAGAATTGCGGCCCGAGACGGCGCGCGTTCTGCGCGACGGCGCGGAGGTGGAGATCGTCGTTGAGGAACTATCTGTTGGCGACGTGGTTGTCGTAAGGCCGGGCGAGCGGATGCCGGTTGACGGCTCGGTGTTACTGGGATCGAGCACGGTTGACCAGAGTCCGATAACCGGAGAGAGCATCCCGGTCTACAAGGGGATTGGGGACCCTGTTTTTTCGGGAACGATCAATGGAAGCGGCGCGCTGGAACTGCAAGTGACCAAATTGGCATCGGAGAGCGCCATCAGCAAGATTATCGGCCTCGTCGAGGAGGCCCAGAACAACGCTGCGCCGACGCAACGGCTTATCGACAGGTTCAGTCAGCCATATACGCTGATCGTGTTAGGGGCGACAGCTCTGGCGGCAACTGTGCCTGTGCTGTTCACGGACGAACCGATCAACCAGACAATCTACCGGGCGATTACGCTTCTTGTGGTTGCGAGCCCCTGCGCACTCATCATCAGTACGCCTGCATCGATCCTGAGCGCAATCGCCGCAGCAGCGCGTGAGGGGATTCTGTTCAAAGGAGGGGCATACCTTGAAAAGGCGGCCGGTCTTGAAATGCTCGCTTTTGACAAGACCGGTACTCTGACCAACGGCAGACCTCAACTGACCGACGCCGTACCCTTAAACGGTTACACCGAGAAGGAGCTCATCTCGATTGCCGCCGGCGCCGAAAGTCTCAGTGAGCATCCGATAGCCCAGGCGGTCGTGAGGCGAGCGCAGGAAATGGACTTGCCATATGAGTCGCCGCGGGACTTTCGCGGCATCGCCGGGCGTGGCGTTCAGGCCGTTTACGCGCGGGGCGGGGGCCAGGAGTTGGTGTCCATCGGCAATGACAAGCAGTTTGAGAGCGAGGAAATGGACCTGCCGCCTTCCATCCGAACAGTTGGCCGGCGGTTACAAGAGGAGGGCAAAACGGCCATTCTCGTCGTGCGGCGCAGCATCGCAGCGGACGCCATCGACAGGGGACATGCGAACGGAAACGGCGACATTCTGGTCGACAACAAGATTCTGGGGGCGACCGACAGCGCCTGCGACGTGATCGGGTTTCTGGCCGTGGCGGATACGGTTCGAGCTGGGGCGGCTGATACGATAGAGGCCCTTAAGGCGCTCGGTATCGACCGTATCGCGATGTTGACCGGCGACAATCGCGACGTGGCGGCTGCCGTCGCCGACCAGATCGGCGTGGAGGACGTCTATGCCGACCTGCTGCCGGGGGAAAAGGTTGGAATTGTAGAAACGCTTGTGAAGTCCGGCTCCGTTGGAATGATCGGAGATGGGGTGAACGACGCGCCGGCGATGGCGACTTCCAGCCTCGGGATTGCGATGGGCGGCGCGGGCACCGATGTTGCCCTGGAGACGGCCGACGTAGTGCTAATGTCCGACGACCTCGGTAAGCTGCCCTTTATGCTGCGCCTGAGCAGGCGCGCCAGTGATATTGTGCGTCAGAACCTCTATTTTTCGGTGGCGGTGATTCTTGCTTTGGTCGCGCTGACTGTCGTCGTTCCCCTGCTGATTCCTGGATTCAGACTGCCCCTCCCAATTGGCGTGCTGGGCCATGAAGGCAGCACGCTCATCGTAGTCGTCAACGGGCTGCGGATGTTGACGATGAAATCCACCTAGGCGCACCGGCACACTGTCTGCCGCAGGCTTCAGCTATTCGAGGTCGGGGTAGGCCGAGGGCAACGAGACCCTCAGACCCAGAGTCGAGCACCAGACAGAATAGGCGAGAAGCGCGATCAGCAGATGCCTGAGCTCCGGAAGCAAAAAGGGAGAGAGAAGCGACAGAAGACCGGCGACTGCGCCGGGTACCATCCAGGATGTCGGCAGCTTGTTCAAAACAACAAGATCGATGCAGATCCAGGTCGTGACGCCTCCCCCCATCAGCAGCCCTGCTCCAAGAGAGGTTAAGGCGAAGTGCTCTACGAGATTCAGGTAGATGCCGAACGTCTCGACAGGATGGCCGTCGCTCAGTATTTCAGTAAGCCCAAAGCGGTTCATCCCGGCCAGGACACTGACGATCAGAAGAGTTGCGGAGACGACGACCAGCCCGGACTGGAGCATGGTGCTAATCCGGTGAACGGGCGAGTAATAGTGCTTCAAAGCCACCAGCAAGATCATCCACGCAAAGATAGTCAATAGCCAGAACCACCCCCCAAGTCGCCACTGCCAGATGGAATTTTCGGTCAACCGCGACGCCTCTTGCACCAGGACAGCCTGGAGATAGAACGGTCTGAGCACGAGGAGAGAATAGATTCCGGCGGCGAGAGCGGTAATGCCGGCAATCCGAGCCGCGCGAATCAGCTTCATCGGTCTGCCTCACTGTATGAGTTCGCTGCATCGAGTGGACGGCGACCGTCGCGTCCGGCCGCCGAACGTGTTGCGGGCTCGCCGCTGCCGGCTCTCTCCGCCGGGACCTGGCGCAGGCGGTATATGAAGTCGGTGGAGTTCAAGCCGCGCTCGAGAATGGTCACGAGGTAGCGCTGCAAGACGCTCTCCGCCGCCAGGGCTGTGGTCCGTCCTATTCGGAGACCTCGCAACGACTGCCATTGGTTGCGGGAAAGATGGCGCAGAATCCTGAGCGTAGAGGGGTTAATCGGCTCTGCGCCCCGCAGCGCCCGGCCGCAATTGGGGCAGAAGACGCCGCCGGCGTTTAGTTGCAGAAAGTTTTCCACCGGTTGCAGATCATCCCCGCAGCCCAGACAGGCGAACAGCTCGGGCTGAAAACCCATCAGGCGCAGGAGTTGCAGCTCAAACCAGCGCAGCAGCAGATCCAACCTTTCTGCGTCGTCCGAAGCGCCGTCCAGTTCTCTCAGACAGAGCAGAAGGAGCTCCCACACCGGTTCGTAGTCATCGTCTTCGGCGGTGAAGGCGTCAACCAGCTCGCAAATGTATGCGGCCCGGCTGATGCTGTCGAGGTCTTTGCGCAGCTGCAGAAAGCTCTCTAAGGTTGCGCTCTCAGTAATGATGTCCCAGGTGCGGGCCTGCGCAACCTGGAGATTGGCGTGGCTGAAGAGCTCCAGGTGTCCGGCCTGACGGCTGGTTGTCTTGCGCGACCCTTTGGCGATGAGCATGCGTTTGCCCATGCGCGGTGTGAAGACGGTCAGTATCCGGTCCGCGTCGCTGTAATTTCGTCTCCGCAGTATCACGGCCCTTGTTCGGTAGGACCGGCTTCGGTCGGCCACTGGTGTTTCTCGCTTCTCCCTGCTGAATCCCCGATTGTATTCAGGACCTGTTTGGACGCGGTGACTTGCCCGGCTGATTCACTCCCCAATCTCCGCTAACTTTGATTCTTTCGGTCCTCCGCTTCGGTGGCCAGCAGATCGAGCTGTTCAGGTGTTCCCAGGGCGATCAGTGTGTCGCCGGCGCGGAGCGAAAACTCCACCCCCGGGTTGACGAAAGTCTCGCCATCGGGGCGCCGAACGGCCAGGATATTGGCTCCCAACCGTTTTCGCACTTCAGTTTCGGCGATGGTCTGATCGCGCAGCGAAGACAGTTCGCTTACGCCGATGTCCTCGATCAGGATGTCGACTTCGTCGCGGTGCATGATAACGTCCATGAACTCCAGGATGTTGGGATGAATAAGTTGGCGCGCCATGCGGCGGCCGCTCGTGACATAGGGATTGATTACATGGTCAACGCCGGCGATCTTCAGTTTGCGCTCGCTCTCAAAGCTGTTTGCACGAGATATTATCGTGAGCTCAGGGCTCAGGGCGCGGGCGGTCAGGGCCACATAGACGTTGTCGGAGTCGTTGGGAAGGCAGCAGCAGATCCCGGATGCCCGCTCGATTCCGGCTCGAAGGAGGGCGGCATCGTCGGTCGCATTGCCTTCAACGGGAATCACGCCCAAATCCTCCAGCTCCGGCCCCAGCGTTGCCAGGATTTCGATCACCACGAGCGAAACTTTGTTTGCCAGGAGTTCATTTACGACCTGCTCGCCCACGCGACCGTAACCACAGACGATGAAATGTCCGCTCATTTTATCGATCCGATTCTGCATACGTTTTCTCCATATGAGGCTGCGGAACTCACCTGCAACGATAACGTCGGCCAGAGTGCTGATGGCGTAGGCGGTCGTACTGACGCCAAGAACTATCAGTCCGCCGGTGAATACGCGGCCAATGGCGGAAAGCGGCCGAATCTCGCCGAATCCAACTGTACTGATGGTAATGACAGTCATGTAGACACTGTCGGTCCAATGCCAGCCCTCGATCAATATGTATCCACCGCTGCCGACGGTGAGCAGGATGAGATAGAGCGTCGCAACGAAGATAAGGTGTTGATAAAGTCTGCGGGAAGTAACTGTCAACTCCGCATGCCTCCTGGAATCGAACTGCTCAATGGCCTGTCTGGCAACGGGAATAGCCAAACTGTGTTTTCGAGGCCGAAGATGATACGGCGGGAAAGCACAGAATATGAACTACTGTTTCCGGACAATAGAGCGAGTCCTGTCAAGTGAGCTGATGAGCCTGGCGCTGTCTTACTCGGTTGACAAATACGGGTACCGGGCGGCCGCGCCTTCGAAATTGGAGTGATTCGTAGAGATTCTGGGAGGGCGTATTGCTTTCCTGCGTGTTGAGAAAGACGCGACTGATCTTCAGTTGGTGAGCGTAGCAAAGGCTTGCTGCCAGCAGCTGGCGGCCTACTCCCCTTGTCCGAGCCCCTGGGTGAACGGCGAGACGCACAAGCTGCGCTGACCCGAATCCTCGCGGTGATCCATCCGAAATCAGGCGAAGAGCTGAATATCCCGCCGTCATCCCCGCTACTTCAGCGATTTCAATGCGACAGTCGCGGTGCAGATGCTGCAGTTCGGCCACGCCCATGTGCCACAGGGGTTCGAAGGTCGCGGCGTCCAACTTGGCCAGTTGGGGCAGGTCGGCTGGCCGGGCCGGACGCAGGGCGGCCGGCTGCGAAACCGGTTCGACGGCACGAGATTTGCGTTCATAGAACCGGACTGCATCGCATTGTTCGAAACCGGACTCCTCCAGGCTGGCCCGGAGCCAGCCCTGCTCGGTAAGCGCGTAGAAGAGATAGCCCTGGGATTGCGGCGGGAGCTGCTGACGCGTGTGTTCGAAGAGCGCACGAAATTGCGAACGCGCAGCCGCCCCGGCAGACGCAATCGCAGCGGCCCGCAGAGAAACTTTGGACGGCGCCGAGTCAGGCAGGGCCTGCGAGCGCCAGACGCGGTCGAAGGCGACAAAGCCCTTCAGTTTCTTTGTATGCTGGTCGACCAGGACTGCGGTTGCCCCTTTGAACAGCTCTGGCTCCTCGCTGTCACCCAGGTCATCGTAGTAGTAGCTGCGCGAACTTCCGGCGTGCAAGCGCTGCAACTCGGGCAGGTCTTCCAACCGTCCTGGACGAATTGACGAGAGATTCATCACTGTAGATCGAGCTCTCTGCGGTCTCCGTAGACTGTATCGTAGTAGTCCTTGAACTCTCCGTCGCGGATCGGCTGCCACCACCAGCGGTTGTCCCGGTACCAGCGGGCGGTCGCCCGGATCGCTTCTTCAGGCGTGTAGTCCGGCTCCCAGCCCAACGCCAAGGTCTTGCTCACGTCCAGGCTGTAGCGGCGGTCGTGTCCCAGCCGGTCTTCGACGTGCTGGATCAGGCTGTGTGGCCTGTCAAGCTCGTCGAGCAGGATCTCTACCATGGCAAGGTTGGTCATCTCGCTGCCTGTACCAATGTTATAGGATTCGCCGATGCGGCCCCGCTTGAGGATGAGGTAGATTGCGGCGCAGTGATCGGCGACGTATTGGTAATCCCGCATCTGTTTTCCGTCGCCGAAAACGGGTAAGGGCATAGATTCGAGAGCGTTCGTGACGAAGAGCGGGACGACCTTTTCGGGGTACTGGTAGGGTCCTACGTTGTTGGCGCCGCGGCTGATGGTGACGGGCAGGCCGTAGGTAATGCAGTAGGCGTTGACGAAGAGGTCGGCACTGGCCTTACTGGCGGAATAGGGGCTGCGCGGGGCCAGGGCGTCCTCTTCAACCGAACGGCGATGGCCCGCGATGTGGCCGTATACTTCGTCGGTGCTGACCTGGTGGAAGCGCAGATTTCCCAGTTTGCGGGCTGCTTCCAGCAGCACGTAGGTTCCGTAAACGTCGGTCTTTACGAAGGCATCGGGATCGAGAATTGATCTGTCTACGTGGGTTTCGGCGGCGAAATTAATGATGGTGTCGATATTGCGGACGGCGACCGTTTCCTCCACCTTGGCCGCGTCGCAGATGTCACCATGAACGAACTGATAGCGAGCCCCGAAGCGTTCACTGACTGCGGCAAGGTTTTCGAGACGGCCGGCGTAGGTCAGTTTATCGAAAACTGTAACCTTCAGCTCTGATTCGCAGTTCAGGATGTAGCGGACGAAATTACAGCCGATAAAGCCGGCGCCGCCCGTAACCAGGATGTTTTTCATAGTTTCCCCAGGTCGAAGTTTCCAACGAAGTACTCAGTGACCAAGAGAGTCAAAAATAGCCTCTTTCCAGAACTTCGTCAGTCGAGGTACTGAAGTCATCGATCTTGACCTGAATAGTATCAATCATACGCTGGAATACGTCGGCGCTAAATCTGGAGGCTTCAAGGAACTCCAAGAAACTTGCCCTAAGTTTCTCTCTCTGTTTGGCGCTCTTGTATTGTTGTCTTTCGTTGGCAGACATTCTCTTGGCTTTTCTGACAATCAAGACGTCGTCAATGTGAGTGGCTGCAATTGGCACCGGTGACATGTCGAGAAACTCACAAACCAGGAAGTAGAGTGCCGAAGGTACAGCAGTCTTGAGATCTCGGCTAGTTGCAACCGCTTCCTGAAACATAGTTTTGTCCAAGTTCGTTTTGCATTCAGCGCAAACGTATCCCAAATGGGCCTCAAGGGAATCTGCGTCTCCGAAGTCTCTGTCAAACGAAGTCTGAATAAATATTCTCTTTCCCAAGACAAAATCCTGATCTTTCGCTCGGAGTATCGCATGACCACCGCCACCCACTTCGATTAAGTTAGAATCGAAACTCAAGCCTGCGAAAGATTTCTGGGGCCCAAATTCAAATCCTTTTTCTGGCAGCTTAAGTGAGCCAATAATGAGGTGGGGTAGAAATTCCTCAATTATCGTATTGTCAAGCTTTAACTGGCCTTTCTGTCGGTAAAGAAAGTCCTCCGGGCTGTCAAAGATCAATTTCAACTCTATGAAAGTCTTATATACGTTCGTCGCCTCAACCAATTCCTTGACTGTATTCGCTTGCCTTGGAGTGACCGATTTCAACTCTCGAATCCAATCTTCGTAATGCATGACAGCCTCTTCTACCCGCGGCTTGTCTGCCTCGGGCAATCGAGGATTCTGAAGAAGCGCCCGCAGTTTCGCCAGATGGGGCGTAGGAAGTACATAGTCATTTTGATTCATATGTCGTTGTGCAGCCCTGTTCTCTCACTGCAATTACAGCATCTCGCGTCTGATACTCTTCGTAAGTGCTTCCGTCGAACACTGGAGTACCCTCGATATTCTGCGCTTTATCCAGCGCCTGAATTAACAGTGACTGGTTTTTCCTTTCTACGACTTTTGCGCTGTCGTTCAAAGCATCCCTTGCTACACGAGGACCCAGCGACTTGAATGATTCTTCGTTTCTGCCGGTGTTCTTGAGAGCGAGATTCAAGATATCCTCGCGGATGGACTTGCCATAGCGATTCTTGAACTGACGTTCCTGTCGAAGTACGAATTCGAAGGAACCTGACTCCACGGCAATGCGCCTAATGATGTCAGCATTGTAAAATGGTACACCTAGCACTCTCGATTCATGCCCTGCGATCACGATTGCACTGCCACCAGGCTTGAGGACACGAGCAAGTTCCTGTAGAGTTGCCGCCATGTCGATGCAATACTGAATAACGGTGAGAAACCTGTTACCTCTATTCGCCCTATTTGAACCTAACTCCGAGCGGGCCACTCTCAGAATATTCCAACCCAGAAGCTCAACGGAACGCCGGTAGTTTTGATGGTAGTTAAACACATTGATGTACGGTGGGGAGGTTATTACAAAGTCTACTGATTGATTCTCCAGTGACAATGAGCGCGCGTCTTGCAGATGCACCTTTATCGGTCCGGAGGAATACGGCAATTTGTGGACGAGGTTGGTAAGTGCTCGAAGTTTGGCCCGAACAAAGTCTGCTGTAATCGTGTTGTTGTGCAAATCAAGCATTACGACCAATGCGGAACAAAGTATCTTAGCTTCGTCGCTTAGAGACGTGCCTACTCGGATTATCCTTTCTTCTAGTTCGCCGTACTCCAACTCAGGGTCAGAAAAAATAACTATGGGGAACTCATCTACTATTTTGCGATTGAGCTCTGCAATTGCATGTTCACGGTGACGAGGCAAAATGTTTGCGAACTCATAAATTTTGCTGAAACTCCATGCCGAAGGGTTGATGTCGAAACCGAAAGCCGGCAAGCCAATTCTTGCTGCCTCAAGCAAGACGGTTCCGCTTCCGACAAAGGGGTCTAGTACCACCGACGCTGGAGGACAATAGGCTTCTAAAATGCACTCTACCAGTTGTGGAGAAAACTGTCCTCGCCAGGGAAAAAGACTTGAACGGTTCTTGTCTTCAATGTTTAAGAGGTGCTTCGAAACTGGTCTTGCCAATTCTTTCACGAGCGTCTCTCTCAATTTGCGATAAGTGAGAATCAGTTATGGTCCTCGCCGTCTGGGGCTGCTTTCCCAGGTGCGCCGCAATCTCCTCACCCTCCCGGGTTGACGGCTGGCGGGCAGAGGAAACTCTACGCCCAGCGTCAATGTCGGCAGCTGCTGCAGCGGCGGAAGGAGGCGGTCGTCGAGGCCGGGCGACGCGGGACCGCGCCAAGCCCACTGCCAATACGCCTTTTCCTCACCTCCGGCGGTCGCGGCGAGGAAATCGATGTCATTCCATAGAACGCGTCGCGTCTCGACCATTACCGATAGCAACTTTTCCCAGTAGGCGCGCATCTTTGGCTGCTCGAATTCGATAAAGTGCGCGGTGAAACTGGAGCTGTCCGCGGAAGAGTTGAAGGGGGGTCTCGCCGTCTGATAGGCGGGGAAAAACTCCTGGGCCCAATACTGTTCGGCGCGTTGAAAGGAGGGAAGCAGAAGATCGGCGAAGAAGGTGACGTTCACCGTGGTTACACGCTCCTCCACATCGACGAGGCGGGGGGCATGTTCCGGCCACAGGTCGAAAAAGGCCGGAATGTCGAACTCCTTCCATTCACCGTATGCCCTGGCCAGCCGGCGCAGCTTATCGGCCACCTGGGAGATGGTGGTAACGGCGGTCTGCACTTCTCTGCCCCCGGTCCGGTTTTGCACGAGATAGGCAGGCGAAAGAGATCGTGAGTTAAAGATTTCCGTGTAAGAGGCAGGTAGCACACACCTGTCAATGCGGCGCATTCTTGCGGCCAAGGCCGGCACGCTGCGGACCGCGGTCATGCTATTTGTTAGAGCGCCATTGCGCCTTTCGAAGGCGACCGTCATATTGGAGATCAGGATAGCGGCTCCGGGAACTCGTCGCGCAGGAGCTGCAACAGGTAATTGCCGTATCGGTTTGTCTTCAGCGCTTCGGCCAGCGCTCGGAACTGGTCGCGATCAATAAATCCCTGCCTCAGGGCGATTTCCTCCGGGCAGGAGATCATCATCCCCTGTCTTTCCTGCAGGGCTTGTACGAAATTGGCGGCTTGCAGGAGAGATTCGTGAGTACCGGCATCCAACCAGGCAAATCCCCGGCCCAGAATCTCAACTCGCAGCTCCCCCCGCTCCAGATAGAAGTTGTTTATGTCGGTAATCTCCAATTCGCCCCTGGCGGAAGGCTCCAGATGTGCCGCCGCGTCGAGGACGCGGTTGTCATAGAAGTATACGCCCGGCACGGCAAAGTTTGAACGGGGCCGCTGGGGCTTCTCCTCTATGCTCAGGGCCCTGCCTGAATGGTTGAACTCGACTACGCCGTATCGATTGGGGTCGGCGACGGGATAAGCGAAGACAAGGGCGCCTTGCTCGAGGTTGGCCGCTCTCCGCAGAATTTCCGGCAAGCCGTGACCGTAAAATATGTTATCGCCCAACGCCAGACATACGGTGGAGTCGCCGACGAACTCCCTGCCTATAACGAAGGCATCGGCAATGCCGCGAGGCTGGGACTGCTCTACATAGGTGAATTGAACGCCCCACTGGCAGCCGTCCCGGAGCAGTTCTCTGTACAGTGGAAGGGCAGCCGGCGTGCTCACGACAAGGACTTCGCGTATTCCCGCCAACATCAGCATCGACAGCGGGTAATAGATCATTGGCTTGTCGTAGACGGGCAGGATCTGTTTGCTCAGGCTGGTGGTAAGGGGATAGAGCCGGGTGCCGTGCCCTCCGGCGAGAAGGATGCCTTTCATCACGCGGGTCCTGGTTTAGTGTGATGAAGTTGGGGTTCGGCGGTCAGGTGTGTGAGAGCGCTTGTCTTTCTTGACATGACTTTCGCCAATTGCAGGAGCATCCTACTGTCCGTAGCCGGTGACAACCACTGAATCTTCCGCATCCAGGAGCACGGCGCCAATCATATTTGCCTGAACTTTTTCCAGCACTTCCTTGGCTCGCTGCGCCTGCTCACGCTTGGTGCGCCCTGCCGTTACGGCCAAAAGGGTTCCGTCTACCTGGCTGGCCCAGAGCGCCGCATCAGTAACCGCCAGAACAGGAGGGGCATCGACCAGGATATAATCCGCTTCACCGGTCAGGGTTTCGAGCAGTTCGGCAAGCCTTTTGTGACTGAGGAGTGCGACAGGGTTCGGCGGCAGAGGCCCGGCCGCAAGCAGACGAAGATGGGAGACCTGTGTGTCCACCAGCGCCGGTTCGCCCCCGTTCTGCAACCAGTCCGTCAAGCCGGCATCCCCTCTGATACCGAAGATTGTATGCTGAAGAGGGCGGCGCAAATCGCCGTCGACGACGATTACCCGGTCGCCGGCGTTAGCCATTACGACGGCAAGATTGGCCAGGGCGTCGCTCTTGTCTGTCTCTGTATCAGGGCAGGTAACAAGCAGTGAATTCAGGTCTGTGCCCAGTCCGGAGAACTCGATGTTCGTGCGAAGGCTCTGGTAGGCTTCGGCAGCGGCGCTGCGGGGTGCAGTCAATGTAACCAGGTCTGAGGACATCTACCAATCCTTTGAAGAATCTGCTGGGGCGGGGGTTGCGAGTCTCGGAGAGTCCCCTAAGCGCTGACGGCCGGCGTGGGAATGCCTTCTGGCGCCTCGGCCTTCGAAGCCGAACTTGAGGTCGTGACCGGAATCGCCCCGAGAACGGTCAGATCGAGCGTCCGTTCCACCGAATCGGGTGTGCGGAGGAAACCGCTTTCGATCCAGACTATCAACAGAATCAGGCCAACGCCCAATAGGAAGCCGAGAACCGCGCCCGCCATGGCATTGATTAGAGGCTGCGGCTGGTAGCGGGCGCCCTCGATCACACTACTGACGATCTTGACCTCGATTCGGTCGCGTTTGTCCTGTTGTGCGTAGTAGGCGGTCCGTTCGTCGACGAAATAGTCTGCCAGGGTCAGAGCCATGTTTTCCGATACGATTTTGTCTCTGGATCGGGCCTCAATCTCGATGGTGAAAGTGGACGAATCGGGCGCAACGTTCGTCAGCCGCAGAAACTCGCTCGGGTGCATGTCCAGCTGTGCACGGTCGATCACCTCTTCGGCTACTTCAAATGTCTGTAGATTGAGTACGAAGTTGCGCATCAGTTCCTTGGCCGAGTTTCCCAGCCCCCAGTCCGGACGGGCTGGAACGGTACTGACATGGACCGTCGCCCTGTACATCTCCACCTGGAAGTAGCTGACCGCGTATGAGAGCGCGCTTGCCAGCAGGACCGCTACGATGAGGATCCAGCCGAATCGACGCGCTACCCCGCTGTATTCCTGTATCACGAACGCCTCCAATTTGCAGCATCGGCTGCACGATGGACTGTGGCAGACGGCGCCACGGTCGACTTCTGCCGGGCCGCGTCTATCTTCGCTGCCTGGGGACAGCGACCAACAGGGGCAGGCCCAACTCTTCCAGCTCACTCCTGCGACGCACGGTATCGTCGAGATACTCTTGCAGGAAGGCCAGGCCGATGCCGGCGACCAGGGCCAGCAGGATGCGCAACGGCCATTCGACGCGCTGGCGGGCGCTGGGGCCCACCGGAACTACGGCAGGCGGATCCATAACGTGGACGCCGGCGCCCTGGGTTCCCAGCTGGGCAAAATATGCGGCGGCGTTTTCCTCCAATTCGGCAACTGCGGCGGCCCCGATCTCCTGCAGCTGCGCGGCACTGTGCCAGTTGAAAGTGAGCCGGATAATGCGGTGCTGTTTGCCCGTGTTGGCGCTTGCGCTGAGCAGACCGGCGGGAATGGCAATCTCCTTTTCGGCCAGACGGGCATTTATGGCGCTTGCGAACAACTCAGAGGCGAGTACCTCGGTGAAATCGTCAACGAGGTACTCGCTGGTCATCCAGGCGTAGTAGCGGGGGTCGTACTCCCCATCCTCGACGCCTTCCAGGGGCAGTACGCCTACCAGAATGCGCATCGAAGCGCTGTAGGTCGGGGGCGGCGTCTCCCAGGGACGCAGCTGCACTGCGCTGAAGAGAGCCACCAGGACGGGCAGGAGGATAGGCGCAGCCCAGCGCCTCCTCATGATCCCCCAGTATTCCCGAAGTTCCATGGCCGGCCGCCTACCCTTCGTCGGTCATCAAATTGGCGACCGTCACACCATCATCACCCTCGCCAAGTTCGCCAGGGCGGTATCTGCTTACCAGGGGATGACTCTTCAGAGCGGCGCGAACGGCATCCCGCATCGCCCCGGTTCCCTTACCATGAATGATGCGCACCCAGGGAAGGTTCTCGAGATAGGCGTCGTCGAGGTAGCCTTCCAGCCGCTGCAGGCCGGCATCCACCCTCTCACCGCGCAGATCGATTTCTGTCAGAGAGTCCGAGCCGGCGCCGCCTGTTTTGGGCTTCATCTGTACTCTTACAGCAGGTTGGGGGACCGGTGAAGGCTCTGATTGGGCTTTGCTGCGCAGCTCGAGCCGCCTGATGGGCAGTCTGAGGCGGAAGTTTCCCACTTGCACATCGGCCTCGTGCGGTACGCCTTCGCGTTTCTCGACGGCGATTACTTCGCCGGTTGCCTGGAGGTTGGGAACGAAGACGCGGTCTCCCTTTTCGATGGGACCGCGAATACGCGAGTCTGGCGCGCCCGGCGTCGCGACCTCCTGTTCGACGCGGCCTTCTGTGTCGAGTTGGCGGCGTCCAACAGTTTGACTGGCTTGTTGCAGGAACTGTGTGTGGGCGTCCTGACTTTCGATGCCGCCCTTGGCCATACGCCGGCGAAAAGCATCGATTTCCCTTCTTATCTCCGCCAGCTCATTTTGCATGGTTGAACGGGTCTCTGCTACGACCTGGCGGCGGGCCTCTTCGATTCTGGCCAGCTGGTAACGCAGGTCCTCTTCGGCGACGTGCGCGCGACTTTCTCTTTCTTTGGCGTGATCCAGGACGCGTTTCGCCTCCTGGCGGGCGTGCCGCACGTCTTCGAGCATGGCTTCAACTTCGAGGGATTCCGGGCGCGACATCTTTTCGGCGTCATCGACGATGACCGGATTCAGGCCGAGCCTGCGGGCGATGGTCAGGGCGTTGGAGCGGCCGGGCAGGCCGATGCTGAGCTCGAATGTAGGGCTCAGGTTTTCCACGTCGAATTCAACGGAGGCGTTGCGAACGCCGGCGGTGTTGTGCGCATAGAGTTTGAGATCGCTGTAGTGGGTCGTTGCCAGCGTTGTAATGCCGCGATCGCGCAGGTTTTCGAGCAGAGCTGCGGCGAGGGCGGAACCTTCGTCGGGGTCGGTGCCGGCGCCGAGTTCATCGAGCAGGACGAGGCTCTGGGGGTCGGCCTCCTCCAGAATGCTGATGATATTTGTCATGTGACTTGAAAAGGTGCTCAAGTTCTGTTCGATGGACTGTTCGTCGCCGATGTCTGCGTATACGCCTTCAAAGACGGAAAGCGAGCTGCCTTCCTCGACGGGGATCATCAGGCCGGACTGCGCCATGAGAGTCAGAAGACCGACGGTCTTGAGCGTTACGGTCTTTCCGCCGGTATTGGGGCCGGTCACGACGAGAATGTAGCAGTCGTTGTCGAAGTAAACGTCGATTGGGACGACGGAATCCGGGTCCAGAAGGGGATGGCGGGCCTGGCGGAAGTTGAGTACGCAGCCGGGGTGCTGGATCGTGCGTTCTTCTTTGGTCTCTTCGTCGATTCCGGCGAAGATTTCGGCGCGGTTCTGCTGGAAGGGGACGATTTCGGGCGCGGTGGCTTCCATTTCGAGGGCGTACCTGGCCTTGGCGAAGGTGAAGTCGAGCTGGGAAAGAATCTGTACGTTGCGGCTGATGTAGGGCCCTTCGTCGGCAACCAGGTCCGAGAGTTCGGAGAGGATGCGCCGCACCTCCTTCTCTTCTTCCAGCTCCAGCTCCCGCACGGCGTTGTTCTGCTCAACCACGGTCAGCGGTTCGATGAAGAAGGTGGCGCCGCTCGCAGACTGGTCGTGAACGATGCCCTGGACCTGCCCCTTGTACTCGGATCGCACCGGTATGACATAGCGGCCCTGGCGCTGGGTGACGATGGATTCCTGCAGAAAGGGGATGATTTCAGTGTTTTGTACCAGTCTGTCCAGGGTACTCAGGAGCCTGTCCTGGGCGACGCGCAGCTGGGCGCGGATGCGGCCGAGATCCGGGGAAGCGCTGTCGACGACTTCGGCACGGTCGTTGATGCAGCGGCTGATTTCGCCAATCACGTGTTCACAGGGCTCGATGGAGAAAGCGATATCTGCCAGTCGCGGGAACTGGCGGTTGAGTCGCGTCAAGGTATTGCGAAGTGTGCGGGCGCGCATCAGGGTCGTACGAACTTCGACCAGCTCGGTCGGAATCAGGATACTACCGCGTTCGGACTTTGCGACTAGAGCGCGCAGATCGTAAACGCCGCCAAAGTAGATGTCTGTTTTCTGGTCAAGCAGACGGGATGCTTCGCCGGTCTGCTCCATCCAATCGTTGATTGTGCGCAAGTCGTCGCTGGGAAGGAGTGAAGACGCCAGTTCGGCGCCGCCGTCAAAGGCGCAAAACGCGGCCAGCTGCTTCAGTATTTTGTCATATTCGAGAACGCGAATCGTATGGGGATTCATCCCTAAACCCTGGCACTACATATGTGCGATCCTGGGCCGATCATATCACAGCGCGTACCTTGAATCCAAAGCAATGGGCGGCGGCAGAGGGTGGCTTTTCGGCGCCGCGTCGGGGCAAGTGGTCCGGCTCCAACCGGGCCCTGCCCCTGTATTCGCTACATGAAGTACCCCAGCCGCCTCATGAGATTCTCCTTTCGGCGCCACTTCGGCAATACCTTCACCCAGAGCTCCAGGTAGATGCGTGTGCCGACCATTTCTTCGATTTCGGGTCGGGCGGCCTGCCCTATTTTCTTGATCATGGAGCCCTTGCCGCCCAATACGATGCCCTTCTGGCTGTGGCGCTCTACATACAGCGTGGCAGCGATATGCGTCATCTCCGGACTGCGCTCGTTCCACTCGGTCACGGAAACGGCCAGGCTGTGCGGGATCTCCTGGCGCAGAAGCCGGAGGGCTTTTTCCCGAACGATTTCGGCGGCGATGAATCGCATGGACAGATCGGTAACCTGTTCGCTCGGATAGTAGAGGGGGCCGGGAGGGAGCAGCTC
Source organism: Caldilineaceae bacterium SB0661_bin_32 (assembly GCA_009841235.1). Lineage (GTDB taxonomy): Bacteria > Chloroflexota > Anaerolineae > Caldilineales > Caldilineaceae > Bin5. The sequence continues at coordinate 11,033 of VXMH01000101.1, read as the reverse complement.
CGCCAGCGCGGCGACGAGTTCCTCTACGCCCTCCCCTGTTGCGGCGCTGAGGGTCAACGCGGGGACGGACTCCTGACCTCCGCCAGCCAGGGTAAGCCAGCGGAGGAGAGCCAGATACTCGCGCTTCCGTTCCTCGACGGCGGCGCCGGCCAGGCCGTCCACCTTATTCGCGCCGAGCAGCAGGAAGGGTAGCTCGCCGGCTGCTTCCAACAACTCCTTGAGTCGCTCGACGATGTAGCGGTCTTCGTCGGTGGGGGGCGCGGTAACGTCTACCAGCCACAAAATAACGTCGGCATCGCTGGCGATTGCCTGTTCAGCCACGTTAACCATATGTTTGCCGAGCTTGTTGCGGGGCTGGTGGATTCCGGGCGTGTCGAGGAAGATGAACTGAGCGTCGGCATCGGTGCGTATGCCGAGGATCTGGTCGCGAGTTGTCTGCGGTTTGTCGCTGGTGATGGCGATTTTCTGCCCCAGGACATGGTTCAGGAGAGTCGATTTGCCGACATTTGGACGTCCTATTACGGCGATGAAACCGCTGCGAAAGGACGCCGGCAATTCATCATTTCCTGTTTCAGTTACTGCTTCGGGCATCATGGGTATTCTCACAAACGCAGTACCGGCCTGGTTGTCCGACGGCGGGCGTTTCGGCCCCGGCGCATTATAGCATAAACGACAGATTCCCGATCGGGGTTCCTGAAGAGACGCGATGAGAAATCGTGCAGGCGCGGCCGTTCGTTCTCGCGACACGCATGGCCTGCCACGCACTGGGCGCAACGGCAGCAGTTCCAGACCTCCTGTCGGAGGCGTGCCATCTGTTTGGCGGGCGAAGGAGAAAGGTGGAGAGTGGATCGGACAGGACTCGAACCTGTAACCCAGGAGTTATGAGCTCCTTGCTCTGCCATTGAGCTACCGATCCAACTTTGGGACGAAGGGCTGAGAGCGGGTAGCGGGGATCGAACCCGCATCGTCGGCTTGGAAGGCCGGCGCTCTACCATTGAGCTATACCCGCATTGAGCTATACCCGCAAGTCGGGGAGAGAGGATTTGAACCTCCGACCCCAGCGTCCCAAACGCTGTGCGCTGCCAGACTGCGCTACTCCCCGATTCTGCACCGGATGATTATAGCCCTAACCGGCCCAAAAAACAATTTCCGGCGCGGGCTGGTGGTCTAACCACGATTCGCGTTTCCGCAGCTCAGTACAAGCTCGTCCCGTCTTCCTCGCAGTTCCAGCCAGTCAAGCACGGCGATAGCGCTCGTGTATTCTGCAGCGGCGGCGCACCAATTCTCCTCGCGGGCGAAACTTTCGCCCTGCTGGACGTGCGCTCTCTGCAGGAGGTACTGAACGTCGCGATACTTGGGGTCGATACGGTAAAGATCTTGAAGGAGGCGAATGACCCGGGCCCAGTCGGCGCCCCAATAGGTCTTGACATCGACGTAGTGGTCGGTCATGTAGCGCTCTTGCTGAACCAATGCGTTATTCGGGTCCACTTCGAGGGCACTGTCAAACAGCTGCACGGCCTCTTCCAGGTTTCCCCCGGCGATTGCTGCCCTGGCCAGCTCGACGTAGGAGATAAAGAGCAGCTGGTCCCGTTCAACGATCTTGTAGTCGGCCTGCATGGTCTGTACAAGCGACAGGCGCTGAATGGCCTGCTGCCAGCGGCCCTCTTCAAACAGCGTAACCGCCCTGGCCCATTCGATGTCAACGGCGGTCGGCTCGGAGATTGACTCTGGAACTGTCTCGACCGCAGCGGTCGCTTCCAGGGCCAGGATAGCGCTGTGCGCCGCCTCATTTTGCGGGTCGACCTCAATTATCCTTTCGTAAACGGTGCGGGCTTCGTTGTTCATGCCGGCCTCCTGCATGTCTGAAGCGCGTTGCAGGAGAATGGCGACCTGCTGCCGTGCATGCGCTTCACCGCGCCTGAGGCCGTCGCGATAGCCCAGAGCCGCCATTACAAGGACTACGATGATGGCAAGCCCCGTCGAGGCGGATACGATATACCAGAATGACGTTGGCAGGGCGCGCAGGGTTAGCGGGGCATCGCTGCCATGCTGCTGAGTTTGCATATCTGACGATAGTTCAGGCTGCAGCCTGTTTCAGGAGATAGGCCTTGTTGGTAACTTCCCAGGGCAGGGAGATGTCGTCGCGGCCGAAATGTCCGTAGGTTGCGGTCTGCCGGTAGATTGGGCGGCGAAGGTCGAGATCGCGAATGATGGCGCCGGGACGCAGGTCGAAATGTTCGCCTATCAGTCTTTCGATCTCTTCATCGCTGGTCCTGCCGGTGCCAAAGGTTTCGACGTTGACACTCAGTGGCCGGGCCACGCCGATGGCGTAGGCGAGCTGGATTTCGCAGCGGTCGGCGAGGCCGGCGGCGACGATGTTTTTGGCGACCCAGCGGGCCGCGTAAGCGCCGCTGCGGTCGACTTTTGTGCAGTCTTTGCCGCTGAAGGCGCCGCCTCCGTGCCGGCCCATGCCGCCGTAGGTGTCTACGATTATTTTGCGGCCGGTCAGGCCGGCGTCGCCCATTGGACCACCGACGACGAAGCGGCCGGTGGGGTTTACGTAGATGAGCATGTTTTCATCGACGAGTTCCTCGGGCAGGGAGGGGATGATGCAATGTTCAGTGACCTGGCGCTTGATCTCTTCCTGGCAGACGTCGGGAAGATGCTGGGTGCTGATCAATACGGTGTGGATGCGTTTCGGCTTGCCAAAGCTGTATTCCACCGTTACCTGTGATTTGCCGTCGGGGCACAACCAGGACAGTTCGCCGCGCTTGCGGAGCGCGGCAAGGCGGCGGCTGAGCTTATGGGCCAGGTAGATGGGCAGGGGCATCAGCGAGTCGGTCTCGTCGCAGGCGAAGCCGAACATCATGCCCTGGTCGCCTGCGCCGACCGACTCGATCTCATCCTCCTCGCTGTCCATGATGTCGTTCCTGAACTCCTGGGCCTGGTTCACGCCGAGCGCAATGTCCGGCGACTGCGATGCAATCGCGACCTGCACGCCGCACGTGTCGGCGTCGAAGCCTTTGGCGCTGTTGTCGAATCCGATCTCCTTGACGACTTTTCGTACGAGTTCGTCATAGTTCACTGACGCGGTGGTCGTTATCTCACCGAGGAGAATTACAAATCCCGTCTTTACGGCCGCCTCGCAAGCGATTCGCGCTTGGGGATCCTGGCAGATGACGGCGTCAACGACGGCGTCGCTGATCTGGTCGCACATCTTGTCGGGGTGTCCCTCCGTTACCGATTCGCTGGTAAAGAGAAGAGACGGAGCGGTCATGAAGGTGCTGCTCATTTGCATTTCTCCTGCCTGCCGCCATAGCGGCGGCGTTCGATGGTCCTATTCCGCTGTGCCAAGAGTCCACTCGTTCAGATAGGCTTCCTGTTCGGCGGTGAGTGTATCGATTTCCACGCCCATGGCCCGGAGTTTCAGTGCCGCGATCTCGCGGTCCAGCGCCTCGGGCATGTCGTAGACGTTGCCGCTCATTTCGCCGCTGTGCTTGAGCAGGTATTCGGCGGCCAGGGCCTGATTGGCGAAGCTCATGTCCATGACGGCGCTGGGGTGGCCTTCGGCAGCAGCGAGGTTTACGAGGCGGCCTTCGCCGGCAACGTAGATGCGGCGGCCGTCTTCCAGCGCGTACTCGTCGAGAAAGTCGCGCACGCGCGTGATCTTGGTGGACATGGCTTCGAGCGCTTTCATGTTGATCTCGACGTCGAAATGTCCGCTATTGGAGAGAATTGCGCCGTCCTGCATCTGCTCCATGTGATGGCGGTCGATCACGTTTATGTCGCCGGTGGCGGAGCAGAAAATCTGTCCCGATTTGGCTGCCTGCGACATTGGCAGGACCTGGAAACCGTCCATGACCGCTTCCAGGGCCCGGAGGGGATCGACTTCGGTGACGATGACGTTGGCGCCCATCCCCTTGGCGCGCATGGCGATGCCCTTGCTGCACCAGCCGTAGCCGCCGACGACGAAGGTCTTGCCGGCCATGAGTACGTTGGTGGCGCGGATGATGCCGTCCAGTGTGCTCTGGCCGGTGCCGTAGCGGTTGTCGAAGAAGTGCTTGGTCATGGCGTCGTTGACGGCGATGACGGGAAAGGCCAGTTTGCCCTGCGCAGCCATTGCCCTGAGGCGGATAACGCCGGTCGTGGTCTCCTCGGTTCCCCCCACGACGCCGTCCAGGAGGCTGCTGCGCTGGGTATGGAGCATGGCCACGAGGTCCATGCCGTCGTCCATGGTCAGGTGGGGTTCCGTATCGAGGGCGGCGTTGAGATGGGCGTTGTACTGCGCTGTCGTTTCACCCTTTATGGCGAAGACGGGCATTTCGTAGTAGGAGACAAGGGCGGCTGCGATGTCGTCCTGCGTGCTGAGGGGATTGCTGGCGCAGAGGGCGATTTCGGCGCCGCCGGCGATGAGGATGCACATCAGGTTGGCGGTTTCGCTGGTGACGTGCATGGCCGCGGCCATGCGTACCCCTTCAAAAGGGCGTTCGCGCTTGTAGCGCTCTTCCAGCAGGTCGAGCACGGGCATCTCTTTGGCGGCCCACTGCATGCGAAAGCGGCCGCGTTCGGCCAGGTCAATGTCGGCTATGTCGTACTGTTTCTGTTGAACTGCGGTGGACATCTGCAGGGTCTCTCCTCAAGCGGGTGAGCAAATTCTGAATAAAGCTTGGCAATTAGTCGCTAAGTGCCTTACTGAGCGGCGAACCGCATCGAATCAACTTGACCTGTGTCGTATTGTTTCGAAATGTGACATAGTTGGCTTTCTTCAGGAAGTTGTCCCGTTCACTGCGCCGAAGTTCGCCACCGTAGGCTGCCACGGGACGAAACCTGACCTGGATATGCCGAGGAATAAGCTTGCTCGCGATTTCAGCGCCCGCGCGTAACTGCGGCAGGAATTTACTGACGCGGGCGGAGCCTGCCGTGAGTTCAATTGGCGAAACCCACTCGGCATCGGGAGTGCGGCCTCCTACGAAAAGAAAATCTGAACGCGGTGCGTCCGGGTCTACCGACGCAGCCTCGTGTTCCAGATTGATAAGAGCCATAGGCTTTGGCGCGTTTTCCATCGACAGCGTGCAACGTCCATCGCGACATGAAGATGTGTGACAACGCGGGTCGGTACCTTCCATGATTGCTTTCACGGCAGTCAAATGGGGTATTCCTCTTGAATGCGGGTAGAAATCTCCACCCAGCGGTTGTAAAGGGCCTCTGTAACCAGTCCGAAGCCAGCCGGAAATGTTGCTGACTCTTCGTCGAGCGAAATCTCGCGCACCACTGAACCCCTCGCGTCTGGGTTTGGCTCGAAGAACCATGTGCCCAACTGGTCGGGACGAATAGCGATTTCGGGATCACCAATCCCATCACGACGGTCGGCAGGAAGCTCGGACAGTCTAACAAGATTCGCCAGTTCTTCCAGAATCCATTCGCTGTGCGTTGTAATGAGGATTCGTATTCCAGATTGGACGGCAGCAACGAGTTGGCGCGTGAATTTGGCCTGCATTTCAGGGTGCAGGTGTGCCTCTGGTTCCTCAATGATGAGCAAGTTGCCTGGTTGGACGACGTGGCGAAGGTACAGAACAACGGGGGCCAACTCAGTTACCATCGATGAAGTGTTTTTCAGTGGCAAGTCTTGCCTCCAACCTGCTGGCCGATAGATGAAAAAAGGATAGTCAATCTCAGACCGCTCCGCTCGGATTGCACCTTGGAGCAGTTTGTTTTCCAGTTGTTTGGCGAGTGCATTGTAAGTTCCGCTTTCCTGGTTGTTGGCGCCTGCAAATGCCACTATCTGTTCGAGGAAGTCGCCAAGCACACCAGAAACAGATGGTAGTGGCATGTCAGGTCGAAGAGGCGAACGAGATGCTCCAGCAATGAGGGCACGTACAACCACCTGATGTGCGTGCATGACGCCAGCACGATCAGCAGGAAGATAGAAGGCTGGCCGACCTAATGGGTCCATCATGTTGAAGGCGCTGTCACTAGCCAGTTGAGACAACGCTATTCGTGCGGTGTCGCCCCCTCTTGCTTCATTGCCAAAAAACTGAAACATCAGCCATTGCCAGTGGTTGAATTCCCCGGCAAACTCTTCTCCGATCGGCATAGCCGGGATGTCTGGTATAGATGCCTCCACACTTACCCCTACCTCAGAAACTTCACCCCTATATGTGAAACAAACGTCACTGTTGGGTTTTGTTGACTTCCCTCTACCGAATGAGAAAGAAAAGTTTCCTCGGAATGGATGGCTAACTAACTCACCAAGCACCTCGACTCCGATACTTCTCGAGAGTTCGTCTAAGATATACGGAATCACATTATCGCCACTTTCAAGTATTGCTCGGACCCTCTTTGCGACCGAGTCCTGCAATTCTTGTAGCTTGGGAGAAGGGATTCTCGAAGACTGAGAATGAATGACGGTTTCTTTCAGCCATCTGCGGACCTGGTCAATGTCATTCTCGGAAAGCGGGGACCCTTCCAGTGAATCCATGATGCGTACTCGGAATCTTTCCTTAGAGAAATCAGGTTGAACATCCCTTTGATGACTTGCACGAAAAGAGGTGTGAAGTGCGTAAACAAGCGCTGCCATGTAGGACTTGCCGGTGTTGCTTGGCCCTACAAAGACGGTCATCGGGCGCAGTTCGATCTTTCCTTCGGCGATCGGTCCGAAATTGGTGACGGTCAATTCAAGGGGATTGGCGCGGGAAGAGGTCTTCATGCTCTTACTCTTGATTTCTTGCACTCCTTATCCGTGCCTGAGGCCCCAACCTTGACTTGCGACGCGAATCCTGCGGTGAACTGGCAATGTATCACAACTCCTAGCTTCTCATAGATGGATTTGGCAACCAAATTATGTTCGTCCAAATGCGACGCGATCACAAGAATCCCATCCTCTCCCAGGGCACTCGTGATACTTGCTGTGACGGCTCATCCACTTCAGGCCGGCTCTCCCCAGAGCAGCCTTTCCCCGAACGTCTGCTCGTAGCGGAGCGCGAACTCCTGGGGCGTGAATTGGTGATTGGTTGTCCCGAACTGCTCCAGTACGTAGGTGGCGCACAGGGCGCCGACGCGGCCGCAAACGTCCACGGGCATGCCGGCGCTGTGGGCGGCAAAATAGGCGCCGCGATAGGCGTCCCCGGCGCCGGTCGGCTCGGCCACCTTTTGAGGCGGCGCTATGGGTATGTGGAGCTCCTGGCCCTGGTGATAGATCAGGCTGCCGGCCCTGCCTTCTGTGACGATGAGCGTGTCGACCGCCTCGAGAACTGTCTGTCTCGACCAGCCGGTCTTGTCCTCGATTACCGCCATTTCGTAGTCATTGACCATCAGCCAGGCGGCGCCGGGAATACTGCTGCGGAGGTCTTCTCCGCTTAACCGGGCGGTCTGCTGGCTGGGGTCGTAGGCAAAGGGGATGCCCAGGTCCCGGCACTCCGACGCGAAGTTCAGCATGGCCTGCGGATCGTTGGGGCTGATGATCACGACGTCGGCATCGGTCAGACCGTGGTCTGCGAGGGAGATGTCGCGGCAGTTGGTCATTGCGCCGGAGTAGAAGTTGGCGATCTGGTTTTGCTCTTCGTCGGTGCTTACGAAGAAACTGGCGGTGAATTTTTCGGGGATTTCGACGATATGGTCGGTGCGGATGCCGTGCTGGTCCAGCCAGGCCTTATAGTCGCCGAAGTCCTGGCCTACAGTCCCAAAGAGAATCGGATCGCCGCCGAGGAGCTTAAGGGAGTAGGCGATATTTGCGGCGGTGCCTCCCCGCTGGCGAACCATGTCTTCCACCAGAAAACTGACGCTCAGGCTGGACAGTTTTTCGGAAATGATCTGGTCGGTGAAGCGTCCGGGGAAGGACATCAGGTAGTCATATGCGATGGAGCCGGAAACGACGATTCTCATGGGGCACCTGTTCGAAAAGTGGTTCAGTCGTTTAGCTGGCCGCCGCTGCCTTCCAGGCGAAGCAGGACGGAGGCATTCAGGGTTGATTCGCAAGCGCCTGCAGGCGTACGCTCGACCCTGTAGGCGGTCGCGCCGGCGCGGGAGGCGACTACGCGGGGCGGCTCGGCGCCAGCGAAATGCAGGGCTGCGCTGTCATCGATTCCAAAACCGTCAGCCATCCCGCCGTCGGCGATCAAGCGATGGCAGGCGGGCCGCCGTTCGGACTCGCCGTCAAAGTGGGGCGAGCAGCTGCCGGGGAGAAGTCCGAGGCAGTTCAGAACGGTAAGCTGCCCGGAAATCGAATCGGTGAGACCTTGTTCGAACCAGCAAATGGCGCCGGCGCTGACGCCGGAAAGGAGCGTACCTTGTTCCCACGCCTGGCGTAGCATCCGGTCCACGCTCCACTCTCTCCAGAGAGCCAGCATCGACTTCGTATTGCCGCCGCCGACATAGATAATGTCGTGGTCCAGGAGAAATCCGGCAATGTCGGCAGTGTGGGGCTTGAAGAGGGAGAGGTCGGACGGCAAAGCGTTGAGCGCCAGAAAGTGGCGGTAAAAGTTGGCGACGTAGAAGGCATCCTCACCGCTTCCCTGGGACAAAAAGCAGATTCGAGGACGTTCTGCGGGAACCTGGCTCAGAATGTAGCGGCTCAGGGCAGCGTCCTCGTCACCGGTCGTTAAGGTGTGGCCGCCCAGGGCGATTATCTGCGGCAACTCATTTCTGCTGGCTGACATCTTCTTTGTCTCTGCGCGAGAAGCCGGGTTGACAAGCCTCGCAATTCTGAAATGGAGATGGGTTGCTGGCGTATCGAAGGGCGGTCAGGCCTGCGCCGGGGTGATCCACTGGACTGAGCTTTTGGGCGTTTCGTGGCGGAGCAGGCGATCGAGCAGCGCGCCAGGCTCTTCTTCGACGACAAGCAGGCTGCGATACCTTGGGGCGATAAACCCCTGATCGATCTGGTGGGCAAGCATCTGAAGAAGGGAATCGAAGAAGCCGTGTACATTGAGCATGCCCATGGGCTTGCTGTGAATGCCCAGCTGGATCCAGGAGATCGTCTCGAACAGCTCTTCCAGCGTGCCGATTCCTCCAGGCAAGGTGACAAAGGCGTCGGCGAGCTCAGCCATGCGGGCCTTGCGCTGGTGCATGGTTTCGACAACCTCGATAGTCCCAATAGTCTCGCCCGCTATCTCCTTGGCGGCAAGAGGCCCTGGTATGATTCCGTAGACTTTCGCGCCGCCGTTGTAGGCGGCTCTGCTGACGGCGCCCATCAGTCCCAGGTTGCCTCCGCCATAGACCAGCTCGTAGCCGCGGCTGGCGATTTCAGCTCCCAGGCCGGCTGCCAGCCGCGCATAGTGTTCGTCGACACCGGCGCTGGACCCGCAAAAGACGCAGATGCGTTCAATCCGGCGCAGTTCGCTCATGGCACCCTTCTTTCAGACCTCTCCGCCTGGATGGCGGCCCGCCCTTTTTCTACGGCGTTTCGCAAGCTCTGGTCGAACGGGGGATAACAGATTCCTTCCTCGGTTACGATCCCGGTCAGGTAGCGATGGGGCGTTATGTCGAATGCCGGGTTGTATACAGGTACGCCGGCGGGCGCGACTGCACGTGCGCCGACCTCCACCACCTCTTCAGGGCCCCGTTCCTCGATCGGGATGTGGTCACCGTCAGGCAGGTCGAGATCGACGGTGCTGGTGGGGGCGACGCAGTAGACGGGTATACCGTTCTCTCTGGCAACGACGGCGACTTTGTAGGTGCCGATCTTGTTGGCAACATCGCCGTTGGCGGCGACGCGATCGGCTCCGAAGACGACGACGTCGACCTGGCCGGTGCGCATGAGATGGCCGGCGGCGTTGTCGGCGATGAGATGCATCGGCACCTCGGCACGCATCAGCTCCCAGGCGGTCAGCCGGGCGCCCTGGAGGCGGGGCCGGGTCTCGTCCACCCAGACATGGATGTTCTTGCCCTGTTCCTGGCAGGCGTAGATGACACCGAGAGCGGTGCCAAAGTCCACGGTTGCCAGTGAACCGGTGTTGCAGTGGTGGAGCAGGTTGGCGCCTTCGGGCACGACTGCGGCGCCGTTGAAGCCCATGCGCCGGTTTATTCTGACGTCTTCATCGGCCAGCGCTTCGGCCTCGGCCAGCAGGGCCTCCTTCAACTCGCGGGCGCTGCCCCGGCCGGTCGCCGTTTCTCCGGCAATCTGTTCGGCAAGCGTGAGGAGCCTGCGAGTGGCCCAGCTCAGGTTGACGGCGGTGGGCCTTGCCGCGTCCAGCGTTTCTTTTGCCTGCCTCAGATCGTTGAGCAGGCCGTCGGAGTCGCCGGCCTGGCTGAGGTGGGCGGCCAGGGCCATGCCGTAGGCGGCGGTGGCGCCGATGGCCGGCGCGCCCCTGACGTACATTTCACTGATGCTGCGGGCGACCTCCGGGACGGTGGCAAATTCGGCGATTACTTCCTCGCCGGGAAGCAGCCGCTGATCGATCATCTTTACTTGCCCGTCCTGCCAGTAGACGGTGCGCATGAGTGGCACTCCCTTCGCCAAAAGGAAACCCCTCCGGGTCGATCCAGAGGGGTTCGCGTACGCAGGTCCATCTCATCATTCGAGTCAAATCAAACTCGACGGAATTGGCGCGTTCAGAGGAAACTCAACGGAACTGAGCGGAGATGGCAGTCACGGAACAGAGCCTGCAATGCGCCAAGCGGGCAATTCGGCGAGATGTGCCATCTACCGGTCAGCAACCGAGAACCGGGACTCCGGCAGGTTGCCGGGGGATCATCGGGCCGGTCCCTCCCCCCACTCTGAATTAGAGAAGTCAGTTTCTAAGGCGCTGCTCAGGGAAGGTTAGCACAGGGTGGTTCGGTGTGTCAAAAGGTAGTCACAAGCGGCGGCGCGTGAGGGGAAGGGCGAGGAGAGAGGGGAGAGGGCAGGCACAGGGCCTGCCCCTACCGGAGTTTGCGGAGGGGGGTGGAGTGTGCGGCGCGTGAGGGGGGAGTGAGGGCAGGCACAAAGGCGAGGAGAGAGCGGAGAGGAGTGAGTTTGAGAGGGGTGCGAGGGCCGGCACAAGGCCTGCCCCTACCGGAGTTTGCGGAGGGGGGTGGAGTGTGCGGCGCGTGAGGGG
>VXMH01000082.1 GCA_009841235.1 Caldilineaceae bacterium SB0661_bin_32 | reverse complement strand
CCGTGTACCATAGTATTATGCCACAACCACTCAGACTTGTTCAGAGTATCCTTAGTACGGTTGGGCCACCTGGCTGGAGGAACCGGTGCTAGGCTACACGAGGCACGATTCATTGTCAAATTTTTCACTATCGATCAAATAATAGGGCTTTTTACATTGATACATTATAATGGTCGGCCAGTATCCCCTTGTGTAGTAAATTACAAGTGTAGGTGAGGAGAATCAATGTCAGTCAAGACTGGCGTGTATACTGCTGTGCCAGACACACAAGCAGACCTGTCGCCTCCGGCGGCGTCGGTCCAGCCCATCACGCACCGCAATCACGGTGATGCACGCGTCGATAACTACCACTGGTTGCGAGAACGTGACAACCCGGCCGTACTGGCCTATCTGGAAGCCGAGAACAGATACACCGAAGCAATGCTGGCCCATACAGAGCCGCTGCAGGAAACCCTCTACGAGGAGATGAAAAGCCGCATTATGGAGACCGATGAATCGGCGCCGGTTGCTCACGGCGGCTACTTCTACTATCACCGCGAAGAGAAGGGCAAGCAGTATCGCATCTACTGCCGCAAGAAAGGCACCTTGGACGCCGAGGAACAGGTATTGATAGATCTCAACGTCGAGGCTGAAGGGCGCGACTACCTGCGGATGGGGAATTTCGCGGTGAGCCCCGATCATTCCCTTCTCGCCTTCGCCCTCGACACCGACGGGTCGGAGACCTACACACTGCACGTCAAAGACCTGGAGACCGGTGCCCTGCTGCCGGACCGGATCGAAAACACATACTACGGGCTGGAGTGGGCCAACGACAATCGCACGCTCTACTACACCACGCTCGACCCTGCGCTGAGGCCCTACAAACTGCACCGCCACCGCTTGGGCGACGCACCCTCCGACGACGAGGTCGTCTACCACGAGGAGGATGAGCGTTTCTTTCTGCGGCTATACAAGGCCAAGAGCGAACGCTATATTTTCTTTGCTCTCGGCAGCGCCGTAACCACCGAAGTCTTTGCCATTGACGCCGAAGATCCCGCCGGCCAGCCTCGCCTGATTCAGCCGCGCGTGCAGGATATGGAGTACTTCGTCACCCACCATCGCAGTCGGAGCGGGGAAGAGCGCTTCCTCATTCTTACGAACTGGGAGGCGGAGAATTTTCGCGTAATGGCGGCGCCGGTCGACACGCCCGCCAGAGAAAACTGGCAGGAACTTATCCCGCATTCGCCCGAGGTCACGCTGGACCATGTCGAACCGTTTCAGGAGTTCCTGGTCGTCTGGGAGCGGGAAAGCGGCCTTACGCACATCAGGATTCAGGATCTGCGCACCGGGACCTTTTTCGCGGGCAAAGATTCCCCCTCCCACCGGGTCGAGCAGTTGGAGCCGGTCTATACGGTGTTCCATGGGCAGAATCCTGAATTTACCAGTCAAGTGTTGCGCTATCGCTACACCTCTCTCGTTTCCCCGCCGGCGGTCTTCGACTATGAAATGGAGAGTCGCGACCGCACACTGCGCAAACAGGACGAAGTGAACGGCTACGAGCCGGCGGCCTTCACGACCGAACGTATCTGGGCAGCTGCGCCCGACGGCGTCCGTGTGCCGGTCTCGCTGGTGTCCCCGGCTGACATCAAAAAGGACAGTCAGAACCCCTGCCTCCTGATCGGCTACGGCTCCTACGGCATGAGCTATGATCCCTCCTTCAGCAGCAACCTTGTGAGTCTGCTGCAACGGGGCTTTGTCGTCGCCTACGCCCATATTCGCGGCGGCGGTGAGATGGGACGGCAATGGAAGGAAGACGGCAAATATCTCAAAAAGAAGAATACCTTTTTCGATTTTATTGCCTGCGCAGAGACGATTATCGACCGCGGTTACACGTCGCCGTCACGCCTGGTGATCAGCGGGCGCAGCGCCGGCGGTCTGCTGATGGGGGCAGTAACCAACATGCGGCCAGACCTGTTCGCCGGCGTCGTTGCCGGTGTCCCATTTGTCGATGTCGTCAATACCATGCTCGACGCCAGCATACCCCTGACTGTCATCGAGTGGGAGGAATGGGGCAACCCGGCCGATCCGGCGTATTACCGCTACATGATGAGCTATTCCCCTTATGACAACGTCGAGGCCAAGGAGTACCCGGCCATTCTGGTCACCGCAGGCCTCAACGATCCGAGAGTGCAATACTGGGAGCCAGCCAAGTGGGTGGCCAAATTGCGGGTGTGCAAGACCGACGAAAACCCGCTTCTACTCAAAACCGAGATGGGGGCCGGTCACTTCAGCAAATCCGGCCGCTACGACTACCTGGAGGAGGTTGCCTTGGAGTACGCATTCATTCTGGACACGACTGGCTCTGTCCCTTTTAGTGACGGGAGCAGTGGACGATGATGAGGTTGATCGATAGCGAGTTCGTGCGAATATGTTCCTACGCTTTCCCTTCGGATTCTCCCCTGCCGCAGTTGTCGGAATCTTTGCCGCGGAAGCTGCGCCGTGAGATGGCAAGCCTTGCAGTAGACGCAGATGATCTTGTGACCCTTCGCTTCCATCTACGCAGCAGGATCGCTTGTATCCAGACACGAGACGGTGTCATTGCCTGGCAAGCTGCCGAGCCCTGTAAATTGCAGGTCAACTATCGCCATGAAATCCTGCAACCTCTACGGGACGTTGAGCCCGCCGAGCAGGCTGCCCGAATCTCAAATTGGGACGCCGTCTCCTCTGAAGGAGTCAGCCCCGTGGGCACAGAGGGCTCCCTGAGTGGAGGAGAACAGGAGGAGCACAGCCTGAGTCAGAACATCTTGGCTCCACCCGCTCTCGATGGCGAATTCGATTCGTCTCCCGGCGGTCAGAATGGCGCTCTCGCGCACCTGTACTTTCAAAGCAGCACTAATGGCGACATCGTCGACACCGGCCCCCAGGAGACTGGCGCTAACGGTGCAGGAGGCCAAGCACGGCGCGGATACGTCCGCCTCGAACTGCTTGAAGGCGAGTCGGAAAAGCTGCATACAATCCTGAGCTCCGATGCCTACAGTCTCGCCATCCTCGGGCGCTTCCGCCTGCTGACAGAAACGCTGGCGGGATGGATGAGGATAACAACGGACGTGGTCAGCAGCTAGATATGGCAGCGGACACTTAACTGCCAACCCGTATCCAATACAGTTTCAGGACCAACATGACTCGAATTGCCATGTGGTGTGCGCCGCGCACCATCTCGACTGCACTCATGCGCGCCTGGGAAAACCGCCCGGACACGTCTGTGATCGACGAGCCGTTCTACGCTCACTACCTTCAGGTCACCGGCATCGATCACCCAGCGAGTGACGAAGTCATTGCCAGCTACGAGACCGACTGGCGCATCGTCGCTCGCTCCCTGACCGAAGACCCCCTGCCCGAAGGCGCCGCGATCTGGTACCAGAAGCATATGGCCCATCACATGTTGGACCATATCGAGCTGGACTGGATGGACAGGCTGACAAACTGCTTTCTGATCCGGTCGCCCGCCGAGGTTATCACCTCTTACATCAAAGTGCGGGCAGAACCCACGATGTCGGATCTCGGCTTCCCGCAACTGTTGCGGCTGTTTGAAACCGTCCGCCGCAACTCCGGCTCGACGCCTCCCGTCATCGACAGTCGGGACGTGCTGGAGGATCCCCGCGGCACGCTCACACTACTGTGTGAAGCCATGTCAGTGCCCTTCTCCGAGCAGATGCTCTCGTGGCCGCCGGGCCGCCGTGACAGTGACGGCGTCTGGGCGCCCTACTGGTACGCGGCCGTGGAAAAGTCAACCGCCTTCGCCCCGTACGTTCCCAAAGACGAGGCGCCGCCTCCGCAACTTCAGGGCCTGCTCGCCCAGGCGCAGGAGGCCTACCAGGAACTTTACCGTTTCCGCTTGACACCCAGATCGTGATCAGTGACAGATGTCGGGTTAGCGGCCCTCCACAGTTGAGCCTTGGGGTTCTGAACGATGTTACAGAAATTCTACGAAGCCAATCGCCATCTCCTGGTCAACATCAACGGGGACCTCGTCCACAGGGACGAGGCAGGGGTAAGCCCTTTTGACTCCTCCGTGCAAAATGGTGATGCTGTCTGGGAGGGCTTGCGCCTCTACAACGGACGAATCTTCAAACTGGAGGCGCATCTGGCCCGCCTCCAGGACGGCGCCAAAGCCCTCGCCTACGAAGGCGTTCCTCCCAATGAGGAGATCGTGGAGCAGGTGCGGCGGACGCTCAAAGCCAATGAGATGCAGGACAACGTCCACATCCGCCTGACCCTCACCCGCGGCGTCAAATACACCAGCGGTATGGACCCCCGCATCAATACGAGCGGCACGACGCTGATCGTCCTGGCCGAACACAAGCCGCCGGTCTACGACCGCGGCGGCATCCGCCTGATCACATCCGGCTTCCGCCGCATTCCTCCTGACTGCCTTGACCAGAACATCCACTCCTGCAATATGCTTAACTCGATTCTGGCCAAGATCCAGGCCAATGCGGCCGGCGTCGACGATGCCGTGATGCTGGATCTGAACGGATTCGTGTCCGAAACGAACGCCACCCACCTGTTCCTGGTCAAACGCGGCGTAGTCGCCACATCCCACACGCACGCCTGCCCCGAAGGGATAACCCGGGCCACAGTGCTGGATCTGTGTCACCTGCATCGCATCCTCGCGGAGGTGCGCGACATTTCTCTGCCCGAGCTCTACCGGGCCGATGAACTGTTCTGCACCGGCACAATGGGCGAGCTGACGCCGGTGATCGAATTGGACGGCCGCACCATCGGTACGGGAGACGGAGGACCATTCACCCAGCGATTGAGTCAACTGTACGCCGAGCTGACCCGCAGCTCAGGCTTCCCGATTCTGGTCGACTGAGAGAAGGGGTGGTGTGGTCCGTCCCCCCGAACGAATCACACTGTTAATCCGCCGCAACAGTTCATCTTCGCGATTCCGGTAGAGGTCAAGATCTGCAAGCAGGTCCTCCCGGCAACTTGACAGCCTGTCAAACAACCCTCGAATTCCTGTTCCTGTTCCCCATGAATTCAGTCGTATAATCAAAGGTGAAGATGCCTAAAGTATTCACTTCAGGACACTGGTTTCGGACCCTTGCGGGCATTACATTTTTGGTCTTGCTGACCCTTCTCCTGGTCGGCCCTCTTTGGCATCCGCAGGGAATCCCCGGCGGCAATTCTGACTTGAGAATTCACCTTCACCGCGCTGCGGCTGTAGAGCACTCCTTTGAACAAGGCGTCTTTTGGCCGCGCTGGGTTCCCAACGTTTACCAGGGTCTTGGCGCGCCCGTCTTCCACCACTACAGTCCCGGTCTGTACTGGCTGGTCGCTGCAGTTCACTGGATAGGCATCCGTCTTGACACCGCTTTCAAGATAGTAATCTCTTGCGCTTTCCTTCTGTCAGGACTGGGACTTTACGGCTGGCTCCAGAAGACATTCAGCCGGTCTGCAGCTCTCGTTGGCTCGTGCCTGTACCTTGCACAACCCCATTTTATCTTTGCAGAATATTACTACCTCGGAGATTACCCCCAAATGCTGGCCTTGCTACTGCTACCGGTCTGCCTCTGGGCGGTGACAGCCCTCCATTTCCAGCCGAATTCATGGTACTGGCTGTCCGCCGTTCTTGCTTTATCGGCCCTGGTATTCAGCCATAACTTGACAGCGGTGATGGGGGCTCTCGTGCTTTTGCTACACTGGTTATTCCTGGCTTTTATTTACAGGCGTGGTGGGGGACTGATAGTTTGCGCTTTGGCTGCTGTGGCAGCAATTCTTGTAACAGCTGCATTCTGGCTGCCAGCTCTCTTCGACCTGCCGCTGGTGCAGTTCGAGAACGCCCTCAAAGTTAAGATCAACTATAAGGCAGGCTTCTTCAGTTTACGCGAGCTCGCATCTTTCCAGCCGGCTTTTCTGGACAGCAGCGCGGGAAATCCTCTGATGCCGCCTTCATTCTCTTTCGGCGTCGTACAGTGGCTGGCCTTGATACTTTGCGGGGTCAGTTTGATTTTCGCGCGATCCCGTGAACGAAGGCTTTGGGGGCTGGCCGGCTCTCTCCTGGTACTTTTTTTCCTGGCTCTTACGATGCCCTTTTCTGAGCCAATCTGGGATTCACTGCCATGGCTGCACTTTCTGCAGTTTCGTTTTCGGTTGTTGCCGTTTGCAACCATTGGATCGCTTTCCGCCGCCGCGTTCGCCGTGGACGTCTGGCCAGGTAAGCGCCGCTGGATCCCAGCACTTGTCCTGCTTTTCGGATCCATTTTGCCTCCCTTTCCCTATCTCTTTCCGAATTTGGCCTCGTTTACTTCCTTTTGGTCTGTGGAAGCTATTCCCGGCAAAAGCGAAATTGCCGGTCAAGAACAAGCTATTGACTGGGACTTCATAGTAGGCACCGGTGAGTTCCTGGTTCGGGGCGCCGAAATGGAATTGGCCAAAGGAGTCAAGCAGGGACCTGACGCGACATCGTTGTACTGGCATTCCCCTCACCATGCTGTGGCGGACTTGCCCTCCCAATCCGGCCCGTTGCTACTGCAACTTCATTTTCATCCTGGTTGGGCCGCAGAAGAGGGGGCACTATTAGAACAAGGAGCTTCAGGCTGGACCCAGGTAACGAAAAGACCTGAAAGCGGAGAGCAACTGGATATTCGTTGGGCTGGCACTGCATCGCAGCGCTGGGGACAGCACATGAGCCTTTTTGGGGTCTTCGCGACCGCTGCGGGTTTTGCACTCCTGGCACGTAAGCGTCAGCCCTTCGTCGCTGTCCAAAGGAAGGAGACACCAGATGTCGAGAGTCGGAACTTTCCGAAAGTAGTGGTCCTTATGACAGTAGGCGTTCTGCTGGCGCTCTCGGCTCGCTATGCTGTAGACCAGTATTCAGGAGGACCATACATCTGGCACTCCCCTCCCGGCCACGTGCCCTTTTCCATTCAGGGGGGGCCTGCAGACATTGGAGACACTTCAACGGGTCAGATGACCCTGCTGGGCTGGAAGCTGTTAAGCAGCCCCACCCCTAAACCTGGCGAATCGATCATTATTCGTCTGTTCTGGCGGGCGAATCAGAAAATTGACGAAGATTTGCACACTCTGCTCCACCTGTATTCACCTTCTCTGAAACACTCTTGGGCCGCCGACGCCCAGGGTACCATTCGTATACCAACCAGGATCTGGGATCCTGAAAAGTACTACATCGAAACGATGTTTCTTCCTATTCCTCTGGATGTCCCACCGCTGACATTTTCGTTAGCAGCAGGATTGACCTCCGCTACGCATGGAAGGCTGGAAGTAACGGGCTCCGATAGCGGTCTCTTGCACTTGCGCGACATTGAAGTCGCGCCTGTTCGGCCAGGAATCTTTCAGCGGCTGAAGCCCACCACAGAATCGCCAGCCGACACCGCGGACGGCATTCGCTTGCAAGGGTACGACCTGGATTCTCAACGTGAAGATCTCACGCTACGTCTTTTTTGGGAGAGCGGCGACGGCGCCTCAAACGACTGGACCACATTCATTCATATGCTGGACGACAGTGGTGAATTGGTCGCTCAGTTCGATGGTCCTCCTTTGGGAGGACTGCTGCCCACCAGCCAGTGGCATCGAGATGCGCTCTACATCGACCGGCGAGAAATCACGTTGCCTGACGGTCTTGTCCAAGGAGACTATCATCTTCGCGTTGGACTCTATAACTTTGCGACCGGTGAACGTTTGCCTCTTCGGCCGCGGGATGCTGAGGATACTCAGTTTGAAGACGGCCAACTGTTGGTCCGGCTGAATTCTCTATCATCAGAAGGGCTGCAGGACTCCTGCAATATCTGTTCGGGGGACCAGTAAATGAATTACAGTCTAACCGCGTCCATTTCCGTTTAGAAGCTCAACCGTGTGGAAAATTGGCAAGGGTTTTCCGAGCCTCTGCAGATGGCTGTCGATCTGGGTCATACAGCCGATGTTGCCGGTGACCACGGCCTGCGCACCGGTACCGAGGATGGCTTTGGCCTTGCGCTGCCCCAACTGGGCGGCAATCTCCGGCTGTTCGATGTTATAGCTCCCCGCTGACCCACAGCAGATCTCACCCTCCGGGATTGGTACAAGAGTAAGATTCTGAACCGCCCCCAGCAGACGGCGGGGCGCGTCGGTCACGCCCTGCGCGTGTGCGAGATGGCAGGCGTCGTGATACGCGACCGTCATCGGAGTCGGCAGCGCGGGCGGCGGCTCGATACCGAGTGTATCCAGGAAGACGGTCACATCCTGCACCTTGTCGGCAAAGTCTCGCGCCGCCTGCTCTTCTGCCTCGCCCGCAAACAGTAACGGGTACTCGTGCATGCCGGATCCGCAGCCAGCCGCGTTGGTCACAACTGCATCGACTTCGCTCAGGTTGAAGGCGTCGAAGTTGCGTCTGGCCAGCGCCCGCGCCTGGTTTGCCGCGCCGGTATGCATCGAAAGCGCGCCGCAACAGCCCTGACGCGGGGGGATGACAACCTCGACGCCGTTGCCCGTCAGGACGTCGACGGTTGCGCGGTTGATTCCGGGCGTCAGAACCTGTTGTACACATCCGCTCAGCAGCGCGACCCGCGCCCGCCGCTTGCCCCGCGCCGGCGAAATCGGCGGCAGCGCGACCCGCGGCGGCAGTTTTTCAGGCAACAGATCGAGCATCGTTCGCAGCGCCCCGGGCAGGAACGGTTTGAAGACTTTCGTAAAACGTCCCAAAACCGCTGCGGCGCGAAAACGTCCAGGGTAGGGGAGCGTCTGGTTCGTCAGCGTGCGCGTCAACTCCTCCATGGCGGAACGGCTGCGCCCCCTCTCCGTCATCTCTCGGAAAGGCGTGAGCAGTTCGCCGTACTCGACTCCGGAAGGGCACGCGGTAACACAGGCCAGGCAGCCCAGACATCGGTCTACGTGGGGCAGCACCTCCTCCTGGGAAAGTTCTCCTTCGAGAGCACCTTTCATCAGAAGGATTCGCCCGCGCGGTGAGTCCATTTCCTCACCCAACGCCAGGTAGGTCGGGCAGGCGGGCAAGCAGAAGCCGCAATGGACGCAACTGGCGACGGCTTCCGCCATTGACGGCGCTTGTGGGCCGAGAGACTCTACCGGAATTGAGTGGCGCATGGGATCGCAATCTTTGGCGTCATGTAGTCAACAGGACCTTGCCCTTGGTCTGGCGCGCCTCCAGGTACGTATGAGCGCCCTCTGCGTCTTCGAGCGGGAAAGTGCGGTCGATGCGGAATTCCAGCTTGCCCTCCGCAATCCAGTTAAAGATGTCACTGGCGCGGCCTTCAAGTTCCGACCGCGTCAGCATGTGGGAGGCGAGCGTGGGCCGGGTCAGGAACAGCGAGCCCTTCTGGTTGAGGATCTGCGGGTCGAGCGTCGGTACTACGCCGCTCGCCTGGCCAAACAGCACCATGTAGCCGCGCGGCTTCAAGCAGTCCAGGCTCTTGTCGAAGGTGGCGATGCCGACCGAATCGTACACGACGTCCACACCTTCGCCGTTGGTCAGGTCGCGTACCGCTTCTGCAAAGTCTACTTCAGTATAGCGGATCGCGGCATCGGCGCCTGCCGCCTCTGCGATGCGCGCCTTCTCATCGGTCGAGACCGTGCCGAGCACACGTGCGCCTCGCAGCTTTGCGATCTGTACCAGCAGCGCGCCGGTGCCCCCGGCCGCAGCATGGACCAGACATGTGTCGCCCGGCTTCAACGGAAACGTGCTGCAGGCGAGGTAATGGGCCGTCATCCCCTGAATCATCGCCGCTGCCCCATGCTGTGCATTCACGCCGGCCGGGCGATGGACGAGAATTTTGGAAGGGACGATCGCGTATTCGGCATAGGAGCCGGTCGACATCCCGTACGCCACCGCGTCGCCGACCGCCACTTCGGTTACACCCTCTCCGACGGCATCGACGATCCCCGCGCCTTCGACGCCGGGCGTGAACGGCAACGGCAGCGGATACCATCCCCGCCGATGGTAGGTGTCGATAAAGTTGACGCCTGCCACTTCGATCTTTACGCGCGCTTCCCCCGCGCCCGGCTCCGGTGTCGACGCCTCAACGCACTGCAGCACATTGGGGTCGCCGACCTCTTGCACTTGAATCGCTCTCATCAGCTTTCTCCTCTATCATTTTTCGTGACTTTGGCTGTCGTTACCAAGATTCGAATTTCCTCTCCGGGTCCAGGGCCACTGCTATCCGCCGCAGAAATGCGTTCTGTAGCGGCCGGCCCAGCAGGGGATTTTCCTCGCCTGCTCCGTTGCCTTGCGTTTTCCCGCGCCGCGCGCGGCCAATCAACTGTATACCTTGCAGGTCCAGGTCCAGCAAAAGAGTGTGAAGGTCCTGGGGGGTATCCTGTTCTCCTCGCTCCGGCGCCGATTCGTCCGGCCAGCCGAGCCAGAGCAGATTCCCGCCGACGCTATAGCGCCGCGCCGCCGCATTGGAGCCGCTGAGCGTCTCCTCCACCGCCGGGACCCGCTGCGGTGTCAAAGGGACCCGAACCAGCCCCAGGCCCTCCGCGAGCCATCTCATCGACCGCGCTGTCTTCCACAGGCTCTCTTCCTCTTGCTCCCGGTGCAAGGAAAGACGGCCCGGTCGCCCGACGCCTGCGGACAGAACCGACTGCAACGCCTGGGCCCGCTCCTGCAGAACGGTCGGCAGTCCGCCTATACGCACCCAGAGGGTCCATCCTTCCTCCGCGGGCGCAAAATCGACCGCGTGCAGGTCGATGGCGCTGCGCGTCACCGCATCCAGCGCGTCCAGCAGATCGGAAAGTCCCTCAAATTCCGCTGCCACCGTTGCAAACGCCGCCGGCTGGGGGAACACTTTGAAGGTCAATTCGGTCAATATGCCCAGTCTTCCCAGACTGCCGACAAACAGTTTGGGGAAGTCGAACCCGGCCGCGTTCTTTACCACCGTTCCCCCGCCCCGAATCTCCTGACCCCGCCCGTCGACAAAGCGAATGCCGATCAGAAAATCGCGAATGCCTCCGTAGCGGTAGCGTCCCGCCCCGCTCAGGCCGGCCGCGACCGTGCCGCCCAGCGTTGCCCCGCGTTCAGCCAGCGGCGGGTCGAAGGGCAGATACTGCCCTTCTTCAACCAGCAGCGCTGCGATATCTGCGACGCGTGTGCCGGCGCGGGCGGTAAAGGTGTATTCGTCGGGCTGATAGTCGATGACGCCTTTCAATGTGGACAGGTCGAGCGTCTGTACGTCATCCTGGCAGTTTGGCAGGGACAAAGCCGGTTTGGAGCCGCCGCCCCGGACCCGCACTCTCTTCGCCGCCCGCACCGCACCCTGGATTTCAGCAACACTATTCATGTTTCAGGTTTCTTGCCGAATGGATTCCCACTCTGGCGAAGACGATTCAAAGGGTGGTCCCTTGACAGTTGGCATTCAGTTTACTTGTGCGCCCCGGCGCTACCAAAAACGAAGGACGACAGCTGGCAACCGCTATTCACTATTCCCCTGTAATCTTGTACAGAGCGCCATCCTGATAGCCGGTGACGTACAGGTTGCCTTCTTCATCCTCGCCCACGCTGCTGATCGGGACCCTCGCATTCACCGGAAGTGTGCTCAGCCAGCCACCATAGATGCTTCGGGTCGAATCGGCCTGCGACCGTTTTAACCCCCAGACTCTGCCGCTGCAGAAGTCGCCATAGAAGAAAACGCCCTGCAATTTCGGATAGTCGCTGCCGCGATAGACAGCGCCGCCTACTATTGCACAGGAGTAGACGTGATCGTACTCAACCACCGGCGAAGTCAAGCCCTGGGCGCTGCACGGCAGGGACTCGAAGCAGCGGCTGCCCTCTTTGAGGTTCCACCCGTAGTTTTCACCGCCGCGGCTTCCCGCGGGCTGAAAGTTTACCTCTTCGTGCTTTATGTGGCCCGGATCAGGGATGTAAAGGTCCCCGGTCCCCGGGTCAAAGGCAAAGCCCCATGGATTGCGCAGGCCCAGCGCCCAGATCTCGCCGCGATGACCGTCGATCCGGAAAAACGGGTTGTCCGCCGGGATGCCGTACGGCCTGGCCTCCGACTCCACGTCGATGCGTAATATCTTGCCCAAAAGAGTGCCCAGATCCTGTGCACGGTTTTCGACATCTTTGAGCGTAGGGTGGCCTCCGTCACCGCTGCCAATATAGAGGTATCCGTCGGGGCCAAAAACGATACGGCCGCCGTTGTGGACCTGGTCCGGCTGGGCGATCAGGAGAACCACCTCCTCGCTCTCAGGGTCGGCCCGGTCAGGATCGGCGGTCGTCGTGAAACGGCTGATGACGGTGTCCCCGGCTCTGTCCGTATAACTTACGTAAAAGTACTGCTTGTCGATATAACCCGGCGGAAAGGCCACGTTAAGCAAGCCCCGCTCTCCACAGCATCGAACCCGGCTTGAAACGTCGAGGAAAGGCGCCTCTTCAACTTCGCCGTTCCTGACGATGCGGACCCGTCCCTCCTGCTCGACTACGAACAGGCGCCCTGACCCATCGCCGGCATGCGTCACCTGCACAGGCAACGCAAGCCCTTCGGCGAGCTTGTCCAAACTGAACCGCGGCAGCCCTGCATCTCCGACAGGGTCTTCGGAAAGTGAACCGAACACACGCACCTCGCGCCAGGCTACCCAGCTCGGACTATCAAGCGTGAGGATCTGCACCTCGCTGATACTGCGCGGGGGAAGGATGGGGACTTCCAGCGTCTGACCATCTTCGGTGTGCAGGTTGTCGAATCTCCTGTACAACGTCCGCGTGCCGGAGCCGTTACCCAGCCAGATCTCATGCGTGGTCGGGCCTGCCGGAGATTGCGCGATCTCCAGTTCCAGTTTGTCAACAATGTAGAGTTCGTCAAAGGAAACCGAGTACCACTGCGGAGCAGGGAGCTGTGCAGTCCAAAATGAGTCCGGATCGCCGTCAATCGCCTGGCCGGCCAGCTCCTCCCCTGCCGAAGCAAATCCCGCTCCAACGGTCGCAACATTCTCCCCCAACGGCACAGGCTGTTCCGCCTCTGCACGTTCGGGCCCGCCGGCATCCGTCTCTTTTGCCGCTTCTTCCAATGGCCCGGCAGCGGCCGACCCAAATACTCTTACCTCTCGCCACCCTACCCAACTGGGACTGCTGAGGGTTACAATTAAGACCTCATTCAGCCTGCGAGGCGGGTCAACCGCGATTTCCAATGTCTGGCCATCTTCGGTATGAACGTCGATGAGCCTCTCCTGGAGGACGCGCATGTCGGAACCGCTCCCCAGCCAGATCTCATGCGTAGTTGGGCCAGCGGGCAGCTGCGTGACGACCAGCTCGATTTTGTCAACCAGGTAGAAACTGTCGAACGCGATCGAGAACCATTGCGGCGCCAGCTGCTGCGAATTCCAGATCGATTCCAGATCCCCATCGATCGCCAACTGCGCAAAATGGCTTTTCTCAAAAGCGTCTGCAGTTCCCAGTATCGCGACGTTTTCGCTGGGCGGCGCCGACGCATCAGTGGTTTCGGATTGCGGCTCAACCGTAGAAGCGACGCCTGGTTGCAGAAGCTCTTCGCTCGGAATGCAGGCGCCGATTAAGGAGAGGACGAACAGGGCAGCGGCGAAGAGTACAGTTCTTCTCACCTCTCACCTGCCCCTAAGGTTTGAATCTCTTTCAAAGCGTCTTTCTCCCGGACTTGGCCTTCCCTTACTCCCTGAAAATGACGCCCGCCTTCTCCAGCGGATGGGGTCCGACGTGCGTCAACGACTCGGCCTCACCCGCCGGCAGCATCTTGCCGCGATTGGCGAGAGACCTGCTGTCCACGCTGCGGCGCACGTCTTCCATCGCCTGCATCTCCAGCGGCCCATACATTTTGGGAAGGAAGGCGCGTTTTTCCATGCCGACCCCGTGCTCGCCCGTGATGGAGCCGCCCAACTCGACGCATAGTTCGAGGATTTCGCCGGCAAGCTCCTCCGCCCGTTCCAGCGCGCCCTCCTCGCGGCCGTCAAAGAGGATCAGCGGGTGTAAATTGCCGTCACCGGCGTGGAAGACATTGGCTACTTCGATGCCGTAACTGGCGCTGAGCCGGTCGATCTCCGCCAGCGCATCACCCAGCCGGCTGCGGGGCACAACCCCATCCTGCACGATATAGTCCGGGGCCAGCCGACCAACCGCCGAGAAGGCTGCCTTGCGCCCCTTCCAGATACGGGCGCGTTCGTCCGCCGTCTGCGCCATCCGCACCTCGACCGGCGCCGTCTCCTCGATCAGCTGCATCAACTGCGCGAACTCGGCCTCCACCGCGCTCTCTTCCCCCTCCAGCTCGACGATCAGCAGTGCCGGCGCAGTTGGATAGCCGGCCTTGGCGCCTACCTCCGCCGCCTTGATCGCCAGCGCGTCCATGATTTCGATTGCCCCCGGCAACAGCCCGGAAGCGACCACCGCAGTCACCGCATCCCCCGCCGCATGCAACGAGTCGTAGGCCGCCAGCACGGTCCTATAGGTCTGCGGGATCGGCAGCAGTCGCAGCGTAATCTCCAGCGCGACGCCGAAGAGTCCCTCGCTGCCCACGAAAAAGCCGGGTAGATCAGGGCCGACGCCTTCCAAACTCTCGCCTCCCAGCTCGACGACCTCGCCATCGGGCAGCGCTACAGTCATCCCCAAGACGTGGTTGCTTGTCATGCCGTATTTCAGACAGTGCGCCCCGCCCGAGTTAAATGCCACGTTGCCGCCAATCGTGCAGATCGATTGACTGGATGGGTCGGGCGCATAGTAGAGGCCGTAGGGCTTCGCCGCCTCGGAGACCTTCAGATTGATTACCCCCGGCTCGACCACGGCGATGCGCTCCTCCGCGTCCAGCCTCAGAATCCGGTCCAGGCGATTCAGGGCTATGACGATGCCTTCAGCGATCGGCAGCGAGCCGCCCGACAAGCTGGTGCCGCTCCCCCGCGCGACGAAAGGGACGCTGTGCTCGTGGCAAAGTTGGACCGTCTCGATTACCTCCGCGCGGTCCTGCGGGATCACGACCGCCGCCGGTCTCTGCTGAAATACAGTCAGCGCGTCCGATTCGTATGCCATCAACTGGGCGGGGCGGGTCAGGAGGCGGTCGGAATCATATATGCGCGACAGCGCATCGATCAACGGATGAACGTTCATCTGCCCACCTCCTTCCTACGATTCCGCACCTGCACAATCTCTGCCATGATGGCAAGCGCAATCTCTCCAGGGCTGCGACCTCCCAGGTCGAGCCCAATCGGCGCGTGAATGCGGGAGATCTGTTCGTCGCTCACGCCGGCCTCTTGCAAAGCCGCTACGCGTTTGGCGTGCGTCCGCTTTGAGCCAAGCGCGCCAATGTAGCCGGCCGGACAGTTCAGCGCACAGATCAGTGCGGGCGTGTCCAGTTTTTCGTCGTGTGTCAACGTGACGACATAGGAGGACTCGTTCAGCTTCATCTCCTGCAGAGCCTCGTCGGGCCAGCACCGTATCAGCTCGTCCACATGGCCGAACCGGTCCTGCGTGGCAAATATCGGACGTGCGTCAATAACCACCGTGTAGAGACCCAGTTCGCGGGCGAAGGAGACCAACGGGATGGCGATGTGGACCGCCCCAACGATGACCAGCCTCTCTTGCGGCAGATGCACGTCGATCAGCAGATCCCATTCCTGCTCCTCTACCGGCAACGAAATGCGGGTCGTCCGGCGCGCCTCCATCGCTTCCGCCGCTCGGGCAAGGACAGCCTGCTCCAGGGCCGTGTGCCCCAACGAACCTGTGGCGGCAACAGCGGAAGAACTACCTTCCACCTTGCGCTCCCGGCGCACCAGCAGTTTACGCCCGATTTCGTCTCCGCTCAGTACTGTGACGACCGCGCACAGTTCATCCTGCCGGATCGCCTGCGCGACCGCATGGTAGAGTTCGGCCACCTCACTCTTCCTCCGGCTACCAATCCAATGGCTCAATAAACACTTCGATCGTACCTCCGCAGGCCAGACCCACTTCCCAGGCCGTCTCGTCGGCGATGCCGTAGGAGACGAGTCGCGGTGTGCCGGTTTCCAGCACCTCCAGCGCCTCCTGCACAGCGGCGCTTTCCACACAGCCGCCGCTGACGGAACCGACCATCGCGCCGTCTTCGGAAACCGCCAGCTTCGCGCCCAATGGTCGCGGCGCCGATCCGTACACCTGCACAACCGTCGCCAACGCCACTCGTTTGCCCGCCTGTTGCCAGTTGTCGATGTCAGCCAGGATATCTTTCATGGCAGGCCGTGCCTTTCATCGATGTGAATGATCTCTTGCCCCTACGTCTGCGCGTCCGCCATCACCTGCGCCAACTGTTCGAGACTGATCAGATTATGAACCGGCAGGAACTCGTCCGTGTGCGGCAGCGCTGCCTGAATCCCCCGCGTCAGCGGCTCATAGCTGGGCGAACCCAGCAGTGGGTTCAACCAGATGAGTCGGTGACAGCTGCGTTGCAAGCGGCTCATCTCCTGTCCCAGCATCTCCGGGTCGCCGCGGTCCCAGCCGTCGCTGATTACGATGACAATTGCGCCCTGCCCGCAGATTCGTCGCGCCCAGTCGAAATTGAAGGCGCGGATCGCTTCACCGATACGCGTTCCCCCGGCCCAGTCATGCACAGCGTGTGCGGTCTGGTCCAGGGCCTGGTCGATGTCTCGCCGCCCCAGGTGACGCGTGACCCGGGTCAAACGTGTGCTGAATACAAACGCCTCTACTCTATCCAGCGCGTGTGTGATCGAGTAGAGGAATTGCAGCAGTACGCGGCTGTAACGGTCCATTGAGCCGCTGATGTCGGCGAGGGCGACGATCGGGCGGCGTCGCGTCTTCCGCTGGCGCCGGGCAATGACCAACGGTTCGCCGCCATAGCGTATATTCTGACGCAGAGAGCGCCGCAGGTCGACCTGATCACCGCGGCTGGCAGGGACGCGTCGCCGGGTGCGCCGTTCCGCCGGCGTCCACTGCAGCTGCTGCATGAAGAGCTTCACCTGCTGCAGCTCATACTCGGTCATTGTGGCGAAATCCCTGCTGCGCAAGGCCTCGGCGCTGCTGTAGGTGTAGATCTTTTCGACAAGGGGCTCCTGGTCGACCTGATCGCGTTCGTCTTTCTGCTCGCGGTCGGCCCGGATGAGGCGGTATTGAATCTCTCCCTGCGGCGTTTGTTGCAGCAGTTCACCAAGGTTGATGCGCGCAAGCTCCTGTCTCTCCCTCGCCCGCCAGAATAGATCAAACGCTTCGTCGAACAGCTCCAGATGCTCCTGCCGGCTCACCAAAATCGCGCGCGCCGCGTCCCGCGCCTGCGCCTTGACCCGCAGATCGATCTGCGTCAGCGCTTCCACCAGATCAAGAATCTGTGTTGGCGTGACCGGGATGTTAAGCCCGCGCAACAGGCGGGCAAAGAGCAGCATGTTTTGAAGAAAATTTCCGTGTGGGGGCGGGGATTCGGAATGCGGTCCGGAGCGGGAAGCCGTGAACTGTGGAGAGTGAGATCCATAACTACCGTTCCCGTCACTCTCTCCACCCAGGAATCTCTCTTCGAACGCCGTGCCGCTGCCGGATTCACTCATCGCGCAATGCCAGTGCGCCGTCCTGACTTCGTAACACCTGAACGATTTCGCGGACAGTCTGCCCCTGCACTTTCTCGATGTCGTCCCGGTACTTGAGAAGCACACCGAGCGTTTCGTCAACCACGTTCTCGGTAAGTTCCTCCTGATCGAGCGCGGTGAGGGCTTTCATCCAGTCCAGCGTTTCAGCGACACCCGGGAACTTGTACAGTTCCCCGCGTCGCAACTCCTGCACAAAACCCACGACTTCCCGCGACAGCCTTTCTGAAGCGTCCGGCGCCTTGGCGTGAAGGATCGCATACTCTTTCTCAAAGCTGGGGTAGTCGATCCAGTGGTAAAGGCAGCGGCGTTTCAGCGCGTCGTGAATCTCTCGGGTGCGGTTGGAGGTGATGACTACCACCGGCGGCGCCGCCGCCTGGATCGTGCCGATCTCAGGAATGGTGATCTGAAAGTCGCTCAACACCTCCAGCAAGAAGGCTTCGAACTCCTCGTCGGCCCTGTCCAGTTCATCGATCAACAGGATCGGCGCCTTGCCGTTCTGCTGTCCGCGGCTGTCTATTGCCTGCAGAAGGGGCCGCCGCAGCAGGAAAGTGTCGCTGAAGAGGTCCTGGATCACCGACTCCCGCAGTTCTCTGCCCGAGGTTTCATCGGCCTGCGGCGGTGAACTCGCGCCCTGCCCTGTTGCCTCCATCAGCCGGATCTGAAGCATCTGGCGCGCGTAGTTCCACTCATACACCGCCGTGCTGACATCCAGCCCCTCGTAACATTGGAGCCGGATCAACCGGGTGTCAAGCATCTGAGAAAGTATCTTCGCAACTTCCGTCTTGCCGACCCCGGCCTCCCCCTCCAGGAACAGGGGGCGCTCCAGTTTGAGCGCAAGGAAGATAGCCGTTGCGAGGCTGTGGTCCGCAATATACGCTTTCGTGCGCAGGGCTTCGGCGACGGATTGAACGGAGGGCAGCTGGTTCGGAGTGGTCATTGGGGCGCCGCTGTATTGGGTTGAAGTAGTGACTGCAGCCAGCGCGAGGCTTCCTGCGGCCTGTTGAACCGGTACACTGTCAGGTGTTCAAACTCTTCGCCGGCCAGGAGCGCCGGATACTCCCTCCGGCGGCGATGATAATTGGATAAAGCATACCAAACGATGCTGTCGCGTCCTAAAGAGCCCCGCAAGGATTCGCGATTGCCGCTCCACAGTTCCTGCTGCGAAAAGATGCGGCGAACAGTTCTTGAAACGACGCGCCACATAACTCTGGACAGACTGTAGTCCAGCCAGACAAGGTGGGAAGCACGGCTCCAGACGATGTCCCGGCTCTGGCTGTAGTTGCCGTCCACTACCCAGGCTTCCGCTGCCGTTGCCGCCTGCACGCGCCCGCGAAAAACCGGCCTGGACGAAGCTTGCCAGTCCGGTTCCCAGTAGAGTGCATCCAACTCAATATGGGGCAGAGACAGCTTCCGGGCTATCTGCCCTGCAAACGTCGTCTTGCCCGAGCCGCTGACGCCGATTACGACGAGACGAAGAGAGAATGAAGAGGAGTGAGGGGAGCGAGAACTTCCTTCAGTCATCACTCCATGGTTCTCAATCCTCAATCCTCATTTCTCACTTCCAGGCTTTACGCTCTGTCTCTTGCCGTGCGAAGAGCCCTCGCGCCCATTACTTTGGCCAACTCCTGGCGATAGCCGGCCGATGCAAACATGTCGCCGGTCGCATCGGGAATCGACAGGTTGCCGACCGCACTATCAATTGCCGCATCGCTCAGATCGGAACCGACCAGACCGGCCGCGACCTCGGTCGCCGCCACAGCAGTGGAAGAGACGCCGTTGAAGCAGAGGCTGGCGCCGGTGCAACTGCCGCCAGCGCCGCGCGTCACGACCGCGGCCGCACCGCACAGCGCGTAACCGGAGGCCGGGTGCTCCCATTTGGCATAGGCCGAACCGGTCCCTGCCTGGGCTACCGGCACTTCAACCCCGGTGAGGATCTCATCCGGTTGCAAAGCGGTCATCATCAGGTCGACGAAGAAGTCAGACGCGCTGACCGAGCGACTGCCTCCAGGGCCGGTTACGTGCAGCGTCGCCCCCAACGCCAGCGCAGCCGCCGGCAGATCCGAGGCCGGGTCGGCATGAGAGAGATTCCCGCCGATTGTGCCCCGGTAACGAACCTGTCTGTCGCCGATCTGGCCGGCCGCCTCTGCCAGCGCAGGAGCGGCTGCCTGCACGTCAGCCGAGTTGGCGATCTCATGGTATGTGACACATGCGCCTATGCGCAGACTGCCATTGGACCGACTGATCCCCTGCAGTGCCCCGATGCGGCCGATATCGACCAGCGCAGCAGGCGCCGCCAGCCGCAGCTTCATCACCGGGATCAGGCTGTGTCCGCCGGCCAGGACTTTGGCATCCGGATTGCCGGAAAGGATCTGAACCGCCTCCTGCACAGAGGACGGACGGTGGTAATCGAATTTGGATGGATACATTCGGTTCTCCTTAGTTTTGAGCTCTTAGTCTTCAGTTTTTCGCATTCACAAGCGTGCGAACGACTTACAACCAAAAACCAAAGCCAGAAACTAAAAACTTTAGTTGTTTATCGCGTTCCAGACCTTTTCCGACGTCACCGGCATATCGATGTGCGCCACGCCGAAAGGCGACAGCGCGTCAACAACCGCGTTGACCACGGCTGCCGGAGAGGCGATTGTGCCCGCTTCGCCGACACCTTTGACGCCCAGCGGGTTGTGCGGGCAAGGCGTCACCGTTCGGTCGGTTTCGAAGGAGGGCAGGAAGTGGGCCTTGGGCACCGCATAGTCCAGCATCGTGCCGCTGAGTAGATTGGCGCCTTCGTCGTAAACGGCGGTCTCATAGAGAGACTGCCCGACACCCTGCGCGATGCCGCCGTGCACCTGTCCATCCACAATCATCGGATTGATGACGTTGCCCACGTCGTCAACCGCCAGATACCGTTGAAGTTCGACATGGCCTGTATTGGCGCAAACTTCGACCACCGCGATGTGCGTGCCAAACGGGAACACGAAGTTCTCCGGATCGTAGAAACTCGTCGCTTCCAGCGCCGGCTCGATTCCTTTCGGCAGATTATGGGCAAGATAGGCCTGCAACGCGACATCGGGCAGCGACTGCGCCTGGTCCGGCGAGCCCTTGACGAAGAAGTTTCCATCTTCAAACTCAAGGTCCTCCTCGGCCGCTTCAAGCAGGTGGGCCGCAATGGTACGCGCCTTGTCTACGACCTTTTCTGCCGCGGAAGCGATCGCGCTGCCGCCGGTCGCCGCGCTGCGGCTGCCGTATGTGCCCCAGCCATGAGGCATGACGCCGGAATCGCCCTCGATCACGTCGATATCTTCGTAGGGCACACCCAGCGCGCTGGCAACGATCTGCGCGTAGGTGGTCTCGTGGCCCTGACCGTGACCGGAGCAACCGCTGTACACCGTCACCTTGCCGGTGGCGTGGACGCGCACGACCGCGCTCTCCCACTGACCGGCCTGGGCGCCGAGCGAACCGACCACTGCCGACGGCGCCAGACCACAGGCTTCGATATAGGTGGAGAGGCCGATGCCCAGGTACTTGCCCTGTTCTCTGGCCGCAGCCTGCTCGTTGCGGAAGTCGTCGTATCCGATCGTCTCCAGCGCCTTGTCCAGTGCGCCTTCATAGTTGCCGCTGTCATACGCAAGCGCAACCTGCGTCTGGAACGGGAAGTTGTCCGGCGCAACGAAATTGCGCCGGCGAATCTCGGCCGGGTCAATGCCCGAAACGCGTGCGGCCTCGTCAACAAGACGCTCGACCACGAAGGTCGCTTCGGGCCGGCCCGCGCCGCGGTAGGCGTCAACGGGTACCGTATGCGTGAATACGCCGTAAACGTGGCAGTAGATTGCCGGCAGATCATATTCGCCCGACATCAGCGTGCCGTACAGATAGGTGGGTACCGCCGGCGCAAATGTTGACAGATAGGCGCCCATGGCCGCGTAGGTGTCGACCCGCAGGCCGGTGAATTTCCCGTCGGCGTCCATTGCCATCTCGGCGTGCGTCACGTGGTCGCGGCCGTGCGCGTCGGTCAGGTAGGTTTCCGTGCGCGTCGCCGTCCATTTGACCGGGCGGCCGGTCTGCATCGACGCCCACGCCGCGATCGCCTCATCGGCGTAGTGATGGATCTTGCTGCCAAACCCGCCCCCAACCTCCGGCGCGATCACCCGGATCTTGTGCTCCGGCAAGCCCAGCGAGGCCAGACTTATCAGCAGCCGGTGGATATGGGGATTCTGGGTCGTCATGTAGAGCGTCAGCTCGCCGGTGATGCTGTTGTAGTCCGCCAGCGCGGCGCGCGGCTCCATCGCATTGGGGATCAGGCGATTGTTGACGATATCCAGGCTGGCGACGTGCGCAGCGTTCGCAAAGGCGGCGTCGGTCATCTCCTTGTCGCCGATCTCCCAATCGAAGGCAATGTTGTTGGGCGCCTCGTCATGAACCAAGGGCGCTCCGTCTTCCGTGGCCTTCTTCGGATCGGCAACACCGTCGCGCGGATCGTAGTCCACGTAAATCAGTTCAAGCGCGTCATGCGCCGTGTACTGGTCCTCGGCGACCACGATTGCCACGCCGTCCCCCACATAGCGCGTTGTATCCTTCGCCAGCATGAAATGTTCGGGGATTACCATGTCAGGCAGCAGCCAGCCGACGGGGATGCCGCCCGGGACACCGCTATCTGCAATATCCGAGGCCGTGTAGACGGCAATTACGCCGTCCAATGCCTCGGCTTCGCTGGCGTCGATGCCGTTGATCTTCGCGTGGGCGTAGTCGCTCCGCAGTATTGTGCAGTAGGCCGTGTTTGGCAGCTGCAGATCGTCTGTGTATTTTGCCCGGCCGGTAATCAGCTCAGGGTCCTCTCGTCGGCGGATGGATGAACCGAATACACCCGCACCGTTGCTTTCACCTGCCATATTCTGGTTCCTCCTCTTAGCCGTTCATCGTTTCGGCGGCATCCTGCACCGCACGCACGATATTATGGTAACCGGTACAGCGGCACAGATTCCCTTCCAGCCCGTGGCGAATCTCATCTTCGCTCGGCTGCGGGTTCGTGCCCAGCAGGTCGACACAGGAAATGATCATGCCCGGCGTGCAGAAACCGCACTGCAGCCCATGGTTGTCCCAGAAGGCCTGCTGCACTGGATGATATTCCCCGTTGGCCAAGCCCTCGATCGTGGTGATCTCGCTGCCGTCTGCCTGGACTGCCAGCACGGTGCAAGACTTGACCGCCTGCCCATCGAGCAGGATTGTGCAAGAGCCGCACTGGCTCGTGTCACAGCCGATCTTCGTGCCGGTCAGGCCCAGTTCCTCGCGCAGGAGATGCGCAAGGAGCAGCCTTGGCTCAACCTCCTTACTGACGCTTGCGCCATTGACCTCCAATTCGATGGATATACCCATAGAGCTTCCTCCTCGTTTTGAGCTCTGAAGAATTACGGTCTATTTGGCTCTGCCGAATAGTTGCCGCCACATCCATACCAAGGCGGCGAAACCGGCCAGGACATAGAGGACCTTGCGCGCGCTGCCGTTGTTCTGAATCTCTTTGGCAAGGTCTGCGGCTACGTCTCTGGCCACGTTTATACCCACTTCCATTGTCGAGGGCGCTGCCACTTCCGGTTGTGTTTGTGAACCGGCGGAACTTCCCGGTGGAGCCGGACCGTTCGCGCCGGGGCCAGCACCCGTTTCGGTGGCCGCTTGCGTGCCGTTCGAAGGCGCCGCCCCAGCATCCCCCGCTTCAGCCGGCGCCGGCTGAAGGCGTGCAGCGATGATGTTCTCGAGCGACTGCAACCCCTGCCGGGTCAGCGAACGCGCCGTGCTGTCGACCAGGCGCTGACCCACACTGGCGATGCGCCCGCTCAACTGGGCATCGCCATCGTAATGAAGGGTTGTCGGGGCGTCGCCCTCCAGACGCAGAGTCCCCACGCCCTTGACATAACCGGGCCGTCCCTGGCCCGCGATCTCCATACGGTACCCATTGGGGGGATCGATGTCATCCAGCGTGACCTTGCCGTTGAAACTGCCCTGCACAGGCCCCACGCGAATGCTGATCTCACCGCTGAACTCGTTGTCCGCGGTCTTGTCCAACCGTTCGCAGCCAGGCAGAATCCGCGAAAGCACGTCGGGATCCAACAGCGCTTCCCATACCTCGCTTTTGGGAGCGTCAAAACTGTGTGTGCCCGCCAACTTGACCATTTTGGATAATGCTCTTTCTTAGTTTAGTATGGTGTTTTTTCGATTGAACAGCGGCTTTGGCTGATGTTCTCAGATGTGTGAAATAAGAAACCCATTCGTCGATTTCTTGTCGAAATCTTTGGTGGACTGCTGCAGGGCATGCCGCCAATAAAGGAGCCGGCCCGGCAAAGGGGAAAGGTAGGTGGCGCTCAAGTTATGGTTCGCCAGATTATAGCGCACCGCAAAAATAAGGGCAAACAACGCCAATTTCACGTTTACACCAGAGTTGGGGCTTCTACACGTTTCTGGTGCTGACTACCACCGTGCCTGCAACCCGGTCATGGGCGCTCTGCCGTCTCTGCGACCGCGCCGCGGTAAACACGTAAACCAAGATCAATATGCCAACGACCGCGTACTGGAGCGAGAGCCGGTTGGGCACCCCTTCCGGCGAACTGGCCCACACGAGAAAGAGATGGTTGACTTCAAATGGGATCAGCATAACGGCAGTCCGCAGCAGCGCCCGTCCGGGCCCAACCGGACCCCCGCGCACCGTCTCCAGGCGCAAGCCCATCCAGCGCATCATCAGCGTTGCCTGCGCCGAAGATGCCAGCGTTCCCGTGTAATAGGCGACCAGTGGCAGATTGACCGTTCCCAGCAGCCACAAATGGTAGGCGCCTTTGGAGAAACCGGATCCGTTCAACACACCTTGCACCAGCGGGTTCAGCCGCAGCGCAATGAGTAGACCTTGCAGCGCCAGTATACCGGCAAACAGCAGAAAGACCTCGGCGCAGTAGCTGAATACTCTTCTCCTAATCGACGCGTATTGACAACGGGGGATTTCGGCCGCCAAGAGCGCCCTCCTTGTCTGTGGATGCAGAATCGCGTATAGTGCTGGGCAAGAGTCCTTTCAGGATTCAGGACCGCTACACTATAACGAATCTGAACGCCTCAGCAAAGTTAAGCCACCGCGCCCTACCATCTGCGGAGGAGACTATGCGCATTGCCTCAGTCCAAGCGTATGCGATCAAAGTTCCCCCGGTCGGGGATGTTTCTCAAACAATCGACGACCAGGTCGAAGCCTATGGCGACTACACGATCGCCGCCGATGCCTGGACCTCTATCTATTCCCGTAACCATGAAACTTGCCTTGTGCGGCTGGAGACCGACGAAGGTTTGGTCGGTTGGGGAGAAGGGCAGGCCCCCGTTGCGCCCCGGGCCACCGCCGCAATCGTGGAGGAGCTGTGCGCGCCGCTTCTGCTGGGAAGGGACCCCTTCGACGTGGAGTATATCTGGTACCGCCTATACAGCGCCATGCGCGAGCGGGGTCACGTGACCGGCTTCTACGTTGATGCACTGGCAGCCGTCGACCTGGCCCTCTACGACCTTCTGGGCAAAGCCCTGAACAAGCCGGTCTACAAGCTTCTTGGCGGCGCCTTTCGCCCCGACGTGCAGGTCTACGCCGGCATGGGCGGGACACAGCCGGACGCCGCCATCGGCCACGCCAACTCCCTGCTCGACGCCGGCTACCGCGCCCTGAAATTGCACCTGCGTATGCCCAATCCGCAGATTCTTGCGGTCGTTGAGGCGGTGCGAAAGGCAGTGGGGCCGGAAATCGAACTGCTGGTGGATGTGCACGGCACGCGCGACGTGTCGGAGGCCATCGAACTGGGTAGGGGGTTGGAATCGCTGGGGGTGCGCTGGCTCGAGGCTCCGTGCCAGCCGGAGGACATCCGAGGCCAGGCCGAGATCGCCCGCGCCCTCTCAATGCAGGTGGCCACCGGCGAGTGGCTGCGCACCGTCTGGGAATGGCGCGACTGGATCGCGCTGCGCGGCTTCGACGTCGCCATGCCCGACATCGCCCGTACCGGCCTCTCCGAGGGCAAACGCATCGCCGCACTCTGCGACAGCTTCAACCTGCCTATCGCCCCCCACGTGGGCGGCGGCGGCATCCTGTCCGTGGCCGCCACAGTTCACTACTCGCTGGCGATCCCCAACTTCCAAGTAATGGAACACGGTCACGAGTCTCTCGCCTGGAAGGGGACCATTGCCCACTCCTACCCGATCCCGCAGGATGGCCGGTTTGCCGCGCCCCCGGAACCGGGACTGGGTGTCGAAATTGACGAGGCCGCGGTGGCGCGTTTCGCTGTCTAGGATGTGGATCGGCCGTTTTTGGGGTTTTGCCAAGTGGTGTGCGAACGAAAGGCTGGGGTATTGAGCGCGGCAGTTTCTTTAGAGGGCTTGGAGAATGGGGATGCCTCTACTATATCGAAATGATGGACAATCCTTGCATACGCTCAAAGTGCCTGCGATTATTGGTGAGCAGCGTCAGCCCATAATGGAGGGCCGTGGAACCTATCAATGTGTCGAAGTCTCCGATGATTCTTCCTGCCGTCCTCAGCCGGCCTCGTTCACGTGCGAATATCTGGCAAATACTGTGGTCCAAGTACAGAAGGTTGACTCCATCCAGGAAATCTTGAAGCGCCTTCTCGTTTTCCCGAGGCGCTGAAGAAAAAAACACTCCCTCGTACAATTCTGCAAGCGAAATGATACTCAATCCTATCCCTTGTGGAGCAAGAAGTGAAAGACGACTGACCACTGGTTCCCTTCCATGGAGATAGTCTATGACCCAGTCAGTGTCTACAAGGTAGCGCATGCCTTACAGCTTTGGCTGGGGTCGAGAGTTTCTACGCCGATTAGAGTAGATATTCTCTTTTAGTGCCTCCGGATCATGCGTTCCTTCCCACGCGCCCGCAGAAGCTCTCAGCGCTGCAAGGGAACGCTCTACCGGTTGCCCTTCGATAGATAGGACGACGTTTTCGCCCTCTTCGAGATCCAGGCTCTCTTGCGGTATGAGCACACCCCCTGAGAATGTAGCTTTCACATTCTTTGTTATCATACTACCTTCCTCCTCATCCAAACCTACAAGAAGACGCGAGTTCTCTCACACTTGCTGAGACGCGTGCAATCATTGTAGCACTACTCGCAGATGCCTCTAACTGGATGCACGGCATTTTGCCCCAGAGCTAAACGCAATGTCAATACCCGCGCAGCAGGGCAAATGTCGTCTACAACTGAGGAATCCCCTCGAAGGATCGCATCAAGAAACGACTCTGTCCTCACACGCTGACCGCCGCGCGAATGTCACTCAGGTGGCCAACCTCATGGGCATGGATCGTCGCGTAATACTGGTCAATCGTGATCTCGCCCCGCGACGCGTGCCGGCCGGTCAGCGTCCATTCACGGTCTTCGAGAGATTCCATCACCTCCAGCGTCTTGGCGCGCGTGGCTTCAGCGTTGGCCATCAGCTCTTCCGGCGCAACATCCCCGGTTCGGCGGGTAAGGCCGGCGTTCCAGCGCTCCAGGTCGAAATCATCCGGGATTGTGGCTTCTCCTTTGCGTATCTTGTGAACGTGGATGCTCATGCCCCGTTCGCTCTCGACCAGATGCGCGAGAACAGTGGCCACCATCCACGTGTCCCCTTCGGCGAAAACCGCCGTCTGCCACTGTTCAGGCGAGAGGCCATTGAGGAGCGCAAACAGCGCCTCGCGGGATTCGCTTAGCTTTTCCTTCCAGTGGTCCCTTCGTTCTGTTGACATCTCTCGTTCTCCAGTCAATTGTGCAGGACTCTGCTTCATGTTTCCGCGCCGCCCCTATGGTATACTTGCACGGGAAAAACCACCGCAGTTGCCAAGCCTTCGAACAGGAACGACCTCATCTGTTGGTCTCTTCTTGCTTCTGCCGCCCGAAGAGTCCATCTCACAGGAGCATTGACAATGAAAGGTAAGTTTATCACTGCCTCAACAATGGAGCGAGATCAGATGGATTGGGGCGTCATGGGTTGGGCCAGCCGCCCCGCCACCACCGCCGCCCGCGATCTGGTCGTCATCGAAGTTACACTTGAAACCGGACAGGGCCATGCCTTTCACAAACACCCGGACCAGGAGGAGGTCATCTACGTCATCGACGGCACAATCGAGCAGTGGATCGAGCAGGAGAAGCAACTGCTTTCCACTGGTGACTCCGCCTTCATCGGCGCCGACGTCGTCCACGCCTCCTTCAATGACTCCGGCAGCCCCGCCAAACTGCTGGCCATCCTCGGCCCCTGCATCGGCGAGGATGGCTACGCGCTGATCGACGTATTCGAAGAGGAGCCATGGCGTTCATTGCGCTAAAGCCCTGTAATCGAGACAGAACAGATAGACCACGCAGACAGGATTCTCCTAATGACCAACAAGTACCGCATGATCCAGGTGGGTACGGGAGGACAGGGCAACGGCTGGTGCTCCCGCTTCCTGCCCCCCAACATCGCCGACGGCCGCATCGAGCCGGTTGCCGCTGTAGACGTAAACCCGGATGTCCTTATCAACGCCCAGCAGCATCTGGGGCTGCCGCCCGAAAAGTGCTATACCGATATCGAGCGCGCCTTCGACGAAAACCCGGCCGATTTTTGTACCGTCGTCGTCCCTCCGGCCTTCCACGAATCCGTCGTAGACGTCGCCCTTGCCCACGACATGCACGTCATCTCGGAAAAGCCGATCGCCGATACGCTGGAAGGCTCCGTGCGCATCGCCGCCAAGGTGAGGCGGGCAGGCAAGAAGATGGGCGTGACCATGAGCCACCGTTTCGACCAGGACAAGACCACCCTGCGCCGCGAGCTCCGTTCCGGCCGGGCCGGGGCCATCGACTATATCATCTGCCGTTTTACCTGCGGGCTGCGCAACTTCGGCGACTGGGGCGCCCACTTCCGCCACACCATGGAAGAGACCCTCATGATCGAAGGGTCGGTCCATCATCTGGACATTATCGCCGATCTCGCCGACTCAAAGTGTGACACGATCTACGCCCAGACCTGGAATCCGACCTGGGGCGAGTACAACACCGGCTCGCAGGGCCATGTGATGATGACTTTCGAGAACGGTACGCGCGCCTTCTACGAGGGGGCCAAGACCAACGCCAGCGGTTTCAACGGCTGGTCGCAGGAGTACTTCCGTGCCGAATGTGAAAATGAGACGTTGATCATGGACTGCCGCCGTATCGAACGCTTCCCCTACCAGCCAAAGCAGTACAGCCGCGAAGGCCAGGGCGAGGAAGTCCAGCTCATGCAGCAGGCCAAGTGGCGAAACGAGTGGCTCATCGCCCAGTTCCTGGACTGGCTGGACGGCGGTCCGCCAATGGAGACAAATGTCGAAGCCAACCTACAGTCGGTCGCCCTGATCTTCGCCGCCATCGAGAGCAGTCACACCGGGCAGCCAGTTAAGGTGCAGGAGTTTCTGCGCCAAGCCCAGGAAGAAGAAGAGAAGGCTCACGCGGCCTGAAGATACGATAACGATCCCCCACCGTCATAGGCCCAGTTTCCCATCATCACAGGAGGAATGTCATGTCCGGGACCGTTCTTCTCGTCGGCGCGCTGGACACCAAGGGCGCCGAGTACGCGTTTGTCAAGGATCTGATCGAGGCTGCTGGACTGCAAACTCTCGTAGTCGATTTTGGCGTGATGGGCCAGCCGGCCTTCGAACCTGATGTCAGCCGCGCAGAAGTTGCCATCGCCGGCGGCGGGGATCTGGCCTACCTGGCCTCGGGCACGCGCAAGGATGAGGCGATGCGGACCATGGCCCAGGGGC
This sequence comes from Caldilineaceae bacterium SB0661_bin_32, assembly GCA_009841235.1. Lineage (GTDB taxonomy): Bacteria > Chloroflexota > Anaerolineae > Caldilineales > Caldilineaceae > Bin5. The sequence goes on along the minus strand of VXMH01000082.1, from coordinate 1,956 downwards.
TGGCCTCCGTTGTAGAGCGTCTCTATGGCGAGGGCCGCTTCGACGGTATTCTGGGGATGGGCGGAAGCGGCGGCACCTCCATCGCAACTTCGGCCATGCGCACGCTGCCGGTCGGCGTGCCCAAAGTGATGGTCTCCACCGTCGGCGGCGGCGACGTCAGCGCCTATGCAGGCAGCAAGGACATCACTTTCATGCCCTCCGTCGTCGACGTGGCCGGCATCAACCGCCTCAGCCGAGCCATCTACGCCAATGCGGCCGGCGCAATCGCCGGCATGGTGAAGACCGAAGCCGAGGCCACCGCCGCGGAGCGACCCCTCATTGCCGCTTCCATGTTCGGCAACACGACCGCCGCCGTCGACCACGCTCGCGGTCTGCTGGAGGCCGAAGGCTACGAGGTGCTCGTCTTCCACGCCACCGGCAGCGGCGGCCGCACGATGGAGGACCTGATTCGCGACGGCTATATCGCCGGCTGTCTCGACATGACCACCACCGAGCTGGCCGACGAAATCTGCGACGGCGTCTTCAGCGCAGGGCCGGACCGCGTCCAGGCCGCGCCCGTGCAGGGCGTCCCCACTGTCATCGTGCCCGGCTGCGTCGACATGGCCAATTTCGGGGGCATCGAGACCGTGCCCGACCATTACCGCGAGCGCACGCTCTACGAGTGGAACCCGGAAGTCACTCTCCTGCGCACCAATGAGGAGGAGAACCGGCAGATGGGCGCAATGCTGGCCGCGGCCGCCAACACCGGTCAGGCCGGCAAGGTATCCGTGCTGATCCCGCTGGGCGGCGTCTCCATGTTGGACAGCGAAGGCGACCGCTTCTGGGATCCGGGCGCCGACCAAGCCTGTTACGATGCCCTCAAAAACGATCTGCGCGCCGACATCCCGCTGATCGAGATGGACGCTAACATCAACGACCCCGAGTTTGCCGAAAAAGCGGTCGCTCTGCTTCTGGAGATGCTGCGGGAGTAGTCCAGGCGCGTCAGCTTCGCCGCGCTGAATTTCACACCAAGTACGCTCTACGAACTGTCCAAGGAGCATTCCATATGTCGATCCCAAGACAGGAGATCACCGCCCGCCTCCAGGCCCAGCAGGCCGCCGGAAGGCCCATCGTCGGCTGCGGGGCCGGCACCGGAATCTCGGCCAAATTTGCCGAAGCCGGCGGCGCCGATCTTATCATCATTTACAACTCCGGCCGTTTCCGCATGGCCGGCCGCGGCTCGCTGTCCGGCATGATGCCGTACGGTGACGCCAACGGCATCGTCGTCGAAATGGCGGCGGAGGTGCTCCCGGTCGTGCAGGATATACCGGTCCTGGCCGGTGTCTGCGGCACCGATCCCTTCCGTCTCAAGCACGTATTTCTCAAGCAGCTCAAAGAGATCGGTTTCAGCGGCGTGCAGAATTTTCCCACCGTCGGCCTCCTCGACGGCACCTTTCGCGAGAATCTGGAGGGAACCGGCATGGGCTATGACAAGGAGGTCGAGGCCATCGCAGTCGCCCATCAGCTGGACATGTTCACGGCGCCCTACGTTTTCACGCCGGAGGAGGCGACCGCCATGGCCGAGGCCGGCGCCGACCTGCTCGTCGCACACGTCGGCCTCACCACCGCAGGCACAATCGGCGCCGCCGTAGCATTCACGTTGGAGGAGGCGGTCGACAAGGTGCAGGAGATGGCCGCCGCCGGCCGCCGTGTCAATGCGGACCAGATCGTCATCTGCCACGGAGGACCCTTCGACGAGCCCGAAAACGTGGGCACCGCCCTCAAAATGATGCCCGGGATCGCAGGCTTCTTCGGCGCCTCCAGCATCGAGCGCCTTCCCACCGAACGCGCCATCCGCGGCCAGGTCGAGGCGTTCAAAGGCATGGCGCTGGGTTAGTGGGCAGGTGGGGATCAACGGAGAGTACTAATGTAAGTTCAATTTGAGACCAAGAGTTTTTCGTACTCAGGGTCGAGTTC
>VXMH01000045.1 GCA_009841235.1 Caldilineaceae bacterium SB0661_bin_32 | reverse complement strand
GGTTTGGGCGGCGGGGGAGGGCAGGCACAAGGCCTGCCCCTACCGGGGATTTTGAGGGGGAAGGCGGAGGCGGCGCTTTTGCCGCCTCTGAGTCGATTGCGGGCGGCCATGGGCCAGTCGCTGCCACAGGTTTGCGAGAGCTCACCCATATTTTGATCTGCACCCGGTCATCTGGCAGTGTGTGCGGGGTCGATTGGGGAGGTCTGACCGGCGGCTGGCTTGACTACACGAAGGGGCTGGGGTCGGCGTTCGGCGTGTCCGCAGCGGCTTTGCGGAGACGGCCGCAGGTGCGGGTCCTGTGGAAGGACAGCATATATTGACATATTGTCATATTTCCATACGCGTATATGTGCATGGACCGTACTGCGTCGCGGGCCCGTAACCGGTTGCCATGGCAGGGTGTTGTTGGGGCCGAGAGCACCTCAGGCGCAGCGGGGCCTCTTTACCGGGCGAGCTCACCCTTCTCTATCGCGGCCTGACGCGCCTCTTCCAGCAGCGACTGGATCTCCGTGACCTGGATGCGCGCGCTGATCGTGGGGAAGAGCCGCCCCACGACCTGATTAAAGCCCTCTCGCATACCGGCAGGCAGATCGAACAACAGGGGCGGGCTTATGCTGTTGGCGTTTCTCACGGCTCGGTCGCCCTTGGCCGCGACAGGCGACAGGGCGCTGCGGTCAACATCGCGATGCGCGGGGATCATCCAGACATTGCTCTCGTCGTCGCTCACCTGCTTGAACTGCAGCGCCTGCGCCTCGGCAGACCCCATGAAACGGATGAATGCGCCGGCCTGGGACCGGTTGGGCGCGCCGGCCGGGATGACGTAGCCGGTAACGATTGAGACCTCGTCCAGCGGTATGGTCGGGTCCATTTGGGGAAACTGGAAGAAGTCCAGCTCATCGGCGAAGGCTTGCGGCTGCTGGTTAAAGCTGAAATGCGGGGCCAGCGTCATGACGGCCTTCTTGCGGGTCAGAGGGCTCTCCGCATCGCCGCGAATCAGGGCGGTCATGCTTTCAGTCTCAGACATGTCTCCCGGCGATTCCACGAAATAGTCACGATCCAGTAACGAAATCAGATAGTGCCAGACGCGGCCGACTCTTTCGTCGTGGAAACTGACGCGGCCGGCTGCCAGGTCCTGGTGGAAAGCGGAGCCGTTGAGCCTCAGATTCAGGTATTCGAACCAGAGGACGGTGAAAAAGGGGTTCTGAGCCGAGAGTGATAACGGCGTTTCGCCGTGGGTCAGCAAGGTATCACAGATATGTTCGAACTCTTCCCAGCTGGCGGGAGGGGTCAGCCCATAGCGTTCGAAGACCTCTCTGTTATAGAAAAACCCCGTCCAGCTGAAGCCTGCCGGAACGAAGCGAAATGCGCCGTCGATGCGGCTGATGTCCTGGAAAGGTTGGCTGTACGCTTCGGAAAAGTTGCCCGCCTGCCAAACGTCTGAGAGGTCGGCCAAAAGACCGGCGGCGGCGGCCTCGCGGATTTCAAGGTTGCCCGCCATCCAGATCACATCCGGGGGCGGCGTATCTTCAAGGTAGGCGGCCGCACTGCGCTGGAAGGGTTGGCGGTCGATCTCGACGTTGGGCGCAAGTTGCGTGAACTGCTCGATCGCTGCGCTTTCGGCTTCAGTGAAGACCGAACTGTCGGGGGAGACGTAGGTGAGGGTGACGGGCGAACTGTCCTGTATGAGGGCGGGCTCGACCGCGCGGTATTGTCCGCACGCGCCCAGGAGAAGGCTCAGGCCCAGGAGGAGGGTTGCGAATATGGCGTGTGCATTTGTGTATGTATACATGTTTATATATGTGCTTTTGTGCATCATTCTAGGTTACACGCACCGGCCGGTCAAGCGTGGCGCGGCCCTGCGGCCGGGCCGCGAAGGAGGCTAAAGGTGCAGCGGATTTCCTTCGTGTAGTTATTATGTCCTGCACAGAACCAGCCGCATTTTTTCCATCAATTCGTTGTTCCGACAGGCATCGACGGCCTGATCATTTTGTCATATGTTCATGTATGTATGTTTGTATATGTGCGTTTGTGCTTGTTGGGGCCGTGTCGCGTTTTGGGCAGCAGAGGGCAGGCACAAGGCCTGCCCCTACCGGGGGGTTTTGAGGGGGGAAGGGGGCGGGTGCATGATGGGTCCTGACTGTGCGGATCGATTCAAGCTGCCGCCACGCGCACCCAGACAATCCCTTCAACGTGCTGGAAGTGGGCGTCCGCCGAAACCAGGTCCGCGCCGGTCTCCATGGCGTGGGCCGCTATCCAGACATCGTTGGTCGGAATGGGCCGGCCCTTCGCCCTCAATGCGGCCGCTATCCTGGAGTAACGGTCTGCGGTGACCGGCCCCACTTCCACGAAGGAGGAGTAGGGGCTGTCGAGAAATGAGCGCAGGTCGGCGGCGTTCCGCTCGAAGTGGGCGCCTCGCCGGAAACCGTACATCAGTTCGCCGACCACGACGGCGGAGAACAGGAGCTCCTCTGCACGGCGCACTAATTCCGCAACCTCCCTGTGCCCCCGCATCAGCAGAGAGTAGGCGTTGGCGTCCAGGAGAATCTTCATCTCCAGGCCGCCTCGTCAATGGTCTCGAACGCCTCGAGCGCGGCGTCCATTTCATCCGCATCCGCCTGGGTCCAGCTCCCTATCAGATGGTCAAATGAGGCGCCCACCGTATCGGCCCGGCCTGAACCTTCCGCGTGGCCGGCGCCTCTCCGCAGCAGCCTGAGCGCGGCCTGGTTCAGAGAGATTCCTTCCCGCTTTGCCAGGCGGCGCAGGGTGGCGCTCAGTTCGTCGTCAAATCCTCTGACCGTGATCTGGTTCAAGGGCGTCACCTCCTCTGATGCAAAGTTGAGTCGTTACGCATCATTCTATGCTGCACACGCCGGCCGGTCAAACGACGCGGCCCTGCGGCGGTCTGCACAGGGGCGCGAAGAACATCAAGGGCGTATCAGATTTTTTTCGTATAGATGTACAGCCTTATGCAGACCAGCCGTATTTTGTTTCCTCAATTCGCTGTTTTGACGGATGTCGCAGGGGAGGGCAGGCACAAGGCCAGCCCCGACCGGGGTTTTTATGGGGTTGGCGGGGCGGTGTATTATAAAAAAAATAACCAGCCCACCCAAAT
>VXMH01000032.1 GCA_009841235.1 Caldilineaceae bacterium SB0661_bin_32 | reverse complement strand
CCGTAGGTTGAGGGGGATGGGGAGAGGCGACGCGGGCGAGGGGTGCGAGGGCAGGGGCACGGCCATGTGCTTCGGGCAGCCTCCCAGAAGATTGACGCAATAAGATGCGTATGCCCTGTCAGACAGCGCTGAGAGGCTTCCTTGAGGAAGGCAACTATGGTAAATTGGAGCGGCTGCCCGGAGCGGAGCTGCGTCAGAAGCTGTCCGCTTACATGTGCAGAATTGGCGCTCCTCAGTTCGTGTGAAAGGGAGTGGGGGAGGGTAACGGTGCTGGTGGGAGAAGCCAAGCTTGCGGCGGAAGAGTGGGTGCTTCGCGAAGGAAGCAGGTTGCCCGGTCTGCTGGGAGCATTTCTCGCCGGGTCGGTAACAACTCTTCCTGACGGGAAGCCCCTACCGAGAAGTTCCGACGTGGACATCACGGTCGTGATGGAAGAACCGCCGCCAGTGAAAACAGGCAAGTTCAGATTCCGAGGCGTCTTGCTGGAGGTGTCGTATGAGGCAGTGGAGAGGATTCGGACGCCTGAAGCTGTGTTGGCTGATCCGCATCTGGCGGGGGGGATCCGGGGGATGCATATCGTCGCCGATCCTTCGGGGCGTTTGGGGAGACTGCAGAGCGAAGTAGCCCGAAACTATGCCTGTCGGCGGTGGGTGCGGCAACGGTGCCGGGCGGCGCATTCCATGGCAGTGGGACGGCTCCAACCCCTGGACGGTTCGGCGCCGCTGCATGAACGGGTGACTGCCTGGTTGTTTGGGACCAGCCTGACCGCCCTCATTCTGCTGCTGGCCGGACTGCGGCCGCCGACGGTCAGACGCAGATACGTGGTCGTCCGCGATGTTTTACATGAATACGGCAGGCCGGATTTCCACGAGGCGCTGCTGCAGCTGCTGGGGTGTTCCGACTGGAGCCGGAGCCAGGCCGAGAGGCATCTGGACGCGGTCGCGAACGCTTTTGACCGCGCCAAATGCCTGCCCAAAGGGGATTTCCCTTTTGCAGCGGACATCAGCGACGCGGCGCGACCTGTCGCGATTGACGGCAGCCGGGATCTGATAGAGCAAGGGTTCCATCGCGAGGCTGTGTTCTGGATGGTTGCGACTTTTTTGCGCTGCCAGTGGATACTACATTACAACGGTTTCAATGAAAGTGGAGATCGCCACCGTGAGGGCTTGCTGTCGATGCTAGGCGATCTCGGAATCAGCGCCTCTGCCGATCTCGAAGCCCGGTGCAGGCATGCGCTGGCGTTTCTGCCGCGCGTTATGAAGATGGGAGACGCAGTCATGGCCGCCACACCTGAGATAGAGTAAGGATCGAGACCAAAGCAATCAACTGCCAATAACCGGGAAGGGAGGACCATCGCCGATGACAATACGAAACTGGTCGGAAAACATCCTGTTTTCGTCTGCTCCGATTCACGAGCCGCAGACCGTGGAGCAGTTGCAGGAGATAGTCAGGGCCAGCCGAAAGGTGCGAGTGCTGGGCGCGCGCCATTCCTTCAATGACGCGGCGGCGATCGATGCGCAGGTCGACGTTGACGGGACGCAGCAGGTAGACGAGGAGGCTTCTGCAGCATACATCTCGTTGGAACACCTGGATGCGCCGCTTGCGTTCGATTTCAAGCGCGGTACGGTCACTTGTAACGCCGGTATTACTTACGGAGAACTGTGCGTAAGCATGAACTCTGAAGGCGCGGCGCTGCACAATACGGCTTCGCTCCCACACATTACGGTGGCCGGCGCGTGTTCGACAGGTACACACGGTTCGGGTGACGGGAACGGCAATTTGGCGACAGCGGTGGTCGGACTGGAGATTGTAACGGCTGACGGTGAGCTGAAGTCTTTGACACTTGAAGAGGACAGGGAGGTTTTCGAAGGTTCGGTGGTTTCGCTGGGAGGACTTGGGATTGTAACGAGAATGACCCTGGCGATGGAACCGGCATATCTGATGCAGCAGTATGTTTATGAAGATATGCCTGCGGCCGAACTGTATGAAAACTTCGATGAAATCATGTCCGGCGCCTACAGCGTTAGTCTGTTCCCGGACTGGCAGGGGGGCGTGGTCAATCAAGTCTGGTTTAAGCATCGCACCGGCCTTTCGAGCGGGAGGAACGGGGAAGGAGCTACAGAGCTGGAGCCGGTCGACCTCGGGCTGCCGGCGGAGCTTTACGGGGCGAAGGCCGCTTCTACCCACGTGCATCCGGTCCCTGATTTCTCAGCCGATGGTCTGACGCTGCAGATGGGGATGCCAGGGCCGTGGCACGACAGGCTGCACCACTTTCAAATTGACAGCACGCCGGCCAGCGGCGACGAGTTGCAGACTGAGTATTTCGTGCCGAGGGCGCATGCGGTCCCCGCGTTGCGGGCGGTGGAGGGGCTGCGGGACAGGTTCAGTTCGATGCTCTGGATTTCGGAGATCCGATCGGTTGCGGCCGACCGGCTGTGGTTGAGCCAGAGCTATGGAACGCCGACCATCGGTATTCATTTTTCCTGGAAGAAGAGCTGGCCTGCGGTGCGCGAGGTCATGCCGCTGGTTGAGGAGGCTCTGGCCCCGTTTGAGGTCCGTCCGCACTGGGGCAAGCTGTTTTCGATGTCTCCCAGGCAGGTGCAGGCAGCCTACCCGAAGATGGAGGATTTCAGGGAGTTGCTGCGAACGACGGATCCCGATGGCAAGTTTCGCAACGGGTATCTGGACCGGTTCGTTTTTGGGTAGACATCCTGAACTGGACAGAGGATTGCCGCCGGCAGGTCATCTTACTTCAACCCTCTGAGGAAGCGGGGCGCGACGAGGAATCGCAGTTCGCAGCTGCCCCAATGCAGTTGCCGCCAGCGGGCGATATCCACTTCGAAGTGGGCCAGACCCGCGGTCGGGAAGCGCAGGTTCATGCGGCCGTCCGTGCCGGCGCACAGGCCTGAGACCAGATGGGCAACCCCGGGGTTGTGGCCTATCAGGAGGATATGGTAGGCGCTGTCGTGGGTTTCCTGAAGGATGTTCAAAAGGGTGTAGGGGGCGGCTGCATAGATGCGGTCGTTCCAGCCGAAATTACGGGTATAGCCGATCAGTTCGGCGACCTTCTCGGCCGTCTGGCGTGTGCGCAACGCAGGTGAAGAAACGATCCAGTCGGGCTTCTCCTTCACTGTTTCCAGGATTCGGCACACGCGCTGCAGCTGTTTGAATCCGCTCTTTGCCAGCGGGCGGTCGATGTCCCCTCCGGAAACGCTCGTCTGTCTGGCCTTGGCGTGACGAAGGACGGTCAGGTAGCGTGTGTCCATGGCTTCGACATCTCCAATGTCAAAGGCAATGGCATTTACAGGTGCCGTTGCAAGCGCAGATCAATTCTAATTTGAAGTGGTCAGGGAAGTCAAGGAGGTTGAAAGCATTCTGGTTTGCCCGCCTGCCGTCACAGGCTATACTGGATGTCTATAGTTCGTCAACACCATACACTGAGAGCAAAAAAACACTGAGAGCGAAAAGGAGCCGTGGATGACGGACTGGAAACCTGAAGTCGCCGTGGTCGGCGCCGGTGCGATGGGATGCCTGTTCGGAGGGCTGCTGGCCGAGGGCGGGCTGGACGTGACCCTGATAGACGTGTGGCAGGAGCACGTCGACCGCATTAACCGGGATGGGCTCCGGATGCTCGGATACGGAGGCGATCGAAGCATTCCTGTGCGCGCCACGACCGACCCGAGCGGTATGGAACCTGTAGACGTTCTGTTTGTTCAGTGCAAGGCTCCTTACACGCAAGATGCGGTCAGGCGGGTCCTGCATCTGCTGCGCGACGATAGTGTCGCCATCAGCTTCCAGAATGGGCTGGGCAACGAGGAAAGCATCGGCGAGGTTACAGGTATGGAGCGTGTGTTGGGGGGCGTGACGGCCCAGGGCGCCGCGGTCGAAGGACCGGGCGCGGTGCGCAACTTTGGCAATCTGCCTACGCACATTGGAGAGATGGGCGGGGGGGTCAGCGAGAGGGCAGAGCGGATTGCGGCTGCGCTTGACAGGGCCGGTCTGCAGAGTTCGGCGGTCGGTGACGTTCGCCAGGCGATCTGGAAGAAGCTGCTGGCGAATATCGCAATCAGCCCGACGTCTGCCATTGCCAACATGACGATCAAGCAGGTTTTTGCCGTACCGGAATTGAGAGAGACTGCGTTTGAAGCGCTGGACGAAGCGGTTGAGGTGGCGCGTGCCGAGGGCATTGACCTCAATGCGGCTGAGACGCGGGAGGTGATAGATCAGATCGCGGGGCCGGAAGGAACCGGCGACAACAAGTCCAGCCTCTGTGTAGATATCCTCAACCGCCGTCCTTGCGAAATCGATGTCATCAACGGCGCGGTGGTGAGGCTGAGCCGCAAACATGACATTCCCACTCCGGTCAACAAGACCCTGGTCGCCGCGGTAAAGGCGCTTGAAAGCCACTACTTGAATTGACGATCGATGAGAAACAAGGTGATCGACGCCCAGGAGGCGGCCGCGCTGGTTCCTGACGGCGCGACTCTCGGAACTGTTGGCGGCGGAGGCGGCCTGGTAGAGGCCGATACGCTACTGGCGGCGGTCGAGGAACGCTTTCTCTCTACCGGCGCGCCGAGGGGGCTGCGCGTAATCCACTCGCTTGGAATCGGTGACCGCGATCGACGCGGGCTAAACCGACTGGCCTACGAGGGCCTGGTACGCAAGGTGATCGGCGGCCACTGGATCTGGTCGCCGCGCATGCAGGCGCTGGCGCGTGAGGAGAAGATTGAGGCGTACATATTGCCGGCGGGCGTCACGGCGCAGCTGATGCGGGAGATTGGCGCGGGCCGGCCCGGGTTGATTACGCACGTCGGCCTGGGGACTTTCGTGGACCCCCGCCAGGACGGCGGCCGGATGAACAGGTCGGCCCAGGATGAGCTGGTCGAGTTGATTGAGATAGATGGCCGGACGCTGCTGCGCTACAAGCCGTTTCCCGTGGACATAGCGCTCCTGCGGGGCAGTTACGCGGACGTGGACGGCAACATCAGCATGGAGGAGGAGCCGGCAAACCTGGAGGCCTTTGCGATGGCGCTCGCCGCTCACAACAGTGGCGGCGCGGTCGTCTTCCAGGTACGGGGCCTGGTGGAAGCGGGCGGGATTCCGGCGCGCCAGGTGCGAATTCCGGGAGCGCTGGTCGACGCGGTGGTCGTCGAGCCCGAGCAGCCCCAGTGCCATGCCTTTTTCTATGACCCTTCCATCTCGGGGCAGCAGAAGGAGAGAGAGTATTTCGATGCCGGTCAAGGGAAGCCCATGGAAAGGGACGAGCTTTCAGGGCCGAGGGCAGTCATCGCGCATCGGGCCGCCCAGGAACTCTTCGAGAACGCTGTGATAAACTTTGGATTCGGAATTCCCGACGGGGTTGCAAAGCTGGTGGCGGCGCGCGGCGAGACCGAGCGCTACTACCAGACGATTGAACACGGCACCTACGGCGGCGAGCTTCTGGACGGCGTTCTCTTCGGCTTTGCCCGCAACGCCAGCTGCATGATCGATTCCCCTTCGCAGTTCGACCTCTACGGGGGAGGCGGGTTGGACATTGCGTTTCTCGGCTTCGGCGAAATGGACGGGAGAGGCAATGTCAACGTCTCGCGACTGGGAGGGACGACGGTTGGACCTGGCGGATTCATAGACATTGCACAGAACGCGCGCACGGTCGTCTTCTGCGGCACTTTTGAGGCCAAGGGTGTCGACTATGAAGTCGGTGAGCGCAGCGTAACCATCAAGCGCTACGGCCAGATTCGAAAGTTGGTGGACGAGGTCGATCAGATCACCTTCAGCGGTCGTCACGCCTTGGCGGGCGGGCAGAAGGTGCTTTGCATAACAGAGCGGGCGGTCTTTGCGCTGACGCCGGAAGGAATGTGTCTGCGGGAAGTCGCGCCGGGCATTGATCTCGGGGCGGACGTGCTGGCCCGGATGGGATTTGCCCCGAACGTGCCTGACGAAGTGCCGCTGATGCCGTTTCCGGCCGGCGGTCGAGGGTCAGTCTGACGGTCCGTCTCCGGGCCTCTTTGAACTATGTACAGGCAAGCGAGACGTCGCTGCCGTATCCCACTTTACCAGGAGAGAGCAACGCTAAAATGACCGACATGCCCACATTGCCCCCGCCGCCCAGCTTTGCCGACGTTCTGGCAGCGCAGAAGGTGTTGCGCAACTATCTGACGCCTTCGCCATTGCACAACTACCCTGTCCTCGACGCAGCCGCGGGGGCGGAGGTCTGGGTAAAGCATGAAAACTACCTGCCGATCGGCGCGTTCAAGCTGCGAGGGGGCATCAATTTCATGGCGCGGTTGCCTGACGAACAGCGGAGAAAGGGCGTGGTGACAGCCTCTACGGGCAATCACGGTCAGTCGGTGGCCTACGCGGCGCGAATGTTCGGCGCAAAAGCGGTGATTTCCGTGCCGGAGAACGCCAATCCGGTTAAACTGGAGGCGATGCGCGCAAACGGCGCCGACGTGCGTTTGAACGGCGCCGACTTTGAGCAGGCCAAAAAACATGGTGAACGTATCGCGGCCGAAGAGGGACTGCAGTTCGTCTCTTCGGGGGATGAGCCGGCGCTGATTGCTGGTGTGGCGACGCATACGCTGGAAATCCTGCAGGAGAAGCCGGATATCGAAGCCATCATCGTGCCGGTGGGCGGGGGAAGCGGCGCGTCTGGCGCTTCGATCGTCGCAAAGGGGATCAACCCAGACATTCGCACGGTGGCCGTGTGTGCAGAGGCTTCGCCGGCCGCCTATCTGGCGTGGCGGGACCGGGCATGGCGGGAGGCTCAGAATCAGACAGCTGCCGAGGGGCTGGCGACGGGCGCGCCGTACATGCTGCCGCAGTCGATCCTGTGGGACCTGCTGGACGACTTTATCACGGTTTCGGAGGAGGAGCTGTTTGCCGCGGTGCGCATGTACCTGGAGACGGCGAAGACCCTTGCCGAACCGGCCGGCGCTTCGCCGCTGGCTGCGCTATTGAAACTGCGGGATGAACTCGCGGGAAAAAGGGTGGCCCTTATCCTCAGCGGGGGGAACATTTCCCCGCAGCAGCTGCGCTCCGTCCTGGCAACGTGTGGCTGAGCGGGCTTTGAATCCGCTTACGCCTCAGTAGACGGAGCCTCGGACTCCTCCGGCTCTTCCGCTCCATCGTCGTATGCCTGCAACAGCTGGCGCAGGGCCGTCATGTCCTGTTCGTCGATGAATCTGTGCAGCGTGCGGCTATTCTCCAGCAGGGTCTGTCCGAACTGGCTCTGAGCAAACATGCGCAGGTCTTCTTCGAGCGGATCGGTGATGCGGTGATCGGAGACGATTTTGCCGTCCTGCATTCGCAGGATGCGTTGCGTCGCCTGGGCGACGCGGCGGTCGTGTGTTACGACGATGATTGAGGTCCCCTGGCTGCGGTTGAGCTCGGCGAGCAGGGTCAGGATCTCATCGCTGCTCTGGCTGTCGAGCGCGCCGCTCGGTTCATCTGCCAGGATCAGCGACGGGCTGTTGGCGAGTGACCGGGCTATCGCCACGCGCTGGCGCTGTCCGCCTGAGAGTTGACCCGGAAGATGGTCGCGGCGGTCGGCCAGGCCGACCAGCGCCATCAGATGCGCGGCCCGTTCTTTGCGCTCTTTGCGGCTGCCAATCTGGCCCTGCAGAGGCACTTCGACGTTTTCCAGGGCTGTCATGGTCGGCAGAAGATTATGCAGCTGGAAGACGAAGCCGACCGTCCTGGCGCGAAAGCGGTCTACGTCTTTCAGTTTCGACAGGTCCTCGCCCGCTACCCAGACCGTACCTTCGGTCGGCTGGTCGAGAGCGCCGAGCATGTTCAGCAGCGTGCTCTTGCCGCACCCGCTGGGTCCCATAACGGCCACGAACTCACCGGTCTGCACTTCGACCGATAGTCCATCGAGCGCGCGCACGGCAGTTTCTCCGCTGCCGTAGATCTTCATCAGGTTTTCAACTCGGACGATAGCGCCGTCCGTAGGCTTGTGTTCCATAGCTGCTTCTGGTGAATCTGCTGTCACGTCTGCCTGCTGGTCCAACTGTGAGAAATCCGGTTGCGCCAAGGGAACTCTACCGGGACGAGACGAGGATGTTCACGAAGGCTGTCATGCCCCAGCGCAGGTTATCGTCCAGTTGCGGGACATCCACGTGGATCGTGAAGTTGGTGCTGCCCCTGTCGCTGGTGCTTACCGGCGCGATGTGGGTGATTATGCCGTCGAAGATCCGGTCCGGCAGGGAGTCGAAGGTGACCTCCACCTCCTGGCCGCTCTGAAGTTGGACAACGTCCGTTTCGCGCAGGTCGGTTGTTTCGACGTGCATGCTGCCGGTATCGCCCAGGAGGACGAGAACCTGACCGGGGGCAACAAGCTCTCCGCCGCGCACGAGAAGGGCGCCGACCTGGCCGGAAAACGGGGCCACTATCTGGGACTGGCCAACGTGGGCCTGCGCGCTGGCGAGCTGTGCCCTGGCGGTGCCGATACGGGCCAGCGAAACTGCGACGTCCTCGGGGGAAGCGCCTTCCCTTGTTCTGCGTAGATTTGCCTGCGCGCTTGCGAGCGCGGCTTCGGCGGATTGCACGCCTGCCTCGGCGGCGGGTATCTGGCTCTCCGCGACTGAGACGCGGGACAGCGCCTCTGTAATGCGTGACCGCGCGACGGCCAGTCGCTGCTCAGAGGCCCCCTGGGTGGCAACGGCGAACTCGGCCTGGGCCGCCTTAAGCGACTTGGTGGCCTGTTCCAGCTGCAGTGACTCCAGAAGCGTACTGCCGATCGTAGGATCGCCGCGCACTGCGTTGTAGGCGGCCTGGGCGTGGTCCAGGGCTGCCTGCGCGACTTCGACGCGGGCTGCTGCTGCGGCCCTTTCCGCCTCCGTGGGGCCTGCGGCCAGTTCATCGTACTGTTCACGGGCGATCCGGACTTCCACCTGGTAGAACTCGACACTCTTTTGCGCTTCGAGCAGCCTGCCGGCGGCGAGGGAAACCTGGGCTTCCGCGGTGGCTACGCCGGCTTCGGCGGCGGCGATTTCGGCTTCACTGGCGCCTGACAGCAGGCTGGCATGGGCTGCCTCGGCTTCGGCTACGGTTGCAGCCGAGATTTCGACCTGGCTTTCCGCCGCCGGGTTTTCGAGCTGAATAAGCAGGTCGCCAGGTTCTACCCAATCGCCTTCTTTGACATGCAGCGTCTGAACGATTCCACCTTGCAAGGGAGCCAGGTTGGCCCAGATGGTGGGAAGCAGTTTACCCGAGGCCCAGATGACTGAATCCAGTTCCGGGTCTTTCTGTTCCTGAGATGCGGCCAGCGCGTCTTCTGCGGAAGACCCGCTGTTCTGGGGCAAAAGCGAGGGGTTGACGTAGGTAACGTATGCCCAACCGCCCGCGGCCAGGACGACAAACAGTCCGAGGACAATCCAAACTCGTTTCATCTTATTCCTTCTTCACAAAGCGGGCATCAGCCAGTTTGGCAACTCTGGCTTTTGCATCGCAGTTATTCATAGCGCAGCGCTTCGACCGGCTGCAATTTGCTGGCCCGCCAGGCCGGATAGAACCCGCCTATGAGGCCGAGTACAATGGCAAGACTGACCGAGACCACAAAGGTCCCGGGCTCCCAGGCGGGACGTAACATTGCGCCGCCGGCAAAGGGAATGGAAGAGAGTCCCGTGAGTAGAATGACCGCGCCGATACTTCCCAGGAGAGCCGATAGCAGGCACAGCAGGAGGCTCTCCTGAACGATCTGCGACAGAATGCGTTTACCGGGCCAACCCAGGGCCCGCAGTGTTCCGATCTCCCGCGTGCGTTCGTATATCGACATGAGCATGGTATTGGCCACGACGATCCCGCCTACAATCAGCGCCAGCATCCCAATTGCGCCTGCGATTCCCTGCATGGAGGCGATATCGTCCGTACTTTGGGCAAACTCGCTGCTGATGCTGGCCCTGACTTTGGGAAACCGCTGGTTGATGGCGTCCTGGACGGGGAGGGCCATGGCGGGATCTTTGACGTCTACGAACAGGAAACTGACGTTGCGAGGACGGTTCAGAATACGCTGCGATTCTCGCAATGCCAGGATTCCTCCGCCTTCCTCCCAGGCAACCCCTGTCTCGAAGATACCAACGACCCTGTAGCGAGTGTTGTAAAGAGTCATCGTATCGCCCAATTCGAGGTCGTATGAATCGGCGGCGTTGCTGCCGATAATGATCTCGGACGGGCGCTGGACGCGCCTTCCTTCCATTATCTTGTAGTGGTCCATTGCCGCGCTGTTGGGCTCGAGACCAAAAATGAAAAAGAGCGGCAGCTCAGGTGTAATGACGAAGCCCAGAACCATGGGACTAACCGACTCAACCTGGGGCATTCCCTGGACCTGGCGCATGACACTCTCATCGACGCTGCTCAGCGACAGGTCCGGGACGTCCCGCTGCATCACCGTGATGTTGCCCGGGCTGCCCGTACCGGCCAGGTTATTCATCTGGCCGATCATGCCGGTGGTGAGGCCGCCCAGCATTACAAGGGTACCCACCCCGATGCCGATGCCGGCGGCGGCGAGGAGAGTGCGGTTGCGGCGGCGCCACAGGTTACGGAAGCTCTGGCTTCCGATCCGGCTCAGCATCCCCGCTTTGAAGTCGGAGGCCGTACCGCCCTCGTAGGAGAGGGCTTCGACCGGCCGCAGTCCTGCAGCCCGCCAGGCCGGGTAGACGCCGCCTACAAGACCCAGGACCAGCGCTGTCACCAGCCCCTGGATGATGATGGCAGGCGTAAATGCGCCCTGGAGCAGGACGCCCATTCCCGGGACGGCGCCCGCCAGTTTTGCCAGACCGATCCCCATGAGAACACCGACTACGCCGCCGGCCGCGCTCAGGGCCATCGATTCCCCCAGGATGATCCACAGGACGCGCCAGCGGCTCCAACCGAGGGCTCGCAACGTACCGATTTCGCGCGTGCGCTCCAGGACGCTCATGACCATCGAGTTCATCATGCCGAGGCCGCCGATGAAGATTGCGATTGCGGCAATGCCCCAGGCGAATCCCTGCATCATCTGCTCGTACTGTTGATTGCTTTCGCGTTCGCTGGTTTTGCTGACCTTCAGCTCCAGGTCAAGGGATTCAATTCGTTCGATGGTGGCCTCGGTATCGTCGCCGCGGCGCAGCCCGATCTCGTAGAGACTGACTTTGCGCTCGAACTGGGCCGCGGTCTGGGCATCTTCCAGCGTGACAACGCCGCCGGACTCTTCGATGCCCTGGCCGGTCTCGTAGATGCCGACGACTCGGAAGGGGGTCCCGTAGATACGCAAGTTTTCGCCGACCGAGATATCGATCGATTCGGTTGCACGCCTGCCGATCACCATCTGCCCGGGACCGCTCACCGGTTTGCCCTCGACGATGCGATAGTGGTCCATGGCGGTGCTGCCGATTTCGTAGCCGAAGAGGAGGAAGAAGGGAAGCCCCGGCGTTGTAACCCAGGTGTACACGCCGGGTTCCACCCGTTCCACGCCCGGAACGGCAAGCAGACGCTCGCCGACGGTTTCGTCAATGCTGCTGAATGCGGGGTCCATCGCCTCAGCCTGGGTGATAAGCAGGTCGTTGCTGCTGCCGCCGACAACCAGGGCGAAATTCGAGGATATTCCTTCTGCGATAGAGCCCAGCGCAACTACGGCGGCGACGCCAATGGCGATCCCGAGGAGGGTCAAGCCGCTTCTGACCGATCGTCGCGTCAGGTTCTTTAGAATCATCTGTGGTCAGTTGCCCGGAACCGGTCTACAGTCTACCCGCATGAGATTGCCGGCGGGAAGAGATAGCCGGCCTGAAGGGCTGTCCCTTTTGTCCGGCAGCCCAATACAGTGTCAGCATGACCCGCCTTGCCGAAAATGTCCTGGAGGGCCTCGTTCAGCCACCATCTTCGCATATTGTGAGAACTGCGGACTGACGGCACTATGTCAGATTCCTGACAGTAAGCTTACTCGGCTGACGCGGGCACAACCTGGAGAAGGGCCGCCATGTCAGCCGCCAGGGCGTGCTCCTCACCGGCTACTTCCACCAGCATGGGGCCGTCAAACGGGGCCTGTTCGTGGAGAAACAGTTCTGCGTTCAGATGCAGTCCCAGCCCTCTGAGATAGGCGAGGCGGTCCTTTTCCTGACTCAGGACGCGCACCAGACGATAGGCCCGGCCGGCTTCGGACTGCGAGAGAGGGTGTCCAGGCGTATGAATGACATCGCCATTTTTGGAAGGAATGGGGTCGCCGTGCGGGTCCACTTTGGGGTAGCCCAGGGAGGCGGCAATGGCATCTTCCAGCGCCTCGCTGATGACGTGCTCAAGGCGTTCGGCCTCTTCGTGCACGCTGTCCCAGGGAATGTTCAATGTCTTGTGCAGGAAGAGTTCCAGCAGGCGATGGTGGCGCAAAATCTCCAGGGCGACCCGCCGGCCGGTTGGCGTGAGCGCTACAGCCTGATGGCGACGGTAAATGACCAAGTCCATCTGCGCAAGCTTCTTCACCATATTGGTGGCAGAAGCAGGCGTGTAGCCGAGGTACTCGGAAAGGACGGAATTGGTGACCTGATCGCCGCGTGTTTCCAGGATATAGATCGCTTTCAAGTAATCTTCCTGATTGGTTGAAAGCGGGCTGTTGATTTCGGAGGAATAGTTTTTAGTCATGGCTAAATTGTATCCGCGAAATCTGCTTCTGTCAAGTCTGGTTGTTGGGCGGGGCCTGTGCTGGTGACGGGAGAAGGGTTGGCTGAGTTTGGGGCATGCGGCGAGGCGTTGCTGCGCCAGAGTTTCCGACTTCGAAAGGCAGTGGCTTTTCGTCCCGGCCGGAGGAAGCTGGTATGCGCGGCCTGCCGGCCCTGTCGCGGTCAATTGGAACGGAGAGTCGTCGGATGGGCGTCTAAATCTGGCCCAGGCTGTGCTGTGTCCAGTCCATCAGGGCTTGCTGGGCGCCGTAGATGCGGGCCGCGTCGTCGATGCCGTTCTGGAGGCGGGTGGCTGCGGTTTCCAGTGCGTCCTGTGCGGCGGGAAGCCTTCCATCCCGTTGAACTGCGGTCTGGCCGTTGGAGGACAAGGGTTCATCGCGGCGGTGGTAGAGGCCGTCGCCCTGTAAAGTCCAGGACTGACGGCGGTCTTTCAGACAGCAATCCAGGATGCGTTGCAGCTGTTCCTGCAGGGCGGGGTCTTCTACGGGGACGATTGCTTCGACGCGATCCATGAGGTTGCGAGACATCCAGTCTGCGCTGCCGATAAAGTAGAGGGGCTCGCCATCGTTGACAAAGGAGTAGATGCGGTGGTGCTCCAGGAAGCGGCCGATGACGCTGATCACTTCGATGTTCTCGCTGATTCCTTCAATGCCGGGCTGGATACGGCAGTTTCCGCGCACGATCAGGCGGATGGGAACGCCGGCCTGGCTTGCGCGGTAAAGGGCACGGACGACGACGGCGTCATCGAGCCCGTTCATCTTGGCGACGATGCCGGAGGGCCGGCCGGCAAGCGCGTTGGCCGCCTCGGTATCGATCAGCTCCACGAACCGGTCCTGCATGTTGACAGGCGCAACAAGGAGCCGGCGGAAGTGGCGCTGGCGGCTGTAACCGGTGAGGAAGTTGAAGAGGTCCATCAGGTCCGCTCCGACTTCGGGCCGGGCCGTCAGCAGACCCAGGTCGGTGTAGAGGCCGGCCGTTTTGGGATTGTAGTTGCCGGTGCCGATGTGGGCATAGACCTGTATGCCCTCCTCTTCCTCGCGGACGACCAGGGTCGTCTTGGTGTGGGTTTTGAGTCCCACGAGACCGTAGGCCACGTGGACGCCGGCATCTTCCAGCGTTCGGGCCCATTCGATGTTGCGCTCCTCGTCGAAGCGGGCCTTGAGCTCAACCAGGACTGCCACCTGTTTGCCGCGTTCCGCCGCCTGAATCAAGGCTCTGCCGACCGGAGAATCGGCGCTCGTCCGGTAGAGCGTCTGTTTGATGGCGAGGACCTGCGGGTCGCGGGCCGCGGCTTCGATGAATGCCTGTGTGCTGGTCGCGAAGCTGTGGTACGGGTGATGCACCAGGACGTCGCCCTTCCGGATGATGGAAAAGATATCGGCGGGACGGGTCTGGCTGCCGACGCCGGAAAACGCCGGGTGGGTCTGCGGGGTCCAAGACTGATTCTTGAGATGGGGCAAGTTGACGTCGGTAAGCGGCAGAAGATCGGCGACGCCCAATGGTCCTTCGTGATGGTAGACGTCGGTGTGATGCAACTCCATCTCCTGCATCAGAATGGTGCGAATGTCCTCCGGCATCGACTCGGCCACTTCCAGGCGGACGATCGGGGCAAAGCGGCGTTCGCGCAGCTCTTCGCTGATCATTTCAAGGAGATCGTCTGCTTCCTCCTCACTGCGTGCGATGTCGGCGTTGCGGGTCACGCGGAAGGGGTAGGCGGCGATCAGCTCCATGCCGGGGAACAGGAGCTCCAGATTGTGCGTAATCACCTGTTCGAGCGGCACGAAGTCGAGCGAGTCGTTGACTGTTACCCAGCGGGCACGGTTGGAAGGCACCTTGACGCGGGCGAACCGGACTTCGCCGTTGACCGGATCACGCATTTCCACGGCGAGGCTGAGACTGAGGTTGCTGATGAAGGGAAAGGGGTGGCCGGGGTCTACGGCCAGCGGCGTAAGGATCGGGTAGATTTCCCTGCGGAAGAAGGCGGCCAGCTCCTCTTGCCGGTCGGCAGGCAGTTCGTCGTAAGCGACGACCCGCATTCCCTCTTCTCGCAGCCCGGGAAGGATCTCGTTCAGGAGGGCATGGGTCTGATATTGGACCATGGCGCGCACGTGGCGCGCGATCAGGCGCATCTGGAAGTCGGGCGTCCAGCCATGGAGAGTCAGGTTGGCGACGCCGGCAGCCTGCTGGCGCTTCAACCCGCCGACGCGTTTGCGGAAGAATTCGTCGAGATTGCTGCTCGTAATGGCGATAAATTTGAGCCGCTCGAGAAGCGGTGTTCGATCGTCCAGCGCCTCGTAGAGAACACGCCAGTTGAAGTCGAGCCAGCTCAGTTCCCGGTTATAGACGGCCGGCGAATCGGCAAGTTCATCGATTGAGAGATTGGTTAGCGGCGTGGTCGAGGGCGGGTAGGCTGAGACGGGGGGCATGGTCTTGCCGGGAAGAGGTTTCGTCTGCCAGTCGATATCCGACCCGAAATCTGAGTCATCTGCGGTGTCGGACATCAGCTGTTCGACAGAAAGCCGGGTATCGGCCTCTTCGTCTAATCGATAGGTATAACTGTTCATCGGTACCGCCTCCGACTGCCTCTCCATATTTCCGCGGGCTACTCACTGCGCGAAGATTCCACTAATTCTAGGGAAAATCCGTTCAAATGTAAAGCTCGCAGAACAGAGGAGGAGCAATCGATTACGAATGCACTGAGGGATATGGTAGGCTTGCGATAGGGAAGAAAACCCGCTGACAGCAGGTTTGAGAGCCGGTCAACTTACGAGTCGGAAAGCAGGATCTGATTCAAGCCGCCGGATTCCCTGGGACTGGCGTCCTCCTCCAGGTCCCTGTGCGTCGATTCGTGACTACGTGCCTGTCAAATGAGATGGAGCGAATGTTCTTATGAACGAGAGTGTACTGACTGTCCTGCTTTTTGTGCCCCTGTTCCTGGTTGTGCTGCTGGCAAACCTGGCCGACAAGCAGAGGCTGGCTGAGGGATCGGGAAGGACGATTGCAGGACTGACCTATGCATTTCATGCCTTCATTTTCGGCGTCATGGCGGCAGCCGGCGCGACGCTGCACGGGCTCGCGATTGCTATGGAGGCGAACGGCGAACTCAAGCAAAACATAGTTGAACTCCTGTCCGGCGGGGGGGCCGGGCAGGCTGAAGAGATTCTGCCTGTACTTGACAGACTGGACCTGCTTGGACTGGGCCTTTGGCTGCCGGCGGCGGCTGCGCCCCTCTTCCTGCTGCCCCCTGTACGAAGGCTGCTGGCCAATCTCATTCAGATAGATGCTCGAAGCAGCATTCATGCGGTCGCCGCGTCGTTCGTCATGTTGGTGGTGATCAATCTGGCGTTCACGCTTGCCGTCGGTCTGGAAACGCTGGCGGACCTGTCCGAAGGTACTGAAGCAGATGGCGGCTCACTACTGGTTTCGCTATGGGTGCAGCAGATTACGTTTGCCGTTTGGGCCGTGGTCGGCGTGGGATGGCTGACGCGGCGAAGGTTGCTGCAGGCGCTGGAACGGCTCGGGCTGGTTGTGCCGCGTCCAGCGGAAGTTGCCGTCGGAATCGGAACGGGGCTGGTCTCCGTCGCAGTCATTCTTGTGTTGGAAATCGCCGCCGGGGCGGTGGGCTGGGGCGTGGATGAGGACGTTCAGCGGCTGACGGAGGTGCTCATCGGTCCGCTGTTGGGGTCGATACCGGGAATTCTCACACTGGGACTTGCAGCCGGGATCGGCGAAGAGACACTGTTTCGGGGGGCACTCCAGCCAAGATTCGGACTGCTGTTCACAAGCCTTCTGTTTGCACTGCTTCACAGCCAGTATGGAATCACCATTTCCACGCTTGCCGTCTTTATTGTGGGACTGATTCTGGGTCTGGTGCGAAATCGCTATAACACGTCGACGTGCGTGATAGCGCACGCCGCGTACAATATCACACTGGGCATGATCGCCTACTTTTTCCCGCAGATGTTTTAGAGACGGCCGGCCAAATGCCTGTTTCTGGAGAGGCCTGGACTCGAATGGGCAGTTTGTCCCAAACCCCAATGTGTGGTAACATTGACCCTGTCCCACTTTAGCGGTTTACAAAAGCGATTTAGCTGGAACGGGCCCCGGTCCTTCCGGTCAGCCAGGCGAGAATGCACATGGCAGAGTGGCGCCGTAACTTATGCGTGCTATTCGTCGTGCAGGTACTCTCCGTAGCCGGTTTCAGCCTGGTCTATCCATTCATGCCACTCTATGTGGCCGAACTGGGCGTGGCCACGCGAGGATCGGTTGCGTTCTGGTCGGGCCTCGTGTTTTCGGCACAGGCGGTGACGATGATGTTGTCGTCCCCGGTGTGGGGCACGCTGGCCGACCGGTACGGCCGCAAGCCGATGCTGATTCGGGCTACGATAGGCGGCGCGGTGATGGTTGCGCTCATGGGTTTCGCCCAGAGCGCGGAGCAGCTGGTTCTGATTCGCACGTTTCAGGGCTTGCTGACAGGCATCGTTTCGGCTACAAGCGCCATAGTTGCGGCGACAGTGCCCAAGGAAAAGTCGGGTGAGTCCCTCGGTCTGATTCAGACCGGTCTCTGGGTTGGGGCGGCGGTCGGTCCCCTGATCGGGGGGGTGGTGAGCGAAGCATTCGGCTACCGCGCCAGCTTCTGGTTTACGGGCGCGGCGCTTGCGCTGGCCGGGGTTGCCGTTATTTTCTGGGTGAAAGAGGACTTTGAAAGGCCTGCACCCCAGAAACGGGTCAAATTCTGGGAAAGCTACCGGGATCTGCTGCGTGTGCCCGACATGCCGTCACTTTACTGGGTCTCGTTTCTGCAGAGCCTTGGACGTTCGGTTACGATGCCGCTGCTGGCGTTTTTCTTTGTCGAGCTGCTTTCTTCGAGCGAGGGAGCAGCCGTTCTGTCGGGCCTCAGCATTGGCGCCAAGGCGGCCATTGGCTCTGTCAGCGCGGTCTACCTGGGGCGGCTCAGCGACCGGATAGGCCATGAGAAGGTACTGACGGCAGGCGCAGCCTTTGCGATCCTGGTCTACTTTTTTCAGACGTTTGTCACGAATGCCTGGCAACTGCTCGCCCTGCAGGCCCTGATCGGGGTCAGTGCCGGCGCCATTATGCCTGCCACGAGCGCCCTGCTGAACCTGCGGACACCCCGGGGCGCGTACGGCACAACATTCGGTTTGAGCAACAGTGTCAGCGCTGCGGGTCGAATGGTGGCGCCGATGCTGGGGGCAGCGGTTTTCCCGCTGATCGGCATGCGAGGGGTGTTCGGCGTCGTGACGATAATCTACGTTGTCCTGGCACTGGCCGCGCTATACGTGTGGCGTAAGAGCGCGGCCGAAGTTCCTGTGGGCGCGGCAACCAGGGTGGCGGGGGATTAACCAGAGTAGAAGAGTCAACCTGCCGGCAGTGGGCCTCTCCCCGCTTCAGCTCTCCGCGAAGTTGCAATCGGAGAACCACCGGACCTCCTCTGACGAACGCACAGCCCCATAATCCAAATCCTGCATCCAAATCCTGCCGTTAAGGGCGGGCGATAACCCGGTCGTACAGTTCCTGTTGGCGGCGCAAAGCCTCTGCGTAGGCGGCGCCCGCGTCTCTGTCAGGCAGGGAGGTGTGAACCGTGGGTGGATCAGGAGGCTGCGGAAGATCCAGTGCTTGCAAGGCCAGGATGGCGGCGCCGCGGCTGGTCGCTTCTTCGACATCAATGAGGTGTACCGGTGTCTGCATGACGTCGGCGAGGATCTGCCGCCAGAGACCATTGTCCTGGAGGGCGCCGCCGCTGGCGACGATTTCGGCGCCCGGAGGCAAGAGCGGGGCGAGTCGATCGTAGATGAGGCGGAAGCGCAGGGCGACCGCCTCGAACGCGGCGCGGACGATGTGAGCCGGGGTGGTTGCCGGCGAGATGCCGCTGATGGAGAGGGCGGCTTCTGTGGCCCAGCCGGGGGCGCGTTCGCCGCGCAGGAAGGGGAGGAGAGTCAGTCCGTGGGCGTCGGGGGCCAGATCGGCGGCGGAGGCAAGAAGGGCGACCGTGTCCTGAACGGCCAGTGTTTCGCGTAGCCACGAGAAGAGTGAACCGCCGTCGGTCAAGGAGCCGCCAACCAGCCAGCGTTTGCTGTCGATAGGATAGCTCCAGAGACCGGCAGGGGTGGGCTGCACGCCATTTCCTCCGGCGCCGCGCTCTCCGGGCTGGGGATCGTTTGGCAAGACGACTCGCATGGCGGCGGTGGTTCCTATTGTCAGAGCGATGCGAGTGTTGTCAGAGCAGCCGCTGCCGAGGTTGGCGCCGGCGCCGTCCCCCACTGCCAGGAAGAAGTGGGTGTGCGCAAGTTCCGGCCACTTGGAGGCCCAGGGAGCGGCCAATCCAGCAGTGTCATTCGCATAGTCAAAGACAGGAGGCAACTGGCGCGAATCAACGCCCACCCGTCTGACAAGCTGTTCATCCCACGCAAAAGTTCGCCGATTGAGCATGCCGGTCCAGCCGGCTTCGCTGTTGCTGATGGGGGCGTGCGGTTGACCGCGCCAGCGAGCAAACAGGCTGGCGGCGAGAGTTTGCCAGCATGCGACCTGTTTCAGAAGATCCGGTTCTTCCGCTGCCAGGCGGAGCAGCTGCGCAGGCGCGTAGGCGGTATGGATGGGTGTTCCCGTTCGTTGCCAGGCGTCATCGAGGCTGCCTTGCTGTACGAGTTCCTGCCGCAAGCTGTCGGCAAAGGGCCCGCTGCGTGCGTCGGAGTAGGTGTAGACGGGCGTGACCGGTCGACCGGCGCGATCGACGCCAAGCCAGCTCATGGCGAAGCTGGTCCAGGCGGCGGCGATGAAGCGCGGTCTTTCCGTGAGAAGCCTGACGCGGGCGAGGCAGCTGCTGATGACTTCCTCTGTCAGCTCGGTGAGAACGTGCGGATCGAAGGTACCGTCTGCGGACTGCTCGGTATTGCGGAACTCTGTGGTTTCCTCAAGCCTTGCGCCATTCAAGAGGTAGGCGGAAGCCCTTACTGAAGAGCTCCCCAGATCTACAGCCAGGATCAGGTCGTGTTCAGGCACTGCGCGGTTCTGGCTCGGGCCGAATTCGCTGTCGTCAGATGTCACTTCGGTCATTGCTGCTGTCCTTCAAAGTGAGTTAATCTTCGGCAGCCCCTGGCTCTTCCTCTCTTTCCGCCCCGGCAGTTGGAGAGAGTACGGCGAGGTCGTCGTGCGAAAGCAGGAACTGGTCCGAGCGGCTTGTGCGGTAGGCGGCCCTGGCCATGGTTGTGGTTGCGATGGGGGCGGTCACAAAGAAGAGGATGATGAGAGCGACCATGCGGAGCATCTGCCCTTCGGCAAGGAAGTGGAGGCCTGTGGCCAGCAGCAGGCAGGTGATGCCGAGCGTCGCGGCGATGCCGGCTGCGTGCATGCGAGTCAGTACGTCAGGCAGGCGCAGCATGCCCACGGCGCTTATGAGCAGAAACAGCGTGCCGATCGCGGCCAAGGCGATTACAACGAGGTTCATCGTCGTTATGTCCATTAGGGCTCGTTGATGTTTGATTTATTCTGGCACAATGGCGACAACAGGAGGATGTTCAGAAAGAGAATTGCCGAGCATCAGTGGCAGAAACTGTACACATTTCTGCAAGGGGACACCCTCTTGCCTACGCAGGGCAAGAGGAAAAGTGTCGCCGTTTCGTTGAGGCAGTTCACTGGATACTGCACACCGGCGCCCAGCGGCGTGAACTGCCAGAGAGCTAACGAGACCTAATAGATCACCTTGTTCAGCGGGTACTCGATAATGCCCGTGGCGCCGGCTTGCTTCAGATCGGGGATCAGGTCGCGAACGGTCTTCTCGTCGATGATCACTTCCAAAGCGACCCAGTCCGGGTCGGTCTGGTTGGTGATCGACGGCGTGTGCAGTGCCGGAAGCTGCTCAGTGATGGCATCCAGTGAGGTGCGCGGCAGGTTCATTTTGAGGCCGACCTTTGCGCCGGCCTGGAGCGCGCCCTTGAGGAGCATCGCCAGGTTCTCGATCTTCTGCCGCTTCCAATGGTCGGCCCAGGCGTCATGATTGGCGATCAGTTTGGTCGTCGATTCGGCGACGGTATCGACGATGCGCAGCCGGTTCGCCCGCAGCGAAGAGCCGGTCTCCGTGCCCTCGACAACGGCATCCACCAGAAGCGGCGCCTTGACCTCGGTAGCGCCCCAGGAGTACTCCACTTCGGCTTTTACCTCATGTCTTTCCAGATAGCGGCGCGTGACCTGGACAAGCTCGGTGGCGATTCGCTTGCCCTCCAGGTCTTTCGGACTGTAGATGTCGGAGTCGTCCGGGACCGCCAGGACCCAGCGGTAGGCCTGGTTCGTGGCCTTGCTGTAGACCAGGTCCTCCACCTCCCGTACATCGGCCTCGTTTTCCTGCACCCAGTCCTTGCCGGTAAGTCCGACATCGAGGACACCACGTTCGACGTAGCGCGCTATCTCCTGGGCGCGAAACATCAGACAGCCGATTTCCGGGTCGTTGATGTATGGGGCATAAGAACGACCTCGCACATAGACCTGGTAGCCGGCCTTGGCGAACAGTGCAATCGTAGACTCCTGAAGGCTGCCTTTCGGTATTCCGAGTGTCAAACGACTCATTATGGTCCTCAATCAGATAGTTGGGTTGAATTCCTGTTACTGCGTCGGGCCGACCGCAAGTGGATGGGGCTGCGGCAATCCCTTGTCAGGAGGTCACACAAAGGTCAACTTCCAGGACGTTGCAGACCGACCACCGGGATCATCTTCTGCACTGTCGGACCGCTCGATCCGGCGATAGTAGCAACCGCTTCTGGCGTTGCCGTCCGCGCCCCTGGTGTGGCAGGCGCCTGCGCCCAAAGGACGTACCAGATACAGAAGTGAGTTCTGTTCGCAGTTGACGCGCACGTCTACGAGTTCCAGCTTGTCGCCGGACGTCGCCCCCTTGATCCACAGTTCGTTGCGCGAGGTGCTCCAAAAGGCTGCAACGCCGTGCGAAAGTGTGTAAGCCAGCGCTTCCATGTTGACATAGGCAACGATCAGAACCTCTTTCGTGTCGGCGTCCTGTACCGCCACAGGGATGACGCCGGCTTCTCCCTTGACAATGTCTTGCAGTTTGTTGAAGTCCAGCATCAAGGCGGTTCCTTCCTCCAGGTCGGCTGTCGAGGAAGAGGAGCCCGTGTCATTTCGGTTCATTGTGAGTCCATTTCGTTCATTTCAGCATCTTTCGATGGCTTGCGCTCAATCCAGCGCGTTTCCCCATACTTCCATATCAACTGCCACATCGGCGCGGTTGAGAACATCGTCCAACAGGAGGTGCGCGTCGGGCAGGTCTTCGATTTTCTCAGCTACCAATACCAGGTCCTCCGGAGTGGCATCGGTCACGTAGGCTTTCTCAAAGATTTTGCGCGGATTCAGCCAATAGCCGCCGGCCGCAAGCCTGCCCCACTTCGTGAGAAGATAGATAATGACGTAATCGCGTCCTTCGCGGCTGGTGTCGACGATGCGCGAGCCGCTTACGCTAATCGGGTAGAGAAACTCGATTCCGGACTTTGTACGCTCGGCCCGAAAGTAGCGAATTTTGGACGTGCGGGAAAAGCGGTAGACCGCCTTGGGGATAAGAGCCCCGCGGGCTGAATCTGCCATTTCCCTCCTTTGGCATGTCAAAATGGCCGGATACGAATTGCCCTCTAGCCTAGCAGTCTTGCCGGTTCTTGTCCAGATAAGGGAGCTGTTGGGTCTTCCAGGTATTCTGACTCAAGTCGATCGCAGTCCTCTTGACAACGGCAACCAGCGTTGTTACCATCGTTGGCACTTGACAGATCCAAACCAGACTTCGCCCAAGGGCAGTTCGCCGGAACTGCGGCCGATCGCAGGCTTACCGATGAACGGAGCCGGTTAAGCTATTGAGGGGGACGGCGGCGCAACTGGTCGATGAATCCAGCGACGGATTAGGGCGAGTCCACCAGGAGGAAAGCTCACGATGTCTGACAGCACGAGTCAGCCCACAGCCACAACATCTGCGACCGGGCCGCTGTTTGTCACGGTCCTGGCAATCGTTGGCCTGCTGGCCATACTCTCGTTCACGTCCAAATTGGAAGAATATGAGTTTTTCGGCTTCCTTGTGCCATATGAAAGCGCCATTTCAGTTGTCGTTGTCGCGCTTCTGGGGCACATCGGCGTCCAATCCGGAACCAAGTGGGTGTACGCCATTGTTCAGAGGCGAACTTCAGAGGATGTTGCCCGAACTCTGCGGGTCATCGCACGCTTGTTGGGATATGGACTGATTTTCTCATTCCTGGTTTCGGTGGTGACTGACAACGCGGTGGCAGCGTTGACGATGGGCAGTTTCGCGGGCCTGGTGGCAGGCTTTGCCTCCCAGACGGTCATGGGGCACACCGTGGCCGGCGTCTTTCTGGCGATATTCCGGCCGGTGGGCCTGGGGGAAAACGTTACCATTGGCAGAGAAACCGGGGTCGTGGCCGATATTACGCTGATGCACATCGTGCTGGACTCCGAGGACAAGCGAGTGCTGATCCCGAGTTCCACCGTGGTCGGCTCGATATTGATCAAGAACAAACCGAGCGAATGACAAGGCAGACGCACCGATACCTTTTACCCTAAAGAAGGAGTTCTCCCAATGGATATTTCGAAAACGGTTACTTCACAGTTCCACGCCGCCCTGTCGATGATGGAGCAGACTGTCAGTTCCTGCCCTGAGGAACTGTGGAATGTTCAAGCACAGGACAATCCGTTTTGGCGGGTGGCATACCATGCCCTCTTCTTCGTGGACCTCTATCTGCAGCCGTCAGAAGAGGAGATGACGTTGTGGGAAAATGCAAGAGACGGGTACCAATTCCTCGGTCCGACACCGTGGCCGCCGCACGAGCAGCCTCAAGCAGACCAACCTTACAGCCGCGACGAGATTCTGGCCTATATCAGTTACTTGCGTTCGTTCGTTGCCGGCGCCGTGCCTAAGATCGACCTGAGCGCACCGTCCGGATTTCACTGGCTGCCGTTCGACAAGCTGGAACTGCAGATCTACAATATTCGCCATCTGCAACAGCACGTGGGCGACCTGAGCACAATCCTGTTGACACAAGAGAATATAGAGATCAACTGGATTGGCATGGGAGAAGGGTAGCCGACCGAGTAGGCTGCGTCACCCCGACCCCAAATGGCGCCAAAACAGACAGGACCATACGATACGGAGTGGAGCCATGCACCTTTCGATGCACAATTGGATGCGCGCAGAGCCGATCGAGGTAACCGTTCGGCGGCTGGCCCGCTATGGTTACAAGAGCATTGAGATCAGCGGTGAGCCGGACATCTTCGATACAAAGGAACTGCGCACACTCCTGGCCGAGAACGGAATCGCCTGCTGGGGCGCAGTCTCACTGATGTTCGAGGGGCGGGACCTGATCCACGCCGACGAAGCAGTGCGCGCGACTTCGATCAGCTATCTCAATGAGTGCATTACGATGGCGAAAGAGCTGGACGGCTATGAAATGACGATTGTGCCGTCGCAGGTTGGCAAGGTCGCCGCGATGGACACGCCCGAACAGGAGTGGGCATGGGCCGTTGACAGCTTGAAAGAGGTTTACGCGCATGCACAAAGGGAAGGCATTCGGATCGCGCTGGAGCCGCTCAACCGTTTTGAGACGAACTTCCTCAACCGCGCCGACCAGGCCGTGCTACTGGCCGAAGCGGTCGGCCCGGACTGCGGGGTCTGCCTCGACACGTTCCATCTCAACATTGAAGAGGCCGACATGCTGGAGGCGATCAAGAGCTCGAAGGAGCGGCTGGTCGACTTTCACGTAGCCGACAACAACCGCATGGCCTGCGGCATGGGCGCATTGGACTGGCCTCTGATTGTGAAGACTCTCGAAGAAGCCGGGTATGACGGCGCGCTGACGGTTGAGTTTGTCGCGCCGCTGGACAGAACACCCGCCAACCCTTACCGGAACGCGGTCGCTGCGGCCGAAGCAGAGCTGACCGCCGAGCAACTCCAGTTCATCCAGGACCACGGCAGCGGCGTGCTGTCGGAAGAGTTCTACAGCTGGCTTGTCGAGGAGACGGCTAAAACGCTGTTGCCGCTCATCTAGAGCTACGGCATCTCACATGGGCAGCGGCTAAAGAGCTATCCTTCTACCCTCGCGCGCCGAACGATAGGCCCCCAGGATCATCTCGACCGATTTGCGCCCTTCTTCGGCGCTGACGTGCTCGTCGCTCAATCCACGCACATAGTCGATAAAGGGTCGCGGCACGCCTGCGATGCGCTCTCCCTGGCTGTCCGGGATCGGGAGGTGGAACTCCTGCCATTCGGCGTCGCCCTGGCGGATCATGCGCAGAGGGGCGATGCCAGGCGGACGGGGCGCTGAGGTAGAGGGGGCATCGCCAAAGTCCTGAATGATGGTACCTTCCGAGCCGTAGATCTCGGTCGTGTTTACACCGGCAACGGTCGTGGAGCCGTTGAACAGCGTGCCGATTGCGCCGCTCTCGAAGCGAAAGAGTGCGATACCGTTGTCGTCGGGCGCGATCCTGGTGACGACGTTGTCGATTTCGGCCATGACCCGCTTGGCCGGGCCAAACGTCCAGTAGAACCAGTCGGCCGCGTGGATGGCGTCGTCGAAGAACATCCCCACATTGGCGACAGGGTCGACGTGCCAGCGGGTTGGGCCGGTAAAGAAGCCCTCGTTGTTGAGTACGCCAATACAGTGCCTGCGGCGCACGACCGCGATTTCGCCGACCGCGTTGGCGTCCACCAACTCCTTTATCTTGCGGTTGACCGGGTCCTGCCGCATCTGGAAGGCGACACTGAATTTCACACCGGTGCGGCGTACGGCCTCAATGATGCGATCACAATCTTCAAGTGTAGTGGCGAGCGGCTTCTGGCAGAGGACCGCCTTGCCGGCCGCGGCTGCCTGTTCCACGAACTGGGCGTGGCGGTTCGTCTCCATCGTAACGATAACCGCATCGATGTTGGGGTCGGCCGTGACGGCTTCGGCGTCACGGCGATACTCCATGCCGAAGGCGGCCGCGGCTTCGCGGCCCCGGTCTTCGTTGTCGTCCCAGCAGGCGACCAACTCCACGTCGTCGAACTCCAACATCTTGCGGCAGTAGGCGTTGCTATGGCCATGGGCGTGGCTGAGGACGCCGATGCGTACTTTATCCATGTGAATACCTCGGAATTGTATGGCGAGAGGACTCTTGGGGTCAGGCTTTCAAACCACCTGCGGTCAGGCCGCGCACGTAGTGTCTCATGCCGAAGGAAAACAGCACGATCAGGGGTATCGAGGCCAGAATGTAGCCGGCCATCTGCGGACCGAGATCCGTGACGCCTATTTCGGAAGTAAACTGGGTCAGGGCCACGGCCACGACCTGTTTTTTGGGGCTGGAGATGACGACCAGGGGCCACATGAACTGGTTGTAGGTGGTGACGAGCCTGACGACGGCCACCGTCACCAGGATGGGCGCCGAGAGAGGCACGGCGATCTGTGCGAAACTCTGCAGCTCGCTGGCGCCATCAATGCGCGCCGCGTCGAAAAACTCCTCCGGCAAGGTGGCGAAGAAGCTGCGGCACAGCAGAAGCGCAAAGACCTGGCCCCCCGACGTCCAAGGCAGTATGAGCGCCCAATAGGTATTCTCCAGGCCCATATTAAGGATGAGAACATATGCCGGAATGAGCGTCAGAATCGGCGGGATCATCAGCAGGGCGAGGATTCCCGTGTAGATCAACTCTTTGCCGGGGAAGCGGTGGCGCGCGAAGACATAGCCGCTGAGGCTGGCGAGCAGGACGGTCGCCGCCGTCGAAGTTCCGGACGTAAGTATCGAGTTCAGTACCGCCCGCCAGATGGCCAGCGAGCCCAGCGCGAAGTTTTCCCAGCGGTAGGGATCGGGCATCGACCAGAAACGCCCGTAGATCTGCCCGTTGTCTTTGAGCGAGAGGGCCACCAGATAGACGATAGGGATGAAGGTGACGATCAGCAGGATGAGCAGTACGGCATAGAGCAGGAGCTGCCCGCCGGTCAACCGCAGAATCGAGAGAGCAGCGCCGGAGGTGAGAATGGGCTGGTCTGCGGCTGCGCCGCTCTCTCCGCGAACGGCGACAGTCGCTGCACCCTCTGATCCCTGACCGTTTCGCACAGCAGCCATGTCAGGCCTCATACTCGGTCGAAGAACTGACGAAGCGCATATTTATTATGGTGCCCGCCAGAATGATGAAGAACAGTATCATACCGATCGCCGAGGCAATTCCCATACGGTCCATGCGCATCGCCTTGTAGTAGAGTTCAAGCGCAGGCGTGTAGGTAGAGGCCCCGGGGCCGCCGCCGGTGGTCAGGAAGACGAGCTCGAATGTCTGGACGGCGTTGATGAAATTGAGGATCAGGAGCAGTTTCACCTGGCCCATAAGAAGGGGCAGATCGATGCTCCAGAAGCGTCTCCAGGTGCTGGCCCCGTCGACGCGACTAGCGTCGATGATTTCGTTGGAGATGGAGATGAGGCCGCCGTAAAAGATCAAGAGCGCGAAGGCGTTCACCCAGGGCACGCCGATAAAGATGATCGAGCCAAGGGCGACGCTGGCGTCACCGTACCAGACGCGAGTAAGCTGTTCCAGGCCCACCAGCTTGAGCGATTCATTGAGGAGACCGATGGCGGGGTCGTAGATGTTGTTCCAGACGAGGATCTCAACCACCGCAGGCAGCACGATCGGCACGACAAAGAGGGTGCGAAACCAGTATTGCGAGAACCTGTTGCGCAAGTTAAAGATGAATTCCGCCACCAGCAGGGGCATGGTCATCGTTTTCGCGATGGAGACAACGACCAGGATGGCAGCGTTGCGGAAGCCGGAAAGGAAGAAGCGATTTTCCAGCAGCGACTGGAAGTTCGCCAGTCCCACCCACTCAGTGCGCACGCCAGGGCTCCACTCGGTGAAGGCGTGATACAGGCCGGAGAAGGCGGGATAGTAGTTGAAGGTCAGGAGGAGGGCCAGGGTTGGCAGGATGAGCAGATAGGAGAGGCGGGCGCTCCACATCGTCTGCATGACGCCGAGAGGCCCGGTTGCGCTGCGCTGCCAGAGCTGCTGTCCGGCCGCTGTGTTGCGGGCGGCCCAGACCGCGGCAAGAAGGAGCAAGGCGATAACGCCGACTACGGCGATAAGCGTGCGCTGGCGCTGCGCCGACGAGCGGGCCGCCCCGCGCAAAGCCGCCGCCCGATCGTAGACTCTGGCAGCGCCAGAGACCGTGCCGATAGAGAGGCGACTGCCATCGCCTGACAGGCCGACGCTGAGGACTTCGGACTCCTGTCGAAAACGGTGCATGAGCATGCCGCCGCCGTCCAGCAGGTAGGCGCTCCCGTCCTCCGAGCCGACCAAGGCGCTGGCCCCGTTACTCGCCAGAGAGACACTCTTGACCGTATCTTCGGCCCGGAAGCTCCAGATCTGATTGCCGTTTGATCCGTTAAGCAAAATGGCGGAGCCGTCTCCCGCGCCGGCCAGGATGCGTGCGCCGTTCGGCGTAACGGAAACTGACACTACACTGTAATCGAGCCAGGCCCGGAGCAGATCTCTGCCGTCACGGTTGTAGATCGTTATCAGTCCGTCGTCGGAACCCAAGACGACGCGAGCCTTTTCGCCGCTGCCGTAGACGTCAACGGCCCGCACGCCAATGCCCAACTCCTCCTGCCAAAGCAGGTTGCCCTGATTGTCAAAAACGTAGACCGACAGGTCATCGGAAGTAGCTGCGACGAGTGACCCGTCTCCGGCCACGGCGGCGTTATTCATTGGCCGGGCCGCTTTGAATTTCCATAGCTCGTTGCCCTCGCCATCGAGCAGATAGACAAAGCGGTCCTCAGAGGCGACCGCGAGCCACTGCCCATCCGGGGAAATGTCCACGCCGAGGATGCTGTTACCGGCTTCAAACGGCCAGAGCAACTCGCCGGACCCGTCGAACAGCTGCAGAGAGTTGTCACGCCTGCCAACGGCAACCCGGTTCCCGTCTTCTGAAAGGGCGACGGCCTGGACGCGACTGGCCGCGTCTTTTTCCCATAACTGCCCTTCCGGTGACTGCGCGGAGAGGGGTAGAGCGACGGCCAGTAGAATCGTTGCGGCCAGCGCGAAGGCGCCAGCGGCGCGCCCGAAGAGAACGGCTCTACCGGCCGGGCGCAAACCAGACAAGCCGCTCCCCTGCGAGAGCGGCTTGCCTGATCTATTGAGAGAAGACCGTCTCTTGTTTGACGCGCGTTGCGTAGACAAACCCATTGAAGGTCGTTCGTGGAGGCTGATGCGTCCTCCCCGGGCCTATGGCGGAGGCGCAGACGAGCCTTTTAGTACGGCCCGGCAGCGACCCAGCCCGGCGGACGCTTCTCGGGACTGTCCAAGTCCTCGTGGGTCAGGTTCAGGTATTCGAGCAGGCCGTCGAAGTTGTCCTCGAGCAGAGCCTGGTAGCTCTCTGCGAACTCGTCGGCCGTTATCTTGCCCTCGAAGAACTCCTGCACCATGATCGACCACTCGCGCTTCGTCTCCTCGTATTTGAAGAAGCCGCGCGCAACCGCGTCGCCGGGTGCGCCGGGCTTCTCGTAGTTGCCGACGAAGACGCTCTGGGCGAATACTTCCTCCCACTCGCCGGGAAGCGACACGTTCTTGATCAGCGGCGGACCGGCGATGCCGCCCTGCAGGTTTTCGGGATCCAGCTTGTTTTCCAGGAAGATCTGCATGCCCTGGGGGCTGGTCCAGAACATCACGAAGTCGACTTCAAGGTCGTTCTGAACGCGGTCCTTCACCGGCAGCGCCAGGTAGCCCTGCGTCAACTCATTGGCGCGTGCCGTTCCCTGTACACAAGGGCCTTCGATGTTGGGGAAGGCGAAGCGGCCGTACTCAAACTCGACGGCAGCGGCCGAGTCTTCTTCCGTGACTTCAGCCTTACCGCCGTACTCACCCTGAGCGAGCGCCCGAATGTCCTTGGGCAGGCTGGTGTAGATGCCGCCATGCACCATGCGCATGGCCGCCTTTTGGGTCAGGAAGAGCGGATAGGCATCGGCCATGCCGGTCCAGCCTTCGGGGACGAACCCGTTGGCCGTCTGGAAGACGCGTCCGATATTCGTCATCATCTCTACGGTACATTCGTTGTTGAAGTTGATGGCGCCGTCTCGCAAAGCGGCCAGGTGGCGGGCGATGTTGACGGAGACGCGGTCCGGGTCGTCATTGCGCACGTCGCCGGGATCGTACATCCACACATCGTCGATGCCTTCGCGGAAGCACCAGTCTCCTTCCTGGCACTGGATGATCTGCAGTTCGTCGCGGTGATACTGGTCCATCGCCGAACGCATCAGCCAGGGCATGCGGCCGCCGCCCCAGATCTGTTCGGTCGTGCCTTCCATCGCGATGGGAATGACGCCCGAGTCACGAAGTTTCTCGTTCCAGCCGACGAACTGGTCCCAGGTCGGCTGCGGAGGTACATCGGTGATGCCGGCCTGTTCAAAGAGCGCCTTGTTGTAGAGCCAGAAGGTCTGGACCGACATGTAGGGC
This sequence comes from Caldilineaceae bacterium SB0661_bin_32, assembly GCA_009841235.1. Classification (GTDB taxonomy): domain Bacteria; phylum Chloroflexota; class Anaerolineae; order Caldilineales; family Caldilineaceae; genus Bin5. The sequence goes on along the minus strand of VXMH01000032.1, from coordinate 1,864 downwards.
ATCGTGAACATCTGGCCGGTATTGGGGTCGCGCACCAGATTCAGCCCCCACTCTTCAAAGCTGTTCTCCCACAGTTCGCCGGTGTAGGGGTTCTCTTTGTTGAGGTACGGGCCCCAGTCGACCAGCCGTCCTTCCTGAGCAAACTCGCGCAGATGGGGTGACTCGATGATGGACACGCGCGGCAGTTCCGAAGTGAACTGCGTGCGAATCCACTGCAGATAGGCATCGACGCCCGGCGCCTTCAGCTCAACCAGGACGCTGACATTCGGATGCAACTCCATGTAGGCGTCGGCGATTGCCTGATAGGTCTGCACGTCGTTGGAGGCGATGCTGACGACGATTTCGCCGCTCAACTCCATCGCTTCTTCTTCAGTTTCCTCGATTTCGACGACTTCATCGTCGGCTGCAGCTTCTTCTGCAGCCGGGGCTTCTTCAGCCGCCATCCCGCCGCCATCGGGCGCGCCGCAAGCCGCCACGAGGAGAAGCGACACCAGGAGAATCAGGCCGAGGAGCGTTCTGTAATGTTTCATCGGTTTCTTCCTTTCGTTCTGTCTGAGCTGCATCGGTGGTCAGAGCGTTGGGGATGAGAATAAATCCGTCATGGCGAACACGGGAATATCCGCTACGCCGGCACGTCCTCCGCTTTGCCGCTATGGTGAGAGCGGATGGCGGCTTCGATGATCTCCTGCACGGCGAGCCCTTCGCGGCCGGAGGCCTCGATTTCTTCACGGGGCGCGCCGTCGTCCACCTGTTCGATCCAGCGGTTGATGCGGTTGGTGAAGGTGGCGTCGAAGCCGCTGAGGCCGCCCATAATGCTGTTGCGCACGACGGTCAGCTCTTCGCTCTGGCGGGGGTAGAGCGTCAGCTCCTGGTACAGGTTGTCGAGCACAAAACGGCCGGCCGTTCCCATCACTTCGCAACGTTCAAGATTGTGACGCGGGTTTGTATCGTAGCTGCCTGTCAGGTGGCCGACGACGCCGTTAACGAACTCCAGGTTCACCTGAGCGTTGGAGTAGCAGACGCGGCCCGGGGCCTGGTTGAAGAAGGCGTGGACGCGCTTCACGTCACCGCAGAAGTAGCGCATGATGTCGAGACTGTGGGGGTGGAGGGCGCGCATGTGAAACCAGGGCGAGGTGTCATTGGGGTTGCCGATCCACATCGTCATGTTCATCAGCAGAAGATCGCCCAACTTTCCTTCTTCCACCCACTGCTTGGCTTTGGCGGCCGGCGGCACGAAGCGGTGATTGAGATTGATGCCGAAGTAGAGGCCGGTCTCGTCGGCCCTGGCAGCCATTTCGCGGGCATGCTCTATGTTGTTGGAAATCGGTTTTTCGCATAATACGTGCAGTCCCGCTTCGAAGGACTGCATGACCGGCTCGTAGTGATGGCCGCCGTTTTCCGGCCCCGCGGTGGTGACGCTGACGGCGTCCAGCTCGACCGTTTCGAGCAGTTCGGCGACGCTGTAACAGGCTGGTACGCCAAAGCGCTCTGCGGCCGCGTCCGCAATGCTCTCGTCCATATCACAGACGGCAACCAGATGGGCGCGTTCGCTGGCCTGGTAGACACCGGCATGGGTAGTGCCGATGTTCCCCATTCCGATCGTTGCTACGTTCAGCACGAAGCATCCTCCTCAATGTGGGGTGGATTCGTATAGTCTGCGGGCTGCGGGAGGGTAAACAAGAATGAGGGGAATGCTAACATGGCAGGCAAGAACTGTCAATCGGCGACGGGTTAAGGGCGAGGAGAGAGTGGAGAGAGGGCAGGCACAAGGCCTGCCCCTACCGGAGTTCTGTGTCTTATAAAAATATCCGAGCCCCCCAGACAAGATGCAAAATAGTATTGCCGGGTGGGGGTTTAAAAAAAA
>VXMH01000114.1 GCA_009841235.1 Caldilineaceae bacterium SB0661_bin_32 | reverse complement strand
GGCAGGCACAAGGCCTGCCCCTACCGTGGTTTGTGGGGGTGGGTGGAGTGGGTGGTTTGCATGGGGAACGCCAAGGCAAAGGCACGGCCCGGCCATGCGTTTTGGGCAGCTTTCCAAGAAATTAGCGCGATAAAATGCGATTGCCCTGCCCCGTCAATTTCATAACATTGACGAGTCCGCCATTATCCTTTAGAATTCCCCAAACTACCCGGCAACCATCCCCGCGATTTCGACTGAAGTAGCGAGACAGGCAGTTCTCCGGTTGCAACCGTATGTCCAGATTCGAGCAGGCAATGACAAAGAACCCCATTGCAGCCTGAGAACGAGGCCCCCATGACAGGTCCATTTCGCCTTGCCAATGAAGTCGACACGACCGGTTTCGGTGATACGGGAATGCGCCTGGGAGACCTGGACGGCGACGGCGAGTTGGAGGCGGTCTTCTTCCAGGCCCGCGACTGCCACATTCCCCGCATGTCGGCCGGCGGTTACCGCCACGAGAAGCAGGTCCACTGCGTCACCGCCATGAAGCTGGACGGCGACGTTATGTGGCAAGAGGGCGCTCCACTGGGCACGGGCCACTGGGCCATGCACGAGGTTGCGGCCGCGGTCAGCGACATCGACGCCGACGGCAAACCGGAGATCGTCTACGTGACCGAACGCGACGGCCGCAGTTACCTCAGAATCCTCGAAGGCGACCGCGGCTACTACCGCAAAGAGGTGGAAACGGGCCCCAACTGTGTACTCCAGCTCTGTGACATCCGGGGTCTCGGCGCCCGGCGCGACATTCTCGTCTCCACATTTGTGAACCCCATCTACATCTATGATGACGATCTGAACTGCCTGTGGAACTGCCACTTCTACGGCGGCGCCGGGCATGAACACGACTTTTACGACATAGACGGCGACGGCAAGGAGGAGGCATTCATCGGCTACTGCTGCGTGCGCGCCGACGGGCTCAAGATCTGGTGGCGGCCCGACCTGGAGCCGCACCTGGAGGAGATGACGCGCGCGCCCCACGTCGATCATCTGCACGTTCACGACATCGACGATGACGGCAGGCCGGAGCTGCTCATGGTCGCCGGCAAAGACCTGGTGGTCCTGGACGCCGCGACCGGCGAAGATCGATGGATTTTCGAAGGCACGCACATTCAGACCTGCGCGGTGGGCAAGTTCAGGCCGGAGATGGAGGGGCAGCAGCTTTTTGTCACGGAACGGCGGCTGCACGGTGAAGACGCGCATATCGGCTTCCGCGGCTACCTGGTAGATTGCAGCGGCAACGAGATCTGGCGCATGGAAAAGGCCGGCTATGGGCGGACGATACGGTTGGCCGGCGCCGATGCCGACGTGATATTTGCCGAGTGCCAGGGCAAGAAGCCGACCCTCATCGACGGGCACGGGAAGATCATCCAGGAACTGGATATGCCGCTTCACACCTACGCCGAAGACCGCTTTGACGACGGCGATACCGGCGTGCGCGCGGTCTTCACAGTTGCCGATACGAATGGGGACGGCAAAGTGGAGCTACTGGGTTACAACCGCACGCGCCTGTGGCACTGGGTGCAGGATTAGCGGAATTTTGTAGCAGAATCGCGTATTTCGTTTCCAACTTATCCGACTGTCAGGTATGTCAATACGGCAGGGACTCACAACAGAGGAGACAACCTATGAGGAGTCTTAGGACAAAGGAAAACTGGATCAATCGCCGGGAGTTCATGCGCGTCTCCGGTGTCGCCACCGCCGGCTTGGTGGCCGTAGCCTGCGGCGCGGGCGGCGAGCCCGAAGCAGAGATGGCAGCCGAGCCGGCCGCTGAGGAGGCTCCTGCCGAAGAGGCCGCGCCTGCGGCGTCGGGCAGTATGTACAGTGAGGCGCCGATGCTGGCAGAGATGGTGGCAGCCGGCGACCTGCCTCCGGTGGACGAGCGGCTGCCGGCCAGTCCTGCCGTATTGGAGGCGGTCGAGCAGGTCGGCAAGTATGGCGGCACGATCCGCCGCGGCTTCAAAGGCGTCTCCGACCGCTGGGGGCCGACCAAGATGCAGAACGAGTCCCTCACCTGGTACAACATGGACCTGACGCTGCGCCCCAACATGGTCGAGTCCTGGGAGACCAACGCGGACGCCACCGAGTGGACCTTCCACCTGCGCGAGGGGCTGAAGTGGTCGGACGGCACGCCGTTCGACAGCGACAGCTTCATGTGGTGGTACGAGAACCATTTCTCCAACGAGGACCTGACGCCCGCCGTTTCGATTCGCTGGGGAACGGGTACGCCGCGCGTGCCGATGGTCGTGTCGGCTCCCGACAACAACACGGTGATGATGACCTTCGAACATCCCAAGCCGCTGTTCGCCTTCGACGTGACGCGTTCCCACTGTTTCTCGCCGGGACACTACATGCAGCAGTTCCACATCGAATTGACCGACGACAAGGCGGGGCTGGAGGCGCAGATCGATGAAGCGGGCGTCGACTCCTGGGACCAGTACTACGTGGACCGCAACTGGTGGTACCTGAACCCGGACCGGCCCAACATCGGCCCGTGGCTCTCGAAGAACGAGCTCTCCTCCGAGCTGTTCCTGATGGAGCGCAACCCCTACTTCTGGCAGGTGGACGAGGAGGGCCAGCAGCTGCCCTACATCGACAAGGTGACACACCGACTTTTCGACACGAACGACGTTTTCAACCTGCGCGTCATCAACGGTGAGGTCGACTTCCAGGCGCGGCATATTCAGACGGGCAACTTCACGCTCTACAAGGAGAATGAAGAGGCCGGCGATTACCGGGTCATAATCGGCACGTCGACCCGGCACGAGGTGGTGACGCCAAACCAGGGCGCGCAGGATCCGCGCGTGCGCGAGCTGTTCGAGAACAGAGACGTGCGAATTGCCATGTCCCTGGCGGTGGACCGCGACGGGTTGAACGAACTTGTGTGGGACGGCCTGCTGACACCGCGCCAGTACAGCCCGCTCGATCAGTCGCCGCAGTACTACGCCAAGCTGACCGAGGCGTACGCAGGGTACGACCCGGACCGGGCCAACCAGCTCCTCGACGACGCAGGCTACGCCGAGCGCGACTCCGACGGCTTCAGGCTGTGGAAGGACGGCAGCGGCGAGACGCTGAGCTTCATTATCGAGGGGACCTCACAGCCGGGCACGCCCGAGGAAGACTCGGTCCTCACGATCATCAAGTACTATGCGGAGATCGGTCTCAAGGCGACCTACAAGGGCATGGAGCGCTCGCTCTACACCGAGCACTGGTCTGCCAACACGCAGGACGCCGTGTACTGGGGCGGCTATCGCGATCTACTGCCGATTCTGACGCCGTCGCCCTGGATCGGCACGGAGCTGGACCGCCCCTGGGCGGGCGCGTACGGCCGCTGGAAGGTGGACGAGAACGACGCCAACGGTGAACCGCCGCCGGAAGGCCACTTCCTGTGGAAGATCTGGGAGATCTGGGACCAGGTCAGCGCCGAGCCGGATCCGGCGAAGCGGGACGAGCTGTTCTACCAGATCCTGGACATCTGGGCCGAGGAGATCCCGATCGTCGGCTATCTGGGCCAGTCGCCGGCTCTGATCATCATGAAGAACAAGATGCACAACTACATCTCAGGCCAGCCGGTCAACGACGGGCTGGAGGACGAGCACTTCCTGAATCCGCAGCTGCTCTCCTGGGAAGATCCTGAGAATCACATGTAGATCGAGCCTTTGACGCTGGCTACCGGCGGTCGGAAAGGAAGATGCTGTGCCGCGGAGGTATGCTCGTTAGTGTGATCGAATCAAGGACGGCGCGACGGACCGGATCCCCCCGACACCGTTGCGCCGTCCTGCGAATTGCACTGCTTTCCACCAGCTTGAATGGTATACAGCGCCCCACCAGTTGAAATCGCACATCCCTATGTCATCGACAAGTCAGCCCGCCCGCCCGCGATTCACTTCCGTCAAAACGTACAAGCACGCGGCGGGCCATCCCTCTTTCTGGTATCCTCCCGAGTGGCAGCTGCAGGAGACGGATACGCCGCATCCGGCGGTAAGCCTCTATCCGGATCCGTCCGACGGGGCCACCTTCATCTCGATCACGGTCCAGGACATGGGTCAGCCGCTGGCGGCGGAAGAGAGTTCGCTGCTGGCAGAGGGAATCGAGGAAGGGCTGAACCAACTTGACGGATGCGTGATCGAGAGGCTGGAGGTCCTGGCCGACGTGGGCGACTGGTGCCAGGAGTGGGTGTGCACCTTCGTGCAGGATGGGACGACGCGGCGGCGCCGAGCGCGTCTCTTCTGCGCCGAGAAATATCTGTACTCGGTCGTGATTCAGGGGGCAACGACCGAACGCTATGAATACTGGCGGGGCATGATGGAATGGGTCATGTTGACCGTCTCGAATACCACTGTCAATATGGGCTCGTAGAGTGCCTTTGTTCGGAGCGTTCTCTGAACAGAAAGTTTCCCTGGGATTCAAAAAAGTTCCCTTTATTTCATTTCAAGCGAAAGGAACAGAACACTATGAAGGACGGAATCGATCGTAGAACTTTCCTGCGCATGAGCGGACTTTCGGCCGCGGCCGCAGTTGCGGCGGCTTGCGGCGCGCCCGGAGGCGACGCCGAACCGGAGGCCGCGGACGAAGCCCCAGCGGCTGAGGAGGCCCCGGCCGCGGATTCAGGCTCGATGTCCAAGTACAACGAGTCGCCTCTGCTGGCCGAGCGCGTCGCCGCCGGCGAACTGCCGCCGGTGGATGAGCGCCTTCCGGCCAATCCGGTGGTCATCGAACCCCTAGAGGAGATCGGCCAGTACGGCGGCACCACCCGCGTTGCCATCGGCAACCCCAATCACCTCTTTGGCGATCCCCAGGCCGTGATGGGCACCGAGCTGATCCTGCGCATCGCGCCGGACTTCTCCTCCATCACGAGCGGCCTGGCCGAGAGCTGGGAGTTCAACGAGGACGCCACCGAGCAGATTTTGCACCTGCGTGAAGGCCTCATGTGGTCCGACGGCGCGCCCTTCAGCGCCGACGACTTCATGTTCTCCTGGCACGATCTGTGGCTCAACGAAGAATACGCGCCCGGCGGTCCTCCCACCTCCTGGAAGGCGGGGGCTTCGCCCAGCGGCGATCCGCTGCAGATGGAAAAGATTGACGATTACACGATCAGACTTTCCTTCTCCAAGCCCTATCCCCTGATCGTTCTTCACGAGACCTTCTACGCCGGTTCGCAGGGCGGATTATGGCAGCCTGCCCACTATCTCAAGCAGTTCCATCCCGATTATGGCGACGCCGACGAGATCGCCAAGATGACCGAAGAGGCCGGTTTCGAGGAGTGGCGCCAGCTGATCCGTGACAAAGGCCGTGTCGGGTCGACGATTCCTGCTCAGATTGGGCTTCCCGGCATGACCGCGTTCATCCGCGTCGACGACGCCCCTGACCACCACACCTACGAACGCAACCCCTACTATTGGAAGGTTGACACCGCAGGCAACCAGCTGCCCTACATCGACAAGACGATTGTGTTCGTCATCAGTGAACGCGAGGTTGCCAACGCCAAGCTGATTGCGGGCGAGCTGGAGTTCTCCGGCCGCCAGGCCGACCTGGCCAACATGGAACTGTACATGGCCAACCTGGAGTCGGCGGAACTGAAGATCAAGATGTGGAAGTCGACCTTCCCCGGCCGTACCATCATCGTGCCCAACCATACGCACAAAGACCCGCAGGTGCGGGAGTTCTTCGGCAACAAGGATGTACGGCACGCGATGTCGATTTCGATCAACCGCGAAGAGATCAACGACGTCGTCTACTTCGGTCTGGGCGAGCCGCGGCAGTGGGCGGCCTGGCCCGGTTCCAAGTACTACGAGGAGGGCGATGAGTCGCACTGGGCCCAGTTCGACCCGGACATGGCGATGGAGCTGCTGGACCAGGCCGGCTACTCGGAGAAGGACGCCGACGGCTACCGCCTCTTCCCGGACGGCTCGCGCGTGAGTTGGGTGATTCAGCTGGATACGGAGCAGGCCGACGTCCTCGACGTATTTGAGCTGGTGGTCGAGCAGTGGCGTCAGGTCGGCCTCGATCCTTCGATCCGGCCGATCAACCGCTCCCATCTCAATGAGCTGGTCGCTGCCAACGATATGGGTATGTCCGGTTGGGAAGGCGACATTTCCGACATCACCTGGGTCTGGTGCTCGCGACTCAACCACCCCGGACAGTGCAACGTGCCGTGGGGCAAGGGTTATGACACTTGGCTGGACGGCGACCAGGAGAGCGAGATCGCGGTGGAGCCGCCGGACGAGGTGGCCTGGGTCTACCACCGCTGGCAGGAGATGATCGACGCGGTGACGGAGGAGGAGCACGTCGCCATCGCCCGCGAGCTGTGGGAGTGGTTCTACGACTACCTGCCCGGCTTCGGCACCGTCGGCATCCCCAAGCCGGTCGTGATGAAGAAGAACCTGACCAACTTCCCCGACGACGGCGTGTGGGGCTTCTCAGTGATTCGGGCCGTCCCGGTACATCCCGAGCAGTTCTTCTACAAGCAGAGCTAGAATCGAAATGAAGCCGAAAGCCGGCGGTCACGTAGGAAACTGACCGCCGGCCTACATATACGTTCAGCTCTTAACTGGTCTTCTTTGCACTGACATCATGCGCGAATACATCCTGCGTCGCGTCCTACAGTTGATTCCGACGCTAATCCTCATTTCCATAGTCAGTTTTACCATCATCCAGCTCCCGCCGGGTGATTACGTGACCACCTATGTGGCCAATCTGGCAGCGGCCGGCGAGGAGCTGAGTGAAGAGGAAATCGTGGCGCTGGAGGCCCACTACGGTCTGAACCAGCCCGGCTACATTCAGTACATCAAGTGGATCACGAACTTCGTACAAGGGGATATGGGGCTCTCCTTCTATTGGGACCGCCCCGTCAACAGGCTGATAGGGGAGCGGCTCATGTTGACGATGATCATGTCCTTCTTCACGCTGCTATTCGTCTATGCCATGGCCATACCCATCGGCATCTATTCCGCGGTGCGCCAGTACAGCCTGGCCGACTATGTGTTCACTTTCATTGGATTCATTGGGTTGGCGACGCCGAACTTTCTCCTGGCGCTTATCTTCATGTACATAGGCATCAAGGTCTTCGGCGCCAGCGCGGGCGGCCTGTTTTCGACAGAGTATCTGGACGCGGAATGGAGCATAGCCAAAGTCTGGGATATGTTGAAACACATGTGGCTGCCGGTCGTGATCGTCGGCACGGCCGGCACGGCCGGCACAATCCGCGTGATGAGGGCGACGACGCTGGATGAGATAGGGAGACCATATGTGGAGACGGCGCGATCCAAGGGCCTGCGCGAAGGTCAGCTCACCATGAAATACCCTGTGCGCGTGGCCCTAAACCCGATCCTGAGCACCATAGGCTGGCGCCTACCCGAGATAGTCTCCGGCACCGTTCTCGTGGCCCTTGTTTTGAATCTGCCGACGACCGGGCCGCTGCTCTGGCGCGCGCTGATGTCCCAGGACCTCTACCTTGCCGCCAGTATGATTATGATTCTGAGCTCCCTCACGCTAGTCGGGACGCTCATCTCGGATATCCTCCTGGCATGGGTCGACCCCCGAATACGCTACGGGGAACGGGGTACAACATGACCACCGCAGCCTCTCCCGAGCGGGCATCCACGCCCTACGAAGGCGGCGACTTGTCCGATCTCCTCGAATCCGAAGGGACGATTGGCGAGTCCACGACCCAGTTCCTGACGCCGCGACAGCTGATGCTCATCCGCTTCCGGCGCAACAAGATGGCAGTCTTTTCGATGTGGTTCCTCGCCCTTCTTTACCTTGCCGCGCTTTTGGCGCCGGTCATCGCGCCGTACGACAAGACGCATCGCTTCAACAAGCATCTTTATCTCCCTCCAAGAGACATCCACATTCGGGCTGACGACGGAAGCTGGCGCCTTCCATTCGTCTACGCCGTCAAGATTGAGACCAATAAGGAGACGTTCACGCGCGACTTTGTCGAAGACCGCAGCCAGCAATATCCGGTCCAGCTGTTTGTAAAAGGGGACCCCTACAAGCTATGGGGCATTTTCAAAATGGACTGGCATCTCTTCGGGGTCGAAAACGCCGAAGAGGTCGGCCCGATCTTTCTTATGGGCGGCGACAAGTTTGGCCGTGACATTTTCGGGCGCGCACTCCACGGCGGCCGCATCTCCTTAACGATCGGTCTTGTCGGCGTTACCATTGCCCTGGTCATCGGACTGGTGCTGGGGGGCCTGTCCGGCCTGTACGGCGGAGTGGTAGACAACCTTATCCAGCGGCTTATCGAGTTCATTCGCTCGATTCCGACGATTCCCCTGTGGATGGGGCTGGCTGCCGCCATGCCGGTCGACTGGCCGCAGATCCGGGTCTATTTTGGCATAACGATCATACTCTCGTTGCTGGCCTGGACGACACTGGCGCGCGTGGTGAGGGGCAAGTTCCTCTCACTACGCAATGAAGACTTCGTGCTGGCCGCCCAGTCTGCGGGCGCGAACCAGTGGTACCTGATCTGGCAGCACCTCGTTCCCTCCTTCATGAGCTACGTGTTGGTGGACATCACGCTTGCCATTCCCGGAATGATCCTGGCCGAAACGGCTCTGAGCTTTCTCGGGCTGGGTCTGGTGTCGCCGACCGTGAGCTGGGGCGTAATGCTCAAGGACGCGCAGCAGGTTGTCGAGATCGCGATTCATCCCTGGATCCTGTGGCCGGCCATGTTCGTTGTCGTCACGGTACTGGCACTTAACTTTATCGGCGATGGCCTGCGCGATGCAGCCGACCCGTACGCAGACCTGTAAATGAAGCCGTCCCGATTCCGGCTCCCATTCCGGCTTCCTTCCAAAGACCAAATGCTGAAAGTGAACTGATGGACACGCTGCTGGAAGTAAGCGATTTGCAGACTCATTTCTTCATGACCGAAGGGGTCGCCAAGGCGGTGGACAGCACCACCTTTTCGATTCGACGCGGGCAGGTCCTGGGCGTGGTGGGCGAGAGCGGCTGCGGCAAGAGCGTAACCGCGCGCTCGATCATGCGCATGGTGCGGCCGCCAGGACACACCGTAGACGGCGAGATACTCTACACGAGGCCCGACGAAGACGGGCAGAGCACCGTCGTGGACCTGCTGCAACTTCCCGCTACCGGAACAGAGATGCGGGCGATCCGCGGCGGGGAAATCGCGATGATCTTCCAGGAGCCGCGCGCTTCGCTCAGCCCCGTGCACAAGATAGGGGACCAGATAGCCGAGAACATCCTGCTGCACCAGCCGGTTTCCCAGTCCGAAGCGGACGACATCGCCATCGACATGCTGAGGCAGGTGCATATTCCACTGGCGGAGCAGCGTATGGACGCCTTCGCCCACCAGCTTAGCGGAGGCATGTGCCAGCGGGTGATGATTGCGATGGCGCTTTCCTGTCATCCCAGCCTCTTGATCGCCGACGAACCGACCACGGCGCTGGACGTGACGACGGAGGCCCAGATCCTGGAGCTGATGCAGGGGCTGCAGGCCGAGTTGAACATGGCCATCATGTTTATCACGCATGATTTGGGCGTTGTCGCCGATATGGCCGACGAGGTGGCGGTAATGTATCTGGGCAAGATTGTCGAAAAGGGCGCGGCCGCCGATATCTTCCGCGATCCCAAGCACCCCTATACGATCGCGTTGCTGGAGTCCCTGCCGCGCATGGACCAGAAGCGAGAATGGCTGCAGACGATCCGGGGCGTAGTGCCGGACCCTTACAGCACGCTCAAAGGCTGTCCTTTCCATCCGCGTTGCGCCGATTTCATCGCCGGCGTCTGCGACGAGATCGTGCCCCAGCCGATCACGCTGGAAGACAACCGGGAGGTGCGGTGCCTCCTGTATACGGAACACGCGCACCAGGACAGCCCCCCAGTCGCAGAGGAAACTGGCCATCAATAGCGAATCTGACAGCTATCCACTGCTGGAAGTCAACGGGCTGAAGAAACACTTTCCGATCACTGCCGGACTGTTCTCCAAGGTCGTCAGCCACATCAAGGCCGTGGACGGCGTAGACTTTGCGCTGCAAAAGGGAGAAACGTTGGGCCTGGTCGGCGAGAGCGGCTGCGGCAAGACGACCGTGGGCCGCCTGATCATGCGTTTATACGAGCCGACGGCCGGCAACATTCAGTTTCGTCCGCAAGGGGAAGAGGGTGAGGACTACAACCTGGCCGCGCTGGACAACGCGGCCCTACGTCCGGTGCGCTCCCACTTGCAGATGATCTTTCAGGACCCGTACACTTCGCTGAATCCCCGCAAAACGATCCTCGACATTATCGGCGAGCCGCTGCGGCTGAACGGGATGGGCAAGGGGTCGGAACTGGAGGACCGCGTGGTGGAGATGCTGCGCCTGGTCGGGCTGCGGCCCGAGTACATCACGCGCTATCCCCACGCGTTCAGCGGCGGACAGCGCCAGCGCATCGGCATTGCCCGCGCCCTCATTCTCAACCCGACGCTCGTCATCGCCGACGAGCCGGTTTCCGCGCTCGACGTTTCCGTGCAGGCGCAGATCCTCAACCTCCTCAAGTTTCTGCAGCGGGAGCTGGACCTGACCTACCTGTTCATCGCGCACGATCTTGGCGTCGTCAAGCACATCAGCGACCGGGTGGCGGTGATGTACGTGGGGAAGCTGGTTGAGCTGGCCGAAGCAGACGACCTTTACCGCAAGCCGCTCCACCCCTATACGGAGGCGCTGCTCTCCGCCGTGCACGCGGCGGGCCCGGCGCATAGCCAACGAGAGCGCATCGTCCTGGAGGGGGAAGTGGCGGACCCCTCCAACCCTCCGTCCGGCTGCTACTTCCACCCTCGCTGCCGCTACGCCCAGGAGCGCTGCCAGCAGGAGACGCCGGAGCTGCGCAACCTGGTTGACGAGAGACACGTTGCCTGCCACTTTGCCGAAGAGCTGGACCTGGCAGGCGCGGGCACTGAATAGACCCAACGCCAGTCCCATAAGGAGAGAGCGCTGATGAGTATGCGCCCCATCACTTCCGGGCCTAAGCATCATTGGTTCGGCTACTACGACAAGCTGCAGTTCGATCCTTCCAGCCGCTTCGTGCTGGGGATGGAGGTCGATTTCGAGCACCGCTCGCCGCAGGCAGATGACGCAGTCGGAATCGGGATGATCGACCTGGCTGACGGCAACCGCTGGATCGAGCTGGGCGAGACAAGGGCCTGGTGCTGGCAGCAGGGCTGTATGCTCCAGTGGGTCCCCGGCTCCGACAGTGAGGTGGTCTGGAACGATCGAGTGGACGGCCGCTTCGTCTGCCATATCATGGACGTGCATTCAGGCAAGAAGCGCACGGTTGGGTATCCGATCTATACTGTCTCACCCGACGGGCGCACTGCTGTCGGCGCCGATTTCCGCCGCATCAACCACATGCGGCCCGGCTACGGCTACGCCGGCATCCCCGATCCGAACTTCGATCAGCTGGCGCCCGAAGACGCCGGAATTCACCGTATTGACCTCGAGACCGGCGAAGCCTCGCTCATCATCTCGATTGCGCAGGTGGCCGCGATCCCCTATCCCCACATGGACATCAGCGGGGCCAGACATTACTTTAACCATCTGCTCTTCAATACCGACGGGTCCCGATTCATCTTTCTGCACCGCTGGCGTTTCGGCGATGCCGGGTTCAGTACGCGCATGATGACGGCCGCGGCTGACGGCTCGGACATCTACGCCGTCGACCAGTACGGGTACACGTCCCACTTCATCTGGCGCGATCCGGAACAGATTCTGGCGTGGGCCAGGCATCCTTCACACGGCGACGCCTTCTACATCTATCGTGACGGCACGCAGGAGGTGGAGGTGATCGGCAAAGGTGTGATGAAGCTGAACGGGCACTGCACCTATCTTGCCGACACAAACTGGATATTGAACGACACCTATCCCGTTCCGAGAGGCGACGGCAGGGTCCAGGAACTGTATCTATACAACGTGGAGAGCGGCGAGAGGACGGAGCTGGGTGAATACGCCTCGTACCGGGAGTACGAGGGCGAGTGGCGCTGCGACCTGCATCCGCGATCCAGCCCGGACGGGAGGCTGATCACAGTCGATTCAGTGCATGGCGGCAACGGCCGGCAGATCTACCTGATGGATATCTCCGCACATCAGGGCGCATAGGAGAGTTCGGAGGGGTGCGCCGTTGTGCCGGGGCATGGAAAAGGGCCGGGGAGCGCTAGTTCCAGGTGTAGGTCGCCTTTTCGTCCTGGGGAATGGAACCGAAGTCCTGCATGGCCTGCCGTCGCTCCGGTTTCATGCCGGCGCGGTTGGCGATTTCCCCGGCCAGCTCAGGAATGAAGGGAAGGTCCTCGCGGAACAGGACGGTCGAATCTTCCGGCGTGTAGTGGACCTGCAGTTCTACGTCGGCCTCGCTTGCTTCCCTCTTCTTCACGATCACGTCCATGCGGGTAAAGTGCCCCCAGTCCCAATTGCGGGACATCGCCCAGAAGCGCAACGGGCTCTTTATCACGAGACCTTGTTCAGAGACTTCGTAAACGGTTCCAAGATCGATGATGTGACCGTACAGGAGCAGTGCACCCCAGATCAGAAAGGTCCAGGCGATGGCCTCTACGAAATAGATCCGGTCAATTCCCAACGTGAAGGTCAGCGTTCCTGCAATGAGCAGTGCGGCCGCGGACACCATCGACTTGGGTTTCCCTCTGAAGGTCATCAGTTCCGGGCTACTTTCTGCCTGTAGGGATTCAGCCATAGAGCGACTCTGCCTTGAAAGGATGAAATGGGATTGATACTGCGCATCAAACCGCAATCGATGGACTGCGAATAGTATAGACCGAAGGGCGATGCCGACAAAATCCAGAGGACACCTACGAACGGCACGTCGCCGCCTACCAATTTTTTGAATCTCGGCAGGCCTTCCGATTTCGTTCAGTCGATAACGAGGCGGTATCCTCTTCCTCGAACCGTGGTGATGTAAACGGGTTCCGCCGGGTCCGGCTCGACCTTCTGACGCAGCCGGCTGATCAGCTTCTCGATGCGGGCGTCGTCCACGTCCGGCAGCTGCTCTTCGCCCCAAACGCCATTGACGATCTCGAATTTGTCAACAATTCTGTTGCTGTTCCGGTAGAGCAGCTTCACCATCTGATACTCGAGCGCGGTGAGCTCGATCTGGCGGCCGCCGACAGTCACCTCCCCGCTCTCGTCATCCAGATGGAGCCCTTCGTCAGAAGGGGCAGAGGCCTGGTGCGCCAAGACGTACTCGGCGAAGAGACGGCAGAATGCGCGCAGCTCTTCCCGCTCCCGGACCAGGATGTGGTGCTTCATCAACTGCGACAGAGAGGCGGGGTCAGGCTCCAGCCCGGAGAACAGAAGCCGCAAGTTCTCCTGCTGGTCAACTGTGCAGCTTTTCCATATCTTTTCACTCTCGGTATGCAGGGTCTGATCCTGGCGAAGCCTGTCGATCAGTCCTCGGAGAAAGACGAAGCGATTCCGCTCTCTTTCGCCGTCCCTTTCCAAGGCTGCCTCTGCACGGCCAAGTATCCTGCTGACTCCGGCCAGATAGCCGGGATGCCCACCGGTCCACTGGTAGACAAAGTCGATATCCTCTTCAAAGGGAACGGCTCCATTCTGAGCGCTGAAATTGCGCATGTATCGTTCCACTTCATGCCGGGGGAGCGGGCCAAGATGCCAGGGATGATGGGAGAAAAGCTCTCCGAACTCACCGCTGTGGTCTCCGGGCCGCAAAGTTGCCAGCGGCCGTACGGTTGCGGTCACAAAGACAAGCCGGTTGCCGTAGCGGTCCTTCTTGGCCCGCAGGTTGAGAAAGACGCGCGTGTCGATCTGCTGGAATGGCTCGTCGAACTCGTCGAACAGCAGGATCAGTTTGTATTCGGCCTTATGAAGGGCGGCGGTCAGTCCGTTGCTGAAACTCAGGGGCACCTGAAAGACGTTTGCGGGCGCGACCAGGGCTTCGTAGGCGTTCTGCAGTTCCCGGTTTTCCGCCAGAGCCGGGCTGCTTTCCTGCAGACATCTCAGCACCAGCTCATAGAATCCCTGCTCCGTCATCTCCAGCATGCGGTTGCAATCGATATAGACCGGCAGGACCGCGCTGCCTTCTTCCCCCAGCTGCTGCAGCCAGACATCGACGTGGGCCAGTACCCGCATCAGAGAAGACTTGCCTACATTGCTGAAACCGGTCAGCTCGACGCAATGGGACCTGTTGAGCAGCTGTATAATAGGCCCGACGTCGGTCTGCCGCATGTAGCTTCCATCTGATTGGCGCAGCGTCGTCGTCATAAGCCCTCCCCAATCGACAGCCTTCTACGGATCAGTTCTCCCGCTGAGGATATGTTCCCTACATTTTCAACAACTTGGTCATGCGCGTCAAGCGGCGGCGAAATCGGTCCCATTCTCCATGAGAAGGTCTGCCGTCAGTACCTGAAGAACCGCCTCCGGCGCATTGCGGCCGACGCCGGCCACTGCCGGGACGAGGCCGAGCGGGTCCCACCAGTAGGCGGGCAAGGCCTTCGGCCTATGGGGACCCAGCACCGGGGGCGGCTGCGACGGCCGGGGCCACTGTGCGGGCCAGTCGCCGCTGACCAGGCGGACAGGAGGCCAATCAGCCAGGATATCCGGGCGTTCTCCCGGACGCACACAGTTTACTCGCAGGCCTTCGCTTTCCTGATCGGGCATCTCCCATGTCCAGACGTGCAGCCACCTGTCCTCTGCGGCGTACAGCCCGTGCAAGGTCGGCAGCTGCTGACGCCGTCTCCAGAGCCGGACCGCCTGCGCGAAGGCCCAATGCGTACTGGAAAGCTCCACCGTATGATCAAGCCACCCGGCGATATCCTGCATAGCAGGTATGCCCAGGGAGCGTTGCCAGTGCAGCCGCTCCAGTACGTTGTGCAGCGCAGTGGCGCTGCTGCCAGCGGAGGCGGAGAACACGTTGTCGGCCGCCGCGGCCTCTCCCCCGCCGGTCGCCTGCCGCCAGCTTGCCAGCGCTGTACCGGCCAGCCGGCTGTTTCCGGCAAAACAGAATATGGGCTTGTTGCCGTCTGGTAACGCCGCGGCCGCCTCGATCACGAGACGGCTCAGAGCCAGCACCTGCTGCTGGCTTTGCGGCGCAATCTGTTCGCGGCCGCCGACAATCAGAATGACGTCCGGTCGCAGTGCCTGCAGTTCTTCCGTCAAAGCCCTCGTACTCTGATAGGGGCCCGGCAGATAGGTCGCGACCGGGTTGCACAGCGCGCCGGCAAGCGCCGCTTCGCCAGCGGTAAGGCTGCCGCCGCCGGAGAGGCCGGCCATCCAGACCCGCAAGGGCGGCTGCAGGTCCGCTACCGCGAAGGCCTGACCAACGCCATCCACGACAGCCGCGCCGGAGGTGTGCAGGCGGGGTCGCTTTTTCTCCCTGTCCCAGAGGGAGATACTGAACTGACTTTCAAGCCGGCTGACCGCCTTTACAAGGGCGGCCTTACATTCGTTCGGCCCGGCCTGCTCCGAAAGCTCGACAGTCTGCCATCCCACCATCCTGGAAATCTCTTCGACCGGTTCAATCAAGACGGCTGCAGCGCGCCGCGGCTCCGCGGCCAGAGCCAGTATGCTCTGCGGGGCAAAGTCGGCCAGCGAATTCGCCGTACGTCCGTGACCCGAGGAGGCCGGCGGTTGAAGGCGCGACAGAGTCATGAACCGCCTCCGCGCAGAGCCGCCCACAGCAGCTGCCAGAGGTCACTGCGGGGAACTTCAAACAGAAAGTAGTCGAGGCGGGCCAGGGCCAGTGAGAAACGGGACGCGACTAGACGAGCGAAGATGATGCCGGCGGCCAGCCACAGGACCCTGCGGCCAATACCCTCCCACACACGCAGCAAGGTCCGTATGAGCATTCTGAACAGGTTGGGCCGCCCGGCGGCACCGGCATCCGCCTCGACCGGCGAAGAAGCCCGCGGCGATGAGGCCCCTTTTTCCTTTTCGCCGACGATGGGGCCGTACTGCAAGTGGATCAGGACGCCGCCGGTGATCAACAGCGTGAGCAGCCTGACAGGCCAGGTTGCCTGACCAGCCCCCGCCGGTCCACCGGTTGCTGCCACTGCCTCCGGTTGCGGCAGCTGGAGCGCCGCGGCGAGCAAGGGCCACAATGTGCCCTGCACGGCACCGCTCACCGCGACCCCCAGGACGACACCGCCGAGGATGGCGGCAGGCACCGCCGCCAGCAGGCGCAGAAGGACTCGTCCTCTGAGCCTGTCGGGCGGAGGACGCAGAAGCTCAAGCCCTCCTCCCCACATGAGCAGGCCCAGGAGGAGCGGCAGCCACAGGCTGAACAGGTCCGATGCCGTCGCCGACTGCCATGACATGGGATCTGCGATCAGAGGCGCAAAGAGCCGGGGCCAGAGTACGTTGCGCCAAACAAGAACCGCCAGGTACCCCAGGCCGGCGCCGATCAGCACGTATTGTCCCAGGCGCGCCAGAAAGTTGTCCCGGATAAGATAGCTCCCGATCATCAGGGAGATTACGAGACCCAGGACCAGGCCCGCATCCTGCAGGAGGCCGGGAAGACCGCTGCTGAACGGGCTCACCGGGACCT
Source organism: Caldilineaceae bacterium SB0661_bin_32 (assembly GCA_009841235.1). GTDB lineage: Bacteria > Chloroflexota > Anaerolineae > Caldilineales > Caldilineaceae > Bin5. The sequence goes on along the minus strand of VXMH01000114.1, from coordinate 15,568 downwards.
CCGCTGGTTGAGCCCTGACAGATTTCCAAGCAGTACAGCGACAATCAGAATGCCAACCCCCCAGTTCTGGCCGCTGACCTGCCTCAGCGACCGGCCCCGTTCAGCAATGCTGCGGGCGCGCTCCAGGCGGCGAACGTAGACGCCGCCGCCGTCCCAGCCGCTGACGAGCCCGGCCAACTGTCCGCTGTGCAGATAGGGTCGAACAGCCGGGTCAGCTACCGCACTGGTAGCCGCCACGACGGCGCCGCCGTTGAGAGGCTGCACCTGCTCCAGCCATCGCCGCACATCTTCGGCGCGGGGGGCGATTACAAGAGAAAGCGCTGGTCCGGTTTCACCGAGCGCCGCGATGCTGAACCGTTCTCTGAGGTCAACCCAGCGCGGGTCGACCGGCAGCGCCCGGGCCGGCGCGACCCCCAGGAGGGGGAGTGAGGCGGCGCCGCCGGGGAGAAAGCCTCCTTCGATGACAAGATTCGCTGTAATCTGCGTGCGCGACGGCCGCTGTAAAGAGTCCTCTGCCCTGGCAATGACACGCCGCGCGGTGGCCGGCCCGCCCGGCAACTGGCTGAAGACGATCAGCTTCGCCTGTCTTTGCAGGAGATGCTCGATCAACGGTTGCGCGACAAGGTCCATTTCACCGGCCGTTGCAGGGTCGTAGGCCCAGTTCACCAGTACGAGGCTGTTCAGGGGCAGGGTATCGATCTGCCGGTGCGCCTGTTCCAGGCCGGGCAGCGCATGCGGTCCGGCGCCGCCCGGGGGCGATTGCCCACCCCATAGCAAAGCGCCAACCATGCTGAGAAGCAGTATCATTTCGAGCCAGCGCTGTCTCTGCAGACCGTTCCCGCTTGCGGCTGTCTCCGCAACATCCGGGGTCATCGCCGGTCGAGCCCCGACCGGCAGCGGCAGGTCTTCGGCAAAGAGCTGCCGCAACTGTCTGCGTTCCTCTTCGTTTGTAGTCAGTTCACCGGACAAATCTGTGTAGCGATCACGAGCCGGATCGAGCGCGCCGGCGCCCGAGGCAGTAAATGACAGCGGATCCGCAGGTTCAAGCAGGCCTCCAAGGCCGCCCAACAGCGGGGCAGGCTGGCCGGCGTCAGGCTCCGGTTTCTCCTTTTCCGTTTCCCGTGTTGCATCTTCCTCTGCGGAAGAGCCATGGGGCCAGGTTCGAGAGCGGCCTGGGTCGGAGGTCCCGGCAGAGGGTTGCCGCCCTTGGGAAGCCTCGCCGGGCTGAGGAGGCGCAGCATCCTGCTCGCCGGCGCGATCATCTGGCCCTTCAGTTGATTCACCGGCAGGGGCGGGCGGAGGCTGCCGGCGTGCAAGATTGGTGCCGCAATTGACACAGAATCGGGAAGCAGCCGGGTTGCTGTACCCGCAGTGTGGACAGTCGAACGTCGTCATCGGCGAACCTGTCTCCAAGTCGGAATCCTTCGAGCGAAAACTGAAGACGGCCGCAGGCTTACGCGGCCGTCTTCAGGAGGTTGAATCTATTTCGCGCCGTTCACGATCAAACGGAGGCTGATGAACAGGACCGCCAGCGCGCTTCCGAGCAGAACACCGCGCATCGCGGCCATTACAGGCCAGGAAAGAAGCCAGTCGACCAGATCGACCAGTGCGGTGGGCAAAATCCGGTAGAGGAAGGGGGTCTGCACCAGCAGCATAGGAAGTGCGCCGGCCAGAATCCACAGACCGCCAGGCCGGTCGATGCGAAGAAAGTGGTAGGCGGCGCTCAGAAGGAATATGCCGGTCAGCGCGTAGAGCGTTGCCTGCCCGGGCGCCACGACCGCGTCGAAGATCCATTCGGAGAGAAGGCCCGTTGTTCCCTCTGGCGACGAGATTCCCGCCCCAAGAACGAGGGCAAAGACGATCAAGAGAAGGAGGCTGAGAAGCCACTCTCTCTGCCCTCGCTGAACTCTGGCCAGGTGGAATCTGACAGTGTTGGCTATGCCAAGTATGAGCGCGAACGCGCCCAGCAGCAGCGCCCAGCCGTAAAGCGTAGTCGAAACGACAGGCGGTACGGGACTCAGTCCGAAGCGCGAGGCAATGATCAGACCCGCGCTGGCCAGGACGATCAAGAGGACAGTTCGATTAAACCAGCCCGACCGGGAAGAGTACAAGGTCCTTTATCCGAAAAGTGCAAACACAAGCAGCGCGAACGCCAGCAGGCCGCTCGCCCAACGCTCTCCCCTTTGCAGCCAGGCGTCCTCTGAGGGTTCCGCGGCCTCGGGCACAGGCTCCCGTTCAAAAAGGGCTGGCAACAACTCGAAGTCCGCGCCTTCGACTCCGGCGGATGCCGTCGACGGCCCGGACAGGCCCAAACCCGGCGGCGTCGCGCCGGGGCCGCCCTGCTGCCCCGCGAGATTCAGCGCCGCGGCGTAGAGAGCGCTGTCCGCGCCGGCATAGAGTACGGTTCGACCCGTATCATCGAAACTGGCCGCCGAGCCCTCTGCTTTGCCTTCAGTCGTTGCACTGGAGCCCGCTGCCGAACGGTGTCGATAGCCTCCTCCGACCGGCCGCCAGACAAGCATAGCCAGCAGCCAGAGCCAGCCATCTCCACCGGCGACGACTGTCGGGTGCTGCGGCCCCAGATTCTGGCGGGAAAGGCGGCTCAATGCGAGCAGGTTCAGCAGACCGGTCCGGTAGAGCGGGTCAAGGCCCAGGGCGAAGAGCGGCGTTTCGCCGTACTCAATGGCCGTGTCGGCAAGCTGCCGCCATGCAGCGGCCAGCTGTCCCGGTGTTGAATAGTAGCTCACGTTCCGGTTTTCACTTCACGGCCTGAATGACGGTCCTCTTCCAGCAGCTCCGCCAATCGATCCGTCAGTGCGGGAGGACCGCTCGGATGAGTCAGTACGCGGACCCAGGCGTCCAGCCCTCGGGAGCCCAGGAGCACAGCCAGAGGCTGTAGGATCAGGAGCATCTGCCCGAATGTGAATGCCAGGGGACGGTGTCCAGCAAGAAAGAGGATTGCAGGCAGTACCATCCGCCGCTGCCGAATTGCAGAGAGCGTTTCGTCAACCGTCTCGTCGATCTTCTCCTCATGCACAGGACTGTCCGAACTCATTCTTGTTTCCAATGGTGAAGGTCAGTTTGCAGAAATGTGCGAAGAATTGTACCACAGGGCTGTCCGCGTGCCAGTCAGGGTTGCGAGACGACAGAGGCTTTCCAACTTGCGTGTGTAAGGCTATCCATTGTTTACTTGAAGCTTGGAACGAGGCAAAAATCGAATCGTCTACTCACTTGAGGAGAACATCAATGAGCGAGAACGTGCTTGCCGCACAGCTTTTTACAGTGCGGGATTTTACAAAGACCGAGGAAGGATTTGCAGACTCAATTGCCAGGATCAGCGCTATCGGATACACGGCAGTGCAAGTGTCCGCAATTGGCCCCATATCCCCGGAAAACGTCAAGAAGATCTGCGACGATCACGGCATTACGATCGTGAATACGCACATTGCCTGGCCGCGCCTGCAAGAGGAGATCGCCGCTGTGATCGATGAACACCGTCTTTGGGACTGCAAGCATGTGGCTGTAGGCAGTATGCCCCGTCACTTCATCGAAGCGGGCGAAGAGGGGCTGCGTCAGTTCGTGGTGGAAGCATCGGAGGTCGGCCGAACTCTGCACGAGGCCGGACTTACGTTCAGCTACCACAACCACAGCTTTGAGTTCATGCGCTATGGCGGCAAGTCCGGGCTTGAGATTCTGTTTGACGAGACCGACCCCCGCTATGTGCTGGCGGAGCTGGACACCTACTGGATTCAGTTTGGGGGCGGCGACGTGCGCGACTGGATATTGCGGATGAAGGACCGCATGCCGGTTATTCACCTCAAGGATATGGCGATGGCCGGTTGGCGGGACCACGAGATGAAGGAGGTCGGAGAAGGCAATCTGAACTGGCCGGGCATCCTCGAGGCCTGCCGCGAAGCGAATGTTGAATGGTATGCCGTGGAACAGGACATCTGCCCCGGCGACCCCTTCGAGAGTCTGGCCGTCAGCTATCGCAACCTTGTGGGGATGGGGTTGTCCTGACACCATTGTTCGCAGGGGGCTGTCCTGTTCTTCAGGCCTGCCGCCAAGCTGAGGATGGCAGCCCCGAGTTCATCTGTCTGAGGTAGGGCTTGCCCGGCCAAATCCGCTGCGGTCGAGTTTTCTCCCTTGTGAGGGGTGCAGTCCAGATTTGGGATGGGGAGAGGGCAGGCACAAGGCCTGCCCCTACCGTGGTTTTGTCGTTACCAGGGGTGTAAGAGAGTTCACCCCCATCTTGGGATGCGCCCCCTTGTGAGAAATGGCTTGGATGCCCCTTTTGAGGCGTGATACAATTTTCGCGTCCGATCCTGGAAATGAAAACGCAAGACGAGAGTACTTAACAGAAACGAGTAGAATACCATGACTGACATAGTGCGCTTGGGAATTATCGGCACCGGCAGCATTTCGATTCGCGGCCTGTTGCCCCACCTGACCATGGACGACGTCCAGGATCGGGTCAACGTCACCGCGGTCTGCGACCCGGTCGTAGACCGCGCCGAGGCCGCCGCGGCCAAGTTCGGCGTTCCGAACTTCTACGCCAGCGCAGAGGAGCTGCTGGCCTCCGGGACCGTGGACGCGGTATCGATTGCTTCGCCGATCGGCTTCCACTTCGAGCAGGGAATGCAGTGCGTCGACGCCGGCCTCCACATCCATTTCAACAAGTCGATGACGACAACCGTGGACGAGGCCGACCAGTTGATCGCTGCGGCCGCGGCCAAAGGGGTCAAGCTGGTCTCCAGTCCCGGTGAGATGCTGCGGCCGGCCCATAAACGTGTCAAGGAGCTGATTGGGGAGGGTGCGCTGGGTAGACTGACCTGGGCGGTCACGGGCGCGGCCTTCGGCCGATACCACGAGAATGAGCGGGTGCGCGGGGGCGACGATCCTTTGACCAACGTCAACCCCGCGTGGTACTTCCGCAAGCCCGGCGGCGGGCCGCTCTACGATATGACCGTGTACGGTCTGCACGCCATGACAGGAATTCTTGGGCCCGCCAGGGGCGTAACCGCGTTTTCGGGCGTACGGGTGAAGGAACGGGAATTTTACGGCCAGATGTTGCCGACCGACATGGATGACAATACGCTGATGGTCCTCGATTTCGGCGACAGTCTGTTCGCTTTCGTCTACGGTGTGGCCGCGGGCGGTCTCCCGAATATGGGGCGGCCTCTGATTTTCGGTACTGAAGGGGTCATCAACGGGGGCATGCTGAACGGCGAACCGTTCGACTATCCGGGCCGAGCGCTGGAGGAAGAGATCGACCTGAACGCAGCGTTGCCGCACGTGGTGGGCGACCATCGCGGGCTGGAAGAGGCACACGTCTACGAGGACGTGATGCAGCTCGTGGACTGGATCCGGGAGGAGATCCCTACTACCTCGACTGCGGAACATGCCCGCCACGTCATCGAGATCTTCGACTCGGCGTACCGGTCGGCGCAATCGGGAACTGCCCAGGCATTGCGGACGACTTTCTAGCGGTAGCGCCGGCGCAGTGTTCGGCTTTGTCTCCGCTGCGGGAGCCGCGCCAATCCGGTCCGGGCGAGAACCGCCGTAATGTTTTGCGCCGTTGACGAATGACGGAGAGTGCACGTGCGCATCAACATTACAGTTGACGATAAGTTGATCGAGGAGGCGATGCGCTGCGCTGCTCGGGAGCGGCCACCAAGCGAGAAGCAGTTGAAATCGCCTTGCGAACCCTTGTACGATTGAAGTCGCAGGAGGAAGTTCGCGGCTTGCGCGGTCAACTGCATTGGGAAGGCGATCTGGAGACGATGCGTCAGTCAGGCGTGCCGCGCAGGGCCAATTGAGAATGTATCAGCGTTCCGCGAATGGGAGAGTTATTCATGGCGAATAGTTTTCGTATCGGCGTCATTGGGTTCGCCCACATGCACATCAACCATCTGGTAGAGCGGTTCGCCGCCCATCCCCAGGCAGAACTGGCGGCCTGCGCCGACACTCCGCCGCTGGTCCCGGAACTGCGCACGGCCCACTACACCCGGGGCTGGAACTTGCGCCATGCCCTGGAAGACCTGGGAATGCCGCGAGCTTTTGACGACTACAAGGAGATGCTGGAACAGGAGAAACTCGATATCGTTATCTGCTGCTCCGAGAATGCCCAGCATCCGGCCGTGGTGGAAGCCTGCGCGCAAAAGGGCGTGCACGTCCTGGTCGAAAAGCCGATGGCCTCCTCGCTGCGGGACGGCCTCAGCATGGCCCGCTCTGCCCGCGCGGCCGGTATCGAGCTGATCGTCAACTGGCCGACCACGTGGCAACCGGCATCCCACAAGGCCAAGGCGCTGGTTGACAGCGGCGCCATTGGGCAGGTGCTGACGGTCAAGTTCCGGGGAGGCCACCTGGGTCCGCTGGGCGCGGGCGTCTCTCATCCGGGGGGCGATGAGGGCGGGCAGGCGCTCCCGCGCAAGCTGTCCGGTGTTGAACGGGGCGCCACCTGGTGGCATCAGCAGGCCGCGGGCGGTGGGGTGATGCTCGATTACTGCTGCTACGGCTCCCTGGTGGCCCGCTGGCTGGTGGGCGAGCCTGCCAGCGCCGTGATGGGAATGCGGGCCAACCTCAACAGCGGATGGGGCGACGCCGAAGACAACGCCGCCATGATCGTCCGCTTCCCCCACGCGATGGCGCTGTGCGAGGCTTCCTGGACCACTCTCGATCACGGCGTCTCCCCAGGGCCGATCGTTTACGGTACCGAAGGGACGCTGGTCGTCGACAAGGAGGCTCCCGGACAGGCGCCTAAAGTACGCGTAGAGAGAGGCGCCGGCCGTACCGAATACCATGAGTGCCAGCCGTTGCCCTCCGACCGGTCGGACATTGCCCAGGAGTTCATACACCGGCTGCAAACCGGCGACCCGCTTCACGAGACCCTCGACCTGGAGTTCAATCTCGAAGTGATGGCGATTCTTGACGCCGGCGTGCGTTCCGCGGACAGCGGGCGAACTGAGCTGGTCGATAACGACGCGTGGCGGTTGGGCTGAGGACGGTGAAGGGAGGCAAGAGGGGAATGGACATTCAAGCTGCCCTGTTTGCGCTCGGCGTGCGCGAAGACACGCTGTCGGCAGAAGAAAAGAGATCTCTCGACGTGGACGGCTACCTGCCGCTTCCCGGGATCCTGACGTCGGAGCAGGTGCAAGCGCTTCGTGCGCGCCTGCAGGCGCTGGAAGACGAAGAGGGCGAGGAGGCAGGCAAGGAGGTGCACCAGGAGGATGGCACCGACCGGCTGGCCAACCTGGCGAACAAGGATGCGCTCTTCGACCTCGTCTGGGCCAACCCAAAGGTGTTGGCGGCCATGGCCCACGTGCTCGACGGCGATCTGAAGCTGTCTTCGCTCAATGCACGCGCGGCGCTTCCAGGTCATGGCCTGCAGGCGCTGCACTGCGACGGCTCCCACAGCAGTCAGGACTTTTCGCCTTCCGTGCAGGACGGCCGGCGGCGCTATAACGTCTGCAACTCGATCTGGCTGCTCAGCGACTTTACGCCGGAAAACGGCGCCACCCGCCTTGTTCCCGGCTCACATCTGTTTGGTCAGGACCCCCGCGAGAGCATGGAGGATCCGAAGGCGCCTCACCCTGACGAAATCCTCGTGCAGGGCAAGGCGGGAACGGTATTCGTCTTCAACGCCTTCACCTGGCACGGGGGAACCGTCAACCGTTCGGACAGCCCGCGCCGCGCGCTCCACTGCTACTACTGCCGCCGCGGCCTCACCCCACAGACGGACCAGCGCGGCCTGTTCCGACCCGAGACGGCCGCGCGCATCAGCGAGGCGCAGCGCGTCGTGCTGGGGGTCTGAGACCGGCGGTGTAGTAACCGATTACCGGGCTGTCAATCTGAACGGGTTTCCAAACTGATCCTGCTCTGCAGCCCGCGGCGCAGGTGCCCCAGCATGGTCAGGACCTCCCTTCCGCCGAGGAGCAAATACAGGCCGAAAAACGCAAAGCCCCCTCCGCCGGCGCTGGCCAGAATGAAGAGGGCCGGCGGCATTCGCAGCTGGTGAAGCAGCAGCACGACCCCGCACATCGCCAGGCTGCCCACGGTGGCCCGCCCCAAGGCAGCTCGCAGCATCGGAACGTCCACGCCGCCGGCGCGCAGGTTGAGTAGAAACAGCGCCGCAGCCAGGACCGCACCCGCAATCGACGTAGCCCATGCCAGGCCGGCGATCCCGAAGGGCCCGACAAGAAGCACGCTCAAACCGGCATTCACAACCATCCAACCCAGCGTCGCCCACATCGGCACATGCGTGTTGTGCTGGGCGAAAAAGGTCAGCGTGAGCACGTCGTAGGACGCTTCGCCCAGCAGGCGTACGGCAAAGATCGCCATCAGCAGGTAGACCAGCGCGCTCGCTTCCGGTCCGAAAGCCCCCCGCTCAAACAGAAACGCCACCGCCGGCCTCCCCAACACAAGCAGACCGACCGCAGCCGGAAGCAACAGCAGCCAGGTGGCCCGCAGACCTTGTGAAACGGTCTCGCGCAGATGCTGACCGCTTCCGGTATTGTACTGTTCGGCCATCGTCGGAAAGATCACTTGAGTAATCGCGGCCCCAAAGAGAGATTTGGGCATCGACAGCATCACCAGCATGGCGTAATGGAAGGCGGCGATACTGCCGGCAGGCAAAGCGGAAGCAAGGCGAATGAAGACAAGGTCCACCGCCTGAAAGGAGCCGAGGGTCACGAGGCGCGGGCCCATCAAACGCAGGACCTCGCGTACACCTTCGAGCCGCAGATTGATCTGCAACCGCAGGCGCAGTCTCCGGCGCGCCAGAGCGGGAAGCTGCACAAGGACGGTCAGCGCCGCGCCGAGGACGCTGCCCCAGGCCATGCCGTAGACGCCCCATATGGGCACGAGCGCGATCATGCCCGCGATTTGCCCCAGGTCTATCAGCACACTGCCCAGGGCCGGGGTCAGAAAGTGCTGGTGCGAATGCAGCACGCTGCCGAACACGCCGGAAACACTGATCAACACCGCGGCCAGAAGAAAGATCCGCATCATCTGCGTCGTCAGCCGCTGTGTCTCTTCAGGGAAATGGGGCGCGAGCACCACGCGAACGAGCCAGGGCGCCGCAAGAATGGCCAGAAGACAGGCCGTGCCCACGACGATCACCGTCAACGTCAACACAGTCCCGGCAAGCGACTCTGCTTCGCCCTGCCGGGACTGTGTCAGGTAGCCGGAATAGACGGGAATGAAAGCGGCTGAGAGGGCGCCGGCGGCAAGCAGCGCCAGCAAGAGCTCGGGCAACTGGTTGGCCGTCGCAAACGCGTCAACTTCCGGCCCGGTCCCGAACAACCGCGTCGTCAGCAGCAGCTTCACAAAGCCGGTTACTTTGTCCAGGCCGAATATGAAAACTACGAGGAAGGAGGAGCGGACCAGATGGGGCGCGCGGGACATCGGGCGTCTTGCCGTACCGCCGCAGAACTGCGGCAGTCAACCGAAGGACGGGAGAGGACCGCTCGCAGCGGCCCCTCCCTCCCGGTCAGTTTCGCCTACCTGAGCGTCCAGGTTCCGTCGTTGAGCACGCTCAGTGAATGGAGTGCGAAGTCTATCTCCGTCGCTTCGTTGTCCTGACCTTCTTTACATGAGGGCACGGAGTTGCTCACGATCAGGTAGCCTTTCTCGTACTGCTGGAACAGTGCGCAGAAACCTCTCTCGTCAGCCGTCGCCCAGCCCAAATCGCCATAGACGTCGTCATCGTTTTCCCACAAATAGCCAAAACCTCGTTCAGGCGCCTGGAGACCTTCAGGCGGTGTGCCCCGGTTGGTCGAATAGGTCTGATCGTTCCAGTCATCCGCAAATCGTTCCGCGTCCTGACCATTTGCAAACACAAAGACTGCGTCATCATTCTCCCGCCAGATCATATGGCCTGTCTGGAACGGCTGCCACGACGACCACAGTATGCCACCGGCTGCCTGCGGACAGCCAAACTCAGCATGATCCCAGAGGTGGTCCAGACCCGCGTGAACCGGGTTTACGCAGGCGATCTCCCAACTGCCCGATTCCAACGCCTCAATCGTACTCGAACCCAGCAGCGTATCCGACACCAGGTTATCAGCCCCATCGAAACAGGAATCCACCGGATCGCCGGTGAGCAGGGTGCCGCCGTCGAAGGCCTGAATCAGCGTACAGGCGCCCTTTTCAACATCAGTTGCCCATCCCAGGTCGGCAAAGACATCGTCATTTGTCGCCCACAGATAGCCGAAACCGCGCACGGGCGTGTGCCTGTCTGCGGGCTCAGTGCCCCGGGCCGGCTCATATGACTGGCTGTCCCAGTCATCGGAGTAACGCGCCCATTCATTCCCGTCAGTGAACACGAACACGGCATCGTCATCCTGCCGCCACAGCATATAGCCTTTCTCAAACGGCTGCCAGGCAGTCCACAACGTAGCTCCAGTGGACAGCGGGCACCCAACATCGTCTTGATTCCAGTATGGCTCCAGTCTCTCATGCGTCTGCTTTTCGCAGACCAGGGTCCATTCTCCTCCAGTCAATGCCTGCAGGACGTTGTTGGCGACAAAGGTCTCCGATGCAAAGTTATGCGAGTTTTCGCGGCACGTCTCGACAGTATCGGCAATCAGGAGTGTGCCTTTTGCGAACTGCTGGATTCGGGCGCAAAAGCCCTTCTCATCTGCAGTGGCCCAGCCCAGGGCGTTGTACACATCGTCATTCGTTTCCCAGAGATAACCGAATCCCCGCACGGGAGACTGCAATCCGGCCGGCGCCGCGCCCCTGTTGTTGCTGAGTGCCTGGTCGTTCCAATCGTCGCTGTGGCGGGCCCAGTTCCCGCCGTCCGCGTAGACATACACTGCGTCATCATTCTGACGCCAGATCATGTGGCCGCTCTCGAACGGCTGCCAGGCAGCCCAAACGGTTGCCGCGGCAGCGCTCGCGCATCCCAAAGAGGAGTGGGCCCAAAAGGAGCTCAGACTATCGTGGGGCTGAACGTTGCAAGTGGGCGTTTCCTCTACCTGCTTCTGCCACGAGACCGAAACTGATGCCGCTCCGCTTGCCTCGAAGTACTCGACCTTTACCGTATGGTTTCCTGCCGTGATCTCAGTGTCACGAACCGTCGTGGTTGCCGGGTGAACGTTCCAGTCTTCCAGCACGAGCGTGTCGTTCACGTAGACGCGCACGCCATCGTCGGCGACTGCGGTGAACCGGTAGGCGCCGGTCTCAAAGGTAACGTTTGCCGTCCAGGATACGCTGAAACTGTCGCTGGCTATGCTTGTGTCCGGACTGCCGGATTGCCAGTTAAAGTCGATGGAGGCATCCTGGCGGGTCAGTACGGGATCGCCGCTGAGGTCTTGACTGTTGTAGTATTTGCCGGTCCAGTTGGCGGCTGTTCCCGTTCGCGCTGTTGGGGCCGGCACGACCGGGGCGGCCGGCGGAGCCGGCGCGGCCGGCGCTACCGGAGAGGCCGCACTGATCGTGCGGGGGATGCACAGCCGCTGACCGATCAGTACCTGGGAGGTCGTCGAAAGGTGGTTGGCATCTGCCAGGGCCGACAGGGAAACGCCTGTCCTCAAGGCTATGCCGGTAAGCGTTTCTCCGGCCGTTACAGTATGTAAGCTGGCGCAAGTTGTTTCATGTTCAAAAGGGTCAGAAGTACCTGCAACGGCGGTTTGAGAAAGCAGGGACAAGAGCAGGGCAGCCGCGACAATCCCGCTCTGCCAGCGTCGAATCCAAAAAGTGGGAAGCGAGTCTGAACTCATTGTGCCAGTCCTATATGGATATGGGCTTTTGCAGATGATCGAGAGTCTGTATGACTTGACAATGAAATTCTGCACCGTTTCAGGGCTGAAGTCAAGAGAATTCGGTCCACAGGAGCGTATGCGATATGGAGGAATTTCCCGCCGCAATCCAGGCATTTACACTGGAGATCGATGGTCAAACGCCATGAGCAGGCCTTCATTTGGCCCGATAGGCGAACTGGGTAATATGCCTACGATCCAGCTACGAATTCGTTTTCTCTCCCTTGGCAGCCTCCAACTGACGTAACTCCGGCATCTGCCAGGGCAAAAGCCGTCAATCCGCAGACGCTGCCTTCCAGGTCACCGATCTGCCTGATTTTCGGTGCGATGCGCCGCCGGGCCTTCTGCTATAATGACGAATGCCGACCTTGGGCCGGTCTCGCTCCTGACTGAATTGAAGTCAAAAAATGGCAAAGTGGTTCATAATTCTTGGCGCAGTCCTTCTCCTCATCGGGGCGGCGCTCCAGTTTGCGCCCTGGCTTTTCAGCTGGTTTGGAAAGCTTCCCGGCGACATCAATATCAAAAGAGAGTCGGTCAGCGTCTTCATTCCAATCACATCCATGATTCTCGTCAGCCTCGTCTTGACGTTGCTGCTGAATCTCCTGAATCGTTAACGGCCATGCGTGCGCGCTCACGACAGAATGAAAAATTGATCGAAGGTTGGAAGGCGGAAGAGGAGAAGCCCTTCACAGGCTGGGACTTTTCGTACCTCGATGGACGAATGCTCCTGGAACAGCCGCCGTGGTCCTACTCTACCCGTGCACGCGAACTGATGCGCTCATCAGCCTCAGTTCTGGATATCGCGACGGGCGGCGGTGAGCGTCTGCTGTCGATGAGAGACAGCTGGCCGGAGATTGTAGTGGCGACCGAAGGCTATCCCCCGAACCTCGCGCTGGCTCGCCAGCGGCTTGAACCGCTGGGTGTGCGCGTTGCAGAGCTGAACAATGACGAGTACAGCCCGATGCCGTTCGACGACGGCGAGTTTTCGCTTGTATTGAACCGTCACGGCGCGTTGCACGTCGACGAGATCGCGCGCATGCTTGTCCCGGGGGGCCGTCTGCTTACCCGGCAAGTTCACGGACTGTGGGCGCAGGACCTGCTCGCCGCTTTCGGCGCAACGCCGCAGTGGCCGGATGCAACGCCGCAGAGATACGTGCCGTTGATGCGGGCCGCGGGACTCAGCGTTGTTGACGTTCAGGAATGGTCGGGCAGGCTGGTGTTTACTGACGTGGGAGCAATCGTCTACTACCTGAAGGCGGTTCCGTGGCTTGTTCCCGGTTTCTCCGTGGCGTCGCATACTGCCAATTTGATGGCATTGCAGAAACAGGTGCAGTCAGGGAGCGAGCTTGTGTACGAAGCCCGAAATTATCTGATGGAAGCGGCGAAACCGTGATGAGGGCGTCATTCAAATCCGGGTCATGGTATGCCACTGATTCCGCAGGCGGCCTGTCAATCTACTTTCGGCCCTGACGACAGGTATTGCTGAAGAATGCGTCGGGCGACGCTCATCTTGTGAACTTCGTCTGGCCCGTCGTAGATGCGGGAGGCCCTTTCGTGGCGGTACCAGTATGCAACTGGCGTGTCATCGCTCATGCCCAGGCCGCCCAGCGTCTGAAGCGCCCGGTCCAACACGCGCATCAGCACGTCCGCTACATAGAACTTGATCAAGGAGATCTCTTCTCTGGCCGCGTAGACGCCTTCCGCGTCGATCTTGCGGGCCGTGTCCAACACCATCAGCCGGGAGGCGTTTATCTCCGCTCTGCTCTCGGCCACCCAGGCCTGGACCATCCCCTGGGAGCCCAGCAGCCGCCCCGGCGCAACCTCCCGCTGCGCGGCCCGGCCGCACATGATATCGAAGGCGCGCTCACAGATTCCGATCCAGCGCATGCAGTGGTGAATGCGTCCCGGCCCCAGCCGGTACTGGGCCAGGGCAAAGCCCCTGCCTTCTTCCCCAATGAGATTGTCTACCGGCACACGCACGTTCTCGAACCAGACTTCCGCATGGCTGTTCCAGCCGCCGTGGGCCTCGCCCATCACCGGGATGTTTCGCTCAATATGAAAACCGGGTGTATCCAGCGGCACGATGATCTGGCTGGCTCGCCGGTGACGGCTCTCAGCGTCCGGGTTGGTCACCGCCATCAGGATTGCAAAGGAGGCGCCTTCAGCCGCGGTCGTAAACCATTTGTGGCCGTTGATGACGTATTCGCCGCCTTTGCGCACGGCGCTTGTACTCATCCACGTCGGGTTGGAGCCTGCGTGCTCCGGTTCGGTCATGGCAAAGCAGGAGCGGATTTCCCCGCGGGTAAGCGGCAGCAGGTAGCGATCTCGCTGCGCCTGGGTGCCGGCGTGGATGAGCAGCTCCATATTGCCCATATCGGGCGCCTGGCAACCAAAGGCGTAATGGCCGCCGGGCGTGCGCCCCAACACTTCGCTCACGCGTCCGAACTCGGCCAGCGACAGTCCCTGGCCGCCGTAAGATGCAGGAAGAGCCAGCCCCCAGAGTCCGGCCTCTTTCACCGACTCCCGTTTCTGATCGAGCAGCGGCTCAACCTCAGTCCAGGGATGGCTGATCAGCAGTTTTTCAATGGGAACGACCTCTTCGTCGATGAACTGGCGAACACGGAGAAGAAGATTGGGAAGAATGTCGGTTGTCATGGAGAAGTCTTTATCCCACTTGGAATGATGTATAGCGGCTCTTCGCCGCCACCGTGTCTGTTCCTGTTTTCTGACCGGCCCTTCACCCGCCCAGTCCGGCATCAACCCACTGGCCGCCGTCGACAACGAAGGTGCCGCCGGTGGTAAAGCTGCTCGCATCCGATGCCAGGTAGAGGGCAATGCCGGTCAGCTCGTCGGTTTCGGCAATCCTCCTCTGCGGAATGGCCCCGAGCACGGTCTGATTGAGTTCCGGGTCCTGCCAGATGGCGCGGCTGAAGGCGGTCCTGGTGTAGCCGGGCGCGATCGCATTGACCTGAATGCCTTCTGCGGCCAGTTCCGCGGCCAGCACTTCTGTGAGCATTAAGACGCCGGCCTTGCTGACACAGTAGACCCCCATTCCAGGCTGCGGACGTTTTCCGGCGATCGATGCGACATTGATGATCTTGCCGCCCCCCCGTTTCATCATCTCTGCGCTGCATGCCCTGGCCATGCGAAAGTAGCCGACCACGTTTACATCGAGGATCTTGTGCCAGTGGCTCTCCTCGGCGCTCAGAACCGGCCCGAAGTGGGGGTTGGTGGCTGCATTATTTACCAGGATGTCGATGCCGCCGAACTCACGCACCGCCTGTTCGGCGAGAGCGGCCGTCGCCTCCATGTCACCTGTATGCGCGGCCGCGGCCAGGGCGCGGCCGCCGTCCTTCCGGATCGATTCGGCCACGTCGTCCAACGCCGCCTGCTTACGGCTGCTCAACACGACCGCGGCTCCTCGCGCCGCATAGCAGCGGCTGATCGCCTCTCCGATGCCCCGGGAGGCTCCTGTGATAACTGCAACTTTGCCCGCAAGATCGAAATCAGGGAGATTCGTCAACGGCTTTCTCCTGTCGTTGCCTGAAATCCGGAATTCCTCTGTGATGGAGGGGACAGGCTTTTTCAGTATAGCACCGGGCAAGGCCGCGATCAATCCACTCGGCGCCCGAGGCAATCGCAACGGCGAGGAGAGAGAGAGGGCAGGCACAAGGCCTGCCCCTACCGTAGTTTGTGGGGGGCATCTGAGGGGTAGGATGGGCGTGTTGAGGGCTTGTACGAGAGAGGACGAGAGATTGGGGGATTTGGGGTGGAATCGGGGGGAAATTTTGGCGAATTTTTAGGGG
>VXMH01000072.1 GCA_009841235.1 Caldilineaceae bacterium SB0661_bin_32 | reverse complement strand
GCTGCAGCGCTCCAACACCCCCAGACCGCGCAGCCCGTGCTGCAACTGTCCGTCTCCGCTGTTAACAAAGGCCCGCCCTCCCCGCCCGTCGTCCTCGACAGTTCGAATGTCGCCGGAAGCGAAGGCCGTTGCAGACCTCCATTCTCCCCCTGTGCGGAGACCAACCAGCACCTCGCCCAGCGTTTCGCCAGGTGTAATATACTCGGTATCGAAGACGTCGTTCTCCAGTTTCAGGCTGCTGATGCCGCCCCGGTTCCACTTCAACAGAAACTGCCGCCGGGATTGCTCTGAAATGGCTGTCATGATCTTGGCATCTCATCCTGTTGCATCACATTGAGCAGGAGAGGAAAGCGCAGGCTCACCGTCCTCACCACATTACCCATCCACCTGAGTTGATGTCCTGACCTGTCATGCTTGCCGCATCATCCGAAGCGAGAAAGACTGCAATCGCGGCCGCGTCCTCTGAACCCGCGCCCTTCTCGACGTAGCCTTCGTCCCCGCACCAGCGTCCGGCCAGGATGGCGTTCGGTCGAGGCTCCCGGTACCGTTTCCGGACCGCCTCTTCGTCAAATGGCTCCCCTCTGTATTCAGCGCGCGCCCGTTCCAACTCGACGCCCCGCTCCTCGTGCGAACCGGGGCAGATGGCATTGACCGTGATGTTGTACCGGCCCACGTCGGCGGCCAAAGTGCGCGTAAATCCAAGGATGCCCATCTTCGAGGTGGCATAGGGAGCCCGATGCGAAAGGGGCTGCTTTCCCGTCCCTGAACTGAAGTTGATGACGCGGCCGTGCCGTTTACGGATCATCTCAGGCAGAGCGTACTTGCAGCCAAGAAACGCCGAATCGAGATTGACCGCCAGCGTTTCCTGCCACTCCTCCAGGCTCATCTGCCATACATCCTTCGTCGGGCCGGCGATACCCACCACGTTGACCAGAATGTCGATCGTACCGAAACGGTCTATCGTCTGCTCCACCAGTTGACGGACCGGCTCCTCCTTCGAGACATCTGTCTGGAAGCAGAGCGCCTCCGCGCCGGCCGCCCGGATCCGTTCGCCCACAGACCCGTCCAGCTCGTCAACGGGAAGAATGTCGCAGACCGCAACCGCGGCCCCTTCCTCGGCAAATCGAATCGCAACCGCCTCTCCGTGCCCCCGCCCCGCGCCTGTGACCAGGGCCACCTTTCCGTCCAATCTACCCATGAATGGCCTTCCCCTTTGTCCCCTCTCCTACAATAACTGTCTCTTGACAACCGCTTCGTCCAGCTCCACCCCCAGTCCTGGACCACTGGGTGGAGTGATATAGCCATTCTCAAACAAGATCGGCTCCTTGAATAGCTCCTGGTGGAGTGGGCCGCCGTTGTACTCCTGGATCAACAGGTTGGGCGAACAGGTATCAAGCTGTACCGCCGCGGCGGCTGCCACAGGCCCACAGTACATGTGGGGGGCAATCATGGCGTAATGCGCCTCCGCAATCCCCGCGATCTTCTTCGATTCCAGAATGCCGCCGCACTGCCCCACATCCAGCTGAATGATCTGCGCGGCCTGTTTCTCCAGCAGCTGAGCAAACTCGAACTTCGATACCAGCCGCTCGCCGGTGGCGATGGGGATGCTCGTATGTGCCGCAACGCGCGCCATCTCGTCAATGTTTTCAGGCGGAACCGGCTCCTCGAACCAGAACGGGTCGAACTCCTCCAGTATCTTGGCTACGCGGATCGCGCCGGCCGTGCTGAACTGTCCGTGCGTCCCAATGCCAATCTCCAGGTCGTCGCCCACTGCGTCCCGGATGCACTGGAAGATCCTGGCAACATGCCGGATCGTCTTTAACGAGTAATCGCTGGGATTCGGAAATATGGGTTGAAAGGGATCGAATTTGCATGCCGTATTGCCCTCTTCAACCAGCTTGACCGCGATCTCCCCTGCCTTTTCCGGGTTCTCCCAGATGCCTTCGGACGGCATATATGCGTAGGCGCGCAGCTTTTCGTGGCACCGCCCTCCCAATAGATTATAGATTGGCTGACCCACCGCCTTGCCAACGATGTCCCAGCAGGCCATCTCGATCGCGCTCAAAGCCGGCGTCATGTCCAGTCCCGGATGGCGGTAATCGTGCCGCGAGGCAAAGATCGTCTGCCACAGTTTCTCGATGTCAAAAGGGTTGGCGCCAACGACAAACTGCTCGCCCAGATCCTCGATGAGCCTGACCTGCGCATCCAGATTCTTCGCATTTCCCGATGGCCGCTCGCCCAGGCCGACAATGCCTTCGTCAGTCCTGAGCTGAACGAACAGCCACATACTCCCGCCCCGAAAGGGCGGCACGTTCCTGACTACGATGGTTTCTACTTCGACGACTTTCATTTGGTTACCCCGCTTGATGCCTTTCCGCAGCTGGTGAGTCGCTCCCTGTCCCTCTGATACGACAATAGAAATAAGGGGGACGCTCTACCGGATCAAAGAGCTGTCCCCCAAAGTACCATAACTCCGATGTGAACGAATGACAAAGGAGTTTTCGTCCAGTTGCCGCGATTCTGCCTAATCTGCCGCCGCCGCCCCCTCAGCCCGGAGCAGCGGATCATCCCGAACCGGCGTCCTGCTGATACCATTGGCATCCCAATCCGTCGGCCAGCGGAAATGCTCGTCCATCTCTCGGTTGTAGCCCTGGCCCAGAATTGCCTCCAGCGTCTCCTCTGCTTGAGCATACGAGCGCGTTTCATTCGCGTCCAGCAGCTCCCACAGAAGCAGCGCGCGATCCCCTGTCTCGATTGCCAGCAGCGTTCGCTCGAGCGAGAGAACCAAAGGCATGATCTGCGTCAGCATGATCTTCGGCGGCAACGGGTCGACCTGGATGCGGTGGATCCCGTCCCTGTTGACCACCGCAGGAATCTCAACCGCAATGTCATCCGGGACACCAGGTAGCGCCCCTTGGTTGGGAACGTTTACCTGGAACTGACCTTCATTGTTATTGACCAGCGCGTCAATGATGGGCACCTGCTGCTCAATTGTCTTATTCTTGCCCAGATTCTCCACCAGGCTTGCCTTCGGATCCTGGGCCAGGCGGGCGATCTGTTCAACCCTGTGATTCTGGTTGTCGACGTACATCGGCCACGAAAGGTGCGAGCGCTGACCGCCCCACGGCTCTCCGAACCAGAATCGCTTGGCGTCGAAATCCTTGTGGTACCACCATCCGATGTACTTCATCCACACAGTGTCGCCCAGCGGCATCAGTCCGTAGAGTCTGTACATGTGCACTGCTGCACGCGACAAGTCGATCTCCCACGCCCTCTTCAACTCGCCGTTCCAACCCGTCCTGCCCGCCGGCAACGGGCGGCTGGCTGCCGTTTCCGCCCAATACGCATCACCTTTGCTCTGAATCCAGTCGTCGATAAGCGGGTACGCGTCTTTGCCCTCGTATTCGAACTTCGTCAACCAGATGTTGTGGTTCAATCCCGGCGCCTGCCACTGCACCTTCGTATGGTCGATCTCCAGCATGTCGCAGATGTCCCGGTAGCCGTAATAGCCGTGGCACAAACCGCAGACCTTTACGTCCGTCTCGCGGCCAATGACCGTGCAGCCGTCATAGACCGGGTTCCCCGACTGAATCAGCCAGGCGTCGGGGCAAACCTTCTCAATCTCCTTTGCCACGTCCAGGATGAAGGAGGTGTTGTAATACGAATACTCCAGCGACCCCGGCCCGTCCCAATCATAGCCAAAATCCTGGATCAAGTCCCGTGTTTCCAGCCCGGACTCATAGGTCACGACTGAGGCCGTGTTGATGACGAAGTCGGCATCTTGCATCGCCTCGCGGCGGTCCAGGGTCTGGTCGAACGTTATATCTGCCCCCAACTCGTCGGCATATCGCTCGGCCAGCTTGTGGATCATCTGCAGCCGCTCCGCGTCCACGTCCATGAAGCTCACGTGGCTTCCGTTCAGGCTCTCCGTCAGGCAAAGGTCCTTTACAAGGCCCAGCGAAAATGTCGCGCTCCCGGCGCCTATCACGCCGATCTTGACAGCGGTTCCCATTGCCTATGCTCCTATTCTGGTTGAACTGTACTGAGTCTTACGAATGGACTCAAGTTTGACCGTCGGGGACTGGCACTGGTCATTCCCAGCTCTTGGTGAAAAGTGTTCGTATTCCTTCGCCGGCAAAACGGCTATCCCTTGACGGCGCCCAGGAGGATACCGTGAATGAGATAGCGCAGTGTCTCCTACTCAATTTCTGGCAAGACTGTCTTTTGCCAGAGCCTGAGCTTGGAGCCTCCAATATATAGAAGCAGAGTGCAACTGTCAATCGCGTGAAAATAAGGGGTGCATCCCAAATTTTTGTGAGGTCGTTGTCTGAATCAGGAGAAAAGGCGAGGAGGAGCGCTGAAGGATCTGTTCAGGTTTTGTCGGGTTTTTTGGGGGGAACTCCCCCGTTCGATTCAACGGCTCAATCGTTAATGCGCGGAAGGAATTTGGCAGATTTATCGCGTTTTGGCAGGTTTTGTCATGTTTTGGGGGGGACCCCCCTTCTTTTCTCAACGGCTCGCCGGTGAATGCGCTGAAGGATGTTGTCAGGTTTGGACAGGTTTTGTCAAGTTTTCTGGAGGCCCCAGTTCATCCTGTCGATGGCTGAGGGTAGGGACAAAAGAAAAAAGATCCTGTGCGCGGCTTGCCGCGTACAGGATCGCTTGGACTTTGGCAGTTATTCGGTTGGACAGGCGCTACGGAAGAAGGAAAGGACAACGCGCTGAGAGAGCCGGGCAGACCGAGAGCGGAAAACCCTTCATGCTCCTTTCAACTCAACCATCACCCTCCATCTCTTCTTCCATCATCATTTCATCTTTAACAGGCAAGTCCTCAAAGGGCCCTGTTGTCGTAACGTAGAAGGCGAAGACCCAGCCGTAGCCGCTTGGCAGATCGGCAACAGCCACCTGCACCCAGTCGCCTTCCTCTGTTCGCCCAATCCCATTGAAGGTTACACCGGCGATCGCCTTGGCTACAATATCGTACTCAGTGCCGGGACCCGCGCGCACGTTCAACCGCTGCCCGAAACTGTTGACAGTGACGATGACCTTTTCCGTCATACCGTCAGGTGTGGGAGCAGCAGGTCCCGTTTCCGGGTCCATCTCTTCATCCTCGATTGGAACTATCTCTTCCAGCGGAATCGTAAACTCTTTGACCGTCAATATGTGACCGCTGACAACCAGAAGTTCCTTTGCAGAGGCCCAGCCGTGGGCTCCTTCGTCGTGGTACACGTAGAACCAGTCGCTGTCGACCGTCCGGAAGGCAGCTGTTAAGCGTGAGCCGGCCATGAAATGTGCGACAAAGGCCCCATCTTCGCCATCCCACAGGACCGCCCCACCGATTCTGGCCAGCGACAGAGCGGTTGGCCCTTCAGGCGGCACGAAAGGCGTCGGCGTTGGCTCAGGAGTTTCCACCTCAGGAGTTGCTGTTGCTTCGGGCATTGCCTCTGCGGTAGGCTGCGGCGTTGCTTCATCCATCGCCTCCGGTGTTTCTGAAGCCTCTGGCATCGCCGTCATCTCGCCCGTCGGCGTGGGCTCGCTCGTTGCCGTCTCTGTAGCCTCCATCACCTCCGACGTTGGGGTCGGGGATGGCGAGGGAGTTGGCGTTGGTGTAATTGTTGGCGTCAGCGTGGGTGTCGGCGTTGGCGTCTCAACCGGAAGCCGACCCAATCCGGCAGCCAGCAGAGTCCGCACTTCCACCCACCCTTCGGACTGATCCCTCGTCTGAACCAATACCCAGAGAAGGTCGGTGGACCGCAAGCGAGCGGTCACAAGCGAACCGCCAACGAGATCCTGCAGCGGCTCCCCGTTCGGTTGGTCGTAAAGAGTAGCTCCCTGATTGCGAACAACCGCCAGAACGGTGGGTGAAATCGGTGTTGACTGGGCCAACTCGTTTCCAAGTTGTCCGCTTTGAAGCGAACCAGGCTGCGTTATGGCAAGGAACAACAGCGCTGCGAACCCCAAAACGAGTCGAATCATCATTGTCATATCTCCAACACTCGAATGCGGCTCGTCAATGCGCTCTCCTTTGGGTGCAAAAGACGTATTGCGATTGGACTATTCAAAAGTCGCGGAGACAAAAATACCAGGATTGAACTGGGCAGTGCCATCCTCAGGCAGTCGAATCGTGACAGGAAATGTCGAATTGCCTTTGCCGGGCAAACTGATTGGAGCAATCTTGGAAATCGTCGATTGAACCGAGATGTCATCGCTCCCGAACCGGGTAATGCGCACAGGATCGCCGACAGACATTGTCAATACCTGGTCCTGAGGTATCCCCACGACCAGCTCCAGCGCAGAGGGATCGCCAATTACGGCCGCAGGCGATGAGGCGCCGATCACTTGGCCCTCGACAGCGTTAAGTGAAAGTACGACACCCGTCAGCGGCGCTCGAACGATGGCCTTATCCATTCGCTGTTGCGACTCTTCCAGGTTTACGAGTGCCTGGCTTACCCGCAGTTCGGCCGATTTCTGGCTGGTCGTCAACTCCATAATTCTCAAGACGGTCGCCTCGGCTGCCGCGACCCTCGCTCTTCCTACAGCCCGATCGACTTCCGACACACCTTCTTCAAGTTCGTTCAAAGCGTGCTGCGCCCGGTGGGCCGCGGCCAGGGCGGCCTGAACTTCCGAGGCGCGCGCCGGTTGAGTCGCTTCATTGTAGGATGCCTGCGCTACATTCAGGTCGATTGTGACCCGCTGCAAGTTCGCTGCCTGGGGCGTACGTCCGACGTCGCCTCGCCAGGCGACCTCGTTGTAGGCTCGCTGCGCCTGCGTCACGGCCAGTTCCGCTCTTTCTACGTGTGCTCGCAGTTGCTGCAGACGGGCCTCGGTCGGGCCTGCAAGAAGCTCGTTGTATCGCGCCCATGCGGCCGCAGCGCTTGCCCGCGTTGCGGCCAATTCATCTTCGGTCGCCCCACCGGTATCCAGCTTGGCGAGGTTGGTTTTCGCCAGCTCCAAATTGGCCTGGGCAACGGCTAGATCGCCTTCGGAAGACTGCTCATTGATCTCAAGGAGCGATATCCGGGCCAGCTCCAGGGCGATCTCCGCGCGCTGAACGGCCCAGTCGAGTTGCGTCGAATCCAGGCGGAACAGCTCCTGTCCCTCTTCAACCAGGTCGCCCACCTCGACGAACACTTTCAGGACTTCCCCGCCCACGCCCGGCGTAACCGCGCGCGACTTCGTAACTTCGAGGGACCCGAAATATGTAGGAATGCTCGTCTGGGCCTCAACCGCGCCCGGCTGTGCCCCAGTGGCGGAGGCAAGCCAGTCATTCGCGGCCAAATCGGTCGTGAAATGCCCGCTTTGAACCAGAGCAGCACCTGTCGCGACGAACACGATCAGGAGCAGAATGGGCACGACTCGACTCACTGTTTGAAACATAGTGGCCTCCTCTGAAGAATCCAGATCCTCCGGAGCATGATATCGTAAATTTGGTGGGGGGAGAGCAGTACCGGAACTTGCTTTCAGCTCCGCTGGCCGCTTCCTTGTAGGTCCAGCGCCTCAAGCCCAACGCTCGATCGCCAGCGCAACCTGAGCAGTATACCAATCCAAACAGTACAGCGCAAAGTCCCTTCTCACGCGGGATTCCACAACTTGCGTTGCCTCCGAATCGGTGCAATGTGCAGTTGAGGGCAGAACACTGCTCTCTTCCCAAAGGGGCGCGAGGGCTATCGCAGGGCGAGATGGGCACGCCGCCAGCCCCCGAATACCTTAGATTACGCGTTCATCGCCCCCGTCCACTGGAATCTGCGCACCGGTCGTCTTGGCGAAAACCGGTCCAGCCACTGCGCAGGCCATTGAGGCCACATCAGAAGAGGTTATCTCGACGCCGAGCAGATTCCTGGCCTTATACGCATCCACGCTTATCCCGTAGCTGTCAGCGCGTTCTTTCAACAGTTCCTCGGTCCAAAGCCCGGTGTCAAAGACGGCATTTGGGTGCAGGACATTCACCCGGATGCCTTTTGCAGCCAGTTCCAGGGCCGCGACACGGGCCAGCTGTGTAAGGCCTGCCTTTGCAACCGAATAAGCCCCGGCGCCCGGCCCTGGCGCGGGCGCGTTCTTGGAGCCGATAATGACGACCGCAGGGTCGCAGCCTGACTCCAGAAAGGGCGCGCACGCCTGCAGTAGCCGGTGTTGGCTGGTAAGGTTTACCTGAATGCTCCTGTCCCAGTGGTCAGCCTCCACTTTCGCCAGCGTCTGGCTGGCCGGAAAAACGCCGGCATTGCAAATGACGACGTCCAGTCCGCCCCAATGGCTCACCACATCTTCGACCGCCTTCTTGAGCCTGTCGTCGTCGGTTACGTCGCAAATGAGACCCAGTACGTTCTGCCGGTCGAAAAGCTCTGTTACCTTTGGGCTGATGTCGAGAGCGGCTACGACCGCCCCCTGACCGAGGAATGCTTCAACGCAAGCCCGCCCTATGCCGCTGGCTGCTCCCGTAACGAGCGCCACTTTGCCTTGTAGCGGGGGCGGGGCGCCGGCGCCTTTCAACTTCGCCTGCTCCAGCTCCCAGTATTCAATTGCGAAGATTTCGCTCTCGCCGAGCGGCCGCCAACCCCCCAACGACTCGGACCATGCAATGGCCCGCAACGTATGGCGCTTGATGTCGTCTATAACTGCGATTTCCTTCGGGCTCCCACCAAACGCCACGCTGCCAACGCCCGGCCACAGGGCCCAGCGCGGCGCAGGATCGAGGCGGTCCAGGCTGCTGTCTGCATGGCGATCAAAGTAGTCGCAATAGGCCGCGGCATACTCCTCCACGTCCCTCTCCGCGCCGCGCCCCGAAACGACCAGCGGGATCCGCTTCGTGCGGATCACGTGATCCGGCGTAAGCAGACCGCGAGTAGCCAGCTCAGGGGCGTTTGGCAACCGGGAGAACTCTCTCACATCTCCGCCTGCATCAATTGAAGCCAGTACGGCCTGCCCCCTGGCAGTCGAAACGGCTTTGCGCAGCCGCGCCAGCTCCTCCAGCGTCGTCGAAGCGACTCGACGCCTGTCTGATCCCGTCTTCCTGTCTGCGCTTCTGGCCTGCACTTCGATGTAATTCTCGGCGGCCGTGACAATCTCGATGTGCCGTTCGTAGCTCTCACGGGCACTGTTTGCGAAAGTAAAGACGCCATGATTGAGCAGGATCATTCCCGGCAGGGCATCCCAGTCCGCGTCCCTCGTCATTTCGTAGATCGTGCGGGCGAGCACGAAACCCGGCATCACGTAAGGGACAATCATCATCTGGGGGCCATACAGTTCGCGCACGCCAGCCTCACCGTCGGGGGTGTTGGTCAGGGCCACGACGGCGTCAGCATGCGAATGATCGACGAACCGATAGGGAATGATTGCATGCAGAATGGCTTCAACCGAGGGATTGGGCGCGTATGGATCAAGCATGGCCGCCCTCTGTGCAGTGACCATACTGCTGTCGCTCAGCGCCTCCAGGGTCGCCATGCGCCGCAGCGCATCCAGCCGCACGGGCGCAAACCCCGGCGCTTCGATTGTCGCCAGATCCCAGCCGCTGCCCTTGACGTACAGGACCTCCTCCGTGTCGCCAAGAATGTCCTGCGCCGTGGCCTTCACCGAAGTATTGCCGCCGCCGTGCAGAACGAGTGAAGGATCGCTCCCAAGCAATCGCGACGTATATACCCGCATGCCCAGCGGATCGCCGGCAAACTCAGCCGCCTCTTCGTCATTCCATCTGCTTTGCATGAGCCTGTACTCTCGATCCTCCCAAGGATCTAACCGGCCAGCCTTTCGAGCGACTCCTGTACGCTGGGTCTCTTGCCCGCGGCGACGTCCTCCCGCCGCCGCTCGTGGAAGACTGTCAGGATCTCGTTGGACTTGGCCAGCCCATCGATCTCCTTACAGTACGCCTCAAGCTTTTCGCCGGGCAGCGCCCACAGCGCGACGTCGTCTGAAAGCGCGTCAAGGTAAGCTCTCGCGCCGCAACAGCCAAGGCTCATCGCGGCTCTTCCTCCATTTCGGACCTGGGGCACAACTGCGCAGGCCGGCCTGCCCATCGCCGGCGGAACGCCCTCGTCGACCCGGGCCGCCGCTTCGGTCAGTATCAGGCTCTGTTGCGCGTGAGCGAAAAGCAGGACCACATCTGCGTCTATCGGAAAATCCGCCAGCGGACCGTAAACTGTGTGTCGCACAGGCCGCTGCAGCACAGGGATGGCGGCCACCTCCTCCTCCCGCACATAGTCCAGTCCCTGCATTGCCTCCAGCGCCGACATCAATTCATCCTGCTGCGCCGCAGACGCGCCTTCAAGGTTATGCGTGTGAACGCCGATGGCGCACAGTTCGTGGTCCTTCGCGCTGGTTGAAAAGACCTTCTGTGATGCCTCCTGCCAGAAGTAGCAGCCGGCCGGGGCCACATCCTCATAGGATGGTATCCCTGCTGGCAGATCGTCGGCAAAGGCGATCGCCACAGGAGGAAGCGAGAGTTGTAATGACTCGTCGAGTTGCTCGGCCTGCGTGGTGAAGTTGCTCATGGACTACTATCTCCCTGGTGTGATGGGCCCGCCCTTCCCTTCAGGTCTCTCGAACTGAAGGGAAGATACAATGACGATCCTGTTTGGGCCCGTTTGACATTCTGAGTCGGTACAATTGACGAAATCTTCAAGCGGAAGTTTCCCGAGTGTAGTCAACCCATGCAGGTTTCGGGTCAAAGCCAAGTTTGAGGTTTAGCGCCAGCATAGGACTGCCTTCCTCGTTGCTTGTCTCAATCGTTTCGGCCCCGCAGGTCTGTGCATACTGGATCGTTCGCATTTTGAGTGCCGTGGCGATACCCCTGCGCCGGTGGGACCGAATAACCCCTGTTAGTCCCGTATCCAGGCGCTTTCCTGCGGGATCGTTTCGCCAGAGATTACTCATGCCGATAAAGGTTCCATCGGCAGAAAGCGCAACAAAAAAGGCCTCTTCATCCAGGGCAGGATCCTTCAGGACCATCTCCTCGAACTCCTCTTCCGTCGGCTCCGCGAACGGCTCCGTAGACGGCACGTCCTGCACGATCTCCCAGCGCAAATCGCGCAGTTTCCGTTTCCACTCCGGCTCCTCTCCGTAGAGTTGGGCCAGCGTTATCAGGCGGATCCCGTCTTGGGCCAGTCGCTCGTACGTCCCATCGCAAGCAGACCCGTCAAAGGTCGCGACCTGCAGTGCCGAAGAGGGCGACCGCATTCCCTGGCGGAATCCTTGCCCCAGCAAGAATTGGACCCTTTCACTATCGTCTTCCCTGGCCCCGCACATCAGGCGCCTGAATTCGCATTTGCGGTGGGCCAGTAACCCTTGGATACCCTGGTACAGAAGCGGCAGAAGCTGAGATTTTTCGTGGTCGGGACGGATATCGAATCGGATATGGATCGTAGAAGGGCTGTCCTGCCAGTAGGCCTGGTAGCAGGTCCCGATCCCCGCCATCTTCCTGTCCTGAGAATATGCCGCGACCCGTTCATGGAGTGACTCCGCCGGCCAACTGCTGTCCTCCTGACGAAGCTCTTCTGCCGACTCAGGCCGTCTTTCAGGAGACGCGGTTCGCAGTAGGGTGGCGAGGTCCTCGTACTCCAGTTCACTTGCTCGAAAGGGGCGAACGGTATAGTTCGTCACAACCCGCTTTCCATCGAAGGCATCTTCACCGCTCCGTCGCGCCGCTCATCCATATTGGCCTCCATTGACTTGGGATATCGATCGGGCAGGTGTGAAACGTCATTGAGACGGCCGAGGGCGTCTGCCGGTAGTTTCCAGCCGGCGGCGCCGAGATTATCACGGGCCTGACCTACAGTTCGTGCGCCGACGATTGCGCTCGTAATTGCGGGCTGCTCAAGCACCCAGCGCGTTGCTGCCTGCGCCGGCGAGCGATCCAGGTCTGACGCCACTTCCAATAGAGTCGTCAGTGTCTCGTCGGCATTGGCCGCAAAATAGCTCTGCGGAAAGGCCCATCCCTCCTCCGAGCGTGTGCCGCTGTGCAAGCGTTCGCCTGGCCGGTACTTCCCGGTCAGGAAGCCCCCTCCCAGGGGGCTCCAGACGACAACGCCAATCCCCTTCAATTCGCAAACCGGGATTATCTCCTGCTCAATGTCGCGCACGACGAGGCTGTACTGAGGCTGATAGGCGGCAAATCGCTCCCATCCGTTGTGATCGCTGAGCCACATCGCCTCCATCAGACGCCAGGCCTCAAAATTGCTGCAGGCGGTGTATCGGACCTTTCCCTGCCTCACCAGGTCGTCCAGGACCCGCAGCGTCTCGTCCAGCGGCGTCTGCGTGTCTACGTGGTGAATGTAAAGGATGTCGATGTAGTCCATCTGCAGGCGGCGCAGACTGTCCTCGACCGTGTGCATCATGTGGAAGCGGCTGGTACCCGAACTGTTGACGTCGGGTCCCATCGGATTGAAGAACTTCGTCGCGATAATGGCGTTTCGTCGACGTCCCTTGAGCGCCTGGCCCAGGATCGTTTCTGAAGCGCTGTCTGCGTAGGCATTGGCTGTGTCGAAGAAATTCACGCCTGCTTCGATGGCCAGATCCACTATGCGTCCGGCCTCCTCTTCGTCCGTGCCATGTCCAAAGGTCATCGTTCCCAGGCAGATCTCCGAAACCTTTAGCCCGGTGCGCCCCAACCGCCGGTATTCCATTTCCAACTCCTGTTGGATGATTTCCTTTTCTGCCAGAGCTGCCCTGTACCCGCACTATCTCGAATCCGTTTGCCGCGGCAAATGTCTCCAACGCCTGGCTGTGGCCGCCGTTCCCCATCGACTTCAACCTGCGATACTGTTCCCGGTAGTCGCTGGGCCCGGTAGGCAACAGGCCGGCTCTTGCATTCAATCGTTCGGACATTCCCTGCCTCTACAGTTGTTCGCCTTCAGCCAGCCCGTCCTGCAGCCGGCGCATTTTGAGCACGAAGGAGTCCTCGTTCAGCTTTACGTCTTCGTACCTGATTGCCTCTCCCTTGGAAACGGCTCGCCTGACTACCGCGCCTTCAGCAAGGCCCAGAGGCAACAGTCCCTCTCTACGCGCGACGGATGCCTTCTCGCACTGGCCTACGACCGTGTATCCGCCTCCTCCGTCCAGCGCCTCGCCTTCACCCAGGTCCCGCTTCGCCACAGTAACGCACTCTGCGGTTGCTGTCGGGGCGCACGACCCGTTCGCCGCGTTGAAAAAGACGGCCCGGGCAATACTGAGCGGCGCCGGAACTGCCACCAGATGATAAGGCCGGTAAAGGAGAAAATTCTTGCCCTCCCCGCCGACATGGCAACCGTGGTAAGCCAGGTCTTCGCGGGTGAAGGGATGCTCCGAGCGGACGACGGCAAACACGCCCATCCTGAGCGGATTCGGCAGCAAGGTCCTGCCATCGGCGGCAACTGAATTCGCCAGCTCCACGACCCCGTGCCGGCTCAGCAGCCCTCCCTCCTCCTGCAGGCTGAAGCGAAGGGGAATCTCTTCCAGGTTCACCGAAGGCTCGTGCATGCCCCGGCGGTCCGGCACAAGACCGGCTGCATTGGCGAGGGCGGTCATCTCCACCTGCGCCTTTGTGCCGTCGCGAAAGGAGTTGAACATCTTCAGATTTATCGTGCGCCGTTCGATATGCTCTTCCGTGAAGCCGAAACGAGACGCCGCCGTCTCCGGTGTTCCTTCGAAATCGTCGTCGAAGTAGATCGTACCTCGACCCGCCGCCACGATTTCCAACCCAAGGCTGCGCGCCCATTCGACGATGTTCCAGGTTACAGCCGGCTGGTCGCCGTCCACCATGGTGTAGACGACGCCGGCGGCATCAGCCGTGCGCCGCAAAAAAGGTCCGACCGTTACGTCCGCTTCCACGTTCACCATAACGACGTGTTTGCCGTTGCTCAAAGCGTGGAATGCGTGCTTGGCGCCTACCTCAGGCAGACCTGTTGACTCGACGATCACGTCGACTGAATCGCAGTCCGTCAGTGCCAGTCCGTCTTCGACGATCACAGGTCTGCCGGCGCGGACGGCGTCCTCCAATTCGTCTCCTGTTTCCGCCGTTTGAATCTCCTCTGCGGTGGCTCCACTCGAAAGATAGGCGTATCGGGCATTGTTGGCATTTATGTCGGCAATGGCTGCAACTACCATCCCCTCCATCTGCGAAATCTGGGCCGCCAGGCCCGCGCCAAATTTGCCGGTTCCGATGATACCCGCTTTGATCGGATTTGACTCCGCTGCCCGCTGCGCTAACATCTGACTGATCACAAGTCGCTCCTTCTTGCCAGGCTTTCGGTCAACGGGACCCGTCGCTGTCGGGCTCGGGCGCGAAGGCCAATTCCAATGCCTTGGAGGACACTTCAAAGTAGATTTCCGCGAGCCTGTCGTAGATTTCCGGGCTGTCCTGCTGAAATGGGGGTGGTCCGAGTCGGCGCAGAAGCGCCATTCGAATCAGAGGCGGGGCGATGTTGTAGTGCAATGCTCGCAGGTCCTGGCGTGTCCCTCCCGGACCCAACTGCCGCCCGCCCCAAAAGGTGTCGATCTGCGCGACCAGGTCAAGATGCTCTTCTTGTCGGTTGGCCGGATCCTCCAGTGCGCGCAATCCGTCGTAACCGGCTATTGGCGAGTCGGATGCGGCGCCGGATACTTCCCCTTCATCGCGAGAATCCTCTTCTACGTCGTGGCTGCGACGAAGACGCAATCCGGTCAGGACCTGCTGCCGGTCTCTTCCCCGCAGCAGCAGCAACTGCCACGGGTCTTCCGATATCATCTGGCCAAACCGGTACAGAACGACCAGCGTATGTTTGCAGGGAGTACCTTGGCTGAGGCAACCAGTGCAGCGCGCCTCTACCTCACCTGCCGCCGGTGAACGCGAAAGCAGGGCGACTTCGGCGTCGCTGAAGACCGCATCGAGAACCGCAAGAAACGTCTCCCACTCGTTTCCCCCTGCCAGCAGCTGCGCTGCGTACAAAGCCTCCCCTGCCAGCGCGTCAAGGACCCCCGACCACTCCTCGTCGCGTAACGGCGGGATATCGATCTCAACTTCGCAGCTGCCTCGATGGGACTCAACAACCTCTGCCCTGATGCGGCCAAACCGCACCTCTACAGCCCTCACCTGAAGCCGCCGCGCCAGGGCCTGACCCCTCTTCAGGTCGAACCCCTGCGCTTTCAGATACTCATGCCATCGGGCAGCCCACGAGCCGTCCTTGCCAAGTGCTTCGGTCATCTACCTTTCAGCTCCAATCTGACTACCGGCTGCGAATTTCAGCCTTTCTGAATATCAGTGTGACAGGACTGCGAACGCGCGCAGGGACATGCAGCTGTTTCAACTGCCCCCTCGGTTCTCAGCACAGTTACATCTCTGTGAAGGCAGGAGCGGCTATTTTCCGTAGCCGGCTTCCTCTAGCCGCGACTGCGAAGCGCAATCAGTTGGCGAAGACCCTCGGTATCCATGTCGGCCAGCCAGTCTTCGCCGCTGTTGACGATCGACTCCGCCAAATCCTGTTTGCTCTCTATCATCTTGTGAATCTGTTCTTCCAGCGTGCCCGAAACAACAAACTTGTATACCTGTACGGAGCGTTTCTGGCCGATTCGGAAAGCCCTGTCCGTGGCTTGGTTCTCTACTGCCGGGTTCCACCAGCGATCAAAGTGGAATACGTGATTCGCCCTTGTCAGATTCACGCCAACGCCCCCTGCCCGCAGACTGAGAACGAATATCGGCGCCCCGTTACTGTCTTCCTGGAAGGACCGTACCATCTGCTCACGCCTCGCCGCGGGCGTACCGCCGTGCAGGAACAGTGCCTCGCGCCCGAGATTCTCCATCAAATGTCGACGCAGTAGATGTCCCATCTCCACAAACTGCGTGAATACGAGCGCCCGATCACCAACGGCGAGGGCTTCTTCAAGCATCTCCGTCAGGCGGCTCAGCTTGCCGCTGCGCACATCCAGAGGACCCTTTTCTCCCAGGTAGTGGGCTGGATGGTTCGTCACCTGTTTCAGCTTGAGAAGGAGTCCCAGTACCAATCCCCTTCGCTGCACGCCCTCGCTTCTTTCCACCCGAGCCATCGTCTCCTCTATGACCCGCGTGTAGAGAGTCTCCTGCTCCTTGGTAAGTGAGCAGTACACGACCATTTCGTTCTTCTCAGGCAGGTCTGAAATAATCGTCGGATCGGTCTTGAGGCGCCGCAACAGGAAGGGCTGCACCATCCTGCGGAGATCGGCAGCGGCGAATTCGTCATTGTAACGCTCCACCGGCAGGACAAACTGCTGGCGAAAGTGCTCCCGGTTCCCCAGGTAGCCGGGATTGAGGAACTCCATGATGCTCCACAATTCAAGCAGCCGGTTTTCCACGGGAGTACCTGTCAGTGCAACCCGGAAGGGTGGTGAACTCCCCTTTTCACTCTGGGCGCTGGAACTTCCGGTCAACCGCCGTATCGCCTGCGTCTGTTTGGCCGACGGATTCTTGATATTCTGCGCTTCGTCCAGGATCAGGTCGCTCCACGCCTGCATCTCCAGCATGTCGATATCGCGCCTGGCGATCCCAAAGCTTGTGATCACCATGTCATGCTGGGACAGTGCGGAACGAAACGCCTCGCCGCTCAGCCTACCGCTCCCGTGATGGAGCAAGAGCCGCAAACCCGGGGCAAATCTCTCGATTTCGTGCCGCCAGTTGGCGACGACGCTTGTCGGGCAGATCAGAAGCGCGGGCCGCTCTTGGTAATCCGCATGACCGTTACTTGACTGGCGTCGCATCTCTGCCAGATGGCGTGAGTGGAGCAAGAGGGCAATTGCCTGGATCGTCTTTCCCAATCCCATGTCGTCGGCGAGACAGGCCCCCAAACCCAGCTGCCGCAAAAACGAAAGCCAGCCCACCCCGCGGCGCTGGTAGGGCCTCAGTCTGCCCACGAATCCCTCGGGCTCCTGGATGTCTTCGACCGGCTCAATACCTCGCAACCGCTCCAGGGCGGCGCCGAGCCAGCCGTCAGCTACAACCGCCTCAAGGGGCAGCTCCGGTCCCGAAAGGCCCTCGGTCATCTCGTGATCACTGGGTGCATCAATTGGCGTTGTCGGGATTTGCAGGTGCGGCCCTTCTGGCGGGCCTTCGGGCCTCAGGGCATTGAATTGATGCGTCGCCCAGGTTTCCCTTTCACTCTCCTGGTCGGTCCGGGAAAAGGCCTGCGCCAACCCCACGGCCTGCAAAAGCGGCATGCTCCCGACCGATTCGTTGCGGTCCAAAAATTGCCGGGCCGCATGCACCTGCGCCGGATCCAGCTCCAGCCACTCCTCACCCAATCGCACCAGCGGCGAACCCAAATCCGCAAGTCGTTCAAACTCTTCTCTGCTGAGAGTCTGGTCTCCCAGAGTCAGCTCCCAGCGGAAATGGATCAGTCCCCTCAAGTCCAATGACGCGTTTCCGCCAAGACCTTCATCCTGGCCGCGCGGCCGGCCCTGTCCTTTTCCGGCGCCCGCCGGCGCGGAATCGGCCTGGCCGCCTAATCGAAGGCGCAGTCCCAGTCGTGAGCGGCTGCGGGCCGCCCACCACTCCGGCATTATTACACCGAATCCGCTGCTCTGAAGTAGTGGGCCGATCTCCTTCAGAAACAGGTAAGTCTCTTCCAGTGAAAGAGTCGCCCGCTCGGGGCGCGGCGCCCTCAGGCTCTCACGTATCGGCGCAAACAGCCGGCTTGCTATTCCCAGGCCGGTCAGCAGCCGCTCCTGCGGTTGGTCAAAGCGCCGGCCGTCTACGCGGATACTTTGACCATTCTGGTTCCATACCCTCTGCGCCGGAATCAGCAGGTCCGGATCGTCTTTGTCCTGTAAGTAGTACTGAAGGTGCCAGTTGTTCAGTGGAATAGGGGCGGGCGGCGAACCGGCCGGCACTGAGTCAGGATGCGGTTTCGCGTCTTCGTCCGCCCGCAATTCCAGCGCGAATGCGACCTGAAAATTGGAGTCCGCCACCGATGAGTGGAGTTGCTCCATCCACTCGATCCACCGCTTATACAGTTGATGGGCTGGCTGGGGAGGAAGTTGAAGTAGCGGATCCTCGCCCGAGAGACCGTCCATCCACATTGAACCGGAAGACGGGAGAGCGGTCCGCTGGCCGCTTCTGAGTCTGCCGCCCGCCCGCTGAACCGGACCGCTCCCGTTTCTCTCTCCCACTGCCGACGACCACTCGCGGATCGCCCGGTTGATCACAATACCGATGAAGTGTTCAACAATCGTGCCGGGAGCCGGCGCCTCTTCCAGGCTTTCCAGCTCGTACGCCCGGCAAACAGGAGGCATCAACTCGACGAGATACTCCAGTCGTTCTCGCAGACTGCCCTCTAGCAGAAAGGGTTGCCACGCGGCCCAGAATCGGCCGCTGCTGTCCGGTATCAGTCCTGGCAAAAAGTGCTGCCCGGCAAGCAGCTCCAGTACGAACTTCGCCGCATGACTCCAAAACAGGAGGTCATTTCCCAAGCGGGCATGGCGAAACAACGAGGTCGAAGAGGGAAGTTCGATCAGCCTCTCGTTTGTAAAACGGCTGAGGAAGGCCAGCGTGTGGTAGGGATCCAGAGTCAGCCCGGTGACCTGCCAGGGCTGGAGTCGGTATGGCTCGCTGTCCCCCGATAAGGCATTTACGCCTTTCTGGAAAGATCCCAGATGTGTCTGGGGACGTCCACTTTGGCTGGGTAGCCAGACGCTGGCCGTAGCCGGGCTTCCCATCAGGCTCGTCAGTTCGCTCGCAGTCGCAAACTGACGCAGAATCTGCCTGAGTGTCCCCACCGGCATCTGAGCAGGATGGGAGGGAATCTTGCCGTTGCTTCGCGTGCTGAGGGAACGACTGCCGTCCGTGTCCTCGGTGGGGCCGGGTGGCATTTTCGCATCGGCGGAAACTGCGCGTCCGGCTTCCCCGGGATCCTCGTTTTCTCCGAGTTCCCGCTCTTCCCACACGCTGGGAGCTTCATGGTTTTCTCCCCACAAGAAGAGCCTCGGACCGTTTTCAGGAACCAAACCCCGGGAAGGCTCGGGACCCCCAACCAGCCCCTGCTTTGCTGTAACCTTCTGGACTCCGGTGGTCTCCGTGGAGTCAGGCGCGGACCGGTCCGGCGGCATCTGGACGTCTTCCTGCCGCTGGACGCGGGAACTGTGTACAGGGCCGAAGGCGTACTGCTCTTGTCCGTCCTCAAAATGCTTGCCGGAAGTAAGCCAGGCGGCATGAAAGGTAAAAGGCATAACCTACATTGTACCCTGATTTCCCTCAATCAGTCCAAATTCGACAATGAATCCTGTTAAGCGGAAACTGTTACAGCAGTCGTTTTGGTCCTTTAGCCTTTTGGGCCCCTTCAAAAAATGCCCTTCTTGACCGCCCTCCTCTTGAACGAATCGAGGCCTCCTGGCGAGCATCTAAAACAGGCCGATTACCTGCCCCGTCGCCAGATCGATGTCCACATTTTGAGCGGCCGGCGCACTGCCGAGACCCGGCATCGTCCTCATTTCTCCCAGGAGAGGATAGACGAAACCGGCGCCCACGCTGGCTCTTACCTCCCGGACAGGCACGGTGAAACCGGACGGCGCCCCCTTGAGCTTTGGATCGTGGCTCAAGCTCAGGTGCGTCTTCGCCATGCAGATGGGGAGACTGCCGTACCCGCTCTGCTCATACTGGCGAATCTGACGGTTGGCCTGCGCCGTGTACTCAATACCGTCCGCGCCGTAAATTGTGGTCGCTATCTTCTCCATCTTCGCTTTCAGGGGCTGGTCCAACTCATAAAGAAAGCGAAATTCGCTCGGCTCTTCTGCCGCTTCTACAACCGTTCTCGCCAGTTCCTTTGCCCCGCTGCCTCCGTCCGCCCAGTGCGTGGAAACTGCCCAACGGGCGCCCGCCTCCTCGGCGACCCGTCCAATAACATCGACTTCGCTCTGGAAGTCGCTGGCAAAGCAGTTGACGCAGACAACCGGGCTTACACCGTGCGCCCGTACGTTTTGGATCTGCCTGCGGAGATTGGCCGCGCCCTCCGCTACGTCGTCGGGATTCTCCAACAGCATGTCGTCAGGCAGAGGCCTGCCGGGCACAACCCGGTACCGGCCCGTATGCGACTTGAGTGCCCGCACAGTCGCCACCAGGACCGCGGCGTCAGGACGCAACCCGCTGTAGCGGCACTTGATATTGAAAAACTTTTCCGCGCCAATATCGGCGCCGAACCCCGCCTCCGTGATCAGATAGTCGCTCGTCTTGATCCCAATCAGATCGGCAAGAACCGAACTGTTGCCGTGGGCAATGTTGGCAAATGGTCCGGCATGGACCAGCGCCGGGGTATTCTCCAGCGTCTGGAAAATATTCGGTTTGATCGCCTCCTTCATCAGCACAGTCATCGAGCCGGCGGCCTGCAGCTGCTCGGCCGTGACCGGCTGGCGCTTTCGATCTCTGCCCACTGTCACACGACCGAAACGCGCCCGCATATCTTCCAGGCCCGTCGTCAGCGCCAGTATCGCCATAACCTCCGACGCCGCTGTAATGTCAAATCCGGTCTGCCGCTGCGGCCCGTCCGACTTTGCGCCAAGACCGCTCACGATGTTTCGCAGCCCCCTGTCATTGACATCCAGAACGCGCCGCCACATGATGCTGTATGGGTCGATCTCCAACGCGTTTCCCTGGTAAATGTGGGCGTCGATCATCGCGGCCAGCAGATTATTGGCTGCCGACACCGCGTGCATATCGCCGGTCATGTGCAGATTGAACTGCTCCATCGGCACGACCTGGCTGTACCCCCCTCCGGCCGCGCCCCCCTTGATGCCAAAGGTAGGGCCCTGGCTGGGCTGCCGGATCGCAACTGTCGCCGACTTCCCGATGTGATGCATCCCTTGACCCAGACCAACGGTCGTCGTCGACTTGCCTTCCCCCAAAGGAGTCGGAGTGATCGCGGTGACCAGGACATAGCGGGCGTTCGGACGTCCTGCCAGCGCTTCCACCGCCTCCAGACGCACCTTCGCCATATGGTCGCCGTACATCTCTATGTCCGACCTGCCCAACCCCATCTTTTCCGCGATCTCCCAGATCGGCAGTAGCTTCGCGGCCTGGGCAATGTCAAGGTCAGTCGGCGCCGCACTTCTGCTCATAGTTTAGCTCCTCTGGTCATCAATCCTTCGCTCCAATTGGGAGTGGCCTGAATCTGGCCGGCGCGCCCAACTGCAAGCCGGCTCACCTGGTCTCAAGATTATCGAACAGCCGCCGCGTCGCCATGGCAATCTCGCTGACAGCGTCATTGAACGCCACCTCATTTGCCTTCGATGGCTTTCGATATCCGCTCACCTTGCGGACAAACTGTAGGGCCGCATCTTCCAGCTCCTGCTCCGTCGGCAGTCGCTCCGGCTGGCGCAGCTTTCTGATGTTTCGACACATATCCCACTTCTCCATCCACAGTCATGCGTGCCGCGTCTGCCGACCCTCAAAGGGCCCCTGTACATCTTGGCTCCAGGTTGCCTGCGAGCCCTAGGACTGCCCAAATCCCATCGAGACAATTCGTTCCGGCCGCAGTGTGACTATCACACCTACAGTGTCCTTGACCGTCTCATAGTAGCGCGCGGCCGTCGCTTCGTCGGCGTAGTAATGCCGTACAATCCGCCACCGAAGATCTCGTTGGCGCTCGCCCGGTTCGATCAGTTCCGCCTTCCCATACAGCGCAACATAACGGGCGTCGCCTCGTCCCCCGTCAATGCAAATGGTAACCGTCGGGTCCCGTCGCAGATTCTTGACCTTAACCGTCCTCGTCTGTGCGCTGACATAAAAGACACCATCCTCATAAATGTACCAGACCGGCGTCAATTGGGGCGCGCCTTTTCTTCCATTTGTCGCCAGGACCGCATGGCGGTCTGCCTGCAAGAACTCCGATACTTGAACATCCATATCAGCAACCTCCCTTATATGTATCGGCTGAACAGGGGTCACAACGTCCCGGATTGTCAACCAGATTTCGGATCCGCGCACTCCGGACCTGGACGCGCTAACCGAAAATCATAGCAGAAAGAGGGTGCCTTGTCGAAACCCGGTTTGAGAAATCTCTGCAAATGGTATAG
Source organism: Caldilineaceae bacterium SB0661_bin_32 (assembly GCA_009841235.1). Lineage (GTDB taxonomy): Bacteria > Chloroflexota > Anaerolineae > Caldilineales > Caldilineaceae > Bin5. The sequence continues at coordinate 10,334 of VXMH01000072.1, read as the reverse complement.
GGTAGCCCTACCTGAATCGAGCAAGAGATTCCTCAGGCCCTATAAGGACAAACAGGAGCGAACCATGCCTGTAATGAGCCAGTCGCAAATAGACGACCTGTTGCACAGCAATACCATCTGCCGCCTGGCCTGTGTGGACTACGAAGGCGCGCCCTACGTCGTGCCCTGCTGGTTCACCTACGCTGACGGCGGCTTCTATGTCGTGCCGCGCGCCAAGTCGGCCTGGGCCGGTTATCTGAAAAACGACGGGCGCGTCTTTCTCTGTATAGACGCCGAAGATGGGCGCCGAGTTCTCGTGAAAGGGAATGCAAAAGTCGTGGAGGAGCCGAACGTCGGCGGCAAGTGGGTCGCCATCGGCCAGGAGATGGCCCAGCGCTACGGCGGCGCAGCCGGTCTGAAATACCTTGAAACAACCATGCAGGAGCCGCGCTGGCTGTTTTTCATTGAAGCAAGTGAAATGCTCTCTTCAACCGGCGGCTGGGCGCAGAAGTATAAGCACTACGACTGGTGAGAGAATCCCCTTCGTGGATCCTCAGGCCAACCCCGGCAATGTTGACATACCAAAGTTGATGCGATTGCCCTGGAAGTGCGTCGCGGCAGTTTGCCGGCGGTAAAGAGGATGGTGTTGATAATGTTTGCCTTGGGAAGAGTACCTCAGTCACTATGCCTGGGACCGTTCGTCGTTGTGAAGGTCGATGACAGGCGTTAAGTTACCGATCGCGAGGAAGCCTGAATGCGTTCGATAACCCACCGGGTAACCAGTTGCGCATGGGAGACTCCCTGTAACCGGGCAAGCGCACTGACAATCCGGGATTCGTCCGCGTCAAGACGAACGGTTACGGTGGTTTGACGGTCAAAGACCGGTTCGTCCACCTCCTTCAGTTCGGCATCGAAATCGGTCAGATCATGTGTGTCCCAGAATTCGGCGAGCTCCTGGATCGAATCGGTCTGCAGGATTTTTTTTCCGTTCATCGACTCCTCCACTGTCTATATCGCCGTCTTTCCCTGCCGGTCATCGCTCTGGCAGTGACAGGGAGTCCTCTGCCATCAGGAAATTGAATTGCTACACAGAACAGGTAGCGGCCCGCATCTGTTTGTCCCAAAATATAGTAGACTGGATTTTCTCCTCGGGATTTAGCACGTTGAACCAGTGGACGACCGAAGCACACTTCCTCGACTTCATCTATTGTAATGCCGTGTCGTGCAATGTGATCGGTTCTGTCCTGGGGCCATAGCAACTCGCCTATTTTCATGCCCTGTCCAATTATTGCCCTGTCGTTGTCGCGCCCCACTATACCATATACTTACGGTTGATGTCCCATGGCTGGGATAAGGCTGTAAGGGCAATCGCATCCTATCGCGTCAACTTTTTGAGAGATTGCCCGAAACGTAGGGGCAGACCTCGCCCCTGCCCGCGCCCGCTCCGCCCCACTCACTCATACCGCAGCGCCTCCGCCGGGTAAATCCGCGACGCCTGCCACGCCGGTAATATCGTAGTCAGCAGCGAGAAGAGCCACGCCGCCGCCAGCATCCCCGCAATCGTCAGCCACGGCGTCGGAAAACTCAACTGCGTCGCCAGGTCATACGCCTGGCCGATCGTCTTGTCGCCCAGTATCAGGCCCGTGATTCCACCCACAAGAATCCCCGTGAGCGCGATGAAGTTGGCCTCCAGGACAAACAACAGCGCCACTGTGCCTGACGGATAGCCAATTGCCCGCAAAACGCCGATCTGCTGCCGCCTTTCAACCACAGTCCTGCTGCTGATCACGCCCAGACCGGCGATGCCGACCACCAGCCCCAAGGCCAGAAAACCCTGGAACAAGCCCAGAATCCCCCGCAAAATCGCCTGTCCGGCCGCAAATAGCTCGGAGAGAGGTGCTGCGTTCAATCCGCTGCTCAACATCGACTTCTCCAGGGCTTGCGCCGTTTCGCCCACGCTCTCGCCTTCCACCACCTTCGCATAGAAAACGTCAGGCTTCACCGGTTCCCCATTGAGAATATCCAGGATCCGCCGGTTCATCTGGAAACTGGCCTCAGCCAGCGTATCGTCCTCCGCAAGAACGCCGATGACCTGTACCTTGTGCGTCACCACTTCCCCGTCCTCTACTCCGGTCGGACTGCTGGTCGTGACCTCTGCCTGTACTCCGCCCAGTTCGAATCCCGCACCAGTCGTCAGCCTGTCGGGCCGGTTGCTGAGCTCAACCACTACATGGGGGAGCGTTCCTCCCTCCTCCAGATAGAATCCCTGCAACGCCATTCCCCTGCGCCAAGGGGGCCCGTTCGAGCGCCCTCCTCTGCCAGTCCTGTCCCCGGGCGCGTCACCATCTTCCGCAGGAGGCTCTTCGACCCACCTTGATGTAACCACCGCGACGTCATCCCGCTCTGCCAGCGCCTGCCAGATCGCCTCGTCGCTCCCGAAACCCTCCGCACGCATCTGGAATCCGTAGTGCAGCGCGGCCTGCTTCGCATAGCCTTCATCAATGCCGGCCATGTAAACCGTCAAACTACTGTCTATTCCACTGCCAGCCGGCTCAAGCTGCTCCGCCGTGACGCCCATGCGTGCAACGGTTCCCAGAACCGCCAGCCTGTCACTGGGAAAATCAGCTCGCCTCTCCGCCTCCTCATGGATGTCCGTGACCGGGTCGAAAAGACTGAGCAGGCTCGGCGACATGACGATGTCGAAACCGGCCGTGCGCTGTTCGTCTGGCTCGGTCACGACCTCGGTCGCCCGAATCACCACGCTCATCACCGTCACCGTCGTAATTACCATTGCAAACAGCAGCATCGCCGTCCCTGTCCGAAATCGATTGCTCAGAGGGTAGGCTACCGCCGTCTTCAGCACTGGCGTCAGCGGCCCGATTCCTCCCACCAGCCGCACAAACAGGCCCGCAAGGCTGTCGGCGTTGAACATGACCACCATAATCGCGCCGATTATAATAAACGGCCCGCTCAGTGCAAACGATAGCAGCGTGAAACCGGGGTTCTGGTTGAACCACGGCAGGTCCGCGTCGAGCACACTGCTCCACGGCACGCCCCACAGGGTAAGCAGGCCCACGCCAACGAATGTATATGCCAGGCGGAGGCGAAGCGCGGCCTGTCCCGAACGCCAACGACGGCCCAACCACGCGCCTCCCCAGCCTACGCCGACCAGCAGCAAAGTGGCGCCGATAAAAGCAACCGTCTGTCCGTAATCCCGGCCCAGCCATGTCAGATACCCGCCGGCCCCGAGCAGGAAGATGAGCGCCAACCCGCGTAGCGAAACTCCTGTGACGCCCAGCCTTTTTCCGTTTGAGGTGTCCGGTAAGTTGCGGATCGCTGAAATGATGTTGAGGCGGCTCACGTTCCACGACGCAACCGTAACCACCACGAACGTAAGAATGACGCCCAGGCAATAGGCAACGATGAGAGAAGAAGGCGCCGCGTGCCAGTAGAAGCGGATCGGCGCCGAGGCCCCCTCGACACGCTGCACAATGTTGTTGAGGAGACCGCTCATGAATCCAATCATGCCATACGAAACAAGCAGGCCCAGTCCAAGGCCCACCAGCGCCGCCGCAAGATCGTATACCAGCCCTTCGGTGACAAACATCTGCACCAGGTGCACGCGTCTCATTCCTACCGCTCGCGCAATGCCCAATTCGCTGCGGCGTTCTGCCGCCAGCATCACGAAGATCAGGAAGATCAACAGCACGCCCGCAAATATCGAGAGAATCCCGAAGCTCGAAAACACTGTCCCCAACGCGATGCCGCCGATTTCTGCTATGTCTGTGACGAACTGCTTGCTCAGCGGCGAGAGTACATCAAAGTCCCGCAGATTGGCCATGCTCGCATCAAGCGCACGCCTGTCATCGTTCCCCAACGGCAGTGATCTCAGCCAGTCCTGAACTGCTCCGCTGCTCAACGCCCCTCGCAACGCAATCGGAATGTCGCCCTCCGGCGGACCGGTGACGTAGTCAACCAGTATCTCAAGGTCTGACTCGAAGCTCGTCGCCTGCGTCCACATCCCCGCGATCTGCATGATGAAATCCGGCACGTCGTCGTCGAACAGCGGGTTGACCGGCGCGGCAGACTCCTTGCGTATGACCTCGGCAATTCCAGGCCTGCGCAGAACCTCCAATAGGCCGGCCAGCCGTTCCTCGTTGAGAGACAGCGCCCGCAGCTGGTCGCTCACCTCAGCCGTGTGGACCATTCCACTGACTTCGTCGCCCGCGTTCGAAATCAGAATGTTGTTAACCTTGCCCGGCATGAAGAGCAGCTTCTGCGCCTCATCCGTGTGCATCATTACAACAGGCAGGACCGCGCCCAACGGTCCGGCCTCGGCCACCACCGCCCGTACTCTATACGGGACCGGAATCGGGCCTATGAAGATCTCCAGCAGGTCGCCCGCTCGCGCATCGAGCTGCAGAGCCCCAAGCTCGTTCAGGTACACCTCTCCTTGACGCAGCTGTAGCCCGAACTGACCGAGCCTCTCGTCAACGTCCTGCCCCAGTGTGTTCAGGTTTATTGAGCTGAGCGCCTCCGTCGCCGCAATGATCAGCTCCTGCTGGTTGGGTACGTCGAAGCCGAGCATCGGCAGTGTTGGCACTGTAATTGGAGCGTCAGGGTCCAGATTAAGTTCGGCCAGCTCCTCGTCCGTTATCCCAAGCCCCTCCAGGCTGATCACGTCAGAGTCAATCTCATCAAGTATCTCGCTGGGGAACCCAAGGTTTCTCAGGACCTCTACGGGAAGCGCCAACTGCCGCAGTGTGAAACTGGGCCCTTCCTCCTGCAGCAGCACCGCCCCCGCCGCGCCAAGCGCCAGCGCCGTCCCGACCAGGCCGGTCTCTTCCAGCCCCATTGCCGTCCCGATCGCCTCCGCTGTCTCTCCGGACTGCTCCCACAGCCCGACAAGATCGACAAAGACGTCGCCAATGCCATCGCGCAGGTCGGCCGTCCGCACCGGTTCACCGTCAATGTCGTGCAGCCCGAAACCGGTATCGTAGCCCTCATCCACAGCAAAAATGAAGCCCAGCGGCTCCCCCTGCCCCGTATTTACGTTGCGAATGATCGTTGGAAAGAGAATCGAACCGGCTACCCCGTCGATCAGGGGATACGATGCCGCATCCTCCTGCAACTGCGCCTTCCGTTCCTCCGTAATGCCCGGCAACCCCTCGTCCAGGATTGCAATCAAGGCGTTGATGTCGCCGCCGGTCAGCGCATTCAACAGCGCCGCGCTTTCCGGACTGCTTGCCCCGTCAGGGTCGATCGTGCCGCCGTCTGCCAACTGCGTCAGGTCCATCAGAAACGGCGGCGAAACAACCTGGTCAATCTGCCCGTATGCGTCAATCGTCTGGCGCCGGACCGTATTGTCCAGCGTATCGCCCAGGCTGAGCGCCGAAACGATGATCATCGTGCTCAGTGTGAGTCCGAAGACGATCAGTGCCGACTGCGTGGGCCGCCTCGGGATATTGCGAATCCCCAGCTTGCCGATAATCGGATTCCGCAGCGAAATGAGGGCCGCGCCGGCCAGGATCAGGCCAAGCGCAACCGCCAGATATAGGGCAACCGAGTTGAGAAAGCTACTCATTTGCCGCGATCTCCCCGTCCTTCATGCGCACGATGCGTCCGCATAGGGCCGCCACCTGCGGATCATGCGTGACGATGACGAAGGTCTGCCCCTCCTCCCGGTTCAACTGCTGCATCAACCCCAGCACTTCCGTCGAACTTCCCACGTCCAGATTGCCTGTCGGCTCGTCCGCCCAGACCAGCGCCGGGTTATTCACCAGCGCCCTCGCGATCGTTACCCTCTGGATCTGTCCGCCGGATAGTTGCATTGGCCGGTGAGATGCACGGTCGGCCAACCCGACGCTTTCCAGGCTCTTCAAAGATCGCCTGCGTGCCTCCGCCGGCCGCACACCGCTGACAAGAAGCGGCATTTCAACATTTTCGACCGCGGAAATCACCGGCAGCAGATTAAAAGACTGGAAGACGAACCCCATCCGCCTCGCCCGGTAATCAGTGCGTCTGCGGTCATTCATGTCTGCCAGCGACGTACCCTCAATCGTCACCTGGCCGTCGTCGAAACTGTCCAGCCCGGACAGCGCATTGAGCAAAGTCGTCTTGCCGCAGCCCGACGGACCCATGATCGCCACCATCTCGCCGGTCCCGATCGTTAAGTCCACCCCTCGCAGCGCGTGTACTTCGATCTCGCCGCTGCGAAATGTCTTATGGATGTTCTCAGCGACCACAATCGGCGTGGTCACCCCCTCCGATTCACGTTTTTCCAACCTGCTTCCCTCCGCCGGTTGGTCTTGGATAGCAGGCGTCTCTGCTGCGGTGGTCTGGCTCATTTCATTTAGTCTCGCTTCGAAAAGGGATGGCACATTTGGGCCCTTGAACTGCCAGGACTTGAGAATCCGGCATGTTATACTTACAAATACGCTGCGGTTGCCAAACCGTTTCTCTTCCTCATGTCAACGACTTGCCAACCACCCTCCCCCGGAACAGGAGTTGCCAGAGATGAAGCTTCTCAACGATTCGCAGATGCAGGAATTCATCGTCAATGGCTATGTGAAAGTAAATGCCGCGTTTACGCCGGCCTTTCATGAATCCGTTCGCGCCCAGGCTGAGGAAATCTTCTCAACGACAGGGAACCCCGGCAACGATATCCTGCCCGCAATCCCCCAGCTGGCCGACCTCCTTACACACCCGGCGGTCACCGGCGCCTTGACCAGCATCCTCGGCCCCGGCTACGCAATGCACCCGCACCGCCATTGCCATCTGACCCCGCCCCGGCAGGAAGGCCAGCGCCACCATCAGGACAGCTACGAAGACGATCAGAACGTGCGCCACCACCGCACTCGCTGGGCGATGGCCTTCTACTATCCCCAGGACGTCAACGTTGAAATGGGTCCTACATCTGTCCTGCCCGCTTCCCAATACTATACGAGCCGCGACCAGGCCGAAAAACGGGAAGAGGTTTTACTGTCCGGCGATGCCGGCGCCGTAACAATCGTCCACTACGACCTGTGGCACCGCGCCGCGACCAACCATACCGATCGCAACCGCTACATGATCAAGTTCCTCTTCTGCCGCATGGCGGAACCGACCGCTCCTGGCTGGCACAGTACCAACCCTTCATGGAGCGAATCGGCGGCAGGTGAAGAACTGCCCCGGCTCTGGCGCAGCGTATGGAATTGGTACTTGGGAAACGAACTCTCTTGCGGCAGTCAGGACGCCGCCAGCCAAATGAACGGCTCGGCCGTCAGGACTGATGACGCTCTGAGAGTGGAAAGCAGGGGTCTGTCCGAGCCCGAACAGATGGAGGACGTCTACCGGCTTGCCAGCCAGGGACCGAAAGGATCGGCAGCGTTAACCGAAAGGTTGTCAAGAGAAGCCCTTGAGCTCCTCGATCACAATCAAGCCGCCCAGCATACGAATCCCAGCCAGCTCTTTTCTGGTTACGGACTCAGCGCCCAAGGGGCAGCTGCTGTACCCTATCTGCTGGAGCTGCTGAGGTCAGAAGATTGGCCGCTTCGCGCGGCGGCGGCAGACATCCTCGGAGACGTTGGCCGCCCCGCCGGGAACGCAGTGCCCTTCCTCGTCGACTCTCTTGCGGATGACTCTGAGTGGGTGCGTCGGAACGCTGCCGAAGCGCTGGGCAACATCGGATCCGCGGAATCGGTCCCTCAACTGGCCCGTCTGCTCGTCAAGGACAGCTGCCACTTTGTTCGACACAACGCGGCCCTCTCGCTGGCCAAAATTGGCCGGGACGCCGACGCGGCCTCCTCTTCCTTGCAAAAGGCGCTGGACGACACAAATCTGTACGTACGCGAAAACGCGCGCCTCGCCCTGGCGCGCATTCATATGGAATAGGCTCTTCTCTTTACCCTGAGATGTCGCTATCCACTGACCACAGTAGTTCAAATCTGTCCCTTCCCTTCCAAATAAGGCACTGCACGCGGCAGATTCTCTCTACCGAACATCATGTCCGAATAGACGCCGTCCGGAATGTGCAGCGGGTCCGCAAGCCTGCTCCTCTCGATCAGATCACGATTCAGCTCAATCCCCAAACCGGGCTGGTCGCCAAGCGCAATCTCACCGTCGACCACCTCCAGCGGCCGCCCCAGCAAGTCGTCCACAAACGGATTGTTCATCCGGTCGATCTCCACTGTCACACCGTTCGGCATCGCGCTGACCACGTGCGCGTTGGCAACGATCGCGACCGCATCGCTCCAGCTATGCGTAGCGAACCGGAGTCCGTGCTCTTGAGCCAGCCGCCCCACCTTCCAGACCTCGCTGATTCCGCCGCAGCGGCACGCGTCCGGCTGAACGACGTCCACCGCCCCCGCCCGGATCAGCTCCCGAAACCCCTGCAATCCGAACTCATTCTCGCCCGCCGCCAGCGCTACGCCAACCGTCCCCCGTAGCCTGACGAAGTCGTCGATATTTTCCGGCGCGAACGGCTCCTCATACCAGAAGACCCTCTGCTCCGCCAGAAAACTTCCCATCCGCCGTGCCAGCTCCAGGTGATACCGCATCGACGCGTCAACAATGACGTCGTTTTCGGCGCCGACCGCCCCCCGCACGGCCTCCACCGCCGCCCTGTCGTACTCTTCACTGCGGGCCAGGCGCATCTTGACCCGTCTGAACCCTGAGTCAATGTAGCTGCTCGCCTCGTCTGCAAGCGCCTTGACGTCATCCTTCCACAGCAGCCCGCTCGCATACGCCGGGCAGCGATCGTTTTCCCCGCCCAGCAGTGCCCAAACCGGCTTTCCTTCAGCCTGCCCCCTCATGTCCCAGAGCGCCGTGTCCACGCCCCCGATCGCCGAAATTGCGGCCCCCTTGCGCCCGTACCAGCGCGTCAGCGCATACATCTTCTCCCACAGCGTCTCCACTTCCGTCGGGTCCTCGCCCACCAGCGCCGGCGCCAGCTGCTCGCGCACAATCAGATAGACGAGCGCCGGGTACGAGTACACCGAACCAACGCCGACCGCGCCGCACTCCGTATGGACCAGGACCAGCGTCGTCAAACGCGCGTCGCAGACGCCGCCGCCGTACTGAAAGCGGTGCCCCTTCGGATAGCGGTGAAGCAGGTTGATCGCCTCAACATGCTCAATCCGCACCGTTCGCCCCCGCCTTCTCCTGCATCCACGCCCGCAAGGGTACGTCTTCCGGCTTCGGCGACGAGTACCCATGCCAGCCCGAGGGCGCCGCCCCGAGCAGCTGCTGTCTGATCGGATCGATTCGACCCATGACATGGTCTACCGTCATATTGTCGCGCGGGCGCAGCCAGCGGTAACTGTATCCGTAGAACAGGACTTTGCGCGTCATGTCGGATGTATTCGGACTTGAGGCATGCCAGATGCGGCGGTCGAAAAAGACGGCGTCCCCTGGCTTGGCGCGTACCGCAATGCCGCCCTTGGGCTTTTTGTCACTGTCAACAGGGAGCCTGTTCAGAAGATGACTGCCGGGTATTACATAGAGGTTCGCTCGGCCCAACTCAGTCGTGTCTGTCAGAAAAAACGCCACTTTCAGCGAAATGCGCGGCTGCGGGTCGGTCTCCAGTTCGTTGTTGAGGCGCCCGCTGTCTTTATGCCAGTTCAATCCCTGCTGCCCAGGACCGGATACGGCGTTGGGAGGCGTGATAATCGTGTGCGAATGGTAGAGCTGAATGTTCCAGCCCAATATTCCCCAGACCTTGGGAAAAGTCGTCGGATAGTCCAGCAGTTCCAGGAAAACGTCATCCTTTCCAATGAAGTCAAAGATGTTGATTCCATCACTGGGGCCCAAGCCTTCTTTCGCCTTTTGGTCGACAGTCAGACGGTCGACAACCTGGGTTGCCCGTTCCACAAGGTCCTGCGGGATGGCTTCTTCAATGACCATATAGCCCTGCTCGGCAAATTCGCGCTCTTCCTCCGGCGTGACCAGGTTCTCAAGCCATGCGTTGCTCATTGCGCCTCTCCTCTTTTTGCAAATCGCCTATCACTGCCTGAATCATAGAGCCCCACACCGATTTGTCAAACCCGCCGGCCTGATGCGCCCAATCCCCGGCACGATCCCCTTCGACTTCCACAAGTTTATGGTGAATAAATTGCCGAGCATGGCTGAGGGCGTTCCGTTCCTGCTCTATCTTGAACGGTCACCCAAAATATCAACAAAACCTGTACAGAAACCGCCGTCCACTAACCACTAAATACTGCTGCTCCGCGACGATTTTCCGGCCAAAATCAGCTCGAACACCCGCTTCCGCGGCGCCTCCATCGCCGCCTTTTTTCGCGCCGATTTCCCCCCCTTTTCCCCTTTTTCTCTCTGGTCAGGAGCCCAAAAACAAAAGTGCATCACCTTCGTCCCGTTTT
>VXMH01000113.1 GCA_009841235.1 Caldilineaceae bacterium SB0661_bin_32 | reverse complement strand
TGACCACCCGAACCTACGCCCCACCCGCTGTTACACCAAATCCGGGACGCCACCCTGCTGCACCCTTGTATTGGATTGTTCGCATGACTTCGCTTGATGATCGATATTCCGGACAAGTGCCTTGGTGGTGGGAAGAGGTCGACCCGAACAGGACCGGCGTCAGCGGCGATTTCGCGAAGGAGTTCAAGAACGAGACGGTGAAGGAACCCGGGGTGTTCGCCGCCGACCACATCCCGGCTGAGGCATCGCTGTTGGTGCGAGAGGCGATTCAGAACTCTTGGGACGCTGCTCGCGAGCGCTATGCCGAGACCGCTCAACAACAAGAAGGGGGGTCGGAGCCATTCGCGGTCCGCTTCCGCTTCAGGGAGATCACCGATGCAAGCCGTGACTCCTTCTGCGACCAGATGGGCCTGATCGATCTTGCCGAGCGCATCACTGAAATGCGTCACACGTCAGGTAAGAACCCTCGCGGTGACCTCGGCCTTAGCGAACAAGACTGCTTGACAAACCTGCACGACTCCCAGTGGCTGCGAGTCCTGCATCTCGTTGAGGAACACGGCGGCGGCATGGACGGTCCTTGGCAAGGCGGCCGGTCCAAGTTGTGGCGTGCGATGTGTTCGCTGGGCATGACGCGGGAGACGGCGGGCCACGGAGGCTCCTACGGCTACGGCAAGGCAGGTCTCATTCGAGGCTCGGCGATCCGAACGGTGTTTGCCTACACGTGCTTTCGTGAGCATCCAGACGACCCAGGCGTGACGCGGCGGCTGCTGGGCATGACGTACTGGGGTAGCCACGGGCTCCGAGGCAGCGACTACACGGGCACCCGCTGGTTTGGACAGCCGACCCGCGACGGCGGCCGCATGCCATTCGCCAATGAAGACGCTGATGAGATGGCTCGCCGGCTAGGCATTGAGACCAGAGACTCAAGTCAGCGAGCACAGCTGGGAACCACGCTCGTGGTGCTCGACCCCACGGTCACGCCCGACGATGTGCTGCGAGCCGCGGAACGTCACTGGTGGCCAGCTCTCGAAGACGATGACATCGACTTCAGCGTTTCGGTCGTAGACGAGTCCTCCGCGGATGACGAACGCCATCCGCAACCATCGCGCAACCCTGACCTCAAGCCCTTCATCGACTCCTACGAGCGAGCGCTTTCACCACCCGACGTCAGCCCCGCAGATAGCGACCGTTGGCGAGTGCATCAGCTGAGCCCGGTACCCACGTTCGGAAAACCGGGCACCCTGGCGCTGATCGCAGATGGGAGCGATTCCGACAACTGGACGCTCCCCGACATCGGCGCCAACGGTGGTGCGAACGACGGGGACTCCTGGGAGCATCGAAGTTTGGTGGCCCTGGTGCGCGGGCCTCGCATGGTGGTCGAGTACTGGGACAAAAGGCGGGCGTCGCCGTATGTGCGCGGCACATTTGTCGCCACACCCGAAGTCGATGACGCCTTTCGTGCCACTGAGCCCAAGGCGCACGACGCGTGGCATGACGACTGGGTATCGGGCGATGTTCCCGAGGAAGCAGCGAAGCTCGCCCGAACAGTTCTCAACGCGATTCTCCGGCATGTAGACAGGTTCCGCCGCGATCTGAAGCTCACGCCTCCGCCAAATCGCGAGCTGAAGATGGACGTTTGGGACGATCTGGCTCGCATGCTCGACGGGGCCGGTAGAGGAGGTGACCCAACTCCGCCGCCGCCCGCCGCGCCCCGATACTTCTCGATCCAACCCGGTGGCAAGCTTGCTGCTGATCCAGACGGCAGGGTTCATTACGCTGGCATTGCAACCGTCGGGTGGAACGAGGACTATCTGCCGCAGAATGCCGACACGGTTACTGTCGACGTCCGCGTGCGATTCAACTTTGACGGTGCTGACCGCAAGGAAGCCGTCCGCGCAGAGATGGAGGTGGAGGCACCGTCTGGATTTGTGGAAGTCGACCCCGGCAGCGGCCGTTTCCGCGGTCGGATCGCGGTTGACGAATCCGCAAGCTTCCAGTACTTGAGCGAGTCCTACGACCCGGAATGGACCGGCACGTTGACAGTCGAGGCCGATATCGCGGAGAGCGCAGCGGCGACTCCGGGCTCCGGAGACGAAGGCCTGTGAGCAGCGAGTCCCGCACTGTCCGGCCCTTCAGCGTCGATCCTGCGCTGAACGGCCTCTTCGCCGACGCCACCCTGAGCTTCGGGTCCCAGCACTGCGCCGCTGGCAGCGCCATCACCGTTTCCGACTCTTTCGAGCACTGTGAGGTCTGGCTGCGCTGGGCACCAGATGGTCGGCACAGCGACTTCGTCCAGCGCATCCGCGAAGGAGTGCCCGGTTCGAATCTGCGTCTCGATGATTGTTCGGTGATCGTGGTGGCACGAAACGGCTACTTCAAGATGCGCGAACTGGTGTACCGCCATTCTCTGGCTGACCCAAGCGGGCTTGGGACCGACGTGCGTCTCGATCTTGTCGAAGATGGAGGCCAGCGTCGCAGCGTGTTTCGCGGCGGTTCGCATTCCGTCCAAGTGGATGCCTACGTCGTGCTTGCTCGTACGTTCTCCCAGGCTGATCGTTGCCCGCTTCGACCTTGGCGAGCCGGAAGTTGGTTGGTACGCGGCAGCTTCGCGGTCCGCAGCCGCAACGACGCAGAACTGTTTAGGCCGCAGCGACTCGACAGGAGCCAACGCGAACGGCTTGGCTTGCTTGACGGGACTGTGACCTTCCCAGAATTCGAAGGCGAGGTCGCCGACCCGGAAGTTCGGGGCAGCGAGGCCGTGGTTTTCTGGGTTGACGAGGAACTGTTGCTGGCGATCGACGCGCAGCGCCGCTCGCCTGCCAGTGAAGCAATTCAGCGATGGCTCTTCGCCGAGTTCGTGGCGGCGGTGATTCACCGGTATGCCCGCGACGCGGCAGTCAGTTCCGATGTTGTTGGCCACACCTACGACGACTGCAACGGCAGTCTCATCGGGCGCATTGCGGCGCTGATCGCCGGGCGAGGTGCCGGCAGCGCCGAGCGTGATGACCTGCTGAAGGTCATGCGCGATTCGCCCGAATCGGCCATTGCCCGGTCGCAAGACCGCGTCTCGCTGCTGGGTTCGGCACGCAAGGCCGTCAAGGAGGACGCGTCGTGAGGCATCCGCACATCGTCCCGAGCGTCGGTGTTCGGGTTGCCCAAGATCGGGTCCGATGCATGTATGAG
>VXMH01000081.1 GCA_009841235.1 Caldilineaceae bacterium SB0661_bin_32 | reverse complement strand
CCGGGCCCGAACCCCAACTCGAACCGCCTCCCCCGGAACTCCGCCAGCCCCCCTGCATACCGGGAATCATCGATGAAATTCTGCCGCTCGGTCGGATCCCGTTTCAGGTCGAACAGCACCTCCGGCATCTCTTCCCCGTAATACTGGTACTTCAGATCATCCCACTTGATCATCAGGTTGCGCGCCCCGAACTGGCTCACGCTTTCGTTGCGCCAGTCGGCCCCATCGCCCCGCAAAAGCGGCGCCAAACTGCGGCTGTCCAGCCCCTCCGGAACCGGGATCTCGCACAACTCGCACAGAGTGGCGAACAGGTCGCACAGGTTGACGTTTTCATCGACAACCCTTCCGCCGTCGAAGGACTTGGGCCAGCGAATGATGAGCGGCACGCGGGCGCTGGCCTCGAAGAACTTCTGCTTTTCCCAGATACCGTGCTCGCCCAGCATCTCACCGTGGTCGCTGGTGTAGACGATGATCCAGTCGTCAAGGCTCTGGCCCACGTGCTCCAATGCCGTCAACAGCGAGCCGTACATCTCGTCGATCCTCTCAATCATGCCGTAGTAGCCGGCGACGGCGCGCCGCAACTCCCGCGGCGAGGCATCGACGCCCGGCCGCACCTGCTTCTGGCTCAGAAAAGGATGGTCGAACACCGGTTCATCGAGGAACGGCTCCACCCGGTTCAGGTAGTATGTGAACTTCTCTTCACTCGTGAAGTAGGGGTAGTGAGGTTGATTCAGGCTGACTTTCAGCAGCAAGGGACGTTCCGGCTGCTGCCGGTCATAGTACGGGTCGGTGAAATACTGCTCAATAAAATCCAGCGCGCCGGTCAACGCGTACTCGTCCTGGACGATGTGGGGGGAATGGCCTACGCCCGCCCGCAGCACCTCCTTCGTGTCGCTCCACTTCACCGCGGACAGCCCTCGCGTGTACCGGGCAAACGATTCTTCGTCCCGCCCGGCGACGAAATGCGGGCCCACCTGCATCGCCGACCCGATCCGTTGACTCCACCCTTGCATCTGATCCGTCCCAGTGTGGTGCAGCTTGCCGGCCGCGACCGTGTGATAGGCATACTGGCTGAAACGGCGCGCGAACGTCATGTGCCCCACCGGCAGGTCATGGGCAAAGATTTCACAGCCGCATGTGCGCGGCAGCTGACCCGACATCATCGCCTGGCGGCCCGGAATGCAGATCGGCGAAGCTGCGTAAGCGTTTCTGAACACGACGCCTGTCTCCGCCAGGCCGTCCAGCGTAGGTGTACGCACGACCTGATCGCCCTCGTAGCCGGTGACGTCGGCGCGATGTTCGTCGCTCATTAGAAAAAGAACGTTTGGTGGCATGCTGAGTTCTCCAGGGAGAATAGGGTAAGAGAAGAGGAAGACCAGAGCAATGGTACTTCAGACTTCCGGCCGCAATACTGCATCTGTTATGCGGGGATTCTATCACGCGTCCTTGACCGATCACAATGACCTGCTCTCGGCTCTCTTCACCAATTCCTGCTACGATATCACTTGACGATTTCGTGCAATGACGTTGTAATTGTCAGACACTTGCGTCCACAGTCCGTAAGAACGGCTGCCCAGGCCTGCGCATCCCCCTTGCAAATTGCCGGGAAGCTTGCTTTCCAATCAGTGCCAAGGAGAAGACATAAAGTGAGCACCCTCTATTTCGAAAAACTCTCCCAATTTGACCGAGTCGCCGAGCCGGTCACCGTCAGCATCCCCTTTGTCCAGGGCAAACTGCCCGACGGGGCCCATCTAGTCATCGAAGACGACGGCGAAGCGTTGCCGTCTCAACAGCGCGCCCTGTCCCACTGGTCCGACGGCAGCGTCAAGTGGTTGCTGGTCCACCTCCAACCGGACCTGCCCGGCAACCTTTCCAAGACGCTCAACTTCCGCATCGCCTCTGATCAACCGCCGCAGCCGCAGCAGCAAGTGCAGGTGATGGAGGATGCCGGCGGCCTGCTGGTCGACACAGGACCGTTGCGTTTTCGCGTGCCGCGGGAGGGCTTCCTCCCCGTGCGGGATGTACTCCTTGCCGGGGGACCGGCGCGGCCCGCGCCCTTCGCCGGCTTTACGATGGAGACCGATGCGGCCGCCGCCGGCAGCAGCAGCGGCGCCGTCGAACTGGAGGTCGATGAGGCCGGTCCGCTCCGCGCCGTCATCCTTGTGCGCGGCCGCCACCTGCAGCCTGACGGTACCGAATTCCTGGCGTTGCGCGGCCGCATCACCGCCTACGCCGGCAAGCCCTACATCGAAGTTGAGCACCAGTTCCTGCACACATTGGACATGCCGGAAGTGACAATGCAGAGTTTGCGCCTGGACTTCAATGCGGATCAGGCCGCCAACCAGCCCCAACTCGCTCTTGGCGAAGGCTGGTATCGAACCTCCATCAGCCAGAGCGAAAGCGAAGTCTCGCAGACCCTCGATACCGAGACGATGCTTTATCAGTCAAACGAGCACTTTATCGACTCCTATTACGGTGACTTCTGGTGCAACTGGCGCGACCAGCAGGGAGGTCTCTGCCTCTCCATCCACCAGGCCCACCAGAACTTTCCAAAAAGACTGCACGGCCACACGCAGGGCATCGCCTGCTGGCTCTATCCCGCCGGAGAACCACCTGCCCCGATCCTGCAGGGCATGGCCAAGACCCATCGCATCCAGCTCCACTTCCACGGGCCCGATACGCCCCTCGACGTCTTGAGCCAGCGCAGCTTGCAGTTCCAGCTGCCGGATCGGCCCTCGTTGCCGGTGGACTGGTACCGGGCCAACAATCCCTGGATCGAGACCTACTTCCCGGAGAAACTCCCCCGCCGCCTCTACACCGACCTGAATAACCTGCATGACGGCCGCCCCAAAGCGCTGGGCATGATGCATTTCGGCGACGCGCCCGATTCCGGTTATACGAACCAGGGCCGGGGCGAAGGCGAAAACGTCTGGGTCAACAACGAGTACGACCGCCCCCACGCCTGCACCCTCTACTATGCCCTCACCGGCCAGCGTCGCGCCCTCGATTCCGCCCTGGTGAGCGCACGCCACTGGCTCGACGTGGACTTCTGCCACCATCACCCGGATCCGTTGATCGACGGCGGCCTCCGCCTCCACACCCGCTACCACGCCACCGGGCGCTGTATACCGTCCCACGAGTGGACCGAAGGGTTTCTCGACTACTACTTCCTAACCGGTCGGCGGGAAAGCCTGGAGGCGGCGAACTCAATTGGCGAAAACATCCTGCGTCACATGCGGTTGCCGTCAATGCAGCAACTGGGTGAAGCTTCGGTCCGCGAAGGGGGCTGGGCCTTGCGCGCCTATGTCGGTCTCTGGCTCGGTACCGGTGAACAGCGCTGGCGCGACGAAGCCAGGCAGCTGATCGAAATGTTCCTCGACTGGCACGACGAATTTGGCGCGCTTCTGGCGCCCTATACCAGCCACACCATGCCGCGCGTGCCCTTTATGATCTCCCTTACCGTATGCTCGTTTGCCCGCTATCTCCTGATCGAAGACGATGAGAGGGTGAAGCGGCTGATTGTGTCGGTGATGGACGATCTCATCGAACACTGTCTCGGGCCCGACGGGGTCTTCTACTACAAAGAACTCCCGTCCCTTCAGCGGACCGCGCCCACGCCCCATGCGCTGGAGGCCTTAACCTACGCCTGGCGCATCAGCGGCGACGAACGCTATCTGAGAGTCGCGGCCAACACCTTTGCCGCACTCATGTTCAACTTGGAAACCAAGGAGAGCGGCCCGAAATTCGCCGATCCTTCCGGCGCCGTCATCGACGGCGTAGGGGGCGGCCGCATCTTTGCCGACAAATACACTTCGTTGATCCTCTACGCCGGCGCAGCCGCCCCTCTGGGCCTGCTGGACTGGTACGAATATCCCTATCCCGGCGCAGCTTGATCGTCGCCGGGAGGTCCGTCATTTCAATATACCCCATGCTGGCGGTACAAATTGCCCGTCGCTCGACATCCGAAATACTGGAGCCGGCGGCGGGCAATTTCGCCCACCGGGAGATCCCTCATGCAGGTAAGGCGCCTTTCTGCCAATCCGATCATCACACCCGCGCTGGACGAATCCATCGGCGAAAATATCAACGGGCCGTCCCTTCTGCGCGTACCGGACTGGCTGCCGAATCCGTTGGGGCGGTACTACCTCTACTTCGCCCATCATCAGGGCGCATTTATCCGGCTGGCCTATGCCGACGAACTGACAGGGCCGTGGACCATCTACTCGCCAGGCACGCTGCGCCTCGAGCAGACGCCTTGCTACAACCACGTCGCCAGCCCCGATCTGCATATCGACCACGAGAACCGGCGTATTCTGATGTACTATCACGGTCCGTCAGTGCGGCCCGAAGAGCTGGAATCGGATCCGCTGAAGCGACAATATCCCTTTCTCGAAGGGCAGCGTTCTCTGCTCGCAGTGTCTGAGGACGGACTCAGCTTTACTTCCGACACCGAGATTCTCGGCCCGAGCTACTTCAGGGTCTTCCGCTATCCCGACACCACCGACGGTTGGGTTTACGCCCTCGCGATGCCCGGCATCCTCTTCCGCAGCCGTGACGGGCGCACCAATTTCGAACCGGGGCCGGTCCTCTTTGACCGCGACCAGAGGCATGCCGCCCTCCTCCTGCGCGACGACATACTCTACGTCTTCTATTCCCGCGCCGGAGACTGCCCGGAGCACATCCTCTGCGCCACCATCGACCTGCGCACGGACTGGGGGGAGTGGAAACCCTCCGCCCCATTCTCCATCCTGGAGCCTGAAACCGATTACGAGGGTGTCAACCTGCCCTTGGAACCATCACAGCGCGGAGCGATCCACGAACCTGCCCGCCAGTTGCGCGATCCCGGCATCTACCAGGAAGGCGATCAGGTCTATCTGCTCTACTCAGTCGCTGGGGAAAGCGGCATCGCATTAGCAGAGCTCCAGTTCAATTGACCCAGTCGCAGGACTGTTTGCCCCAGGTTTGGACTGCCCTCATGGCTCCACCGTGGTCAAACGAGATCATCCAGGCTGACGTTAAGCCCCTGGGCAATCGAAGCCAGGGTCTTGGCGGAGCCGACCCGCCTCCCCGTCTCGATCTGGGAGAGGTATACCGGGCTGATGCAAAGTCATCGAACTGCTTTGGCCGGCGGCAACCAGCCTTTCGATTGACCCATACGCGGCCCTACTGCTACAATGCCAACAGCAACGCCTATCACCCCGCTCCGGACCGTCACGGCCGATGCCGGCGGTAGCTAAACTACGGGGCCGGCGATTAGTTCCCGGATTGGGAGACAGAAAACATGACCGAATCTTCACCCGATATTGTCGTCTATGGCGCCTTCTGGTGCCCCGACTGCCGACGCAGCAAACAGTTCCTTGGCGAACATCGGATTCCATATCACTGGGTAAACATCGAAGAGGACGCGGACGCCGAACGGCGGGTCATCGAAATGAACGATGGCAGACGCATCATACCCACCATCGTCTTCGCCGACGGTTCCCGGCTCATCGAGCCGAGCAACGCCGAACTGGCGGCAAAACTGGGTCTGAGGACGACCGCCAGCCGCCAACACTACCCGGTGATCGTCATCGGCGGCGGCCCTGCCGGCCTGACCGCGGCCCTCTACCTGGCCAGAGAAGGCGTTGACATCCTCATCATCGAGCGCGCCGCCTTTGGCGGCCAGGCCGCTGCCACCGAAAAACTGGATAACCTGCCCGGATTCCCCGACGGTGTCGATGGCTTTGAATTTGCTCAGAGACTCCGGGCCCAGGCCGAAAGGTTCGGCGTTGAGCTGCTGCAGGCCCAGGATGTCGCCACAATCCAGCGTCAGGACAACTATCACCGCGTCGAAACAGTCGCAGGCGACGAGTACAGCGCACAGGCTGTCCTTATCTCCACCGGCAGCCGCTACCGCCGCCTGAACGTGCCCGGCGAAAACGATTATCTCGGCGCAGGGGTTCACTTCTGCGCCACCTGCGACGGCCCCTTCTACAGAGGCAAGGAGGTGGCCGTGATCGGCGGCGGCAACAGCGCTGCCGAAGAGAGTCTGCTGCTGACGAAGTTCGCTGAACGGGTTACACTTTTGGTGCGGGGCCCTGTACTGCACGCCAGTCAGGTAATTCAGGAGTCTGTGTCAGGCAACTCTAAGATCGAGGTGCGATGGAATACCGAAGTCCAGGAGTTCCTCGGCGCCAGGGCGCAACTGAACAGACTGCAGCTCTGGAACAACCGGACCGAGGCCGAGTCGCAAATGTCGGTGGATGGCGCCTTCGTCTTTATCGGCCTCGAGCCCAATACGGGATTCCTGGAGGGGACCGGAGTGCACCTTAACAGGTGGGGTTTCATCGAAACCGGGCATAACCTTACCCACGAATCGGACAAGCGCCCGCCGCTCTACCTGGACCGGGACCCAGCCGCACTGGAAACGAGTGTCCCCGGTCTCTTTGCCGCCGGAGACGTGCGCGCCGACAGCACGAAACAGGTCGCCTCGGCCGCCGGCGAAGGCGCAACCGCGGCCCTGCTGATTCGCGACTATCTGCGAACGGTCTGACCCCGCTGTCCGCCGGATTCGGTTCTCCGGCTGCCAACACGTCACTGGCCGCCTGCCACTCTCGTAAGGAGGAGAAGGTGCTCACACCGGAACAACGAGAACAGATCGACGAGCAGGGCTTTCTGATCGTCGAAAACGCGCTCGAACCGTTCGGCTTGGACCGCGTGCGGGCCGCCTACGAGGCCATTCAGCGCCAGACCGAGCCGGCGTGGGCCGAGTCCGTGCGCGACGGCACATACAAGGGCGGCTACGGCAACGGTCCGGACGCGCACACCATGGGCGATATCCATCAGTACGACTCCCTCTTCCTGGACATCGCCGAGAACCCGCTTGTGCTGCCGATTCTGAAGGAGGTAGTCGGGCCGGACGTTCAGACGATGGAGATGGTCGCCCACTGCCATCACGCCGGCACGAATGCTCACACCGGCTGGCATCGCGACTGGCCGGCCTGGCGGCATGCGCAGTTCATGCTCAAGGCGAAGGTCTTCTACTTTCTCGACGATCAGACGCCCGATATGGGCTGCTTCAGTCTCGTTCCCGGCAGCCACAAGCGGGACGCAAACCCATCCCGGACCGAGTTCGTCGGCGAAACGCTGGAGCAGATGCCGGGTTTGGAAAGGATCGTCGGCAAGGCTGGCTCCGCCATCATCTGGAACGTTCTCTGCTGGCATTCGGGTCTGGCCAACACCAGCCCCCGCGACCGGCGTATTCTCATCTACGGTTACATGCCCTTCTGGGTGAAAAAGTGGGGCAGCACACCTCCGCCCCAGCACATCGTCGACTGGGCCGATACCCCCCACCGCCGCCAGTTGATGGGGATTCATGCGGTCGAAGGGCGCGCCGTCTGGGACCGAAAAGACGTGCCCTACCTGCCGGAGCACGCCGAAATCGCGGCGGCGAAAAAATTCTGATACCCGACGGTTGGACCACTCAGTGTCGGCTCGACCGGACCGGTCGCGCTCACTTGGACAGCATGTAGCGATACCGTTTCACATATTGAGAGCACTGGAACGCGATGGAGAAATCGAAGACTGGAGTCCTGTTGGTCAATGTCGGAACACCTGACAGTCCCGAAACAGTTGATGTTTGGAAATACCTGCGCCAGTTTCTCATGGATGGCCGAATCATCGACATCCCCTATTGGCGCAGACTTCTGCTGGTAAATCTGATAATTGCTCCATTTCGCGCGCCCAAATCCGCCAGAGAATACCAGAAGATATGGTCGGAAAAAGGGTCGCCCCTGATGTACCACAGCTGCAATTTCCGAGACTCGGTTCAGCAGCAACTGGGAGACAACTTCATCGTGTCCTTGGCGATGCGATATCAGAATCCCAGTATTGAATCCGCCCTGGAAATGCTTCGCCAACAGCGCCCGTCCAGCATCGTAATCTTTCCTCTCTTTCCCCAATATGCTTCGGCAACGGTGGGATCAGTTCATGAGAAGGTAATGCAGGTCGTACAAAAATGGCCGGAGATCCCCAAGCTTCGATTCATCGATAGCTTTTACGATCATCCCAGGATGATTCAGACGATTGCCTGTTTAGGAAAGCAGCACTTTGATCAGGCCGGATACGATCATATTCTTTTCACTTTTCATGGCTTGCCTGAGCGCCAAATCAGAAAGGGTAATCCCGACTGCTTTGGCGACCCAAACTGCTGTGATGAAATCCACGCTGGAAACCACTCCTGCTATCGCGCTCAGTGTTACGCAACGTCCCGATCTTTGGCTGAAGCCCTGGACTTGGAGGATGGGGATTACACAGTCAGCTTTCAGTCGAGGCTGGGTAAGGATCCCTGGATCCAACCTTATACTGATGATGTCCTGGGAGCACTTGCCGCAAAAGGCGTCAAGAAGATTCTGGCCTTTTCTCCTTCTTTTGTCGCCGACTGCCTGGAAACCACGATCGAGGTGGGCGAGGAGTATCATGAAATGTTTATGGAGTTGGGAGGAGAAGATCTGCAACTTGTAGAGAGTCTGAACGACCACCCCCAGTGGGTAGAGACGGCACGAGAGATCATTTTAGAAAACGATTGAAACTGTTCGGCAGCCTTTCGATAGCTTCAAGGGGTTACCCTACGGATTAAAAAGGAAGAGTTCGGAATCCCCCAAAGTGGGATCGTAAAGGCCTGAAAGGACGGGCCACATGAAACAGATTTCAGCGGGCTTGCTGAACCTCCACGGAAGAGGTCACAAATCTCAGCTACACATGGCGCGTCCAAGAAGCGCACGCCACCCAATAATCCCAAGGAGTCTCTATGTCCACCCCAATCAAGTTGACCGTCATCGGCGCCGGCAGCGCCCAGTTTTCCCTCGGCCTCGTCAAGGACATCTGCCTTACAGAATCTCTCAGTGGCAGTCTCATCTCCTTCATGGATATCGACGCCGACAGGCTCGACATGATCCATAGACTTGGCGCGCGCTACGCCAGCGAACTCGGCGCCGACCTGCGCTTCGAAAGCACCACCGACCAGCGGGAAGCATTGCAGGAAGCGGACTTCGTTATCAACACCGCCTCGGCCAGCAGCCATCAGAAACAGCGCGACGGTCGTGAGTTGATGGAAAAGCGCGGTTACTATCACGGCGGGCGTATGCGTCAGAGCAACTTTGTCAATCTCGACCTGATGCTCGGCGTGATCAGTGATATGGAGGATATCTGCCCCGATGCCTGGCTGATCCAGTCCGGCAATCCCGTCTACGAGGGCTGCACCCTCATGACGCGCACCTCCGACATAAAGGTCTGCGGCCTCTGCCACGGCCACTACGGCGTCTACGAGATCGCCAGAACTCTCGGTCTGACCGACTTGGCCGACGTCACCTGGCAGGCGCCCGGCCTCAATCACAATATCTGGCTTACCCACTTTTATTACAAGGGCGAAGACGCCTACCCGCTTCTTGAGAAGTGGATCGCAGAAGAGGGCGAGAACTTCTGGCGGACCCACGTTGCCGAGCGCACGCACGACATTCAGATGAGCCGCGGCACCATCCATATGTACCGTATGTACGGCCTCATGCCCGTCGGCGACACACCCCGCCGCGGCGGATGGTGGTACCATACCGACATCGACACCAAAATGTGGTGGTTCCCCCAGCCCTGGGGCGGGCCGGATACCCACCTCGCCCGACCCTACTTTGTCGACAATCTGGATAAGCGTCTCGCCGAGATGACCGAACTGACCAGCGATCCCTCCAACAGCCTGATCGAAGCCTTCGGCTCTGAAAAAACGCACGAGCAGCAGGTGCCCATCATCGATGGTCTCGTCAATGATAATGAGGGCCAGTACCAGGTAAACGTGCCCAACCACGGCGCCTTGGCCGGAGTGCCGGACGATGTCGTCGTCGAAGTCCCGGCTGTCGTTAACAGGAGCGGCATCCACCCCATCCGCGTGGACCCGCTGCCGCAAAAGATCCTTTACACCCAGATCCTGCCCGAAGTACTGGAAATGGAAAGGGAGTTGCTCGCTTTCAGTACCGGTGACCGCTCACTCCTCCTCTTGGATGCACTCGAATGCAATCAGACCCATTCCTACAATCAGGCACTCGGCGTCTTCGAGGAACTCATGGAGATGGATGGTAACCAAAGGCTCAACGAACATTTCATGTGGGGCCCCGGCCAGGAGATGCTGAGCCAACCTGTGCAGACCAAGGAGCTCGCCTGACCTGGTTGTGCCGTGCCGCGGTGCGTGAGGCGTCTGCTCTGCACGCACCACGCACTGCTTCATCAATAACCCTGTGCGCATACTCTTCACCGTACCCCGCCTCATTGGCGGGTTGACACTCCTCACCTACAAGCGTCTTGCCGGCAACTTCGGCTTGACCCTGCTGGCTCTCTTCCAAATCGTGCTGACCGTCGGGCTGCTCAGCAGCGCCGGCTTCTTCGCCCAGGCCGTTGACAGAGTGATTCTGAACGAAGAGCTGGACGCGCTCAGCGCGCGTACCGGCCGCCCGCCCTTCACGACGCGCGTCTACTTCTTCCCCTCCTCTCGCAAACCCATGGATGTGCCCGCCGCTGAACGGGCAGGGCGCAGCGTCGCCGCGACGCTCTCCAGCGAGATCGGTCTTCCCATCGACGATGTCGGCGTCCACCTCGAAAGCGGCAGCATGATGCTGCTGTCCCCGGAAGGCGACGAACGCTACGGCACAGAAAGCAAGTTCCTGACACAGGTTGATCTCGTCTACCTGGCTGGCGTCGCGCCCGAGCTGGCTATTACCTCCGGCTCCGTCTGGGAAAACGCAACCGGTGACGAGGCGTCCACCGGCCTCCTGCCCGTACTCATGCACGACAACCTGGCCGCGGACATGGGCGTCCGTCCCGGCGAAAAGTTCCGCATTGCGCCCACTGCCGCACTGCCTGGTATTGAAGTGGAGATCGTCGGTCTGTGGCGGGCTCGCGACCCGGACGACACTTTCTGGTTCCGTCCGCCCGATATCTCGATGAAGGAAGCGCTGTTCGTGCGGCGCGCCGACTACCTTCAACGCGTGCAACCCATGGTGGCCGGCAGCTCCCGCTTCGCCAGCTGGCGGATCTCTCTCGACGACAGCACACTCAATCCGGCCTTTGCCGCCGCCTACGCCCGCGGCTTCGAAAAGGGCATGACCGTCATCGGCAAATACCTTCCCGGCGCCGAACTGGATGTCTCACCGCTCGATCCGCTCAAAGAGTTCGTGCAGCGTCAGACGACGCTGACCGTGCTGCTCCTGAGCATGAACGTACCCGCCATCGGCTTCCTTCTTTACTTCCTCGTGCTGATCTCCGGCATTATCGCCCGCTCCCAGCAGCGGGAGACCTCTGTACTGGTCAGCCGCGGCGCCGGCACAGTGCGCGTGCTGTGGCTCGTGCTGGTCGAGGAATGGCTGCTCTTCCTGTTGGGCGTGCCCCTGGGTCTCGGCCTCGGAATGCTGATCGCCCGCGGCATGGGTTACACCGACAGCTTTCTTGACTTCACGCTGCGCGATCCAATGCCCGTTTCTCTTCAGGGCGTTGATGTCTGGTTGATCGCAGCCGCGCTGGGACTGGCCTTCATAGCACGCCTGCTGCCGGCGATCACCGCAGCACGCGCCAGTATCGTCGAATACGAGACCGCCTACGCCCGTCCGGATAAAGGCCCCCTCTGGCGCCGCGCCTATCTCGACTTCCTCCTCATCGTGCCGACCGTTTACGCCTACCAGCAGCTGGGCCAGCAGGAAGCGTTCGCGCTTCTGGCGCAGGAGGACGCCTCCGAACTGTACAGCGACCCGCTCCTGATCCTCGCGCCCGCCCTGGTGATTCTGACGGCGTCGCTCCTGATAATGCGCTTCTTCTCGCCGATGATGAACCTGCTCGACAGGCTGGCAGGTCTGTTGCCGGGCACGGTCTTCCATCTCGCGCTGCGCCAGTTGGGGCGACAGGGACACAGCTACCTGAATCCGCTCCTGCTCGTGATCATCTGTCTTGGCCTGGGGATCTATACACACTCTCTCGCCGCAAGCATGGATGAGTGGCTGATCGATCGCATAAAATACCAGGCCGGCGGAGACTTCCGTTTCCTGCCCGTTACAGTTACTGACGGAGAGACAGTGGGGGATTGGACCCTCGAACCCGCCTGGTTTATCGAGAAGTTCGATGCCGACCGGGCCATCCGCGTTGGCAACTATGGCATGCGTATCGAAGGGCTCTCCACACCCCGCGGGATGACGAAACGGATGATGGGTGTGGACCGGGCTGAATTCGCCACAGTGTCCTGGTTCCGCTCGGACTTCGCCGACGACTCGCTGGGCGGACTGATGAACCGGCTGGCCGCCGCGCCCGAAGCAGTGCTGGTCTCGCGCGCCTTCCTGACAGAACAGCTGCTGCGCGTCGGCGACCGCCTGGACCTGTGGGTGATTCTGGAACCCGGCATCAGCATGCGCACCGATTTCGTCATCAGCGGCGTCTACGACTACTTCCCTACAGTCGAGCAGGAGGAGATCGTCGTCATCGCCAATCTGGACTATCTGCACCTGATCGGCGGCGCCATCTATCCTTATGAGATCTGGCTGAGTTCTCCGGACAACCACAAAGGAGAGGAGGTGCGCCGGAAGCTGCGGGTCGGCGGCATCGAAACGCTCCGCTGGCACGATGTGGTCGGTTCTCTGATCGAGGAGAAGGCGAAGTTGGAGAGGGTCGGGGTCTTCGGCGCGCTCACCGTAGGCTTCCTGGCCGCGGCGCTCATGGCAATCATGGCCTTCCTGATGCACAGTTACGCCTCGCTGCGTGAGCGCTTCTACCAGTTCGGCGTCTTGCGGGCAATCGGCGCGCTCCGCCGCCAGCTGATCATCCAGCTCGCCGTGGAGTACGCGGTGCTGGTCGCCTACGGGACTGCCGCCGGCGCGATGATCGGCGTCTGGGTTTCCGTTCTCTTCACCCCTTTCTTTCGCAGCGCAGCCGACTCCAAAGCCATCCTGCCGC
The DNA here is from genome assembly GCA_009841235.1 of Caldilineaceae bacterium SB0661_bin_32. Taxonomy (GTDB): domain Bacteria; phylum Chloroflexota; class Anaerolineae; order Caldilineales; family Caldilineaceae; genus Bin5. The sequence goes on along the minus strand of VXMH01000081.1, from coordinate 20,052 downwards.
CGATGCTGCCCGTCATCGCTGAAGCCGAGATTACGCAACTCACCCTTATCTTCATTGCCGTAATGGTGTTCGTCATCGTCGCTGCCACCGCGCAAGCGACCCAGCGGCGTATCTTCGAGGTTATGCGTGTCGGCCAGGCGTAAAGAAGAGAAGAAAAAGGAGGGGTGAGGAGCGCGAACAGACCCTCGTTCGCGCTCCTCCTTCCAGGCTACGGCCGGCTGCCGTTACTTCCATTGGGCTGCTCGTTGAACAGCTCCTTCACGCCGCCGAGCGCGCCCAGGACACCGGTCGCCTCGTAGGGCAGAAAGATCTTCGCAGCGTCTCCGTCTGCCATTACCTTCAGCGCCTCCAAATACTGGATGGCGATCAGCCTGTCGTCCGGCTCCGCATCCTTAATGGCGTTGAACACGGTCGTAATGGCGTTGCCCTGGCCCGTGGCCTCCACCTCCAACTTATACCGCTCCGCGTCGGCCACCCGTTTCACCGCCTCGGCTTCACCCTCTGCCTTCAGGATCTGGGCCTGACGGTCGCCGTCGGCGTCCAGAATGGCGGCCCGCTTCTCCCGCTCGGCTTTCATCTGCCGGTGCATCGCCTCGGTGACGTCCGCCGGCGGGTCAATCCGCTTGATCTCCACCCGCACCACCCGTACGCCCCATTTGTCAGTGGCGTCGTCCAGCACCTCGCGCAGCTTGGCGTTGATATGATCGCGGCTCGTCAGGGCCGCGTCCAACTCCATCTCGCCAACTACGTTACGCAGATTGGTCTGCGCCAGTTTGGTAGCGGCGCTATAGAAATCCGCTACATTGTAAACCAGCTTGACCGGGTCGGTGGCCTCAAAGTAGACGATCGCATCCACGGTAACCACAACATTGTCCTTCGTGATCACCTCCTGCGGCGGTACGTCTACCACCTGTTCCCGCATGTCCACCTTCTGGATAGCGTCAACGAAGGGCACGATTAAGGTAAGGCCCGGCTGGACCGTGCGCTGGTAGCGCCCCAGACGCTCGATGACGCCTTTCTGATATGGCTGAACAATGCGGATGCTTGCAATTGCGACGACAATCACGAATATGGCGATAAGCGCCAGTAGCAAAATCGGCCCCAGTGCTGCAATCATTTCACATCTCCTTTGCTATGCGGCTGACTCGACCTGCTCGTCTGAATCCCCGCTCTCTTCATCGGCTGACTGAACCTGCAGACGTACACCGTCTACGCCCACCACCTTCACGACCTCGCCTACCTCCAACGGCACGCTTTCCATCGACTCGGCGCGCCATCTCTCGCTCTCTACCCGTACCATACCTGTACCCTCAAGCGGGTCAACTGTCTGTAAGACGACCCCCCACTTGCCTATCATGCGGTTGCCCGCGATCGGCTGCACCCCGGGCCGCGAAATGCGGTCGGCGAAGGGCCGCGCCAGCACGACGGCAGCTATCGTAACCACTATGAAGACGACGATCTGCCATGCCATGCCTGCACCCATAAAGGCCACCAGCGCCGCGCCCAGCGCACCGATGCCAAAACAGAGCAGCACAAACCCGGCGGTGAATATCTCGAACAAGAAGAACAGTACGGCTAAGACTATCCATCCCCAACGTACCAGCTCATCAATGTTTTCGGTGAACACGGTTTCCTCCAATCGTCCTGAGGGAGGGAAATCAATACTGTCACCCCGTAGAGAACCGGTCCTGGCTGTTGCGGAGCGCTGTCGCGTCCATTCGGGCCGCGCAATCTGATTTCTAACCTCGCCATCAGTATACGCGAACTATATGCCCTTTCCTAACAACAAGCTGACATCCGGCAGACGCAAAGCTGACGCCTTCAAAGAGCGCAAAAAAAGGCCGGACAAGCGCCATCGCTTGCCCGGCCTCTCAGCTTGAAAAGTGGTGAGTTAACCGCGGCCAGAAGAGGGATCTTCCTTCTTAACGCCGTCTCACCATGTGGCTATATCCAGTTCTGGTCCTGCAGAAAACTCGTCAATCCGGGAATCGAGAACCGCTTGCCCTGATAGGCCTGATAACCGTAGTATGCCAGGGCCATAAAGCCCATCAACACCAGCAGCGGCATCAGACAAGCTACAACAAGCCCTGTGACCAGCCAGCCAATGACCGGCACCACTGCCACGATCGTCAAACTGACACTCAAGAGCAATACGAACACGATGAAGGTTATCGATAGCGCCAGACTCTGGACGGCATGGAAACGTTGGAACGGGCGCTTTTTGCTGCTCGCACTCAACAGCACTATGGCTGGCATCACCAGCGGGATCAGCACCTGCGTCACATAGCACAGCAGCGCGATCAACCGGTCGTCGCTGTCAGCCGTTACATCGACAGCCGCGTTGTGCATGAACTCCCCGCGTCGCAGTGCACTGGCCGCCTCGCCGGCCTGCGTGCGTGCCGAGTCCGCGAACTGTTCGGCAGGGGACGGTTCAGGATGCTCGCCATGGCCGCCGTCGTCAGGCCCGTCTGCGGTGGGTGGGAGCGGCTCTTCTCGTTCGCCAGTCGATCCCGCGCCGGACGTCGAAGAAGACGGCTCCGAATTCATCTCCTCATTCCCATCCGACCCCGTTTCCGAGGATTCTACCGCGTCTTGCTGATCGTCTTTATTGTTCTCCACTGCTCTTCTCCGTCGGCTGCGTGCGACAGCGATTGCTCAATCGAACTGTTCGTCTCTGTCGCCAGTCCCGCTGGCCCCTTTTTCACATTCACGACATCCAGACATCGAGGGAATCGACGATTTCTTCTGCAAACCTTGCTGCGGATAACCTATCCGTCAAGAAACTGTTTTACTGCCTGCATGCCGTCATAACTACTCTACGCAGGTCTCCACTGAAAGTTTCCAAACGGCCCTGGAGATTGTGCTACAATAGCTTCTATGGTCGTTCAACCAGCAGCTCTCAAGACTTCAACCGGAGAAACGATCCGCATCGTTTTCATGGGCACGCCTGACTTCGCCTTGCCCTCACTTTCTGTCCTGCATGGCATGGCAGCGCAAACAGGTTGGCAGGTTGTCGGCGTTGTCACACAACCCGATCGACGGGCCGGCCGCGGCAAAAGTCTGGTCGCCGGACCTGTCAAGAAGTTCGCCTTGGAACATGGCCTGCCGGTGATGCAGCCGGAGCGCCTCCGTCGAACTGACGCCCCGCCCGCGACGGATGAGCCGGACCCGATCACATGGCTGCGCATGCTGGCGCCGGATCTTATCGTTGTTGCCGCTTTTGGACAGATTCTCCCGCCGAGCGTGTTGGAGATCCCCAAGTATGGCTGTCTGAATGTGCATGCAAGCCTTCTCCCCGCCTATCGGGGCGCGTCACCCATCACCGCTGCCCTTTTGGATGGGCTGACCGAGACAGGCGTAACAGTTATGCTGATGGACACCGGCATGGATACCGGACCTGTGCTCACCCAGGCCCGCCTGCCTGTCTTTGCCGACGATACGACCGCATCCCTCAGCGACAGGCTGGCGGCCCGCGGCGCAGAGTTGCTTGCCGAAACGATTCCCAGCTGGCTGGCCGGTAATGCCGCCCCTGTCGCACAGGCCGACCTGCCCGGCGAACCGTCTGTCTGCCGGCTCGTCAAAAAGCAGGATGGCCGCATCGACTGGACAATGCCGGCAGCGCGCATCGAACGCATGATCCGCGCCTATACACCTTGGCCGGCCGCCTTCACCACTTGGAAAGGCCGAAACTTCAAACTGTGGCAGGGCAGTGTCATCACCGGCAGCGCCGCGCCCGGCCTTGTAGTCGAAATCGACGGCCGCGTCGCCGTCGGCGCCAGCGACGCCTTGCTGGCTCTGCACGAGGTGCAGCCCGCCGGGAAAAAGCCTATGACAGTTGCCGCATTTCTCAACGGCGCACCCGATTTCGTCCACTCCCGCCTGGGCGATTGACTGGCCGCATGTCGCGGACGGCTGCACTGGGTATCGCACAGTTCGATTTTGTCCCTCCGCTGCCGCATGATATACTCCTACCTGTGTCGGGGCGTAGCGCAGCTCGGTAGCGCGCTTCAATGGGGTTGAAGAGGTCGGAGGTTCAAATCCTCTCGCCCCGACCTGAATCAAAAAGGGAGGCGGCATCGATTCTGCACTTTGAGAGATGTCGTCTCTTTTTTTCTCTTTGAGCTGCGTCCCCCATAAGAATTCTGGCTGGTCTTCTTGTCTTCAACCTCTCGATCGGTTCAGGCAAAAACAACGCAGGCTGCTTTTCTGTCTGTAATCGATTCTCTTTGAATAGGCCCTTGCACCAATGTTGAAGAAGAATCAGATCAGGTTGGCTCTGTTCGTGCTGGGCGCCTGGCTGGTCCTGGCAGCGGTGATGGCTGTCCTCCCTTCTCTTTCTTCTCTCCCGGACACTGAACTTGTTGAAGATAGCAGCCAGGCCATCAGCGGACTGCGCGTGAACAGCAGCCGGCCTGGCGTACTGGAAGTGTCGTGGGATGCTCCAGCCGACCCGCCGCTCGAATATCAACTCACCTGGGCGCGGGTGGGGGAGAGCTTTCCGGCCCGGAGCGACGGTCCCGGGAACGCCTATCCAACGATTCCTTCCCAACTGATCACAGGTCTGGATCAAGGCGTGCGCTACAAGGTACGAGTGCGCGCCCTTTACGAGAGTTCCGAAAGTGACTGGAGCGGTCCAGTTGAAATTGCGGTTGCATCCTCATCCGTAGCTCCGGCCGCGTCTACGGACGCGCCAACCGGGCCGCCCCGAAATCTGAAGGCCCAAGTGACCCACAACGGTGTCTCGGAATCAGAGTCCTCTGATGTTGAAGCCAATACGGTTGCCATGCCGGCGGCACCTTCGGCTGGGCCCACTCCCAAGCGCTCCCTCTCCGCCGCGCCAACTGCTTCACCGATACCCACAGTGACCACCGCACTCTCAGCCACTCGGGCGCAGTCGCTGGGCAGCGTGCTGCCGGGTTCCATTTCAGAAAGAGACGCGTTGGTCGCCGTCTACCATGCCACCGGCGGTGAGAATTGGGCCCGGGACGGCAACTGGTTGACCGATAAGCCGCTGGGGGCCTGGCGGGGCGTTACAACCGACGGAAACGGTAGCGTTACTGAACTGGATCTCAACAGGAACCTGCTGAGTGGGTACATACCAGCCGGATTGGGAAGCCTCCCGAACCTGAGAGTCCTGCGTATCTCCGGCAACAACCTGGAGGGAACAGTTCCGGCTGGATTGAGCAACCTCTCTGCCCTGACAAATCTTGAGTTGGACGACAACAACCTCAGTGGGTCAATCCCCGCTGAATTGGGCAATCTTTCAAATCTGACCTGGCTGGATCTGTCGGGAAACGACTTGAGCGGCCCGATTCCAACCGAGCTCAGCCAGCTCACCCGTCTGACAGTGTTTGCACTTTCAGACAACGGCCTGACCGGGAAGTTTCCATGGTGGCTTAATGAGCTTGATGACCTGCTGATTCTCCACCTCTCAGGCAACCATTTCACCGGCTGTATGCCGGCTGATCTACTCAGCATTTGGATCGAGGATCTCAGCAGCACGCGTCTGCCTACCTGTAGAGAGGCGCTCATTACCTTCTACTTTGCCACCGGAGGAGCGCAGTGGGAGAACAGTACAAATTGGCGGGATTCCGCCGCGTCTCTCGCTCAGTGGTTCGGCGTCAAAACGGACGACGACGGACGGGTTACAGCGCTCGAGCTTCCCGAAAATCGGTTGGTCGGCACGCTTCCGCCGCGGTTAGGCGCTCTCATCCATTTGGAGCTCCTTGATCTCTCCGGCAATGAGCTTGTCGGTTCGATACCGCCCGAACTGGGCAATCTGACCAGCCTCTCGACCCTTTATCTCGGAGGCAACAGATTGACTGGATGCGTTCCTGCCAGCCTGCGGGAAATCGACAACAACGACCTGAATAGCCTTGGCCTGGATTACTGCCAATAGTGCCCCTACCGAAGTCTGTGAGGGTGGGTGGAGAATGCGGTCTGGGTGGGCGTGCGCGGGCAGGCACAAGGCCTGCCCCTACGTTCCGGGCAGCCTCCCAGGAAGTTGACACATTCAGATGCAATTGCCCTGACCCGCATAACAGCAAATGTATTCCTTACTGCCCCCCAGATGATACAATTGAGTCAATCTGAACTGCTTCAATCCCCTGACCGTTGCAAGTTGCCTATCTGTCCCAGCAGAAGGAGATTCCAATGCAAGCACCAAACTTCGGCCGCCTACCCGCCCTGTTGCTGTGTGCAGCAGTCGTCTTTGCCGTTTTCTATGCCGCTTCCGCGATCACGCCTTCCTTTGCCAGCGAAGGAGACGGCCACGGCCACGAGGATGAAGCCCCCACGCTTGAGACGCTGACAGAGCGGATCGCCGGTCTTGAAGCCCGCGTAGCCGAACTTGAGACAGTTGAGGACGAGATGGCCGCGGAGAAACTCGCCTATTCCGTCTTTGACGCCGTCTCCGCAGCCTATCTTCTCGACAAGGTCGACATCCACGCGCTGCATAAACGCCTGAATGACGGCGAAGGCATCATGCCGGGGGACGCCGGACAGATCAAATACCTGGTGCCCCTCCTTACAGCGGTCGACTGGCCGCAAGAACTGGCCGAAGAGGCGGAGACGCTGACCGAAACACTCACAAAGCTCACGGCGGCCCTTGCCGACGACGATCTGGAGAGCGCTTTGCCCCTCTCCGCCGCCGCGCACGACCGGCAGCACCATTTTTCCAGCAGCGTCTTCGACTGGTTTGCCTGCTTGCAACTGCCCGAGGAGGAGATGGAAGCGGACGAACAGGGAGAGGGCGAACAGTCTGAGACAAGCCATGATGACCACGGTCATAGCCATGACGACGACGAAACGAGCGAAGACAACGGCGCCCAGGACAGCGGAAATGACAACTGCGTTGAAGATGAATCCAACGGCATACATGACGACGGACACGACCACAGCCACGGAGGCTAACCAGTGATCGCGAACCAGCTGCGAAGAGGTATCGCAAAACTGCTGTGGGTAGCGCTGATACTGGTCACCATCCACTACCTGCTATCCATTTCCGTCCATGCCCATGCCGACTACGATCGTTCCACGCCCTCTGCAGGCGAGGTTGTTTCCCATGCGCCGCAGCAGGTTCAGGTCTGGTTCACCCAGGAACTGTTTCGCCGTGAAGGGCAAAACGCCCTCGAAGTTTACGGCCCCGACGGCCAGAGGGTTGATCAGGACGATGCCGCCATCGACGATGACGACCGCAAGCTGATGACCGTCTCGCTCCAATTGGACCTGCCCAACGGCGTCTACACGGTTCGCTGGCGTACTCTGTCCGCAGATGACGGCGATGAAGCCGACGGCGAGTTTCAGTTCACGCTCCAGGCTGACGAGCCGGGGGCGGAAACCTCACCAACAACCGTCCCAACAACTGCGGCAACACCCGCGCCAGTGAAGGCCCAACCTCCGCCCACGAACACGGAAACCGCGGAGAGCACAGGGACTCAAGCGATGACCCCCCCTCCCGTCCCGGCTGATGAAGACACCGAATCCCCTCCTGCCCCGGCCGACCAGGGTCCGGGTATCCCTTGCCTGGGTAGCGCTGCGCCGGCTCTGTTGCTGCTCGGTACCGTTATCCTGGCCGGAAGGCGCAGGAGGCTGAGCGAACGCCGGTCTCAAGGCATCTCGCGCAGACCGGGCGGAAAGAACAGTTAGCTGCACGATGTCGAAGGCTCCCGGGCATGGCGCGGCCAAGCCAGTTTGGGCGGCTGTCCAAAAGATGCAAGCAGCTGGCCTGCCACTGGTGTGGTTCGCCGCGGCAATGGCCCTGCTTCTGTCGCCCCAGGCCGTCCAGGCCCACGCCCTGCTCGTACGCGCCGCCCCCCAGCCGAACGCAGAACTCACGCAGCCTCCTGAGGCCATCGAATTCTGGTTCAGCGAACCGCTGGAAAAGACCTTCACCGGCGCTCGCATCCTCTCCGCCGACGGAACCGAAATTCCATCCGGCGATCCGCGAATCGACCCCGACGACCCCACCCACCTGACCCTGCCCCTGGAGAGTATCGAGCCGGGCGTTTATACCGTCGTCTGGCAGACTCTCTCCAGCGTGGACGGTCATGAGTGGGTCGGCTCATTCCCCCTCACCATCCTGGATCCCGACGGCACGCGTCCCGCTGGCGTCGCCGTCGAGGTCACCGTCAATCGCCGGCAAGGGCTGCCGCCCCTTTCCGATTCCCTCCTCCGCTGGATCTCACTGCTCGGCGCAGCATTGCTGGTCGGTCCGCTGTCCATGCGCTGGCTGCTGATCCGGCCGCAATCGAACAACAGCCCCGACCCTCTTATTGAGACGGTGATCAGTTCAACCGCAATCGTCGGCGTGTTGCTCCTGATCGCCTCCGGCTGGCTGCAGTTTCTCGTCAAGTCTCTGCGCCTCGGCGGACTGGACGGGTTCCTGGAACTCCTTCTCGCCACCCGTCCGGGCAGGCTCCTGTTGATGCGGCAAACGCTGCTGGCGGGCGTTTTTCTTCTTCTAATCCCCAACCGCTGGGCAACTGTTCTCTTCCGCCGGTCCGTACCCGCTTGCGCGGCCCTGCTGACCGCAGCAGCCCTCTTCACCTATTCCGCCAGCAGCCACGCCGCGGCCGCCCCCGGGAGCGGCTGGGCCGTCGCAGTTGACTACATACATCTCGTCGCGGCCGCAGTCTGGGCGGGCGGCCTGATCTTCCTGGCCATCCTGCTGCTTCTTCTGCATCGCCGGCAGGCAGCGCCCGACCCGGATCGGATGGTCCTCCTGTTGAAGCGCTTCTCCCTCAGCGCACAGATAGCGGTATTCATACTGGCCCTGACCGGCCTCTTCAGCAGCTTCGTGCAGCTGCCCGACCCCGGCAGCCTCATCCATACAACCTATGGCCGGGTTCTTCTCATAAAACTGGCGATCGTCGTCGCCATCATTGCACTGGCCTTTTTCAACAATCGCGCCGTTCAGCGCGCCGGAGAGACCGTCACCTCCCAGCGCAAGCTGAGGCGCTTCTCGCGTCGAGTGGCGGCGGAGGCCGGCATAATAGCCCTGCTGTTCATTGCCGTGGCCGTGCTTGTGCAGACGCCGACGCCGAACCTGCCGCCGCAAACGGCGCCTGCCGCGCCCTTGCTGCCATTCAACGAAATGGCCTACGAAGGCGACTTGGCCGTACACCTGCAGGTATCCCCCAACCAGGTCGGCCACAACCGCTATTGGGTTCATCTTTCCCGTCCCGACGCCTCTGACATCGGCGAAGTGCAGCTGGTCCGTCTTTTCTTCTTCCATGAATCGGGGGAGATGGGGCAGGCGCGTCTCGATCTGGCCAGCCTGGGCGAGGACGCCTTCGCCGCGGAAGGCGCCTTCCTCAACCGCGATGGCAACTGGAACCTGTCAGTATACGTCCGCCGCAGAGGCATGGATGACGTTTTGGCTGAAATCGCCGTCCCCGTCCCGTCAGCCGAGACCGTGCGCCGGATCTCTCGCTCCCCTTGGCATAATCCTGTTCCCAGACTGCCCGCCGAAACATTGGTCGGCGCGCTTCTGATCGCCCTGTCATCTGTCCCGCTACTGTGGAGGCGATCCCTGCTGCGTGCCAGCCGTCCCCTTTCCCTCGTTCTGTTTATGGCCGCCCTCTTCTTCCTCCTCAGCGGCGCGCTCCTTGCCCTGACCGCCCTCCTGTAGCCGGACGTCCCCGCCTCGCCAGCCGTGTTGGGCGGCCCGCATATCTTTTTCTTACACTCCGCAAACGCGCCTGTGATGATCGCAGACTAAAATGGAACTATAAAAAGCACGGCAACTGCCGGTCCGGACAGGGACCAGCCTGTCTTTCGCCGAATAGAGCGCGGAACTGAAAAGGAGAGCCTAATGCGATTCGATCGCCTGACTGAAAAAGCTGGCGAAGCAATTATCGAGGCCCAGAACGAGGCCAGGGAATACAAACACGCCAGCATCGATCCGGAGCATCTCCTCCTGTCCCTGCTGCGACAGCAGGGAGGGGTCGTCCCGGCCGTTATCGATCGGATGGGGGGAGACCGAAAGAGCCTTGAGGCCGACCTGAAACAGCGCCTGGCAGCCAAGTCCCGCGTCAGCGGCGGTACAATGGAAATGCGAATGGGGCGCGAACTGGCACAGCTTCTCGAAGAAGCGGAAACCATCGCCGCCAACATGAAGGACGAGTATACCTCGACCGAGCATCTACTCATGGCGATGGCCTCGGCCCGTAGCGGTGAAGTCCGTAAACTGTTGGAGCGCCGCGGCATCGACTACAACGGCATTATGCAGGGGTTGGCCGCCGTGCGCGGCAGCCAGCGCGTCACCAGCCAGAACCCGGAAGCCCAGTACGAAGCCCTCGAAAAGTACGGCCGCGACCTGACCGCCGAAGCCGGTAAAGGCAACCTGGACCCTATCATCGGGCGCGATCAGGAGATCCGCCGGGTCGTTCAGATCCTCAGCCGGCGCACCAAGAACAACCCCGTTCTGATCGGCGAGCCGGGCGTCGGCAAGACCGCCATCGCCGAAGGCCTGGCCCAGCGTATAGTGAACGGGGACGTACCGACGACGCTCAAGGACAAGCGGCTGGTTGCGCTGGACCTGGGCGCGCTGTTGGCTGGCGCAAAGTACCGCGGCGAGTTCGAGGAACGGCTCAAGGCCGTCCTCAATGAAATCCGGGACGCTGAGGGCGATGTGCTCCTGTTTGTCGACGAAATGCACACACTCGTAGGGGCGGGCGCCGCCGAGGGTTCCATGGACGCCTCCAATATGCTGAAGCCGATGCTGGCCCGCGGCGAGCTCCACGCCATCGGCGCTACAACCCTTGACGAATACCGCAAACATATCGAGAAAGATGCCGCCCTCGAGCGCCGCTTTCAGCCCGTCTTCGTCGGCGAACCCTCTGTCGAGGACACCGTCTCCATCCTGCGCGGGCTGAAGGAGCGCTACGAAGTCCATCACGGCGTTCGCGTGACCGACGGCGCAGTCATCGCCGCCGCGCAGCTCAGCCACCGCTACATCAGTGATCGCCAGCTGCCCGACAAGGCCATCGATCTGGTCGACGAGGCGGCCAGCCGGCTGCGCATGCAGATCGACTCCAAGCCAAAAAAGCTGGACGAGCTGGAACGCCAGGTAATGCAGCTGGAAATCGAACGCGAAGCCCTCCGCAAGGAGTCCGACGAGGCGAGTAAACAACGCCTGGATACCCTGGAAAAGGAGCTGGCTGACCTGCAGGAAACCAGCTCCGAACTCTCCATCCGCTGGCAGGCCGAACGGTCCGCCATCCAGGCCTTGCGCGCCCTGAAAGAGGAAAGCGAGCAGCTGCGCACCGATATCGAGCAGGCCGAACGGGACTACGATCTGCAGCGGGCTGCGGAGCTGCGCTACGGACGCATGAACGAGCTTCAGCAACAGCTGGACGCAGCTGCCCAAAATGTGGCTGCTATCCAGGCCGGCGGCGCGCTTCTGAAGGAGGAGGTCGACGACGATGAAATCGCCGCCGTCGTCAGCGAGTGGACCGGCATCCCGGTCAACAAGCTGATGGAAGGGGAGCGCGAGCGGCTCGTGCGCATGGATGAAGAGTTGTACCGCCGTGTGGTCGGCCAGGAACAGGCCGTCGCCGCCGTCGCCGCCGCAATTCGCCGCAGCCGGGCCGGTCTGCAAGACCCAAACCGCCCTATCGGCAGCTTCATCTTCCTTGGCCCCACCGGTGTTGGCAAGACCGAACTGGCGCGCGCCCTGGCCGAGTATCTCTTCGATGACGAACACAACCTGGTTCGCATCGACATGAGCGAATACCAGGAGCGGCATACCGTCGCCCGTCTCCTCGGCGCCCCGCCCGGCTACGTCGGCTACGACGAAGGCGGCCAGCTGACCGAGGCTGTACGCCGCCGCCCCTACTCGGTCGTCCTCTTCGATGAGATCGAGAAGGCCCACGTCGAGGTGTTCAACGTGCTGTTGCAGGTTCTGGACGACGGCCGGCTGACCGATGGGCAGGGCCGCACCGTCGACTTCCGCAACACCGTAATCATTATGACCAGCAATGTCGGCAGTCAGTACATTCTGGACGTCGCCGGGATCGATGAAGAGGTGGAGCGTCGCGTCATGACGGCCATGCGCCAGCAGTTTCGGCCGGAGTTTCTCAACCGTGTCGATGAGATCGTCATCTTCCACAGCCTGTCGGCCGCTCACTTGGAGGGCATCGCTGAAATTCAACTTGAACGGCTGCGTGCTCTGCTTGCCGACCGCGACATTTCACTCGAGCTCACCGATGAGGCCAAAGCACTGATCGTTCAGGACGGCTATGACCCGGCCTACGGCGCCCGTCCACTAAAGCGCAGCATACAGCGCACTGTGGCTGACCCGCTGGCGTTGGAAATCCTCGACGGACGTGTCGGCAGCGGCGACCATGTCATCGCCGCTGAACAGGACGGACAGGTCGCCTTTTCCGTAGCGGCTCCCTCTGAGCTGGCGCCCGCAGTCCAGGTCGGTAGCTAACGTAATCCCTGCGCGAAGTCGAAGACTCTCGCACAGGTTTCATATAGCGGCATCTTGAAGCGTGCGCCCTCCTGCAATGCCGGGGGCGCACGCCTCTTTTCGGTTGCGCGCCTATCGAGAATCAGGTACAATCCTCCTGTATCTCACGCCTTACAAACGCCAGCCTGCCGGGGCAGCCGGGAACTCTGGCTGCACGATATGGAAAGGACCGCCGGCCATGACGTACGGACCCGCACAATCCAAGATTACCTGGTACAGATCGCCCATTGATCGGGCCGTCCTTGCCGAGCTCAATAAACGCAGCGATCTGTTCGGCTTTCTGCAGTCCCTCGGACACCTGGGCCTCCTGGCGCTGACAGGCGCGGCCGCCTGGTTTTCCCTGCAGGCGGGGCTGTGGTGGGGCCTCCTCATCGCCCTTTTCCTGCACGGCACCTTTTACGCATTCCTCCTCAACGGTTTCCATGAACTCTGTCACCGCACCGTCTTTCGTACCAAATTCCTCAACGAGTTCTTCCTGCGCGTCTTCAGCTTCCTCGGCTGGTTCAACCACGTCTACTTTTGGGCCAGTCATCAGGAACACCACAAGTACACGCTGCACCAGCCCGACGATCTCGAGGTCGTTCTGCCGGTGGACTTCACGCGCAAGGCCTTTTGCCAGATCGCACTCATCAATCCCACGGGGCTGTTCCAGCGCATAAAAGGGGTGGTTCGCCTGAGCTTTGGGCGTCTGGAAGGTGAGGAAGGGGACTGGGAGTACATACTGTTCCCGCCGGATGCGACGGAGAAGCGCCGGCGCCTATTCAACTGGGCGCGCGTTCTCCTGGTTGGTCATCTTCTCTTAACCGTCGTCTCTCTGGTGCTGCATTTCACCGTATTCCCGGGCCTTTGGCTTCTTCCGGTGCTGGTAACACTCGCACCGTTCTACGGCGGCTGGCTGCTTTTCCTCTGCAACAATACACAGCATGTCGGCCTCACCGACAACATTCCCGACTTTCGCCTCTGCACCCGCACATTCAGAGTAAACCCGTTCGTGCAGTTCCTCTACTGGCACATGAACTACCACATCGAGCATCACATGTACGCCGCGGTGCCGTGCTACAAATTGGGCAAGCTCCATAGAGCGATAGAGGACGACCTGCCGACCATCCCGGTCGGTATTGTGGCCACGTGGCGCGAGATCGCCGCCATCCTCGAAAAGCAAAGGGAGGATCCCAGCTACCAGCATCTGCCCGACGCGCCCAACCCCGTGCTGGCATAGAGCACAACCTTCCGGTCAATCCGGCCAGTCGCACAGATCCTCCACGTAGGCCGCGGAGCCGTCCCGCAGCCAGCCGTCCAATTGGGCCATCTCCTTCAGTTGCTGGCCCCGCATACGCGGCACCACAACGTAACCGCAATCCATCTCCGGCAACGCCGTCATATCGCCCCACAGCTTCTCAAATTGGGTGACGGGGAAGATATCTTCCTGCCCTCGCCCCCAGCGCTTCTTTACCTCTTTCAACGTCACATAGGTCGGCATCCGCGCCGCCATGCGTGCCAACGCCTCCGCTACGGTCTCCTCATCCTCCAGGGCCGCCCGCTCCAGTCCCAGCGCCGCCAGTAGACGGTCGATGTGGATCCAGAAGGTATTGGTGTTGTAATAGGTCAGACGGAATTCGATCTCCTCCCGGGGCAGTGCCATGCCTTCCACCAGACGCACACTGCCGTCGACCCGCGCCAGGCCGCCGCCGCGGTCCTCCAGCCGCCGGTGGATCACTTCTGCGGTCATCGCCCCCTGTGCGCTGATATGCAGGCCCAGCAATCCCGGGTCGACATTCGCGCCGACCGTGTCGATGTTGTGCATCATCAGATACTGAAGCTGCGGCCGCTCCTCCAGCAGCCCGCGCAGAACGCCGTTGCGCAGCAGGTGCGGTAGTTCATACCAGTGGCCTACAGGGTGAATGCACTGGTCGGGCAGGTTGTCGACATAGTCACTGCCCTCCCCCTGCGAACGCGCCCAGTTGATCAGAGCATTGTGCTGGCTTTCCCGAACTTTCTCCGCCTGTATATCAAGTACCTGTCTCGAACTCTCCTCCCAGTCGAAACGCAGGTCCCGCACCATCGGAACCATTCGTAAGCCGACGCTGTTTCCCGGTGACAGCAGGAGCGGCCCATCGGGTCCACAGCCGTCTCCGTCGCCGAGCGCGTCTGCGATAGCTCGGTGCGTCAGATAGCTGGTGGTGATTACATGGGGCAGAGGCGTACCGCAAAGTCGACCGCTGCGGCGGCTCTTGGCCAGGTGAATCTCGATGAAATTGCGATGCCGGCCCGCCAGACGCGCAAACGGGTTCAGCGCCTTCACGACGCCCGCACCCTGGCTCCACCGGCTGCCCGCGCCCCCTGCCAGAGTGACGACCGCCACCTCCCCCGCCTTCAGCGCGGCCCTGCCGATCTCGTCAAAACGTTCCGGCAACCCTGCCGTCGCGTCAACGAGCTCCTCGGGCGCAACCTCCTCGATCAGGCTGCGCGTTGGCAGCCGGTTCTGGGCCAAGCCGATCCGGCCGCTGCGCAGATCGCCGCGAATCTGTTCATGCTGCTCGCGGTCAAATGCGTTTGCCGCCAGCATTGCCGACAGTGAGTCCTGTGATTCCTCCTCCTGTTTCTGCGGCAGCATGCGTTGGAAGAGTGACGGGAGAACGTCGCCAAGAGCCGGATCCCCGGCGCTGAGGGCGCTGAAAATCTCCAGTTCTGCCCGCTGGGCAGAGGACAGAAGCCACGGGTCCCGGCGCAAAATGTCCGGAAAGGTCAGCCGGTAGTAATCTCCCGGCATGAGCGCCGCGGGCCCGTCCGCCCGGCGCTCCGTCTCACCTGCTCTTCCGTGCAGTTCTGCCCAGGAGCCCCGCTCGTCGATCGCAAAGTCATAGACCACCGGCTGCATCGCGAAGGGAACGGACTGCTCCATGCGCGCCTTCGTTTTGTCCATGATCTCCTGCAGCCGGACCTTCGCCGAGGATTTGTGGCGAGGATCAAAGAGAAATCCCATGCCGCCCCCTGACATCCCGCCCAACATCCAGAACCCCCAAAAATGCTCGCCAAACGCAGCGCGCGCCTGCTGGATCAGCCTGTCCGTGTACAGGTTGCCCGCCCACGGAATGATCGTTTGAATCGGCCCCTTGAAGTTGCGCTCCGTAGCCTCGCCAATGGCCTTTATATTGCCAGCCTTCAGATACCCCAATATCTCGTCCAACGCGCCAATCGCCTGCTGCCGCCCCATCCATTCCTCCTCAGAGCGCAGCAGATACTTCTCCGTCACCATCTCCAGTATCGGCCCAACGTCCTGTGCCATGCCGCCGTGAACCAGGACCAGGCTGGCTTGCAGCGCCTGCCGGGTTTCTTCGCTGATCTCGTCCTCCCCAAAAAGATGATGGCCGGGCAACAGCCTGCCCCGGCTGACGCCAAACTCGGGATCCCCCTCTGCGCTCAACCTTCCCTCTATGAGCTTTATCCCCGGCCAGACGCCGCCCGAATCCTGCCAGCCGCCGCCGGATCCCCCCAGCCATTCCCCCAGAATGGCCCGCGCCGCCACCAGCCGGCGCTCTACTTCGCTCAATCCGCCTGTAAGCGACCCGGCTTGGCCGGTCGCCCGCATACAAACAGTGATGAGGCAGGCCAGCAGACTGGTGGAAACGGCCAAACGCGATCCCTTGGGGATGTCATTCACCTTGCTCACCAGTTCAATCCCCTGGCCGGAGCCAACCAGTTGGGATAGCAGATCGGATAGCGGTTGGTGCGCCCCCTCCATGCCCGGCGGCACGATGCCGGCCGCAATCAGCGCAGCCTTCAACAGACCGAGATGGTCGCGCGCAAAATCGAAGACCTCGGCGAAAGTCGTAATCTCGGCGCTCGCCTGCAGGTCAACGCTGGCCAGCCGCAGAACCGGCCGGTCAATGACCCGCAAATAACCCTCCACCGGCGGTCGCGGCGCCTGGGCCTGTGTTGGGTCCGCGCTTTCTACGCTCAGGTCGATGGAAACATTCAGCACCCGCGCGCCTTCAGGGAAGTCCATCCCCAGAAAGAAAATGTCACTCCAGCCACAGTGCGTCAGGTCCATCCGCACAGGAGTCGTTTCGCGCAGAATGGGAAAGAGTCCGTTTTCGAGAGGGCGGAGAAGTCTCCGATGGACGCGCAGAGGATGATCGCTCGGGTGGCCGATCCGAAACATCCATTGGTTGCCCGCAATAGAGCGCACACTGCGGCGCACCTGGTCGGCCAGCGTCTGGAAGCCGAGTTGACGGTAGGCCGCGGACAGCCCGCTCGATAGAGCATCGCTGGGCCCAGCCTGCGCCTGGTGGCGCAGGAACGTCTCAATCGCCTCCTCGAAACGGCGGTTGCGCAGCTCTTCGTATCCTCGAAAAGGAATTACGCCTCTGCCGGCAATACCGGGCTTGCCCGGCAGATGATACCGGTGAATCGAGTGCAGGAAAAAGAGGGCCCGCACCTGTTCATACAGGTTTTCGTTCTCCCGCCGCAGACGGTCCAACGCCTCACACTCCCGCAGCAAAGTCTCGGCAGAAGCGGAGCGGGCGAACTGCTCCAGCGAGCGATTGCGGGTATCCTCATCCGCTGCGGTGATGATTCCGACCAGTGTACTCATCTCAAAACTCTGTAGGTCCGGCTATGTGGCGGCCGCGCCGCGTAGAATGCCGGCCGTTCGCCGCGGAAAACTATATCGGCTCCTCCCCCTCCTGCATCGAGCGGGTCATCAGCAGCTCCAGCAGCCGGGTCAGCATTTCATCTCGGTCCTGTCCGTTCAAAGCCAGCGCGATTTGGGCAGTTAGCAAGCCGTACTTCACTCCGATGTCGAGACGCATACCCCGCTGCTCCAAAGCCAGGTACTGCTCCCTCTGCGCCAGTAGATTCAGAGCTGCCGACAGCGAGAGCCCGGCGCCGGGGCTCCCGTCCGCTCCTGCCGCAGCCGTAGAGGAGAGCAGCCCACCGAGTAAATCCATAACCGTTGCCGTCAGTACGTGGATGCCGAAGAAGCAGAGATAGTGGCCCGCGCGCAGGCCGGATGCCGCCAACCTCTGTTCAGCTTCGGTGGGGGTGGGTTTCTCAACTACGGTCTCCACCTGGTATAGCCCCGTCTGCCCGGGCAGACGGTGGCCGCCCACCGCGCCGAAGTAAGGCAGGAGAGTCTCCCGCGTCGCCTGTACCGCAGAGACCGAGCTATTATGAGAGCGCGCCGCCTCGACAACGCGCGCCGCGCAACGCCCTCCGTCTGGGCGGACGTACAAGTGGTCCCCCACCAGGTGCAGAAAGGAGTCGCGACCAACAAATTCCCGTGCGCAGTATACCGCGTGCGCGTAGCCCAGCTGCTCCTCCTGCTGAACAAACTGGAGTCGGCCGGCATGCTCTCCGACCGTCGCAGCATAGGCCGTTTCATCGCCCGGATAAACGATGACGCAGATTTCGTCGACGCCGGCGTCGATTACCTCCTCCACCAGAATCCGCAAGACCGATTTCTCCACCCCGTCACTGTCGATAATCGTCTGCAGGGGGAGACTTCTCTGCGTGCGCCTGGCAGCGGTGATGACCGCTTTCGTAATCTCCATGTACTGCTCTCCCGCCCTCGGTGCAACCATTCAGTGGCTGTCAGGGAATTCACACGCCCATAACGGTCGGGTAAGGGCAGGCTTTGTGCCTGCCCGATATTTTGATCTGTCAGATAGACTGTGCTAAAATTCTGCCCGTTGTTACCCAATTATCTCAAATTGTCAACCGGTTCACATCCAATTTCGGTTGCTTCCCAAACGCCCATCGGCACATCACAATCAGGAGGAATCTCCATGACCGTGCGCAACGCCTCCGCCACCTGGAATGGCACACTGAATGAAGGCTCCGGCACGATGAAACTCGGCAGCGGCCTCTACGAAGGACCTTTCAGCTTTGCCTCTCGCTTCGAATCCGGATCCGGCACCAACCCGGAAGAGCTGATTGGCGCAGCGCATGCCGGCTGCTACTCAATGTTTATCTCCGCTTTGATGAGCGGCGATGGCTTCACTCCCACGAGTGTCAACACGACGGCCGCCGTCCATCTGACCGACGGCCCCGCCATCAGCAAGATCGAGTTGACATGCCGGGCCGAAGTTCCCGGCCTGTCTGCCGAAAAGTTCGCCGAGTACGCCGCCCAGGCCAAGGATGGCTGCCCCGTTTCCAAGGCCCTGGCCTCGGTTGACGAAATCGTCCTCGATGCCGAACTGGTAGGGTAAACCTTTAAGCGACCGGGCAACGCGTCGGCAATCTACCGCTTCAAAATAGCGGTAAACGAACAGTCCATCGATTTCGATGGACTGTTTTGCCTTCATAGACCTCTTGATTGGCAGACGATCCCAGGCACAAATCTCGATGCGGGTCAGTCACCTCTTCGTAACCATCCTCTGAACGAACATTATACCGCAAGTCCCGGCGCTGGCGCTCCTATCACGCACAGAACGACGCGGCAACCGTCCGCAGCTGCGCAAGATTGTCCCACTCAGTGCTGTTCCCGTGCAGCGGCGTATCGAAGATCAAGGACATCGGACCGTCGAAACCCGCCTCCGAGAGCATTCCCAGCGAATGGCGAAACTCATCCTCATCCGGCTGACCCTTCTCGTCGTACAACGCCTTTACGTGCGCGGAATCGGCCTTGGGAAAGATCGCTGCCAGCTCATCGTATCGGTTCTCGCCCCTGTAGTTCCCAAAGTCGGCGCATAGCCCGACCCGCCCTTCACACAGTTCAAGTATCGCCAGCACCTGGTCCGCTCGATCCGTCGTCTCGCGGAAATTCTCGGTGATTACCTGCACACCGATTGCAGAGCCGTAGTCGGCCAGTTCACGCAGGCCTTGTGCGCTGCGCTGCAGCACAGGATGGTCCAGCAGCGGCGCGCAGTTGCGCTCCACAGGCTCATATCCTCCGACAACGCGTGCATGGCTGGCGCCGCAGCGGGCCGTCAAGTCCAGCCACGACCTGATCCAAGTCATCTCACCGGCCCGCACCGTCCCGTCTGCGTGTGTGATGTCGCCGGCGTCGATCAGAACGCTGAAAAGCTCGATTCCGGCCTCCTCGACCGCCGCTTTCAGTTCATCTACATAGGCGGCATCCATCGTGGGAAAGTGAAAGTGAACGATTTCCAAGGTGTTGATGTCGGCCTGCGCCAGCGCAGATGGCAACTCCAGCAAACTGATTGCCCCGTTCGACGGCTGCCCCGGCCCGGGATCGCCCGGCCCATAGAGCGGCGGGGACCCCAATGTCCTGTGCAGGCTCCAGGATGATGTGGAAATTCGTGACATGCGCATTCTCCGGTTAGCTGTCAGACGATTGGGTCAACACCCAACTTCTCCGCGACTTCGACGATCTGAGTCCAGGTAGTATCGTCCAGGGGAATCCCATCCCTTTGGCGGCTTGCAGCTGAACGCGCTTCCGGTTCGCCGGGCATCAGGACCTCATCGAATCCAGGCGCCGGCTTCGTGCCTTTTATCCGACCGGCGATCTGTTCCCCATCGGCGAAGAATTCGTCCAGCGGGCGGAAAAAGCTGATGTTCAAGAGGATGAACAGGACGCCGTTGCCCAGAATCGAGCCGGGTATGCCCGGCTCGAT